>JAFRYZ010000032.1 GCA_017442825.1 Prevotella sp. | reverse complement strand
CTGCAACTGTTATGTGTTTGCGTTCCAACTACTATGAGTTTGGAACGCAACTACATAGTAGTTGGCTTGCAAACTCATAGTAGTTGGAAGGTCGGTGTTCGACTTTCGCCTAAAAGTGTAGTACTTTATGCGACCCAAACCCTGTAAGTCGCTATGACTTAGTGGTTTACGGATGTTGTGTCGTATGTATAAAAAACATTTTTATTTCCCCTGTAGGGGCACCACAGCGCAGGATGGCGCTCGAAAAAGCATCATCCTACACTCATATACGTATTCTCGCCGTAGGCGACATGAAAAAGAAGTGAACCCCAGAAGTTGAACTGAAAGCTTCTGGGGTTTACTTCTTTGACACATTCCTAAGAGTTCATTGAATCCGTCTGGCAAGAAAGTAAGCCCCTCCCCAGGGAGGGGATGGGCTATTACTTCATCGCGACCTTTTTACCGTTCACAATATACACACCCTTCTGTGCCGGCTTGCCGCTCAGCTTCCTGCCGTCCAGCGTGTACCATGCGCCAGCCTCATTCTCAATTGTGAATTGTGAATTGTGAATTGAGTTAATGCCCGTTGTCTCTGTTGGTTCCCACTTGTAGCTGTATACCTTCACGCTGTTCTCGGCAGCTGCGGCTGTGGTGGCGCCTTGCGCCCTTGCTCCCTGAACACTCGTTCCGGCATAGATATAGACGTATGTCGGCTCGGTTACGGTGTAAGGAATCTGTACCGTCTCGCGCTCAGCCAGTTGGAAGGACTGTGCCACCTGACTACCAATCTTCACCATCAGCGAGCTGCTGCCGATGGTCTGACCCGTAACGCTCACCTTTCCCGTACCAGCCGGCACCATGAAGATGATACCCTTGAATGCTTCCTTCACGCTCTCATCACAGATATCCTTACCGACGATACTGCTGATGGCTTCATCGGTAGTGATAGAGTTAATGACAACAAAACCGTCTTCCTTATCTGCGCCGTCGCCATTCTCAGCGTTCAGTGCATAGTACGTATCACCGACAACTATTCCGTTCAAGTCCATCTGGTCAGGCACTGCTGCCATATCCACTTCCTGCGATTCTTCCGTAGGTTCTATAGCATCCCCTCCAAACTCTATAATGTTCGTAAAGTCCTTCCAACCGTCTGTACTCTGGTACTTTTCTTTTGTGCCAGCGGGTACATACAAGGGGATGGTCTTTTCGACTCCCCAACAATAATCATCGATGATGAACGGCTTTTGAATATATGATATAATTTCATTCATCTTCCAACAATACGAAAACGCACCACTGCTAATCATCGTCAAGCTGTTGGGGATGGTGACAGAAGTAAGTCTGTCGCACCAAGAAATAGAACATTTACCGATGGTTGTCACGCCCTCAGGGATGACAATGGATTTCAGGTTTGAACAGTAATAGAATGCATAATCACCAATGCTTGTCACACTATTGGGGAAGGTGAAAGAGGTCAGACTGCTGCAGTCAGCGAATGCGTAATCACCAATTGTCGTCACGCTATTAGGGATGGTGACGGAGGTCAGACTGCTGCAACCGTAAAACGCCATACTGCCGATGCTCGTCACGCTGTTGGGGATGGTGACGGAGGTCAGACTGCTGCAATCAGAGAACGCAGAACTGCCGATGCTCGTCACGCTGTTGGGGATGGTGACGGAGGTCAGACCGCTACAATTTTCGAACGCATACTTTGCAATTCCTAATGTCCCTTCTTCTAAAACAATCGCCGTATTTTCAGGCATAGTTCCTTTGTATTTATACGCTACTTTTCCTGCATAGACCAAGCCGTCAGGCTGATTATTAAACCACGCTGTTCCATAGAACGCTTCATAACCGATGCTCGTCACGCTGTTGGGGATGGTGACAGAGGTCAGGCCCTTACAATTATAGAACGCAGAATGATCGATAGTCGTCACACTGTTGGGAATAGTCACCGAGGTCAGACCACTGCACCAAGCGAACGCATACTCGCCTATGCTCGTCACACTGTTGGGGATGGTGACGGAGGTCAGACCGCTACAATTTTCGAACGCATTTCTGTCTATGCTCGTCACGCTGTTGGGGATGGTGATGGAAGTAAGACTGCTGCAATTCCGGAACGCCATATAACCAATAGTCGTCACGCTGTTGGGGATGCTGACAGAGGTTAAACTTTTGCAACCTGAGAACACTTGTGTATCGATGCTCGTCACGCTGTTGGGAATTGTGACAGAGGTCAGACTGCTACAACCAGAGAACGCATATCTGCGGATGGTCGTCACACTGTTGGGAATGGTGACAGAGGTCAGACCGCTGCAACCTGAGAAAGCTTCATCCCCGATTCTCGTCACCTGATAGGTCTTACCATCAGAACTATTATAAACTGTAGCAGGGATGGTAACGGAACCTGTATACTCATCGCTATAGTCAGAAGAATAATTTCCTCGATAGGTTACTTCAACGGTATAAGGTTCTGCTGATGAGGTTATATAGTAATAGATTCCATCCACCTCGAAGGAATGCGCAAAAGATAGCAGGGCTGTCATCAGGCATAGGGATAATGATAAAAGTCTTTTCATGTTATTTGGGTTTTAAGTTAATAATTAGGTATTAGTCCAAAGGCTGAGTTGAAAAGACAGAAAAAGAAAACGTGGACTAAAACTTCGTCTACGTCTCTGAGGTATCGCCAAACACCATTCCGTCATATACGAGTAAAAGCCCACGTGCGAACACGTGAGCGTTGAGCTACTTACTCTTGACGGTCTCTTCTAATTGGCGATTTTCAGAGACAAGAATAAAGCTAACGCTTCAGTTTCTATATGTCTTTATATTGTTCCTATCTCATAGGCGTTACGGTGTTTATTGGGTTTGACATTAGTATAATGATGAGTATTTATTGTTATGCGGTTTGTTTCTGGTAGAATATCTTTCCGTTGCGGTCGATGCTGTCAAGCAGGTCCTGGTTTGTCAGTTCAGAGTAGATATTCGTATCAAAGTAATAAGGAATGTAGGAATAATATAGTTTGTCGTCAAGAAGGGCGACATCCTGACGCGTCAGCTTTTCACCCTTCAACGACAAGTCGATGTCTGAAGCGGGCTTATAGTCGCCCCTTGCCCGTGAACCATAGAGTATGGCTTCCTCTATGTGAGGAATAGAAGCAAGGATGCTTCGGAGTTCTTCTATGTTCCTGTCGCTTAAGCCGTACATTGGTTCTTTAGTTTACGAGTGAAACAAATCAATCGGAGTATGCTTAGAGAGTGAATCCATTTTATGATAGTACGCTACCATGAGCGGATAGAACTGCTGGATAATCTCTTCAATGGCAGCATCAGCGACTTCGCCGTTGTAGTTGTGCGCTGTCTCGTTGCGCCATTTTATCATTCCCATCCATGCATCGCCGTCTTCTATGGTATGAAGGACGAGTGCTTGCCTAATGGAATCGCGTGAAGCACCAACCTCCTGTACGCCCTGACTTTCTGCATAGCTTTTCATCAGTCTCCATGCACACTCGAAAGTAAATTCGAATCGTTTGATGACGCTGTCACGCTCAAAGTCGTTCAATTGGCGACGGTGGCTCTCGTTTACGATTTCTGCAAGTCGGTTCAATGCTTTACCATAGTTAGTCAGACGTTGTTCCCAACGCTTTAATTCTTCCTTTTCTTCCATAGACATTCCTCTTATCTATTTGCAAAAATAGGGATTATCGGTGAAACTACCAAACGTTTGCTGAAAAATGTATCAGTTCGCCATTTCTGACAAGAACTTGATACGGACAAGACGAATTTCGTCTTCTGTATATTCTTCGCCTAACTCGTCTTGTGCCGCATTGAGATCGTCGGTTTCACTGTTCAAGAAATACTCGTAGATGTCATCAAGATGGTCTTCGTCCATCACTTCGTCGAGGAAATAGTCGATGTTCAGTTTTGTGCCGCTATAGACGATTTCCTCTACTTTTTCCAACATTTCATCGAAATCCAGTCCTTCCGATGTGGCAATATCATCAAGAGGAATCTTATGGTCGATGCCTTGGATAATTTTCACCTTCTGCACCGACTTCTTGGCGACGGTACGCACACGCAGTTCTTCAGGACGTTCAATCTCGTTTTCTTCACAATGCTGACGGATAAGCTCGCAGAACTCTTTGCCATAGCGTTTTGCCTTGCCGGCACCAACACCTTGGATGTTCTGTAGTTCTTGCTCGTTGATAGGATACATCGTGGCCATCTGCTCCAAAGAAACATCTTGGAAGATGACATACGGAGGTCGTTCCAACTTGCGTGCCATACGCTTACGCAAGTCTTTCAACATAGAGAAGAGTTCTGGATCAAGGGCACCCGAACCGCCATCGTGCAAATCTTCGTCATCATCTGAACGGAACTCTGTGTCCATCACAATCATAAACGACTGTGGTGACTTCATGAACTTCTTACCTGCCGAGGTCAACTTCAACAGTCCGTAGTTTTCAACATCTTTCTTCAGATAACCCGCGATGAGTGCTTGACGGATAACGGGATTCCAAACTTTTGCATCCATGCCCTCGCCCGCACCAAAGTCTTCAAGCTGGTCGTGCTTGTGGTCACGGATATCATCGGTAGCACGACCTTTGACGAAATCGATGACATATTCCTGTCTGAAATTCTCTTTCAATACCGCTACTGCTGTCAGCACAATCAATAGCTGGTCTTTTCCTTCAATCTTTGTCTTTGGATGCAGACAGTTGTCACAATTATGGCAGTTTTCTTGGGTATATTCCTCTCCGAAATAGTGTAGCAGCATCTTGCGACGGCATACGGACGATTCGGCATAGGCTGCCGTTTCCTGCAACAACTGACGTCCGATGTCCTGCTCGGCAACAGGTTTGCCTTCCATAAACTTCTCAAGCTTCTTCAAATCCTTGTCCGAGTAGAAAGCAATACACTTTCCTTCCTCACCGTCACGACCAGCACGTCCAGTTTCCTGATAATAGCCTTCAAGACTCTTGGGTATGTCATAATGAATGACAAAACGCACATCTGGTTTGTCTATACCCATACCAAAAGCAATGGTAGCAACGATGACGTCGATTTCCTCCATGAGGAAGTCATCCTGCGTTTTCGAGCGTGTATCCGAGTCCAATCCCGCATGGTAGGGAGCAGCCTTGATGTCGTTAGCCTGCAAAACTGCCGCCAACTCTTCCACCTTCTTGCGCGACAGGCAATAGACGATGCCACTCTTGCCAGCATGCTGGCGGATGAACATGATAATTTGCTTATCTATCTCTTTCGTCTTTGGACGAACTTCGTAGTACAGATTCGGGCGGTTGAACGAACTTTTGAACTCTGCAGCATCTTCCATCCCCAAGCTACGCTTGATATCCGTTCGCACCTTATCTGTCGCTGTCGCCGTCAACGCGATGATAGGAGCCTGTCCTATCTCGTCGATGGCATGACGTATTTTTCTGTATTCTGGTCGGAAGTCGTGTCCCCACTCCGAGATGCAGTGTGCCTCATCAATAGCATAGAACGAAATGTTGACCGCCTTGAAAAATTCTATATTCTCCTCTTTGTTCAGCGACTCAGGTGCCACATACAACAACTTGGTATGTCCATTAACGATATCCGCCTTCACCTGATCAATAGCAGCCTTTTTGAGCGATGAGTTCAAATAATGTGCTACACCATCCTCTTCACTAATCCCATTAATGACATCTACCTGATTCTTCATCAGAGCTATCAGCGGTGACACCACAATAGCCGTACCCTCCATAATCAACGAGGGCAACTGATAGCAGAGGCTCTTACCGCCTCCAGTAGGCATGAGTACAAAAGTATTCTTACCATCCAGCACATTGCGGATGATTGCCTCCTGGTCGCCTTTGAACTTGTCGAACCCGAAGTAATGCTTCAGTTTTCCTGTCAGGTCATAGTTCTTATTCATGGGGTATATGGGTCATAGGGTGATAGATCTCAAGATTAATTCCGGCAGAAAGGGTACTACTGCGCTTCCAAGCCTTGTAACAAAGCCTGATTCAGCTCTTTCTTAGCGACATCGAGCGTAACCTCAAACTTCTTGACTTTCTTTGCCGGCAATTCGAACATAGCGTTAGCCACCACACTCTCCACTATAGAACGCAATCCGCGGGCACCCAGTTTGAATTCCACAGCCTTGTCAACTAGGAAGTCGAGCGCCTCTTCCGTGAAGTTGAGCGTGATGCCATCCATCTTAAAGAGTTTTTCATACTGTCTGACAATGGAGTTCTTTGGCTCTACCAGTATTCTACGCAATGCGGTCTTGTCAAGGGCGTCAAGATAAGTAAGCACGGGCATACGACCGATAAGTTCGGGAATCAGTCCAAATGATTTCAAGTCTTGCGGCTGCACATACTGCATGAGGTTCTTGCGGTCTATTTGACTTACGTTCTCCACGGAATTGAAACCCACCACGTGCGTATTCAGACGCTGGGCAATCTTGCGTTCGATACCGTCAAAGGCTCCTCCACAAATAAACAGGATGTTGTGGGTATCTACATGAATGTATTCCTGCTCCGGATGTTTTCGTCCACCTTCTGGTGGTACGTTGACAACTGTTCCTTCCAACATCTTCAGCAATCCCTGCTGAACACCTTCGCCACTCACATCACGCGTTATGCTGGGATTATCGCTTTTACGTGCAATTTTATCGATTTCATCGACAAAAACAATGCCGCGTTCTGCTGCTTTAACATCGAATTTCGCCACTTGCAACAGGCGTGAGAGCATACTTTCCACATCCTCACCCACATAACCTGCTTCAGTAAACACCGTGGCATCGACAATGGTAAAAGGCACATCCAGCAATTTGGCAATAGTACGGGCAAGCAAAGTCTTGCCTGTTCCCGTCGGTCCGACCATGACGATATTGCTCTTTTCTATTTCCACACCATCATCGTCAACATTCTGCAGTATTCTCTTATAGTGATTATAGACTGCTACGGAGAGATAGCGCTTTGCCTGATCCTGCCCTATGACATACTGATCCAAATAAGCCTTGATTTCCGTTGGCTTCGGCAACTTCTTCAAATCCAGTCCGCCAGCATCCTTAGCCTTCCGAACCTCAGTCTCTTCCACTATACGGTATGCCTGTCGTGCACAGTCCTCACAGATAAAACCTGTAAGACCTGAGATCAAGAGCTTAACTTCTGTATTGTCTCTGCCACAGAAAGAGCAAGTATTTTTCTTTGCCATGTTTTTCCTTCTCTTCTCCTATTGCTGCTTACGAACCAGCACTTGGTCTATCATACCATACTCCTTTGCCTCTTCAGCTGTCATCCAATAGTTACGGTCGGAATCCTTCCACACTTTTTCGTATGGTGTATGTGAATGGTCGGAGATGATCGTATAAAGTTCTTTCTTAAACTTCTGTATTTCCTTCACCTCAATCTCCATATCAGAAGCCTGACCCTGAACACCGCCAAGCGGTTGATGGATCATCACTCGTCCATGAGGCAAGGACTGGCGTTTGCCTTCCTTGCCAGCGACGAGCAACACTGCGGCCATAGAAGCAGCCATACCTGTACAAATCGTACATACATCGCTGCTGATAAACTGCATGGTGTCGTAAATACCGAGACCTGCCGTTACACTTCCGCCCGGCGAGTTGATATAAATGGAGATGTCCTTTCCCGGATCTGCCTGCTCCATGAAGAGCAGTTGTGCCATAATGGTATTGGCTACATAATCGTCAATCTGTGTACCAAGGAAGATGATGCGGTCCATCATCAGTCGTGAGAAAACATCCATCTGTGTCACATTCAGCTGACGTTCCTCCAAGATATAAGGATTCATATACTGAGCCTGTGCGCTCATCACATCATCGAGTACCATTCCATTGATGCCTAAATGCTTAGTTGCATACTTTCTAAAATCGTTCATACTTATAGTATTCAAGATGGTTTAACACGTTGTTTTTCCAATAAAAAAGAGGCTATCGCCCTTTTGTCTTATGCAAAGATAAGAAAAAAAGTCGATAACCTCTATCTCAACAGAAGTTTTTTTCCAAAAAAATGCAAAAACTCTGTTTCGAGTGTGTCTTCTATTCGTTTACCTTCTTGTTGAAATCGTCGAGCGAAATCTTCTTCTTCGCCAGTTTAACGATACCTTTCAACGCAAGAGTCAGTTTGTGGTCGATGGCGCGTTCTACAAGATTATCAACCGTTTCGCGCTTCTTCAACATCTCTTGAGCATAGTTTTCCAAATACTCATCGGGTACATTGTTCATACCATATTGTGCAAACTGGGCGCGTGCCATCTCCTTGGCAGCAGTCTTCACGTCAGCATCCTCAACCTTCACGCCGGCAGCCTCAGCCAGTTGTTCACGAATGAGGTGCCATTTCAGTTCCTTGATGCTTGCCTCAAAGTTCTTTTCAACAAACTCCTCACCCTTATCCTGGTTGTTCTGTAACATCATGCGTTTCAACAGGGCCTCTGGGAACGTCAGTTCGCCCACTTTCTCCTCTGCATACTTGCGCACATCTTGCAGGAACTGATAGTCTTCATCACTCTCCAACTGGGCACTGAGACCTTTGGCAATAGCCTCACGGAAAGCCTTTTCGTCCTTGATACCAGCCTCGGTTCCATAAACACTGTCAAAGAGTTCCTGATTGATTTCAGCCTTGACGAATCGCGAAATTTCAGTAATCTGATAAGAGAAGTCGCCCGTGTGCTCAGCCACCTGCTCTTTTTCGATCTTCAACAGCGAACTGATTTCCACATCACTCTCAGGATATGCCTTGCGTGGATTCCATGTGATGATATCACCAGGTTTCGCACCGTCGAAAAGTTTCTTTTGGTCGTCCACCTTCATATACTGCGGCATCAGCACTGCTCCTTCAATTTCAATACCGTCTTCCAACGTATTGCCATCAGCATCGAGTTCTCGCAGGTCGCCTTTCAACATATCTCGCTGCTCTGGGTCATAGACCTCGGCCTTGTCATAGTGACCATTTCGGCTGGCAAACATATCTACCTGCTGGTCGATGAGTTTGTCGTCCACCTCTATATTATAATAGGTCACCTTGTCCTTATCTGTCAACTCTATCTTGAATTCAGGAGCAACAGCAATGTCAAACTTGAATTCGTATGGAGCATCCTTTTCCAAATCCACTGGCTCATGACCTTCTGCGCCAAGAGGCTGCCCAAGCATAGGAATTTTGTTGTCAACAATATATTTCTGCAAGCTCTCGCCCAGCACCTTGTTGATTGCGTCTGCCTTCACTTGCGGACCTACCTGGCGCTTCACCAAGCCCATCGGCACCTGTCCCGGACGGAAACCCGGTATATTTGCACGCTTGCGATAGTCTTTCAATGTCTTCTCTACCTCTGCCTTGTAATCAGCTTCTTCGACAGTAATGGTCATAAGACCGTTCACTTTGTCAGGATTTTCAAATGTAATCTTCATTTTTTATTCTTTCGTTATTTTATTGTCTTCATCACGGTTTCAGAATGCATTCCACATACCAAACTGCACCACTGAGCCTTAGAGCGTGCAAAATTACGTAAATTCAACGTAAATCCCTCATATCCTAACTGAAAATTTGTTTTTTTAACAGCCGCATGAATAGGCTTACTTGCATGTACTACTTCTTTGCGATTTTTTTCACCTGAACGCTTCCGTCGGAAAACTGCTTACGCACGATATAGACACCAGAAGGAATACTTTTCTGATCCAAATCGGCCTCTTGCTTGGTTTGTGCCAACTGCATGCCATTGAGCGAATAGAGAGAAACGCCTTTCAGCGACTTATCGGCAGTAACGCTACGGATGCCTGTTATGATTTGGATGGGTTCTCCCATCAAACTGTTCAGGAAAATTTCCAGAGCTGTATAGCCTTCCTTTGAAGCTACAACATTGCGGTCTTCCGCATTTGTCGGGTCGAAACCATTCTGCAACTCCCAAGCATCGTCCATGCCATCGTGGTCGTTGTCGGTGTAGGCGGTGGCAGGGGCATACTCATAGTATCCCTCACAGTCGGCAGGCGAGTCGATGACACCGCCCTTGGCTGCTACGTATGCCGTCCAGTTGTTTTGAGAACCCGAATAGTAGCCAATGCCTTTGTACTTGGCTGTACCGGTGGTGACATCCTCGATGATGCGCCGCTCTACGGCATCACGGTTGATGGTACCTGCCTTTGCCAGCACATGGGCAAACGCCTCGTCAGCGGTCTCCTGCGGTGTCATATAGTCCGCATAATTATCAAACTTCGATGCAGACAGACAAGCATGGTTCTTTGCCGTAGCGTAGGTAGGCTGAGCTATAAATTCCGTAGCTTTCATTGATGGAACATCAGGATTCGTACTAACAAGGGCATAGCCTGTTTGGTTGCTGATAGCAGACCAGTTATTCGCAGTAGCCGTTGCATTTCCCTCCATCTTGTTTCCGTCAAGGTACCATATAGATGGACCGTTTAAGGTCTTACCGCTACGCGCTTTCGACATCTCAATGAAATAACTGCTGGAGGTCCTAGCTGGTCCAGGTTTATAGTAGTTGCCCACAAAGTTGCACTCGTGTGAACTCCAGTCGCCTGCTTCGTTTTCACCACCATAGCAGGAATTCTGGCGTCCCCAGTTATAGTTCACATTATTGAAATACTCTAAGAAGACATTACGGTCTTGGTTTTCATTGCTGGCACCGTTAATACGGGGACTGCGACTGTCGTTATGCGCCAGCAGGTTGTGGTGGAATGTTGCCGGAGAGCCACCCCACTGACAGCCATAGCCACGGGCGCCTTTCTGGTGACCGGCATTATACAGTCCTTCATGTATGATACACCACTGCACAGTGGTGAAGTGGTTGTCGTAGACGGTCATGTTCTCTTCACCGCTCCAGCCGAAACAAGAGTGGTCGATGATAAAGTTTGCAGCGTTCTCAATACCTATCGCTCCGCCGGCAATGAAGTTAGCCTTGCGGAAAGCATCCAGTGCATTGCCTTGCTCGTTGATAGTTTTCGAGTCGTCAATGACAAACTGCTCGTCACTCTTGGAGCCCAGACGACCGCGGATGTTACGGATGATGACGTTATTGCAGCCGCCGAGGTTCAGTTTTCCGCCACGATAGAGGATGCCCTCTCCTGGTGCCGTCTGCCCGGCAATGGTCACGTTCTTTAACTTCGCACGGATATCACTCTGCAGATGAATCGTTCCACTGACTTTAAAAACAATGGTGGCATCAGAGAGCCCAGCTTGAGTCAATGCCCAGCGCAACGAACCTTCGCCGCTGTCGTTGAGGTTAGTCACCTCTACCACCTTGCCGCCACGACCGCCGGAAGCAAACTTGCCGAAGCCTCGCGCTGTCGGGAACGCCAGCGTTTGTGATGGATTCTGCTCGATGTCGGCATAGTCGTCGATGGTCTGATGGGCTGCAATGACTGCTTCGGGATTGTAAGCTACTGCTGTGGTCTTAATGGCACGATAGGCAGCATCAACCTTTGCCCAAGTGTTCACCTTCTGGTAGTCGGCATCACTAAGTTGATGGCTCCAGCCGATTCGGTTGGAAACGTCAGCGAGTTCAGTGCCGTTCATACTCTTATACTCGGCATAGTACGATTTCGTTCCGTCGTTGCCACCCATCGTCTCCCAACCGGCAGCCTTGATGATATTGTTCAGGTTGCAGTTGAGGAACATGCTTCCGCACTTCTCTGCTCCCCAGCAACGACCAAGGGCAACACTGGTGACTCCTGTATTCTTAGTTATCGTACAATTGTTAAAGATGAAACCTAGCCAAATCTTCGTTCCGTCTTCAGCTGTGGTATAAACGGTCAGGTCTTCCGGAGCCGTGATGTAGCCGTTACCCACACTATTCAGAGTACAATTCTCAAACCATGCAGTACCACCTGCATAGATATAGTCAACAGCACCCTCTATGACACAATCTTTATAATAGCTGCGCGTCTCTTTCTTAGTGCGGTGGGGATCCTGATAACCCGCTATCTTACAACGGTAGAAGGTTCCACGATCACCATCTAAATGAAGTGCAATGGCTTGTCCGGCAGCACTGCCGCCAGTATTCTGAATACATAAGTCTTGTGCATAGAAATCTGGAGCAAAAATACCCAGCGTAGCATAGTCGCGCAAGTCCTTGCCATTGCCAATAGTGTTCTTACCGTTGGCAGCAGTAATGATGGTCTTGTCCATGCCTTCGCCCATCAAACTGATTTTCTTGGTAGAAGGCTTTTGGCGCGTTCCCACCTTCACCATACCTTCGTAGGTACCCGCCTTGATGTTAATAATCGCTTCTTCACCTTCTGCAACAGCATCAACAGCTGCTTGAATTGTTGAATAGTCGCCCGATTCATCCTGTGCTACGGTCAGCACCGTTTGGGCATGCAATGTCGTTACCATTCCAGCGAACATTGCGACGAACAAAGTTAGTCTTTTCATTGGTTGTCAGTTTATTAGTTATTATATTTCTGTTCTATCTCGTCTTCTTCCATTTCGCGAGCACGACGCTCTTCGTCAAGGAGTTGGAAGTCCTTCTTCTGCAATACGAAGTTGGAGCCAAGGTATTTCTCTTTCACAATGGGGTTCTGTGCCAACTCCTCCGGCTTGCCCTGGAAGAGGATGCGCCCTTCGAACAGCAGGTAGGCACGGTCGGTGATGTTCAGCGTCTCATGCACGTTATGGTCCGTGATGAGGATACCGATATTACGGTATTTCAACCGCCAAACGATATACTGAATGTCTTCTACAGCAATAGGGTCTACACCAGCAAACGGTTCGTCGAGCATGATAAACTTGGGGTTGATGGCTAGGCAACGCGCTATCTCGGTACGACGACGCTCTCCACCAGACAGGCGGTCACCGGTATTCTTGCGCACCTTACCCAGACGAAACTCCGCGATGAGGCTCTCTAGTTTCTCCTTGCGCTCCTCTTTCGACAGTTGGGTCATCTCTAAAACAGACATGATGTTGTCTTCGACGGTCATCTTTCGGAAGACGGACGCCTCTTGTGGCAGGTAGCCGATACCGGCACGGGCACGCTTATAAACAGGATAGTCGGTAATCTCTTGATCGTTCAGATAGACGTGACCGGCATTGGGAACGACCAAACCTGTTGTCATATAGAACGAAGTAGTCTTGCCGGCACCATTCGGTCCCAACAGTCCCACTATCTCACCCTGACGCACATTGATGCTCACGCCATTGGCTACAGTACGCTTGCCGTATATCTTGACCAGTCCTTCCGTTCGAAGCACCATTCCGTCGGTCTGTTCGATGTTTGTTTTTTCCATTGAATTCATGTCAAAAGACCTTTTTTGGTGGGTACAAAAATAGCAAAAATAAAACGAACAACGTGAAATCCTCATGATTTTTATCACAAATCAAGGATAAAAAGCACTCTTTCCGACTTTTTTTAGTTTTAAAAGAACAAGTTCTTTTGTTTTGTTCTCGCTTAATCAGCCCTTTGACTTCATCGTAATCGCAAAGCGCTTGCAGAGCGAAGCGGCGCAAGAAGGTACTTTCGCTCGACAAAAAAAAGAACAAGTTCTTTTGTTTTGTTCTCGCTTAATCGTACCTTTGCACGCATGATTATCTACAATTGGCTTTATACGTTCGGAAAATATCTGATGCTGATGGGACGCACCTTCTCGCGTCCTGAAAGGCTTCGCATGTTCTGGAAGAAATACGTCACGGAGATGGCAGCATTGGGTGTTGACTCTATCGGCATCGTCCTGCTCATCTCGTTTTTCATCGGAGCAGTCATCTGCATCCAGATGAAATTGAACATTCAAAGTCCTTGGATGCCACGATGGGTGAGTGGCTATACTACCCGTGAAATTCTCTTATTGGAATTTTCCTCTTCCATTATGTGTCTTATTCTAGCTGGAAAGGTTGGTTCAAACATTGCATCCGAGCTAGGCACTATGAGGGTGACCCAACAGATTGATGCACTGGAGATTATGGGTATCAATTCAGCCTCATTCCTAATATTGCCAAAGGTGATGGGACTCATTACTATCATGCCGTTTTTGGTTGTCTTCTCAGCTGCGACGGGTATTCTTGGTGCCTATGCCACTGCCTACATCGGTCATGTGCTGACACCAGACGACCTCACGGTGGGACTACAACATAGTTTTATTCCTTGGTTCTTATGGATGAGTATCATCAAGAGTTCTTTCTTCGCCTTTATCATATCGAGTGTCTCCAGTTTCTTCGGATATACCGTAGAAGGCGGTAGTGTTGAAGTAGGTAAGGCATCTACGGCAGCTGTGGTCAACTCCAGCGTCCTTATTCTCTTCTCTGACGTATTCCTAACGCAACTCTTGTCATAACCCCTTATCTCCTCAACTCCTTACAGCATGATTGAAGTTAAGCATTTATACAAGTCATTTGATGACAGAGAAGTCTTACATGACATCAATACTGTCTTTGAAAACGGTAAAGTGAACTTGATTATCGGACAATCGGGTGCAGGAAAGACGGTGTTGATGAAGAATATCGTTGGTTTGTTGGAACCGACAAAAGGAGAGATTCTCTATGACGACCGCAACTTCGTACAAATGTCCAAGCGAGACCAGGTGCTCATGAGACGTGAGATGGGTATGATTTTCCAGAGTGCAGCCCTCTTCGACTCGCTGTCAGTATTAGAAAATGTGATGTTCCCCCTCGACATGTTTTCCCCCATGACACTTCGCGATAGGAAGAAACGCGCAATGGAATGTTTGGAACGTGTCAACTTAAGCGGGGCTGAGGAAAAATATCCCGGCGAAATCTCAGGCGGTATGCAGAAGCGCGTTGCCATTGCTCGTGCCATCGTCATGAATCCTAAGTACCTCTTCTGTGACGAACCCAATTCTGGGCTTGACCCGAAGACGTCACTGGTTATCGACGAACTGCTTCACGGCATTACACAAGAGTTCCAGACTACAACGATTATCAATACGCATGACATGAACTCGGTCATGGGTATCGGTGAGAACATCGTCTTTATTGCTGACGGCAAAAAGGAATGGCAAGGCAACAAAGATACGGTAATCAGTTCAAAAAACCAGAAACTGAACGACCTCGTTTTTGCTTCCGACCTCTTCAAGAAAGTGAAAGAGGTGGAAAACATAGGGCATCAACAAAACACTTAGCGCATATACCACACGCCTTGGTGAAGCACCATCGGCACCAGCACTTGCTCGGTTTCGCCATTACCGAAACTCAGCCGCAGATAGACATCGGCTACTTCCTGCTCTGTATCAACGGCTGCAGAGACAGCCTCGACAGCTGTCAATCCTTGATGTTGCTGCTGTTGTTGCTTCATAAACATCTTCGCATTATCAATCAACTGAGAACGATAGCTATCAGGAATAGAGTCTGGCTGATACAATCCATCGACATACGCATCGAACTGACCTTGTATCAAATATCCGTAGTATTGTTCCGCTATATTTCTGACAACAAGCGACTGGTCAACGTCTTTCTTACACCCAGCAAGAAAGCTCAATACGACAACTGCGACAAACAACCACTGTATTCTCCTCATCTTCTTACTTCTCGTTCGAGTTTTCGCGCTTACCAAACCAAGCGGTGCAAGTAGCAGCAAAGCGCTTGTCAAGCGAGCAGCGCGAAAACTCCCGATTACTTCTGCCTTATAAATACATGAATAGGACAGCCATGCAAATTCCAGTTCTCCCTGATCTTGTTCTCCAAGAAACGCTTGTAAGGTTCCTTGACATACTGCGGCAAATTCGCATAGAACACAAATGACGGGATTTGAGTGTCTGGAATTTGTGCAACATATTTGATTTTAATATACTTACCTTTGATAGATGGCGGTGGGAACGCCTCAATTAACGGCAGCAGTACTTCGTTGAGTTTTGTTGTGCCGATGCGAGCTTTGCGGTTCAGATAGACTTGTTTGGCAGTTTCCAGCACTTTGAAGATGCGTTGTTTCGTCAAAGCAGAACTGAAGATGATAGGGAAATCAACAAACGGAGCCATGCGACTACGGATAGCATTTTCGAAAGTATCGATTACTTTCTGACTCTTATCTTCGACCAAATCCCATTTGTTGACGACAACCACCAGCGACTTCTTGTTTTTTTGTATCAGCTGGAAGATATTCATATCCTGTGCTTCAATACCGCGGGTAGCATCAATCATCAAGATACAGACATCCGAATTTTCGATGGAACGGATACTTCTCATCACACTGTAGAACTCCAAATCTTCTGTCACCTTGTTCTTTCTACGGATGCCCGCAGTATCCACCAGATAGAAGTCAAAACCAAATTTGTCGTAACGCGTATAGATGCTATCACGGGTAGTACCCGCAATCTCTGTCACAATGTTGCGGTCTTCCCCGATAAAGGCATTGACAAGACTGGACTTACCGGCATTAGGACGTCCCACAACAGCAAAACGGGGAATGTTTTCTTCAATATCAGGCTCTTCATCAGTCTTCAGCTTAGTCAGCAACAGGTCGAGCAAGTCGCCAGTACCACCGCCAGTGGCAGCAGAGATACACTGCGGTTCTCCCAAGCCCAGCTTGTAGAATTCTGAAGCCTCATAATACTCTGCACTGTTGTCAACCTTGTTGGCAACAAGAATCACTGGCAACTTGGAACGGCGCAGAATCAATGCTACGTCTTCGTCCCAATCCGTCAAACCCGTTTCCACATCGACAACAAACAAGACCAGGTCGGCTTCTTCAGTAGCGATGGTTACTTGCTTGCGAATGGCATCTTCGAAGATGTCATCAGACTTCACCACCCATCCACCGGTATCGACAACCGAGAACTCACGACCGTTCCAACTGCATTTGCCATACTGGCGGTCACGAGTGGTTCCTGCCGTATCACTGACAATCGCCTTGCGCGACTGAGTCAGCCTGTTAAACAAGGTCGATTTGCCCACATTCGGGCGTCCTACTATCGCTACTAAATTACCCATATTGTTATTCCTCGTTATCGGGCATCAGCTCGAACTTGAACTTCTTGCCTTTTGTGTTTCTTTATTCTGGATTATATCCAAATATATTCAGCTCCTTCTGCGACGAGCGCCAGTCTTTATCAACCTTTACGAAAGTCTCCAGGAAAATCGGTTTGCCGAAGAACTTCTCCAACGCCTTGCGGCTCTCCGTTCCCACTTTCTTCAAGGCATAGCCCTGATGCCCGATGATGATGCCTTTCTGAGACTCTCGCTCCACATAGATTATCGCACGGATATGAATGTTCTTTTCCGTTTCCTTGAAACTCTCTACGCGCACTTCCACCGAATAAGGAATCTCCTTATCGTAATAGAGCAGTATCTTCTCACGGATAATCTCACTGACAAAGAAGCGTGCCGGTTTGTCTGTCAGTTGGTCTTTGCCAAAATAAGCCGGACTCTCAGGCAACAACTCCTTGATACGCTTCAACAAGATGTCCGTGCCAAACTTGTTTTTGGCAGAGATGGGCAGAATCTCGGCTTTGGGAAGCAGCGTGTGCCACTTCGCAACAATGTCACCTAATAGGTTCTGAGTATTCCGATTACTCTGATTACTCCGAGTATTCTGAGTACTCTGAATATTCTGAGTACCTAGCGCATCAATCTTATTAATGAGCAGTATCACCGGGATACTCATCTGCTGCACCTTCTTCAGGAAGTCCATGTTCTTTTCCGGATCTTCCACGACATCGGTCACATAAAGCAATATGTCAGCATCAGCCAGGGCACTCTCCGAGAAAGCCAGCATCATCTCCTGCATCTTGTAGTTCGGCTTCAACACACCGGGAGTGTCGCTGAACACAATCTGCATGTCGTCCGTATTCACAATACCCATGATACGATGCCGAGTCGTCTGCGCCTTAAACGTGGCAATAGAAATACGCTCACCAACCAACTGGTTCATGAGCGTACTTTTACCTACGTTGGGATTGCCAACGATATTTACGAATCCTGCTTTATGCATATTTACTTCCGTCATAAGCCCATTTGTAATAGGATGCACCGTGAACGAAGCCCGCACCGAATGCCGTGAAGATGATGTTGTCACCCTTCTTGAGGTTCGGCTCATGATCCCATAAAGCCAATGGAATCGTCGCTGCACTCGTATTGCCATAGCGGTCTATGTTGATGACCACCTTGTCCAACGGCAAATCTGCACGTTTGGCTACAGCTTCGATGATGCGCACGTTAGCTTCATGCGGGATGACCCACTGCACGTCTTCAGCCGTCAGGTTGTTGTCGTTCAATATCTTGACGACATCATCACTCATCGCCGTAACGGCAAAGCGGAACACTGTGCGTCCCTCTTGATAGAGGTAATGCAGATGGTGATCTACCGTAAAGCGGGAAGGCGGACAGACAGAACCTCCAGCCTTGAGATGCAGGAACGGCAAGCCTTTACCGTCGGTACGCAGGAATGAGTTCTGAACTCCTACGCCATCTTCCGTAGTAGCCTCTACGAGCACAGCTCCGGCACCGTCGCCGAACAGCACACAAGTCTGACGGTCTGAATAATCAACCAGCGACGACATCTTGTCAGCACCAATCACGATAATCTTCTTATACCTGCCACTCTCTATCATCGAAGCAGCCATGTCCAAGGTGTATAAGAAGCCACAGCACGCTGCTTCCAAGTCAAAACCAAAGGCGTTCTTCAATCCCAACTTGCCGATGACAATGCTGGCAGTAGAAGGAAACTTGTAGTCGGGAGTCGTCGTTGTTACGATAAGAGCATCGATGCTGTCTGGATCAACCCCTGTCTTCTGTATCAGCTGCTTGGCAGCCTTACGCGCCATATAGCTCGTTCCGAGCCCTTCCTCGGTAAGGATATGCCGCTCTCTGATACCCACACGGGTCATAATCCACTCATCGCTGGTGTCAACCATGCGCGACAACTCAGAATTATCGAGTATATAGTCGGGCACATAGCCACCGACACCGGTGATTATCGCATTGATTTTCTCCATTATTCAACAGTTTCCTTTACAATAGCCACCTTACCTCTGTAATATCCGCAAGTAGGACATACTGTGTGGTAAACATAGTATGCGCCACAGTTCGGACATACTGCCAGTGTAGGAGCTACTGCGCCGTCATGCGTTCTTCTTTTCAGTGTACGAGTCTTCGACTGTCTTCTTTTAGGATGTGCCATAATTCTATTAACTTTAAACTTTTAACTTTAAACTTTTAACTGTTTCAGTGCCTCCCAACGCGGATCCACCAGCTCTTCGCTTTCCCCATCACTGCTTCGGGCAGCTGACAGCTCTTCGAGCTTTTTAGTCATCGCAACGTTGCATTTTCCAGGTGCATGAACGTGCTTAATGGGTATGGCGAGCGCTATGGACTCATAGATGAACCACGATACGTCGAGAATGCCATCACTCTCAGGCACTACCGTAACCTCACCCTCCTCTGTCTCATCGTCACCGAACTTCGCCATCATGCGGCTGTCAGCAGCAATCGGCTGTTCCATGTCATCCAGACAGAGGTCGCATGGAATTTCCACTGTTCCTTCCGTATGGAAGTCAAGCGTAAACACGTCGGCAGTCCGTTGAACAGACAACGTCACCTGTACGGTTCCGTGATTGACCTCTTGAGCATCAACCATCTTGAAGAAACCGTCATCCAAGCCGAATTGGAACTCCGTAAGTCCCTCCTTCAGCCCCTTCAGGTCTATCTTCATAGGTTCTAAAATGCACATACGGGGTGCAAAGGTAATGAAATAATGCGTAAAAAGGGATATTACAGGTATAATTATCACCTTTGCTTAACAAAATTTAAAAGAAAGGAGCCGTTCCGCATCCCCGACTCATTCATGCCGCCGAGGACAACAAAAGAAAAGAGCCCTGCCGTCATAGCTGACAACAGGGCTCCGTCTGTTCAAAGAAGGCAGCCTCCTACTCTCCCGCATTGCATTGCAGT
>JAFRYZ010000031.1 GCA_017442825.1 Prevotella sp. | reverse complement strand
TTCTGGCACCAGCGTGCATGTGGATCCACATGTGCATTACATGGCCAACAGACACATAAAAGCCATGTTGACACAAGCTGCATTGGCTGCCGTTCGTTTCAATCCTATCATCGCCCAGTACTACCAGCGGCTGATAGCACGCGGCAAAAAGATGCCTGTGGCGATGAACAACGTCAAGAACAAGCTACTCCATGTCGTCACCTCAATGGTCAAAAACAAGCAAGTTTACAACCCAGAATATAGATTCTCAGCATAATTCTAGAAATAATGGTCAAAATATTTGGATTCTAACATAGAAAGCGGAACGCACGGAAAAATTGAACACGGAAAATCTGTCAAATCCGTGCAATCGCCCGCAGGGCTTGTTAGTTTTTTAAAGAATAATCCATGTTTAGATATGGCTTTATCTGGGATTTCTGACCTCCTCTTTACCTCCTCTTTACCTCCCCTTTACCTCCTCTTTAACTCCCCTTTAACTCCTCTTTAACTCCTCTTTAACTCCTCTTTAACTCCTCTTTACCTCCTCTTTACCTCCTCTTTAACTCCTCTTTAACTCCTCTTTAACTCCTCTTTACCTCCCCTTCATCGAGTAATATATTATATATTACAAAGTAAAACATTACTTTTTACCGAGTAAAACATTACTTTTTACTTTGTAAAACATTATATTTTACTGAGTAAAACATTACTTTTTACTTGATGGGTGTTTTGCATTAGGAAGATGACGGGGCTGTATTGCGGTAAAGTAGTGAGTAATATGGATGCATAAGTGACGTTGAGTTTTCCATGTTTTTTGTTGTGCTTCGTGGATTTCTTCTTACCTTTGCAGTTGCCGATGAAGTATGTCGATGTCATATTGCCGTTGCCGTTGGAGGGCTTTTTCACCTATGCCATTCCCGAACACCTGCTGGGGCAGGTGAAGTTTGGTGTGCGTGTCGTCGTACCGTTGGGTAAGAGTAAGACCTATACGGCAATGGCGGTGCGCGTGCATGACGAGCCGCCGACGGCACGACAGAAAGACGGGAAGGCTGTTGCCGTAAAAGAGGTGATGAGTGTGCTTGATGCTTCGCCCATGTTGCTGCCGCAGCAATACCAGTTGTGGCAGTGGATAGCCGACTACTATATGTCGCCCATAGGCGAGGTGTATAAGGCTGCGCTGCCGTCCGGACTGAAGAGTGAGGACGGCTACCGTGCGAAGACGGAGACCTGGGTGATGCTGACTGAGCCTTTCTGTCAGGAACAGGCGCAACAGTTGCTTGGCGGTATGCTGAAAAGAGCTGCGAAGCAGATGGAGATGGTGCTGTGTCTGACGGAGAATGGCGGCGACCTGTCGAAAGACGAGCTGCTGAACCTGTCGCATGGTACCCCGGCGGTGTTGAAAGCCCTTGCTGATCGTGGCATCGTGAAGACCTACGAGCGCGAGGTGGGACGCCTGAACGGAGGGGGAGAGCCCCATCCGGAATTTGCCCATCCGCTGAACAGTGTGCAGCAGGATGCCTACAACCAGATACTCTTCCAGTGGATGAAGAAGCGGGTGGTGCTGTTGCACGGTGTCACCAGCAGCGGCAAGACTGAAATCTACATCCACCTCATCCAGAAAGCCATCGACGAAGGCAAGCAGGTGCTCTACCTGTTGCCAGAGATTGCGCTGACGGTGCAGATGACGGAACGCTTGCAGCGCGTCTTTGGTAACCGTCTGGGTATCTATCACTCGAAATACAGCGATGCCGAGCGTGTGGAGATATGGCAGAAGCAACTGTCGAAACATCCCTACGACATCATCCTCGGTGCCCGTTCTGCCGTGTTGCTGCCCTTTCAGCGACTCGGTATGGTCATCGTCGATGAGGAACACGAAACGAGTTTCAAGCAACAGGAGCCGGCGCCCCGCTATCATGCCAGGTCGGTAGCGATTATGATGAGTGAATTCTTCACTCTTCATTCTTCATTTTCAAAGGTTTTGCTGGGTACTGCGACACCATCGGCAGAGAGTTATTACAACGCCCAGACGGGAAAGTACGGGTTGGTGACGATGACTGAGCGATATCAAGGAATGCAGTTGCCGGAGATTCAGGTGGTGGACGTGCGCGACCTGCGGCGGCGGAAGATGATGAGCGGACCGTTCTCGCCCGTGTTGCTGGCTGCCGTCAGAAAAGCGTTGCAGGCGGGTGAACAAGTCATCCTGTTCCAGAACCGTCGCGGCTTTGCCCCGATGGTGGAATGCAAGATGTGCGGCTGGGTGCCGAAATGCAAGAACTGCGATGTGTCGCTGACGCTACATAAGAGTCAGAACCTGCTGACGTGCCACTATTGCGGCAGCGTCTATACCGTTCCGACGGTGTGCCCGAACTGTGAGAGTACCGAGTTGAGGGGCAAAGGTTACGGCACGGAGAAGATAGAAGACGAGGTGATGGCACTCTTCCCCGAAGCGCGTGTGGCGCGTATGGATCTGGACACCACCCGTTCGCGTACCGCCTACGAGCGCATCATCAGCGACTTCTCGGCAGGGAAGACGAATGTGCTCATTGGAACGCAGATGGTGACGAAAGGATTGGACTTCGACCGCGTGAGGGTGGTGGGTATATTGAATGCCGACACCATGTTGAACTATCCCGACTTCCGTGCGTATGAGCATGCCTATACGATGATGGCTCAGGTGAGCGGCAGGGCAGGGCGCAAGGGGAAGCGCGGACTGGTGATCTTGCAGACGAAGAGTGCGGAACTGCCCGTGATTCGTCAGGTTGTCACCAACGACTATCCCACCTTTTATGGCGACCTTCTGGACGAGCGCCGCGCATTCCGCTATCCGCCGTTCTGCCATCTGGTGGATGTCTATCTGCGCCATCGCAACGAGAGGATAGCCGAATCGGCAGCAACAGAGCTGGCATCGCGCCTGAGAACCCTCTTCGGATCACGCGTGTTGGGTCCCGATAAACCGTCGGTGGCGCGAGTAAAGCAATTGAGCATCCGCAAGATTGTCATCAAACTGGAGAACGGAATTGACCAAAAGAAAGTGCGCGAATGCCTCCGGCAAGTGCAAAGTGACTTGATGAAGGATTCGCGCTATGGTGCGTTGCAGGTCTTTTATGATGTAGATCCTTTATAGAAGGGGAGTTAAAGTGAAAACTCCACGCCCAGTCCAACAACTTTATTGGTACGGGTGAACTTGTCGCCCACCATGACAGCTCCTGTTTCAGGATGGCGTTGTGTCACTTTGTCATAGTCTTTGTAGTTGGTTTGGAAGTAGGCGGCTGTCACCTTGATGTTGTCCGTCACCTTGTAGGACAGACCCAAACCGAAACTATAGGAGTTGACGACGAACGACATGTCGTTCATGTAGTCGTCGGTGAGTTGATAGCGGGTGATTTGTCCACCGGCAGAGACATTCAATTTCTTGGTGACGTCCCATTCAGCACCGGCAAGATACTCGTTGGTGCCACCGTCGAGTTTTTTCTCGGCATGCTGATACCAATGGGCATCGGTGTCGTAGTAGTGGTGGTAGCCCAGGTTGACGCGGATTTCGGGAATGATGCTCCACTGTGCACCCAGAGCGAGCAGCGCCGGAGCGTCTTCATCGACATCCGTGTTGTCGCGGAACTTGTTGACGGCATCAATCTCCATCGCCTTGTCCACCGTAGAGTGGTTCTTCATCTTCATGCGAGTCTTGAACTCGTATTTCGCAGCGAAGTTGAAAGGTCCTGTACGATAGTCGAGACCCAGGATAGGAGCTACGCCAAAACCAGTCTGGATGCTCATCAGGTTGACGCCCTGAGAGTATTTCTGCAGCGGTTCGATGCTGGAGAGAGCAGCGTCGGCCTGTGCCTTTATGGCAGCAAACTGTTCAGGAGTATAGATGCCCATCTGTGTTGCCAGTTCTGCCTGTCCTAACTTCTTGTTGATGTCGTTCTCTGAGTTGTTCAGGAACTGGTCGAAGTCGATATAGTAGGACTCTCCCTGTGAGTCAGACATCTTCACCTGAATGTTGTTGATGCGTGCCTTGTAGGATGCATCGCCGTAGAGAACGCGCAGACCGCCATAGGCAGACCAGTGTTTGTCTATCTTGTAAGCGGCACCGAGTTGGAACCCAAAATAATACTGACGTCCGCGCATGTACATATTACAGTCGTAACCTTCTGCGCCAAGTGGGTTCAGGTTGTGGGCTATCATGCCCACAGCACTCTCGAAGGAGCCCAGTCCGTTGCTAAACTCACAGACACCACCGCCGCCAGGCATGGAGAAATTGAATTGGAAACTCCATTTGTCGGTGTTGTATGCAGCCTGTACAGAAGGGATGAAACGAGCGTCGGCAACGCCTTCAAACTCTTTGGTGATGTTGCCGTCGTTATGCTTACCCAATGCAAAGAGCGGGTTGGTAGAGGTGATGGTGCGGGTTTGGTGTGCCATCTGCCAGTTGATGGCGAGATGGAAGCCGTTGGACATGAAAGCAACACCGGCAGGGTTGCTATAGACACCATCGATGCCGATGGCTGCGTCGCGTGCAGGATTCTTCAGGAATTCTACACTCTGGTTCGTGTTCGTCAGGATACCGCCAGCGAAGGTGGCTGCCGATGCAACAGAAAAGATGAATGCTGTTGCTGTTAATCTTAGTTTAATCATCTTTTAAAGAAATTAAAAAATCGGCTGCAAAGGTAAGGGAAATGTTTTGAAATGTTGTGTTTGCGCACACATTATTAACAAAGATTAAAAGAAAATGCACAAAAATTGCCCAAATGAGCAATTTTTAGAGTTTTTGTTGGGAGATATTGCGGCTGAAGCGGCTTGGGAGTTATCGCCTTCGGCTTGGGAGTTAAAAGGACAATAGAGATGATAAATCTTTACATCTTTTCATACTTGTGGCATCCAGAATGTGCATCTTTCTTTGTATCTTTCATGTGGGGCGTTCATATTAGAGTGCCTCGGCGTGAGAATAAAAGACAAGGAGCTCTGTGTGAGAATTCTAAAGCGGGGCTGCGTCAGGAGAACACCCCTTTTGGCATGTTGCTTGAGCGAAGGATTGGGAGGAATTATCCTCTGCAGTTCAATTCATACTGAAAGAAAAATAGAAAAAAACTTGTGAGTTTTGAAGATAATATGTAATTTTGTGGCAGAATTTTAAAGTATTAACATATTACTTTGTGTGATGATGGGTAGAAACCAAGCGTTAAACATTCATAACAGTGTGAAAAGAATAGCCGGAATATTTGGTTATTCCGATATTTTGTGTAAACAAACACAAACACACACACACACAC
>JAFRYZ010000030.1 GCA_017442825.1 Prevotella sp. | reverse complement strand
CTGTGCCCTCGTATATGCTGATTGAGGACTTACAGAGGCATTACAAGACAGAAATCATGAAAATTGCTGCATAACGAAATATCTATCGGAAAGCCCCAATGCAAAAAAAAAAAGAGGATGTGCCTATTTTGACACACCCTCCTCTTTGTTTAGTTGATAACAGCTTAGAATCTGCCTCCTGAAGAGGAGGAGTAGTTGCTGAGCGTGACACTTCCGCCGCCGCTCACCGTACAACCAAAATTTGCCATTCCATCGAAATATTCGGTGCCGCCGGTGACGGTCATGGGGTTGTTGGTGCTACCCGTCTTCAAGGCTGGCGTGGATGAGGTATAGACGATGAGCGACTGACTGCCACCGCCAGGACCATAGCCACCGCTGCTGCCCGACTTGGCAGGGGTTTGGAAAGCTGCCACGAGGGTGCTGCCGTCGTAGAGTGCATACCAGGTGTTGCCCGTCCAAGAGGTGGTTTGCTTGCAGGTGCCGCCTGAGATGCTGGCACCGTTCTCCAGTTTTCCTACGGCAATGATGGTGCCTCCCTGGATATAGAGTTTCTTCTGCTCTTCGGTGTTGGCGTCGATAGCCATCTCAGCTCCTGCAGCACCTATGGCATAGACGAGTCCGCCCTTGATATAGGTGTTGCCGTTGGAGTCCATGCCGTCGTTGTTGGTAGAGCGGGCAAAAACATAGCCGCCGGTGACGGTCATGTTGCCGGAACCAGACACCCACTTGTCGCTGTCGTCTTTCTTATAGGCGGCATTGATGGCGTCGTCGCTGGCATTGACGATGACTTGTCCGCCGCTGATGGTGATTTCTTCCTTGCTTTCTATGCCCTCGCCGCCGGCACCGTTGGTGGTGACGCTGGTGATACCGCCGCTGATGGTGATGGCGCCGTCGGCCTTGATGCCCTTAGGCGACGACTTGTAACTGGTGGTATAACGGTCGAGCTGACTGGAGCTGGTGACGACAGACAAAACGCCGCTGGAGGATGCCACGACGGCATTGCCCTTGGTGGTGACGGTGATGTTGGCATCGTTGCTGATGGTGAGTGTACCATCGACTCCGATTCCCTTGCCGCCATCGCCCGTGCTGGTCAGCGTCAGCGTGCCGCCCGTGATGGTCATGTTGCCATCGGCACTAAGACAGGCCGCAGCCTTCGTCTTCAGTTTCGAGGTGTCCCAGATGCCGCCGCCACTGGTGGTGCAGGTGAGGGTGCCGCCCGTGATGCGGAAGTCGCCCTCGCTCTTGATGGCTTTGGCAGCATCGGCAGTAACGCTGATGTTGAAGGTTCCACCTTCTATATAGATATTGCCGCTGTCTTCGTCGTCGTGGGCTTCGATGCCTGCGCTCTCGTCGGCTAGAATCTCACCCGTTCCAGTGGGATAGGTCTCCGTGTCGTCGATATCGCATTGTATGCCGTCGTCGCTGGTGCCGCTGATGTTGACGGTGCCGCTCTGCATGAGGAAATACTGACCGCAGTTGATGCCGTCGCCTACGGCGGAGGTGACGTTGACGGTGGCATTTTTCAGGGTGAAATATTCGCCTGTCTTAATGGCATGCTTCACGTTGCCTACGACGTTGAGCGTTCCTTTCTGTGCAAACTCACCGTGACCTTTGATGTAGAGGCAGCCTTTCTGCGCACCGCTGGCAGCATCGACAAGGGTGTTGGTGGTGCCTGTGACGACTTTCACCTTGATGCGCTTGCCGTCCTGGATGTGTACGGCTGCACCTGAATAGACGGGTGTCTGGTTGGTCAGCGTCAGTCCGTTCAGTTCTACAGTGGCTTTCGATGCGCCCGACATATAGAACTCACCGTCGGAAGAAGTTCCCGACAGCGTGTAGGTGATTTCGCTGGCTGTTCCTGCTTCAATCAGTTCGTTGGTCAGTTCCTCGCTCTGCGCTATCGACACATGGGCTCCGCTGACGACAGGTGTCAGGTATTTCGCCACGTTGCCGGCAACGGTCACTTGGGCTGCGCTGCCTTCGTAGGCTACGGTCACGGCATTGTCGGTGACGGTTGAGAAATCGATGCTGATGCTATTGATGTCGCTGATGTTGAACGCCTTGCCCATGATGGTCAGCGTTGTGCCTTCTGCGTAGGTCATCTCGCCTGCCTGAGCAGCAGGAAACTGGTAGGTGACATTGCCCACATGGACGTTCAAGGTCTGTGCACTGGCTGTGAGCACTCCCACTGCAGCCAGCAGTATCATCATGATCTTCTTCATTTTACGGCAATCTTTTTCGTTACACCATTACTTTTTACGATATACACACCCGTCTTGGTGGGTTTTCCGCTGAGCTTGAGCCCGTCGAGAGAATACCATTGGGATTCGGAATTGTCAATTGTCAATTGTGAATTGTCAATTGAAAGAATGCCCATTGTCGTCTCTTCATCTACAGAGAAAAACATCTTCGCCAGGTCTGACAACGTGAACGTTTCGGACTCAGTAGCGTTCTGCACCGTTGCCTTGCCGTCGGCAAACGTGATGGTCAGACCATCGACAGCCAGTGAACGCGCAGAACCGTCGCCTTTCGTAAAGGTCAGATAACCATAGTCGTCTGCCATCGCCTGCATGCTCATGACAAGCAGCAATCCTACAAATACTTTCTTCATAAGCGTTTTATATGTTTAATTTATTTAAGTTTCTGAAGTTAGCCGCTACGCGGCTGAAGTTAAAAGGGAGTTATGCCGCTTTGCGGCGAAGTTAAAGGGACAATAGTATCTGCAAATGAGAATATCTAACGTCCAAGCCCCACAGGGGCGATAACTTCCAAAAGTTGAGTTATTAAAAACCCAATCACGTGCAAAAATAAGCGTACAGGCACCAAGCGCACAAATTTTATCAACCAACAGCGTGATTTCTTCAACAAAACCTATCGACCTCTATTCCATACTTCCTCCCGAAGTTTCGCCATGCGAAACGCAAATTATCATTTTTTGATAATCATTTTTTGATAATTATGATAATTCTCTTAACTTTGTACACAAACAAATACCACTTCTTCATGCTTTGGCTGCAAAGAAGGCAATACATTTAAGTAAAAATGAGACTGATACCCTTACTCATAGTCGTACTCCTTCTGTCCTGCACTGACAAGGAGAAGTATCACCGCTTACTGTCCGAAGCAGAACAGCAAAACAGCAAATACATCCCCTTCACTTCGGATAGCATCATGCTTGATGTCGTCAACTTCTACGACAGCCATGGTACAGCCAATGAGCGAATGAAAGCCCATTATCTGTTAGGCTGTGTCTATCGTGATCTTGGCGAAGCCCCCCAAGCACTCCAGTGCTATCACGATGCCTTGGACTGCGCAGACACCACTGCGGCAGATTGTGATTACAATCTCCTTAGTCGCATACATGGACAGATGGCAGAAATTTTTGGAAGCCAGTTCCTTCCCCATGAAATGTTGCAAGAAGAGAGAGAATGTGAACGTATAGCCCGTTTAAGAAAGGATACTTTATCTATCATTCTTTCTATTGAGCGACAAGCGTATGCTTATGAATTAACAAACCAACTTGATTCGGAAATTATTCTGAAAGAGAATGTTTGTCAAATGTACAAAAGTACAGGTTATATGCAAGATTATGCTATAGCGTGTGGAACAGTTCACATCCTTGTTTTACCAAATTCTTATTATAAAGTTCATACAAACCAGTTAAATGCATATGAAGGTCCTATAAAATGGAGGTGATTATGATGAAGATAAAGATTTATATTCTTTCGGTGTTTATGGCTATAGTCTCATGGAGTTGTTGTAATAATAATAGAGAGCAGTCAACAAGTGTGGACGTGTTGGAGTTGTCTGATAAGTCAATAGAAAAAGAAATGATAAAGTACATTTCTTTTATTAAGAACCGTGATAGCGGGAAGTGGAAAGATGCTGATACCATTCGGTTTTACATTAACTATTGTCAAATCAATGATAGTGTGGAGCGCTTTGTCATTTCAGCTTTTATCAATCCAGAGCACTTTAAAAATAATCCGTTCTATAGTTTATGTAAAGTGGGAAAGGATACTTGCTTTTTCAAGTTCGTAAAATGGGACAAAGTCAATCGGTTAGTTCCCCAATATATTCAGCCGTCAAAGGAAAAATATGAAAAGTTAGTAGAACGATTCTTTCCGGTCGCTCATAGATCTATTAAGAATAGAGGGTATATTTACCCACAGATTCTTTATGAGCCAGAGATTTGTTGCATAACGGTTAAAAATGGTGTCATTATCGAGAGTCACATGTACAGAGGACTTCCTGATGATGTTTTTCATGGAATAGAAGATGAGACGGGAACAATTCCTAATGATTTGAATTAGAAAGATTACAACTAAGCATTAAAATGAGGAGATATGACAAATACGGCAGAATCATACAAGGAAAAGAGACAATCGCAGATGAGGAATTCCAAACAGCCTACACCTATAACGACAAAAATAAGATAGCATCTGTAACCTATCCTTCTGGTTTTCTGGTCAGTTTAATATTAATACTCTTCAAGGTGGGGTAGAGCAATTTTTAGTGTATGGAACTATTATGGGACACGTAGAATCCTATAATCGTATATCTATAAAAGATGATACTTACAATTTTGAAATGCATAATCTAAGTGGAGGTATAATGAATGTTGTTAAAGAGTCTGTTAGAAATGTAGAAACTACAATTGGTGGATGGTTACATGGAAATGGAACTCCATTTGATATAAGATTCAATGGGTATTACAGGAATACTGATGGACTTCATACTTCAATATCAACTGTCATTAAAAATAAGTATTAATTGCGTCAACCAAACCTACAAATAAGACTCAAAGTAGTCAACTCAAATCGTTAAACTACAAGGGTAATGGAATAACCGCTTGTCGGTAAACGGATTACCGCATTGTGGTAAGGCGATTACCACATAGTGGTAACTGAATTACCAACGCGTGGTAATCAAGTTACCAATGCGCGGTAACAGGATTACTTGCACTCAACAACGAAAGAAAAATTACTTTTTTCTTTGTGTTGTCCTCGATTTGTCGTACCTTTGCCGCGAGGCTATTTATATCATACCGTGAGGTTATCAATTAAAGACAATATAGAAGAATAGGAATGGAACTGGACATGCTGACCGCCATATCGCCCGTTGACGGTCGTTACAGGGGTAAGACAGAGAGTTTGGCAGGGTATTTTTCCGAATATGCACTGATTCGCTACCGCATACGTGTTGAAATAGAGTATTTCATCACGCTTTGTGAGTTGCCCTTGCCCCAGCTGAAGACGTTCGACAACGGACTGTTCGATAGACTTCGCGACATCTACCGCAACTTCAACGAGACTGATGCAGCAAGGGTGAAGGACATCGAGAAGATTACCAACCACGACGTGAAGGCGGTGGAATACTTCATCAAGGAGCAGTTCGACGCCATAGGAGGGTTGGACGAATACAAGGAGTTCATCCACTTTGGTTTGACTTCGCAAGACATCAACAACACCAGCGTGCCGCTGAGCATCAAGGAGGCACTGGAAGAGGTGTATATCCCGCAGGTGGAGGAGCTGATAGCGCAGCTGCAGCAGTATGCTGACGACTGGAAAGGGGTGTCGATGCTGGCAAAGACTCACGGACAGCCTGCCTCTCCTACCCGACTGGGCAAGGAGGTGATGGTGTTTGTCTATCGTCTGAACGAGCAACTGAACCAGCTGAAAGCTTGCAAATACACGGCTAAGTTCGGTGGTGCAACGGGAAACTACAACGCCCACCATGTGGCTTATCCGGAATTCGACTGGCGCGAGTTCGGCAACCGCTTCGTCAGCGAGAAACTGGGGCTGGAGCGCGAACAGTGGACGACACAGATCAGCAACTACGACAACCTGGGTAGCGTCTTCGACGCCCTGCGACGCATCCACACCATCATCATCGACCTGGACCGTGACTTCTGGATGTATATCTCCATGGAGTACTTCAAACAGAAGATCAAGGCTGGCGAGGTGGGATCGAGCGCGATGCCGCATAAGGTGAACCCCATAGACTTTGAAAACTCAGAGGGAAACCTCGGCATTGCCAATGCCATTCTGCAGTTTCTGGCACAGAAATTGCCTGTTAGCCGTTTGCAACGCGACCTCACCGACTCTACCGTTCTGCGCAACGTAGGTGTGCCACTCGGACATGGCGTCATAGCCATACAAAGCACGCTGAAAGGTCTGCGCAAGCTGATTCTCAACGAACAGAAACTGGAAGAGGACTTGGAGAACACATGGGCGGTGGTGGCTGAAGCTATACAGACCATTCTGCGCCGCGAAGCTTATCCGCACCCCTACGAAGCGCTGAAGGCGCTGACGCGCACCAACGAGAAGATGACAGAAGAAACGATTCATAACTTTATACAAACGCTCAACGTCAGCGATGAAGTGAAGGCTGAACTGATGGCGATAACGCCGCAGAACTATACGGGAGTGTAAGATAATTGATAATTGACAATTGACAATTGACAATTCATAATTCACAATTCATAATTCACAATTCACAATAAATAATTGATAAAAAGACAATTAAAACCTTTTAAAAATTAGAACTATGTCAGAAGAATTAGAAAATGTTTCAGGACAAGCTACTGAACAGAACGAGGGCAGCCGGGAGGGCTTCTCTTCGGAACAATCGGGATACCAGAAAGCATATCAGCCTGGTCAGCGCCCACAGCGTCCGCGCATCAGAATGACACGGAACAGCTACACCAGCGAGAGAAACAGTTACAACAACGAAGGGGGATTCCGTCCAGAAGGATTCGGAGCCGGACTCCACAACGGCGACAACCAACGTCCGCAACAGGGCGGCTATCGTCCTCGCTACAACCAAGGTGGTGGCTACCAGCCGCGGGGCGGTTATCAGCCTCGACAGCAGCAGGGCGGCTATCGTCCTCGCTACAACCAAGGAGAGAATGAGGAGGGTGGATATCAGCCACGACAGCAAGGTGGTTATCGCCCTCACTATAATAACGGAGATCATGCAGAAGGTGGATACCAACCGCGTCAGGGTGGATACCAGCAACGGGGCGGATATCAGCCTCGACAGCAAGGTGGATATCAGCAACGTGGCGGATACCAACCGCGACAACAAGGTGGATATAACCGTGGCGGATATCAGCCGCGACAGCAAGGCGGATATAACCGCGGCGGATACCAACAACGTCCTGGTGGCTATCGTCCTCGCACAGCCGACTATGACCCGAATGCCAAGTATTCGATGAAGAAACGCATTGAATACAAGGAAGACCATATCGACCCGAACGAACCCATCCGCTTGAACAAGTTCCTCGCCAATGCCGGAGTTTGCAGCCGTCGCGAAGCTGACGACTTCATCCAGGCTGGTGTTGTCAAAGTGAATGGCGAGGTGGTCACAGAATTGGGAACCAAGGTCATGCGCAGCGACGAGGTGCTGTTCCACGACCAAATCGTCAGCATTGAAAAGAAGGTGTATGTCCTTCTGAACAAGCCGAAGGACTATGTAACCACCAGCGACGACCCGCAGCAACGCAAGACCGTTATGGACTTGGTGAAGAACGCCTGTCCGGAACGTATCTATCCTGTTGGACGTCTCGACCGCAACACGACGGGTGTACTGCTCTTCACCAACGACGGCGATTTGGCATCGAAGCTGACGCACCCGAAGTTCTTGAAGAAGAAGGTCTATCATGTCTTCCTCGACAAGAACGTTTCGCAAGCTGACTTGCAGCAGATTGCCGACGGCATCATGCTGGAAGACGGCGAGGTGCATGCCGATGCCATTGACTACGCAAGTCCAACGGACAAGAGTCAGGTGGGCATAGAAATCCACTCGGGAAAGAACCGCATCGTACGCCGTATCTTCGAGAATCTCGGCTACCGTGTCGTAAAACTCGATCGTGTGCTCTTCGCCGGACTGACTAAGAAGAACCTGCGACGCGGCGACTGGCGATTCCTCACGGAGAAGGAGGTGGACATGCTGCGCATGGGAGCGTTTGAGTAAGGGAGATGGAAGTTATGCGGCTTCGCCGCGAAGTTAAAAAGAAGTTATCGCGGCTTTTTGCCGCATGGAAGTTAAAGGATTATTGATGAAAAGAACAAAGATAATCGATGCATTACAAAGCACCGACTACGGAAAAGAGATAAACGTAAAAGGATGGGTGCGTACCCATCGCAGTAGTAAAGCTGTCGATTTCATCGCATTGAACGACGGATCTACCATCAAGAACATACAAGTGGTCGTTGACCCGTCGAGTGTTGACGAAGAGACGTTGAAGAGCATCACCACTGGTGCCTGCATCAGCGTTGTAGGTACACTCGTGGAGAGTCCGGCACAGGGACAGGCTTCAGAAGTGCAATGCAAAACGATAGAGGTATATGGACTCTGCGGCAGCGACTACCCGATGCAGAAGAAGGGACAGTCGTTCGAGTACATGCGTCAGCATGCACACATGCGCCTGCGCACCAACACCTTCGGCGCCGTCATGCGCATCCGCCACAACATGGCAATGGCTATCCATACGTATTTCCATGAGCACGGATTTTTCTATTTCCACACGCCACTCATCACCGCCAGCGACTGCGAGGGTGCCGGCAACATGTTCCAGGTGACGACAAAGAACCTCTACGACCTGAAGAAGGACGAGGACGGAAAAATCATCTACGATGACGATTTCTTCGGCGAACAGACATCGCTGACCGTCAGTGGACAGCTGGAAGGAGAACTGGGTGCTACCGCATTGGGTGCCATCTATACTTTCGGACCGACCTTCCGTGCAGAAAACAGCAACACACCGCGCCACCTGGCTGAGTTCTGGATGATTGAACCCGAGATGGCTTTCCTCGACCAGCAAGGACTGATGGACTTGGAGGAAGACTTCATCAAGTATTGCGTGCGCTGGGCTTTGGAACACTGCAAGGACGACCTTGAGTTCCTGAACAAGATGATAGACAAGACGCTCATCGCCCGTCTGGAGGGTGTGCTGAAGGAGGAATTTGTACGCCTGCCCTACACCGAAGGCATCAACATCCTGCAGGAAGCCATCAAGAAGGGCAAGAAGTTTGAATTCCCCTGCAACTGGGGCGATGACCTTGCCAGCGAACATGAGCGTTATCTCGTGGAAGAACACTTCAAGAAGCCTGTCATCATGACTGACTATCCGACAGCCATCAAGGCTTTCTACATGAAACAGAATACGCCGACTGAGAACAATGGTTCTATGGGATATAACGGTGCTGCCGCTCCTGGTCCTACCATGCAGGGCACTGACGTTTTGTTCCCGCAGATTGGCGAAATCATCGGAGGTTCCGTCCGTGAAGAAAGCTACGACAAACTAATGGCTGAGATTGAGCGCAGAGGAATGGAAACTGACAAGTTGTGGTGGTATCTCGACACACGACGTTGGGGTACTTGTCCTCATGCAGGTTTCGGACTCGGCTTCGAACGCCTCATCCTCTTCGTCACGGGAATGCAGAACATCCGCGATGTCATCCCATTCCCACGCACTCCGAAGAGTGCAGAATTCTAAAGCGCCTTACACCTTATTATATATATAAGGGGAGGTGATCAGGCGATAAAAAGACAGGTAAAAAGATAAGCGAAAACAGTAGAATGCAAAAAAAATATCTAAAAATATTTGCACGAAACAAAAAAAGCATATATCTTTGCAAACAAAATGTAACTCTCCGCGAGAGTTACATTTTTTGTTTCTTGAGGTTTCATGTGTATTTGCTGTTTGGTACTCGCCGTAGCAGCGAGTGGTATCATGGCAACCAACACATGGCAATTCGGCATGTCAACTCTTATTCAATAGTGACAGTATGTACTCATTGGCTTCATCTATCTTGTTTTGTTTCAGTGATTTCAGATAGATCTGAGTTGTCTTCTCCGATGTATGTCCCATGCCTAAACTAATCAGGCTCAGTGGCAATCCATTAGCCTCAGCTATACTCGCCCATGAATGCCGTGCTACATACATGGTCAGATTGTGGCGCAAGGATATGTCTTGAGCTATGACTTTCAGATTTCGATTAATCAGGTTCTGCTTATTCCTGTATTGACTTCTCTCCTTGCCATTCATTGTATGAATGATCGGAAGCAAGAATGGTGAGTGGCTGGGTGGCAGCCTGCTGACAATTTCTTCCATGAGTGGCTCCCACCTCATCGTGACAGGCTGCCCAGTTTTATGCCGCCGGTAACTCAGCCATCCGTTGTTCAGGTTAGCAGTTTGCAGGTATGCCATATCAACGAACGACATTCCTCTTGTATAGAAACTGAAAAGGAACATATCACGAGCATAGGCAAGTGAATTGTTTTTCGTCTGATAATTCTTGATATCTATGATATCTTGCAATGCAATAGCACGCTTTTGGGTCTTTGCAATACCTGTATATACATGTTTGAACACTTTAAGGTCTTCTGCCAGTCCTTTTTCAACAGCTTTGTTATAAACTGCACGAAGGATGCGCATGTGGAAGGATATGGTGTTCAATGACAAGTTCCTGCCTTTCAGGTATCTTTCATATTTCTCCATCATGTCTGCCGTAATCTGCCTCAGAGGAATATCTTCATCAGAAAGGAAGTCTTTCAGTTGGTTACGGGCATGCCGATAGGCCTCTGCAGTTCTGATGGAGGATACTTCCAGCTCGTCTATGAGCGACTGCATGAATTGCAGAAACATTGCGACGTTACCTCCGAACGATTCGGGCACATCGCCTTTGGCTTGCCGGCAGCTTGTCGCCGGACGCACATCAATAACATAATCCAGGTCGTGGTCTATTACATCGTCAATTACTAATTTTATCGTGACTGTTGGCATGTAGCTACAAAGTGTTATCAAACATTATTAAAACGACAGGCAATGACAAGATATTGTACGTTACCTTTCCTGCTAAAACAATGTCCACTTAGCAAACCGCTATATAACCCATTACCTGAAGGCTGCTTCACCCTATTTAGCGATGACTTTCTTACAGGTTCCGTCTGCCATCTTGATGATATTCACTCCACGCTGGACCATTGGTGAGCTGTTAGGTTGTCACCTTCGATGACCCATCAGAACTCGTTTCCTCTATTCGGACTACATCTCCATCGTAGACGATGTCATAATGGCTCGTTCCACGCGTCTTTTCCTCATCAATACTCGTCATTCGGCCTTCATCATCGTAAGAGAATACAATTGTCGAGTAATCGCTTTTCAACTCTTTCAGTCGTTTCTGCTGTGCCGATACCATCTGGAATACCAATAATGCAAAAACGCAAAGGCATAATAATCTTTCTTTCATGGTGATTGTTTCTAAGTTAAAAAAAGAAGTGAGGGAGAAGCGATATATACCCTGTCACATCCTCCCTCAGAAAAGAAACTATTTACTTCCCTTATTGATACGTAATGCTAATAGCACACCTTCCGCGTTCCATATCCTCCTTGTGGCGGTACAGATAACCGTCACGAAGATAGTAATAGGTAGGATCCCCATTATATTCGATCGTTGCAAAAGGACTGTCATGCTGCTCACCGTCACGCCATTTTGTCGTATTGGTCTTGTTGTTGCCTGCAAACTCAATCGTGGCGGTATAGTCTTCCCGCAGTTCAAACTTGTTGCCGAACTCATCCGTAAAAGTGCCTGCAAAGCCGTGTCCCTTGCCTTCGCCCTTGCTTCCTGAGCCACAGGCTACAGCTAAGATGCAGCATGCTGTGAAAATTATGACTTTTGTTAATCTTGCTAACATAATACTTTTTGTATAGAATCAGGCACATCTGATTCCAGAAAGTGCCTGATTCAAAAAAATGATTATACAACTATTTCGTCTACTGTCCAATCGTCGTGTTTACAGGAACGGTAATCCAGTCTGTCTTCAGGTCACCCCAGCCGTAGCTGACAGTTACCTTTACAAAGATGTTGAATGGAGAGTTGACTGTTGTACCATTGTTCTTGTAGGTGATGAATCCGTATGCCGATGTCTTGGCATTGCCTCCCGTACCCATTGTTCCGGCACCGACAAGGTTCAGTTCCATCTGTGCAGGCACCTTTCCACGGACACCGTTCAGGTCGCACTCTGCATCATTTCGGTCGAAGGTAACGCTGAATGGTCCATAGAAATCCCAGTAGTTAGCATAGCTGCTGAAAGCACGACCACGCCAGTCAGACGGAGAAATCAGGTCCTCAAGCTTGATGAACGATCCCTTTTCACCGACATCCACACCGTCGATGAAGTTGTCGGCAGCAAGCTTAGTAATGTCAACCGGACGGATGTAGTTTGCACGGAAGTGGTCAAGTCCGTTGAAGGTAATGGATATGGGCTTATTGACATCTTCGCAAGCATAGCCGGTAGCCTTGATAAGCACATACATCTGACCCGTATTCAGCAACGTCTTGGCTATAGCACTATTCTTGTTGTACTCGATCGTATTGGCAGGACCTGAAGTGTTGTCATTCTTGATTTCTGCAATGGTTTCGCCACCAACAAGGAGTTTGAATCCGTCAGCAGAAACAACGAAGTTGTAGGTCTTACCGCCGATATTCTTAGAACCAGCCATGTCTGGACAGAACTTATAGACAAATTTCGTGATGGCATTATCCAGTTTCAGCACGCCGAGGTCATTGGTGATGAACGGTGAGTTCAGGTCATTGACAAACACACAGTTGCTGGAATTACGGTCACTGGTTGTCTGGGGAACGCGAACATTGAACTTAGCTTCTGTCAGCGACTCATTCCAGTAGTTCGTAATAAACTGACTGCTTTCTACATTGTAATGCTTCTTCAGAGATGCTATAGTAGAAGTAAGCTTGATTTCAACATAGGTCTGTGAACCCTGCGAAGTATAGTAGCGCACAACGTTGGTAACCGTTTCGCCGGCATGCTCCCAAAGCTCCTGCTCGCTGATGGTCCATTCGAGCACGTGCGTACCCTCCTGAGAAGAGTTGTCACCCGTGTTGATTTCCTGAACAGTACCAACATCTTCACTTTCAGCTCTGTCCTCAAAATAGGTGTAGTAGCTATGGAATTCCGTCTTACTCATATTCAGAGAAGCATAGATGTACTTACTCATCTGCTGATAAGTAGTCGTATTCTTTCCTTCTGAGCCACAATTGAAGTTAAACGGATTTGCCTGCAACTCATACTGCTTGGCTACCGGTGCAATACCTTTACGTACGATTCTTACCTTGACATAAGCAACCTTCACGATTTCGCTACCGTGGTTCAGCGTTACGCGGACGATAGGCGTTCTGTCAATAGCAGATGTTCCATATTCGCTCTTCACAGCCAGGACACCTTCAGACAGCGTTACATACTCTGCCTGATCAGTGTTGTTTGAGCCAATCTTGTAGCCCTTCATCAACTCATAGTTAATGGACATGCCAAGACGCTCCAGATCGGCAATGCTGTGATTAGGAGTAGAAAGCTCATGAGCTTCAACATACTCCGTCAGATCCAGTTTTTCATTATACGGCATCGTCAAGTCGATGGTCTCCATATCTTCATCCAGTTGCCAGATGGTATTGCTGCTGATACCGGCTTCAGCATCGGTCGTATTGACGAAGCGACGGAAGTGATAGTCAACAGACGGAGAAGCTGCAAACTTCTTTTTGTCTGCAAGGCGCAAATCTGCCATGTCCTTCTTGAATACAGTTGCATAGTCAGATGTAACGTCTTCGCCATTGCTCTTCTGAGTCTGAAGGGCTACCACAGAAATCTTCTCGTTTGTAGCTGGTGTACCCGTCACGTCAACCTTGACTTTCAAGATGCCATTCTCAAAGGATACGAATTCTGGAGTTACTCCGAAATCTGATGAAGCACCAGTCAGTCTTGCACGAGTGGTTGTATAGTCTACATCAGACTTGACAACGAAGAAGAGTTTCTTCAAATCTTCAACATTAGCATTTGCCGGATTGACATGATAGTAAGCGTAAGTTGTCGGATTGACAACCGTAGCCTTGCCAGCAGCTGCTGTTGTTTCGTTTTGCGAATCCTTGTTTCTCAAGCTGAGCGCATTGTAGCTATACGAAGTAACGCGGATGGCAGGAATACCGTCAACATAACCATCTATCGGCTCGAAGACGAATCCACGCAGGTTATTGCTCAATGCGATAGTGAAGGTCTTCACTCCGTCTTCCGTCTGAACACCATAAAGCTTCAGGTCGTTCTTGTCCATAACTGCCGTAATGACATTAGAGCCCGAAGCTCTCCACGAAATCGTTGTAGACTCTTTGAACGTTCCGTCTCCATTGTAGATGTCAAAGTTACCAGTGTCGGGATTCGGATAATAATAGATGCCGTCGGCACCGTCTTTGCCATTTTCGCCATCTTTGCCATTGGCTCCGTCTTTTCCATTGGTGCCGTTAGTGCCGTCTTTACCGTTGGCGCCATCCTTACCCAATGCATAGTAGCCAGTTTTTGAACCGTCCTGGTACCAGTAACCATCTTCACCAATAGTCCAGACAACGGCATCCTTACCGTTTTCACCATTAGTGATTTCGTAGCTTTTACCATTACTCAAGGTAATGATTACTCCGCTGCCATTCTTGACGACACTCTGAATAAAGCTGCCGTCAGTAATCAAGCTGTTGATTTGGTCAATAGCCTTTGAATTAGCTGCAATGGCTTCTGAATTGACATCAATCTGCTTTTGCAGATTGCTGATGTCGTCGTCGTAGTCCTTACATGAAGAAACTATGCCTACAGTTCCGAGAACCAAGGCGGCGAACAACATTCTACTCATGATCTTTTTCTTCATAAAATCTTAAAATTAATTATTAAACAAACATAAACTCTATTCTTTCCTATAGCAAATATCGCTGTAACTCTCGCGGAGAGTTACAGCGATATACTTTAGGATTCAGCAATACAAGCTGATGGTATATGGTATAATAGATTAAATAAACGTTTTTGATTGTCAATAACCCCTTTTTACACCTTTTGTAGCTTGCTTTTCGTATTTTTGTGGCGAGATACCAATAGCATTCTTCTGTCGTAAAAACTTTCTCATATCTTCACTTCACAGTTTACACTTCACAGTTTATGAAGTGACAGAAATCAGGTCCTTCACCACCTCACCACCGATGATCAGTCCGGCGGCAGCTGGAACAAACGCATTGCTGGCAGGGACCGGACGCCCTTTTTCATTCATCAGAGGCTCAACAGGCATCATGGGTTCTTCTTCGCTATAGACCACCTTCAAGTGTTCGATGCCTTCCTTACGGAGTTTCTTGCGCAGAATCTTTGCCAACGGGTCTATGGCAGTCTTCGACAAGTCGGCTACACGAAATGCTGTAGCGTCTATCTTGTTGGCGGCACCCATCGACGAAATGAGTGGAATCTGCTGGTGGTGGCATCTCCGGATGAGTTCGAGCTTGGCAGTAATGTTGTCGATGCAATCGACAACATAGTCATACGGGCTGAGGTAGAAATCGTCTGACACTTCAGGCAGATAAAATATAGGAAAGGTGGTTACCCGACAGCTGGGGTTGATGTCAAGGATGCGGCGACGTGCCACTTCTACCTTCTGTTCGCCAATGGTAGAATGAAGGGCTATAATCTGGCGATTCAAGTTGGTGATATCGACAACATCTTTGTCTATCAGGTCTATCGCACCCACTCCGCTGCGGGCAAGAACTTCAACAGCATAGCCCCCGACACCGCCAACACCAAAGACTGCAACGTGGGCAGCAGCAAGACGGTCGAGAGCTGCCTTGCCTAACAACATTTGTGTACGGGTAAACATATTCACGTTGAAATCACTCCATCCTTTAGGTGAATGGTACGGTCGGTGAGTTTGGCCAATTCTTCGTCGTGGGTAACGATGACGAAGGTCTGACCGAATTTGTCGCGCAGGTCGAAGAAGAGTTGGTGCAGTTCTGCCTTGTTCTTGCTGTCGAGTGAACCAGAGGGTTCGTCGGCAAGAATGACTGCCGGATTGTTCATCAGTGCACGAGCCACAGCCACCCGTTGTTTCTCGCCACCGGAAAGTTCGTTGGGTTTATGAGTAGCACGGTCTGCCAATCCCATGAACGCCAACAGTTCCTCTGCCCGCTTGCGGGCTTCGCTATGCTTAACGCCTGCTATATAAGCAGGAATCATGATGTTCTCTAAGGCTGTAAACTCTGGCAGCAACTGGTGAAACTGGAACACAAAGCCAAGATGACGGTTACGGAAATCGCTCAACTTCTTGGCTGACAAGTGGCAAACGTCAACACCATCGACAACGACGGTGCCCCCATCAGGTTTGTCGAGTGTTCCGATAATCTGCAACAAGGTTGTCTTTCCAGCACCACTAGGTCCTACGATACTGACCACCTCGCCTTGTTCTATATGCAGGTCGATACCTTTCAGTACTTGCAACGAGCCGAAACTCTTGGTAATATCTTTTACTGTAATCATTGTTTTCTTTTTCTTTTTTTCAAGGAAATCCTAGAACTTCCTAGGTTTTCCTAGGATTTCCTAGGACTTCCTAGGCGCTCTGAGAAGAACTACTTTTTTCAGTTTTTCAAGTTTCTCCAGAAGGACACCATAAATAGATCTCTCCTCTGTATGTTGTGTCTGTGAGAAGGTCATGGAATCCATGGGGCCACCATACTGGTCGGGGAAGACAATCACGAGGGTCTTACCAGAGAAGTAGCGGTTGATTTCATCTGGCAGACGTTCCAAAGCATTTTTATAGGAGATGGTACCCTTACGTGCCGTCACGACAACAAACATGTGGTCTGCTTGTATATGCGCTGCTAACTCCGGCAGTTCATTCCAGTGTCCCATGGGGGTGTACTCAGCACGCACACTGGGATGGCGGTTCTGAACGAACTCGCTAATCAGTCGCAAACTCTCATCACGTCCATGGAACTGGATGCGACAATCCAAATTTCCTGCCAATCGCGACAACCGCTCTAACCATCGGTAGAAACCTGGCTCAAACTCTGCCCGTGAAGGTACGGCAACCTTGATGCGACGGATGGTATTCAGTGGTTGCATGATACGGGCAATGACAATCTGGTTGGACAGGCCATTGTATAGGCTTTGTGTGAACTCGCCCCAAAACTTTCGCGAGATTTCTTTGTGGAAATGCAAACCCATGATAATCTCTGAAGCCTGAAACTCTTTAAACGCATGCTTGATTCCATTGGCTATATTTGCAGCTATGCGCACCTGCGTCTGCATCGGCACATCAGCTGAACTTGCCACATGTTGCAAATGTTGCAATAATTGCTGCCCGGCAGTCTGGTTCTTCTTGGCATTCACATCGTCATAGACGACATTCAACGCAACCAGTCCTCTGTTCAAACGGGGGTTGCGCATCATCATAGCCATCGTCAACAGGTTATCAGCATATTCCGGATACTTCACGGGAATGAGAATCTTCTCGTCGTCGGCTTTCTGGTTTTCTTCCTGCATCGTGTCTTTTCCTTGCAGACGCAGCGCTTTGGCGGAATACTCGGTGACCAAGGTCGAGATGATACAGGTAATGAGTATCATGATAACCACACCATTCAAGATCTCATCGCCAAACAGATATTCGCCTGGGGCTACTTGAATGCGACGTCCTACCATAACAATGGCAATAGCACCAGCAGCATGGGCTGATGTCAGACCAAACATCATGTGGCCCCACAACAAGGGGAAACGGAAAAGCAGTGCGGAGATATAGGCTGCCAATGCCTTGCCAAGAGTTCCGAAGACAACAATGCAGAACACCACCCACAAAATGTCGCCACCACCAAAAAGCAGTCGAACATTGATAAGCATTCCCACACCTATCAGAAAGTAAGGTATGAACAGGGCATTACCCGTAAACTCAATGCGGTTCATCAATGGGGAAACCGTCGGGATGAAACGATTCAGTATCAGTCCTGCGAAGAATGCTCCGAAAATGCCTTCCAATCCGATCCAATCGGAGAGGGCAGCGCTGAGAAACATTACTGCCATGACAAAGATAAACTGCATGACAGCATCGGAATAGCTTCGGAGAAACCACCGGGTCAGCCGAGGCACGAAGAAAATCATCGAGAAACAGAATAAACTGAATCGTACAACAAACCACAGCCAATAGAGTATCGTATCCCATGCTCCTGCAGAAGAGTCTGTCATTGCCGAGGCTGAGTTGACGGTTGCTGCCAAAACTACCAACGACAAGAACAGCGACAACATCGACGAACCAACACTGAGTGTTGAGGTCTTATGTCGTTGCAATCCGTAACGCCCCACTATAGGATAAGCAATCAGTGTGTTTGATGCCATCAAACAGCCCAACATCAGCAACGCCATAGTAGAATAGCCTAACATCAGCTTGCCCACGAAGAAAGTAAGGATAAACGGAACGGAGAAAGTAAGCAAAGCAAACACCCCCACCCGTCCGCGGTTCTTCCGCAGGTCTTCCATGTCCATCTCCAGTCCGGCAAGGAACATAATGTAATAGAGTCCCACCTTACCAAAGATTTCGAACGAAGCATCACGCTCAAGGATGTGCAGACCATACTGTCCCACCAAGACTCCCGCCAGCACCATACCTATGATGTGCGGAATACGAAGGCGCCCCATGACAATCGGTGCAAACAAAATAATCAACAGCACCACAAAGAACACCAATGTAGGGTCGGTAATCGGGAAATATTGCATAGCTTTTTCGTTGCAAAATTACAATTTTCCATTGTAAATGGAATGACTTCGCAGTTTTTTTTATAATTTTGCAGTCAAATTTGAAGTTTACACAGAAAATATGAAAGTAGCTATTGTAGGCGCCAGCGGCGCAGTAGGACAGGAATTCCTACGCATCCTCGCAGAGAGAAACTTCCCTATCGACGAACTTGTCCTTTTCGGCTCTGAACGTAGTGCCGGAAAGAAATACCCGTTTAAAGGTAAGGAATATGAAGTGAAACTACTACAGCACAACGATGACTTCAAAGACATCGACGTGGCTTTTGTAAGCGCCGGCGGTGGAACATCGAAAGATTTTGCCGATACCATCACCAAGTTTGGTTGTGTGATGATAGACAACAGCAGCGCTTTCCGTATGGATAAGGACGTTCCCTTGGTTGTTCCTGAAGTGAACGCCGAAGATGCACTGAACCGTCCGCGTAACATTATTGCCAACCCTAACTGCACAACCATCATGATGGTAGTCGTACTCAAGCCTATCGAAGACTTGTCGCACATCAAACGCGTACACATCTCTTCCTACCAAAGTGCCAGCGGAGCCGGTGCCGTAGCTATGGCTGAGCTACAACAACAGTACAAGGAACTGGTTGAGACCGGTGAAGCAAAAACCATCAAGAAATTTCCTCACCAATTGGCATACAATGTCATCCCTCAAATTGACGTGATGACAGAGAATGACTATACCAAGGAGGAGATGAAAATGTTCAACGAGACACAGAAAATCATGCACAGCGATGTTCGTACCAGTGCCACTTGTGTGCGTGTCAGCTCTCTCCGTTCTCACTCGGAATCTGTATGGATAGAAACAGAAAATCCGCTCACCGTTGCACAAGTACGCGAAGCGCTTGCCAAGGCTGATGGTGTTACTCTCAAGGACGACCCGCAGAACTACGTCTATCCCATGCCGCTGGAGTCTGCCGGCAAGGATGATGTCTATGTTGGACGCGTTCGTCAAGACCTTGCCAACGACAACGGCATCACACTCTGGCTCACTGGTGACCAGATTCGCAAGGGTGCAGCCCTCAACGCTGTACAAATAGCTGAATTCTTGGAGCAGCGAGGGGAGTTTAAGAAATAATCTTAAACTTCCGAGTCGCGACAAGATTCATGGTAAAAAATATCGTAATTCTTGGAGCAGCGAGGGGAGTTTAAGAAGTAAAAAAACAAAAAAACGTTGAGTCATACGGCTCAACGTTTTTTAATATAAAGAACTCTCTGTTTAGAGAAATTACTCTGCAGCGAGGGTGAAGCGCTGGAAAGCCACCACCTTCAGATCCTTGTCCTGAGCAGCGAGCCACTGTGATACAGTAGCCTTGTCGCCCTCACCGAACTGGAACTCTTGATCAACGAGGCAGTTCTCCTTCAAGAACTTAGCCACACGACCTTTGGCAATATTCTGAATCATCTGCTCTGGTAAGTTTGCAGCCTTCTCAGCTGATACGGTAGCAATAATCTCCTTAGCCTTTGCAACATCTTCAGCGGTAATCCAACCCTTAGCCATGTTGCTTTCCATGTGATCTTCGCTGTCAACGTGAGCAGGGTTGATTCCAGCCTTCTTGATGGCGGCTGTTACTGCCTTTTCAATTTGCTCTTCCTTAGTCTTCTGAACAGCTACATTGTACTCCTCATCGAGAACAGCCTGCGGAACAGCCTCAGCATTGAGGGCTACCGGCTTCATGGCTGCGACCTGCATGGCAACCTTGTGACCAGCATCAACATTCTCTTTGTTGGTCTGTACCATGGTGCAGAGGGTGTTCTTGTTCATGTGGTTATATACTTCAATGTTCTCACCTTCGAGTGTCAGGTAGCCATCGAGCTCCATCTTCTCGCCAGTGATACCCGAACGCTGAGTAACAGCGTCTTGAGCCTTCTGTCCGTCAGCGAGGGTCAGTTCTTTCACCTCGTCGAGAGTCTTGCACTTGTTAGCAACAGCAGCATCGAGGATGCTCTGTGTCAGTGCAATGAAATCTGCTCCGTTAGCCACGAAGTCAGTCTCGCACTTCAGTGCAATCATTGCAGCAAAGCCATCAACCTTCTTAACGAGTACACAACCATTGGAGGTCTCGCGATCTGAACGCTTGGCAGCAATAGCCAGTCCACGCTCGCGGAGCAAGTCCTTGGCCTTATCGAAGTCGCCTTCAGCTTCTGTCAGCGCCTTCTTTACGTCAGCAAGACCAGCACCGGTCATTGCACGCAGTTTCTTGATGTCGTCTATTGAAATAGCCATTGATATTCTTTTTTTTTGTTATTACTTTAATTTCGGTATTCCGGAATAACGGCATTCCGTTATCACACCATATTACTCAGCTGCAGGAGTTTCTTCTGCTTTCTCTTCAGCGGCAGGAGCCTCTTCAGCAGCAGGTGCAGCCTCAGCTACAGGAGCTTCTTCAGCCTTCGGAGCTTCCTTGCGTGCCTTGCGTGTGCGCTTTGGTTTAGCATCAGCAGCCTCTTCGCTCTGCTCAGCGGCAGCCTTCTCGTCAGCCTTCTCAGCCTTGCGCTCTTCGAGACCTTCAGCAATAGCGTTGCAGCAAGCGGTAAGGATTACGTCAACGCTATCCTTAGCGTCGTCATTGGCTGGGATAACGAAGTCGATGCCCTTCGGGTCAGAGTTGGTATCAACAATAGCGAAGACTGGGATACCCAGACGCTGAGCTTCACGGATGGCGATATGCTCCTTCATCACGTCAATAACGAAAAGGGCAGACGGCAGACGGGTCAGGTCAGCGATAGAACCGAGGTTCTTCTCCAACTTAGCACGCTGACGAGTAATCTGCAACAATTCGCGCTTGGAAAGGTTTGAGAAAGTACCGTCTTCCATCAGTTTGTCGATGTTGGTCATCTTCTTCACAGCCTTGCGGATAGTGGGAAAGTTGGTGAGCATACCGCCCGGCCAACGCTCGATAACGTAAGGCATATTAACGGAAGTCGCCTTCTCGGCAACAATTTCCTTTGCCTGCTTCTTCGTAGCAACGAAGAGTATTTTCTTTCCAGACTTAGCAATCTGCTTCAAAGCATCTGCAGCCTCGTCAATCTTAGCTACAGTCTTGTGCAGATCAATGATATGAATACCATTGCGCTCCATGAAGATATAAGGAGCCATAGCGGGGTTCCATTTACGCTTGAGGTGACCGAAATGACAGCCAGCCTCTAACAGTTGGTCAAAATTTGTTCTTGACATTTTGTTCTTTTTTTAATGGGTTGTTTACTTTCTTTTAAATTCTATTGTTGTTAGAATCAGCCACTAAGTAATTGACTAGTCAAGTCTCAGCGGTTTAGATACTAAACAGTTTCGTTCGTGTGTAATGCTATCATCAGACAATAACAAGATAAATTGTACATTGTCCTATTGTCAATAGATTAACGCTTACTGAACTGGAAGTGACGACGTGCTTTCGGCTGACCTGGCTTCTTACGCTCAACAACACGAGAGTCGCGAGTAAGGAAACCCTCCTTCTTCAATGCCTTCTTGTCTTCAGCATTGATTTTTACGAGGGCGCGGGCGATAGCCATACGCAATGCCTGGCTCTGACCTGTGAAACCACCACCGTCGAGGTTTGCCTTGATGTCGTACTTTCCTTCAGCGTCAAGCAGTGTCAGCGGCTGCTTTACCACATACTGCAGAATGGCAGAGGGGAAATACTTCTCCAGTTCTACTTTATTGATAACAATCTTGCCAGTTCCCTCTGTGAGGTAAACACGAGCGATAGCACTCTTACGGCGACCAATTGCATTTATTTGTTCCATTGTTTTTTACTTTTACTTTTAATACCATCAATTACTTATACTGGTTGATATCGATAGCCTTCGGCTTCTGTGCCTCGTGCTTATGCTCCGTACCGTCATAGATATAGAGGTTGTCGATGAGCTGACGACCCAGACGACCTTTGGGGAGCATACCTTTCACGGCGTGACGGATAATGCGCTCCATACCGTACGGCTGCTTACGCAACTGCTCCGGAGTGGTGAAACGCTGTCCACCTGGGTAACCCGTGTAGCGCGTGTAAACCTTGTCTGTTTCTTTCTTGCCAGTGAAGTAAGCTTTCTTGGCATTGATGATAATCACATTGTCGCCACAATCCACATGCGGAGTGAAGTTTGGCTTGTACTTTCCACGAATGAGCTTTGCCACTTTAGAAGCCAAACGACCAACAACTTGGTCAGTTGCATCTACAACCACCCATTCTTTGTTCACGGTTTCCTTGTTTGCGGAAATCGTCTTGTAACTTAAAGTGTCCATAATGGTTACTAAAAACGTTTTTGTTAAATAATTATTATTCGGATACGTCACCATCCGATAGCGCCTGGCTTAACGCACCTGGTAGCGAGCAGACTCTCCGTCTGCCAGTGAACAGTGATTCACAAACCGCAGAATCGAGCTCGAAAGCTGCTGCTATTTACACACTGTCCTTGAGGGTTCTTGGTTGGCCCTCCATAAATGCGGGTGCAAAGGTAGCAAATAAAGCATAATGAAAAAGACTTAGCCCACAATGCTTAACAAACATTAACTGTTATATGCCATATTTCTGTGCTTTATCGCAACAAAACGGTTATTTTTCCATAGAAATGTCCACCTTCTCATAAATAGTTTGTACTTTTGCAGCATAGAATACACTAATTGAACCTTTTCAATGAACTATGCACTGATTATCGCCGGTGGTTCCGGCAACAGGATGGGACAGGACATTCCCAAGCAGTTTATCAACGTTTACGACAAACCCGTCATCATCTACACGCTGGAAGGTTTCCAACGTCATCCCATGATTGATGCCATCGACGTGGCATGTCTCGACGGATGGCACGATGTGCTTCGCGCATATGCCAATCAATTCAATATTACCAAGCTCCAACAGATTGTTTCCGGCGGCAAGAGTGCACAAGAAAGCATAAGAAACGGTGTATATAACTTGGAAAACCGCCTTGCGGCAGACGACATTGTCATCATCCACGACGGCATACGTCCATTGGTCGATGCTACCGTACTGACGGATGTCATACAGACAGCAGAACAATATGGCAATGGCGTCACCTCTCTGCCCTACAACGAACAAATCTTTATTGTCAACCCAGAAGACGAAACAACAACCAGCCAATATATTCCACGCGAGACGCTACGGCGTGTTTCCACTCCACAGGCTTACCGTTTCGATGAACTTGACCGTGCGTACCATGAGGCTTTCGAGAAAGAGATAGGCATCTACGGTTCTTCCTACACAAACACAATGATGGTTGAGCTGGGAAAGAAGCTCCATTTCGCCGCTGGTTCCGATAAAAACATCAAGCTGACGACGAAGGACGATTTGGAAATGTTCAGAGGTTATCTAAAAAAAGACAAGAACACGTGGTTGAAATAACCCTTAGATATAAAAAATCAGCAAAAAGAACGATTCTACATGTATAATGCTACCGTCCTTAACAAACGACACCCTTTATATCAGGAAGATTTAGCTCGTATTCTTCAGGTTGAAGGCCTGGAATCGCTTCGCGGCAAACGGTTTCTTATCACTGGGGCGACAGGACTGATAGGTGTGTGCCTAATAGATGCTCTCATGCACATGAATCAGCAAGGGGCAAACATCACCGTTTTTGCGGTTGGAAGAAACAAAGAGAAAGCCGCATTGCGGTTGGGCGAATATTTTGAAGACAAACACTTCGTTTATGTTGAACAAGACGTACGAGAACCGTTCGACAACCTCCCGAAAGTTGATTACATCATCCCACTTGCTGCCAATACTCACCCGCTGGCTTATTCACAATTCCCCGTTGAGACCATCGAAATCAACGTAAAAGGTGCAGAATTTGCTCTGTTGAAAGCCATCGAAGACGACGCAACAGTGCTTTACCCCTCCACCGTTGAGGTCTATGGCAATGCCCGAGGCGAAGAACCCTTCACCGAAGATTACACAGGACTGCTGAACCTCTCCACCGCACGTTCCTGCTACACGGAATCGAAACGACTGTGCGAAGCTATGTGCCAGTCTTTTATTGCAGAAAAGAATGCCAAGATAAAACTTGTACGACTGAGCCGCATCTTCGGTCCTACGATGTTGATGAGTGACAGCAAAGCGTCATCACAGTTCCTGACTAAAGCCCTAAACGGTGAAGACATTGTTCTCAAAAGTAAAGGCGAACAACTGTTCTCTTATACTTACGCAGCCGAAACTGCCTGTGCGATGCTCTACGTTCTGTTGCATGGCGAACAAGGACTGGCTTATAACATCAGCAACGACAACTGCAATGTGCACCTCAAGGATTTTGCACACTACTGTGCCGCATGGGCTGGCAGAGAGGTGGTTTTCGAACTGCCTTCCGAAACGGAACGAAAAGGATTTTCTGTTGCCATGCGCGCCATCCTTGATAATACCAGAATAAGAAATATCGGGTGGCAACCGCAATACACCATGCAGGAAGCCATCAACCGAACGTTAACAATCCTCTCAAGTTCTGATCATTTTCATTCATAGGAACAACCATTCCATTATTTTTCCGATAAAAGCCCAACGGCTCACAACCCTTTTTATAATTTTGCGCCAAGAATACCAACGACTATGGCAACAGAACAACAATATACCAAGAAAGAGTTGGAACTGCTTCACGAACATCTATACAAGATTACCGCAGAAATAATTCGCATTTGCCAGAAATACCACTTGTGCTATTTCCTCATTGGTGGTTCCGCCATTGGTGTCCATTTTTGGGATGGCATCATTCCCTGGGATGATGACGTAGATATCGGCATGCCCCGCGATGACTATGAGCGATTCATAGAAATTGCACCAAAGGAACTGCAAAGTGATTTTTTCCTGCAATCGCAAGCCACAGATCCACACTCCCCTTTCTGGTTTGCAAAGGTTAGGGAGAACAACACGCTCTATGTAGAAGGTCATTTTAAAAGGTTGGACATTCATCATGGTATCTTTGTCGATATTTTCCCATTCGACGAGATACCAAATTCCAGAATACTTGAAATCTTCCAATACCATGCTTTCAGTTTCTTCCACGCCTGTTTCATTGGGAAGGAAGTATGGCAATGGGAACACTGTGGTCATTGTGAAGTGGACAAACCTTTGAAGCGGGGATATCTGCCTTGCCTCGTCACCCGCCTTATCAACACGCTGATGAGTAAGCATAAACTCCATCGCCTGCTTCAGTTTATCCAAACGTTTTTCAACAATCACAGCCACCGCTATTGCAAAAATATCATGACGCGAAGCGACAAGGTTTTGGTACATGACATCACCCCACCAAGCATTGCCCCATTCGGTCCTTTAAAGGCTATGGTTCCCCAAAATCTGGAAAGCTATCTACTGACACATTACGGAAAAATACAGAAGTATCTACCCAAAGAACAACAAATCAACCATAAGCCATCCCAACTTTCTTTCGCCTCTCCTTCTTCTCGCGCGTGATAAAAATTAGTTGGTTCTGTAGGGGCACGCGCACAAGCGAGGAGCACTCAACTACAACATATATTGCACAATGTGCATACCGTTGTAGAGCACAAACAACAGGGTCAGTGAGAGGAGGAGTACTTGTAAAGCTATACGCCAGCGCGAAGGAAGCCGCAACAGCAGGAAGCCGGCGGCAATGGGAAGGATAAACATCCAGTGAGCACCCATGATATAGACTTCGGTGATGCCGAAGCCCAAAGCGATATGCAGCAACAAATCGGTGGAAAACCACGCTAAGCAGAGTTGCATCAGACGATTCTTCCTGCCCATCCACGCCCCTGCGACGAACAAGAAGAAAACGACAGCGATGACACCGTACTGCCATACTTGCTCGTAACCAACGATAACGGGACGTCCTTGGTTGACATCCTGCAACAAATAGCGGCGGTGCAACAGTAGTGACTCACCGAAAAGATTCTCTACGGCAGCTTCCAGCTTCGGTGTCCGCACGTCGGTAAACTCAAAAAGCGGCGAGTCGATGATTTGTCCCTCCACTCTATTTTCAGCTTCCTTACTCCGTTCGGCTATCTGCTTGGCATAGACGGAATCCTTCTTGAGTCGTTTTTCCAAGATAGAAGCCGACCGCACGGTATCGGGTTTCACCAGCGTCTCGTTCTGAAAAACGAATGCTCCGAGGAGGATGAACAGGGGCAGGACGAAAGCCACGAACAGATAGTGGGGACGGAACACATGCTTGCCGTTCGTAAAGAGTGCCCCCAACCCAATCTTCACGCCGTTGGTCAGAGAGATGCCCGACGAAAACAGGAAAAGCAACATCGTTTTCCACGGTTTCATCGGAGTTTTAGCTTTCAGATGACACCCGAAGACATACAACGAAAGCAACAGCAACAGCATAGAAAACGCAAAATGATCAGGAACAAAGCTTGTCAGCATGATACTGGCAAACGAGAAGAACAAAGCTGTCAGCAGATAGGCTTCTCGACGCCGCATTTCCAATATCTCACGCAGAATCCGATACAGGAAAATACAGCTATAGACATCACACACGACCAACAACACCGCCATCAAATAGATCGCCATATTGAAACCTGTCCACCCCATTTGCCAATGGTTTAACAGATAACAAGGATACAAAATGACAAAATAGAGAGGATGGCGGATAACGGCATACAATAACCGCCACTGCGACATGGCAATATAAGCATAGCAGTCGAACCCCGACACGCGGAAATGTTGATAAAAAATACTCCAATATCCCAAGTTTCCGCCTTTGGTAAACAGTGGGTGCTGATAGGCAACCATCAATGCATTCAACGCAGCAAAGAACAACAATGCCACTAAAGCCAACCACCGTTCCTCACGTTTGATGCCAAATATGCTTAATGCTTTTCTCATGCGGCTGCAAAGATAATAAAAGTTTGAAGTTTAAAGTTCAATGTATAAAGAATTTCGTACCTTTGTCCCCAAGCTATGAGTGATACACTAAAAGAGAAAACGGCAAAAGGACTGTTTTGGGGAGGATTCAGCAGCGGTGCACAGCAACTTATCGGTTTGCTGGCGGGTATCGTGCTAGGACGCATTCTCTCACCGTCAGATTATGGTATGATAGCCATGATTACCATTTTCTCCGTTATTGCTACCGAATTGCAAAACAGCGGGTTTAAAGTGGCATTGTCCAACTTGCCGAGCCCTACTCATCAAGACTACAACTCGGTATTTTGGTTTAACATTCTCGTCAGTTTCTGCCTATACATATTACTTTTCTTCACTGCACCGCTAATAGCCGAGTATTACCACACGCCAGACCTCGTGCCTTTATGTCGCTATGCTTTCTTAGGATGCATATTCTCCAGTTTCGGTATGGCACAATCGGCATACCTGTTCAAAAACCTGCGTACCAAGCAACAGGCAAAAAGCATCATAACAGCAATGGTCATCTCCAATGGTGTTGGCATCACCATGGCATTGATGGGGTTCACCTACTGGTCGTTAGCTACCCAATCCAACCTATACATCCTCTGTTGTACCCTGATGTATTGGTACTATTCCGACTGGCGCCCATCCCTGCACTGGAACTTCACTCCCGCCCGCCAGATGTTCCGGTTCAGCTGTAAAATCATGTTTACAGCCATCATCACACAAGTCAACAACAATATCCTGAACATTCTTCTTGGTCGCTATTATACTCCGAAGGATGCAGGCAACTATAACCAAGCTTACCAATGGAACAACAAGGCATCATACCTGTTACAGAGTATGGTTCAAACGGTAGCTCAGCCTGTTTTTGTTGATTTAAACGAGGACCGTGAGCGACAACTTCGTGCCTTGCGCAAGCTCGTCAGGTTCACAGCCTTCCTTTCCTTCCCTCTGCTCTTCGGCTTTGCTTTGGTCGCTCACGAATTCATCGTCATCACGATAACAGAGAAATGGTTGTTCAGTGCAACATTATTACAGATTCTTTGTATCGGTGGTGCTCTAACACCTATCAGTACGCTTCTTTCTAACTTGATTATCAGCAAAGGACGCTCAGACATTTATCTTTATTCCACGCTTTGCCTTGGTATCTGCGAAATCATCCTGATGTTCTGCCTCTATCCCTACGGCATACGCACAATGGTTATCGTCTATACTGCGTTGAACATTCTTTGGATGTTTGTCTGGCACTCTTTTGTCTGGAAACAAACAGGTTACAACCTATTGATGTTACTGAAAGATTTGATGCCTTTCGCTGTTATTGCAGCAGGCACCATGATACTCACCTACTTCGCAACGGTATCTTTCTCAAACCTGCTACTGCTCCTTTTGGCACGTGTCGCCATGGCTGCCGCAATATACTACCTTGTTTTAAGACTCGCACATGCCAAGATCATGGAAGAATGCAGCAACTTCATCCTGTCAAAATTCAAAAAATAACACCTCTTTATATATGAAAAAGCACCCATACAAAACTGATATCGCCGTACTAATGCTCTTCTTCAACCGCGCAGACTCTTTTAGTAAGGTTTTTGCGGAAGTGAAGAAAGCACGCCCCTCTCGACTGTTTCTCTATCAAGACGGACCAAGAGGAGAGGAAGACATGCCGGGCATTGAGGCTTGCCGTGCCATTGTCAGCGACGAGCAGATAGACTGGGAATGCGAGGTGCACCGCAACTATCAGGAAAAGAACCAAGGATGCGATCCGTCTGGCTACCTCTCTCACAAGTGGGCGTTCTCCTTGTCAGACAAGTGTATGGTGCTGGAAGATGATGTCGTTCCGTCACAATCGTTCTTCCCTTTCTGCAAAGAGATGCTCGACCGCTACGAACATGATGAGCGTATAACGATGATCTCTGGTTTCAACACTGATGAGATAACCCCAGAGGTGCCTTATGACTACTTCTTTACTTCTGTTTTTGCAATCTGGGGCTGGGCTTCATGGCGTAGGGTTGTTGAGCAGTGGGATGGTACCTACTCCTTTCTTGACGATACTTTCAATATGCGTCAGTTGGAAGCCTTGACCAAACAGCGTAATGTGCGAAGCGACTTTATCAAGATGTGTCACGATCATCGCGACAACGGAAAGCCATATTTTGAAAGTATTTTTTGGTCAACGATGCTCTTTAACAGCGGTCTTGCCATTATGCCTACAAGGAATCAGGTCAATAACGTAGGAGCCACCAACGACTCCACCCACTATTCTGCCTTGAAAACCATGCCACGCCGTTTGCAACGCATCTTTACCATGAAGCGGTACGAAATGGAATTTCCGCTGAAACATCCACGATATGTCATAGAAAATGTGGAATATAAAGAACATGTCTATAAGACTCATGCATGGAATCACCCATGGATAAAAGTCGGACGGTCGTTTGAAGAATTATGGTTGAACCTCCACTATGGCAATTTTTCGCAAATCGGAAAATCGTTACAGCGTCGCATCAATAAGTGGATTGGGCGTGACAGGCATGTGTAAACCTTTTATAAAGAACATTCATAGATGAAATTAGGTATTTTCTTCCGTGGTAACATCAAAGAAGGCATGGACTGTCGCTATATATCCTCAGGCAATCCAGGCTTTGCAGGAACCCCCTACATGTTCTGCCTCATCTCCTACTTGCTCTCAACCAGGGAAAATGGTATTGAAGTGATACTGTTTACACCGCAAAAAGCACTTTTCCCAAAAGAGGTAAAAGTGATAAACGTCAGCCAGCTCATGGAGGCTTACCATATTTGTCAGGAAAAGGAAATAGATTACTTCCTTTTTAAACACCACGAGCACTATTCGGACGAAGAGCTAACCATGTTCACACAAGAGGGAAAGACCAAACTCTTGATTTGGTGTCACAACTTTGCTGACAACAAAGCTCTGAAACTCTATGCGAAAAGCAAGAATGTCATCAAGATTATCAACGTGGGACGGGAACAATTAGACACTTACCGCGACCACAGGGCATTTCTGAAGTCGGAATATATCTATAACAGCATTGACGTTCCACGACTGACTACATCAACATTCAACGTCCTCCCTTTCTCACAAAGAAAGAATATCGTCACTTACATGGGAGCCGTTGTGCCAGGAAAAGGATTTCACATCTTGGCAAAGGCATGGAAAGAAGTTTTGAAGGATATTCCCGATGCTGAACTCTATGTCATTGGAAATGGAGAATTGTATGGTGGAGGGAAATTGGGAAAATGGAATTTGGCTGAAGAGAACTACGAGAACAAGTTCATGAAATATCTTACCGAAGGAGACAAACTGCTTCCTGGTGTTCATCTCATGGGCATCATGGGCAAAGAGAAAGAAGAAATCCTCGGAATCACCAAAGTCGGAGTTCCTAATCCTTCTGGCCTGACTGAAACTTTTTGCATCTGTGGGGTTGAAATGCAAATGGCAGGTGCCAGAATTGCTGCTTATCAATGTGCCGGCTACCTCGATACCATCAGAAACGGTACCATTTACAAAAAACGGTCTCAACTTGCAGCCAGCATTATCAGGGAACTCCAGAGGAAAGACAACAACTATGATGAAGCTATCAGCTTTATCAATGAACATTTCTCACAAGAAATTATCGCTGAAGAATGGGAGCGACTGCTCACAGAATGCATACCCAAGAACACGCACCTACATGACATCTATCCTTTAGCTCATCCCTGTTTTGAACTCAAACAACTCAAAGATAGACTGCGATTGCTGAAGTCAAAGTTCCCAATTCTTTATTCTTTTCTGCCTACTATTGACACTTTCATTTCCTTATGGAAGAAAGCCGGCTATAAGATCTTCAAACTACACAACGGCTTCTGATATCAGACCAAATATGACAACAACAATTTTCCATTATATATCCAAAGGAAAGTTGTTGCCACCATCAATAGTATCCGTAGAAATGCTTGTATTCGCAGTGGTACGGAAGCTAAAAGAAAACCTATGACAATAGGAATGACAAATGCCCAATGGGCTGTCATGATATAGACTTCATCTATAGCAAAGCCTAAGACCAGATGAAGGAAAATATCGACACTCATTCCTGCCAGACACATCCACAAAAAACGAGAATGTTTTCCACACCAGACACCCGCAACAAATAGTAATAAAAGGAGTATCTCAACGATATATTGAAATGCATTCTGATAATGCACTATGACAGGTCTACCGCGAAAAACATCCTGCAACAAGTAATCTTCATGTAATAGCAACGATTCCCCAAAAAAGTTTTCTACAAACGTTTCCCATCGCGATGTTGACAAATCCGTCCAACTTAAAAATCCCTTATTACTAATCGGTTTCCCTTTCTGCCTTGGAATATGATCATATTGATGACTCTGGCGATACCTTGCCCAAATTCTTTTGTTTACCTCTCTCTTAAACAGAGAATGAATATATGCGCTGTCTTTGATGCTGGCAGTATCCGTAATCTGTGCCAACAACTGTGACCTGAAAATTTTATCGTTCTTGAGCTTCACAGCATTGTTAACATCGTCCCGCACACTATTCTCTATAGAGGCTATCCCCCATAATATTGCTGAAGGAAATAGAATTGCCATCAAAAGATAACGCAGTCGGAAGAAACGTCTACCGTTGACAAACCATGCATCCAAAAACACCTTAATCCCGTTGCTGAGAGTCAATCCTGCTATTGGAAGAAACAACAGCCATGTCTGTCGAACAGAGAATTGATATCCTGCTTTCATTGCCGAACCCGATATATACAAGGCAATAATAAGTAATGGCATGGACAAGCCAAAGTGGTCAGGAATGAGCATGGATAAGATGATATATGCCATGGAAAACAACATCACCGACAACAAATTCGCATCGAAACGGCACAAACCTATCAACTCACGGCAAATACGATATAGAAAGACATAGCTGTAGAAGACCCCTGCCAACAAGAATACAGCCATGATGAAATAGGAACAATTCAGTCCCGTTATTCCAATAAACAACTGATTCAGTCCATACAAAGGATAATAGAATAAAGCTATTAACGGATGACGGTATGGGTCATAAGCTATCGTCCAATCAGCAAGCATGGAGCAGGCATAGGCATCGAAACCAGAAACAGGCATGGCGTGAATAAAGTCGCTGCCATCTCCATGCAATCTGCTGATGACAGTATCAAAGAAACGCCTCACCACCAACATCTGCATGACAGCAAAAACAAGAGTCATGATAGATGCAGGAATTGCTTCTTCTTTCGAGACACGGAATCTGGTTTTCATTTTATTTCAGTAGGAACTGACCGATTAAGCTACCATTATATATAAATAGGTACACTATGAGCAACATGACAATCCCACGTATCCACGGCAATAATCGTAAATTACAATAACGGAACAGATACCCGATTGCAATAGGTATCACAAACATCCAATGTGCCGACATGATATATACTTCGTTAATTCCGAAACCTAAACCGATGTGAAGTGCCACATCCAACAAAAACCACGACAGCGCCAACCACAGGAAACGACTGTGACGGCCCATCCAGATACCTGTAAGGAAGAGCAAGACGATGATGCCTTCTATGATATAGGGAAAGACATAGCGATAGGATACTATCATGGGGCGTGACCGGAAAACGTCCTGCAACAAGTAGTCAGTATGCAACTGGATAGATTCGCCGAAAAGATTCTCCACGACAGAACCCCAGCGCGACGTGGTGATATCTGTCCAACGCATGAACTCGCCACCCATCAGCGGAGCACCCTGGATTTGCCTTTTTTTTGTCGGCTTCGAGACAGGAACAGGTTTGTGGGAGGTCGTGTCTTTCTTTGCCGTCGATGTCGGTTTTGACTCTATGACTTTTGTCCTTTGTGCTGCAGTTTTCTGCTTTTGTGCTTTCAACGCATGGCGAGCCTGTTCATTCTCCCATACAAACTGGCGATATTCAAATCGGCAAAAGCCCCACATGAGAGCAGCAGGCAGGATGACGGCTAAGAAAAGATGTTTCGGCGTAAAGAAACGTTTGCCATTGGCAAACCACGATGCCATGAAAATCTTCAGACCATTATTCAACGAAACACCTGCCGTAGCGACAAAGAGGATTATCGTCGTCCAAACCGTCATCTCTTTTCGTTCCTTCATGTGCTTTCCTGTTTCATACATGGTCAGCAACAATAGCATGAGCGATATGACAAAATGGTCGGGAACCATTGCAGACAACATGATGAAGGCAAAAGAGAAGAACATTCCTGTCAATAAGAAAGCGTCACTGTGGCGCAAATCCACCATCTCCCTAAGTACCCTATACAAAAAAATGAACGAATAGAAACCACTAAACACTAAGATGAAACCTACCACAAACTGGACACAGTTAATACCCGTCAGCCACATCAGCCCTTTGTTCAGCAAATATGGAAGATACATATAGAACGATAACAGCGGATGACGATAAACATTGTAACGCGCTTCCCAATCCGAGACAACATAATAAGTGATGGGGTCAAAACCTGAAACCTTGAAACCAAAAATGAACAAGGTCCAATAATCATCCGTCGGTGGAGAGAATTGCTCATAATAGCGAGCTATTGTCAACGCATTCAATGCTACGAAGAACACCAATGCTGTCAGAGCAACCCACCGCTCTTCACGATTGATCGTGAAGAGCCTCCACGACAAAAAACTTTTTCTTGTTAAGTTCTGTTTCATACATACACCTCCGAAACAGCTCTAAAAGGTTTATAATAACTGCGGTCTGCATACTCCAGCATCTTCTTGTCGCCCTTACTGTCGCCAAATGCAATCAGTTCGTAAGTCTTACGATGTGGAAAGGCACGGTCTATGCGCTTCACCTTCTCTTGACCATAACAGTTCTTAGTCAGAAACTTTCCCGTCACCCGTTCGTGACGGACATCGATTTTCGTACATGCTACCTGTACCTCATTACCAAACTGTAGAAAGAACGGACGTACCCAGTTTTCGATACTGGCACTGACAATAATCACCTGTGAACTTTCTGCCAAGGCATTCCTGATAACCGCGATACCGTTTTTACGCAACAAATGGTTATTATCTATAGCAAAACGACGGCACAGGTCATCAAATCTTTCTATATCCATTCCACGAAAGTAATGGGCAAAAAACAGTTGCTTTACCTTCCAGTTCGGATAAAGATGTAATTTCATCAGTACCAACAATGGCGAAAAGAGTAACAATCCCATCCACAGCCTCCTCTTTCCGCAGGCATAACGAATGAATTCCAGCAACGTGTCCTTCGTGGTCAGTGTGCCGTCGAAGTCGAATGCATAAACTTTCTTCTTCATCTTATACTAGATAAATGAGCAAGAGGAAACTCAAACCCCATGCCACTACGACACATTGAGTAAAACGGTCACGCCAAATGACCTTCGTCGGGTCTCCACTCTGCTGATCGACAACTGCCAATTGGATATAGCGCAACAATCCCACTAAAACGAAAATTGTCGTAAGATAGAGATAATCAGTATGGAAACGCGCTACTACTTCCGGTGAAACCGTGTACATGATATAGCAAACCAGCATTACACTGGCTGTAATGGTAATTGCCTGGTTGATAAACGTCAGATTGTATCGGCTGGTATTGCGTCGTGGTGCTTCACCCGTTGCCTCCATACGCAACACGTCATCACGTCGCTTAGCAAACGACAAGAATAATGTCAGCAAGAACGTCATCAATACCAACCACTTACTCAGTACGATAGCCGTTGCTGCTCCACCGGCAAGAATACGCAGGACAAAGCCGAAGGCTACCACACACACGTCGATAATGGCATAATGTTTCAACCACAGGCAATAGGCTATATTGAGCAACCAATAGAAAAGAATGACAAAGATAAAGTAGGAAGGTTCTTCGCTAGCGAAGCGAGCAGAACTCGAAAGAAAGATGAAAGATGAAAAATGAGGGATAAAAAACAATAATGCCACAGCCATGGACAAGAAAAAGAACAAAGCCATCAAACTATAGGCTTGTGCTACACTGACAGCTCCCGATGCTATCGGACGATGACACTTCACGGGATGCTTGCGATCGGCTTCCAAGTCAGCAATGTCGTTCAGGCAATAGATGGAAGAAGCGGCAAAACTGAAAGAAAAAAAAGCCAGCAATGCTGACAGCATACGGTCAGTATCTAAAAGTCCGCCACCAAAGAAGGCAGGAATAAAGACAAATAAATTCTTTACCCACTGCTGAGGTCTTATCAGTTTCAATATCTCTTTCATTTCATTCTCTTTTCAATCGGTTTAATCAAGAATTCTATCATTTTGTGTAACACCCATGCTAATGGTAGCGATAAAGCAAGACAAACCAACACCTTTGGCCAATAGCTCCATCCCCATTTCTCGATATAGAGCAAAACAAACTGCACATGCAACAGATACATTTCCAGGCTAATGGTGCCAACAAAGGTCAACGACCTTCTCACCCACTGCGGAACAAGACTAAACAGTTCGCAAAGCAGCAACAATCCTGAAACCGTCATCGGGATATATAGCATACGCTCGAGAAAGAGCGGGAACTTACCATGACGCATCTGTTCCAAATAGATACAGGCTGCCAGCGACATAACAAACAACCATAAAATCAGCCAAATAGCACTGCCGTCAATAGTCTTCTTTTGGCGAATCCACTCACCCATATTGACACCGATAAAGAAAATAGGTACGCGACTCCAAAATATTTCGATATGTCCTACCGCCTGATGGATAGGTAATACATATTGGACGATAACACACCACATTACCATTGCCACCGGCAACCAGCGGAATACAGGATGACGCCTTACCAATTCCATATAGAACGGAGCAAATATATAAAGCATCATTGTTGCAGGAATATACCAAAACGTCAGTTCGTCATGCAACCAGAAATCCCAATTCAAGGTAATGTCACCGATTAAGTCCACGATATTGGCACTATACTGAGGTCCTTCCAAGTATTTGGAGATATAGAAAACACTAGCAACCAACAACCAGGCAGGATAGATACGCAGGAAGCGACGCTTGTAAAAGCTAATAAAGGAAGGATGAGAACCAGAAGGTAAGGACTGACTATTCCTCATCCAGGAGAACCACAAACCCATTCCACTGAGGAAAAGGAACATATCCACGCCGACATTACCCATACGGCGCAAACCGAAGAACATGTCTGTGCGCGGCAATCCCACATGAAAAAAGACAATAAAGAGCATTGCAGCCCCCATCAGTTCACCACGATAGCGACTTATCTTTTCCAAAGCAATTTCTCTTCTACTCATATTCTTTTCTACTCATCTACTTCCTTTTCTTCTTGTTCGTCTGAAAGATAAACGATGTTATTACTCCTAATTACTTTATTACTCTTTTATATAATAATGCCAAGGCAATTGCCGACAAGATGTAGAGCAACAATCCTTCCAGCATATCGCCACGATAAGACAATCCGATGAAGACACGTCGAGCCACAGGATGACATACGAAGAGAGCTGCCGAAATACCCCCCATCCACTCCATGATCTTTAATAACCAAACGGGCAGCACTTTCACCAATGTGAAACCAGCAGAACATACAAACAACGGCACCAACATCCACCCCCAGAAGGTCTGCCCTTCAGTATAGATAAGTAACAGCGAGATGATAAAGAACAACCAATTGTAACTTTGAGGCAAAGATTTTGGCATTCTTCCGTAGAGCAGACCGAGTCCAAACGGCAACATTCCGCCCATAAAGTTATAGCGATATCGGTTCAGTTCCTCACTCTCTGGCGCAAACAACAGTTGAGCTAATGTACAAATTGCCATCAACGCCACTGTCCATCCCCAATGACGACGATACAACAACAAACGATAGACAACATACAACTGCAACATCAGTCCGAAAAACCAATAGGGACCAGGCCAGATAATATGGTCAGGGTTGGGGAGCACATTATTAAACATACCCAACTGAGCAATGATGTCAAGCCAGTGATAGTGGTGTCCCTTCGGCAAGATAGTATCCACCATAAGGAAAAGTATGTAACCGAAGAACATCATCTTAAAAAGTTTTGCAAAATGTTCACGTATGAATCGCCATACAAGAGGCAAATCCTTCACTTTTCCTGGTGTAATATAGGGTTGCGCCTGTTCGTATTTCCGAACCAAACCGTAAGCACTAAGAAAGAGGAACAGCGGCACTCCATAATGACCAAAGAACGACAAGAGATGTATTGGCAACAACCCATCTGGGTGCGTCAGCACTCCATTCAGCCCATCGACATTCTTCTGAAAAAACTGGTATTCGTTCTCCCTGACAATGCCAGGTAGCCAATGGCAATAGTTATGCAAGAAAATGCCAATAATAGCTATTCCTCGCAAAGCATTACATTCTGTCCGTGTCAATATTCCGTCTTTCATCAATTGTCAATTTATCATAGTCCACTGTTGCCTTGATAATGCGTTTACGCTGATGGTCATACTTCGGCGACAACACATTATACTCCTCGTGATAGTCTTTCGTTTCGATACCGGCAAGATACAACAGCAAATGAGGTAGTGCATCGGTCATCAGCGGACGGTCTTTCGCCCTAACCACCTCTTTGAATATAGCAGGATGATGGTTAACATACTTGCGTGAGCACCATACCCAGAAAGGAACGTCAAACTCTTGATGTGCCAACCTGGGTGTTATCTCAGCACTATGGTCACGTCCGTGATATTTGAAACCGTCATCGAAGCATTCTTCACCGTGATCAGAGAGGTAGATGGCTATAACATCCTCGTGTTCCAACCGCCTCAGAATCTGATCGACGATAGAGTCGTTGTAAAGTGTGGCATTATCATAATGCGACAAGATGTCGCGTTTCTTAGGTGTCAGGTCTGGGCGCTCGTAGTCATCACCTGTCCATTTCCGTTGGCACTTAGGATAGCGTTGGTTGTAATTCACGTGCTGACCCATCAGATGGAAGATTGTCAACTGCGGCTTACTCTCCTTATCCCTACGACTCATCTCCTTCAGCTCATCATAGTCTTCCAAAAGTCCCTCATCCAATATATGAACACCGGTGTTCCGAGTGTCAAACTGTGCAGCACTCAGTTCTGGGTCGTTTAGGAAGAAACCACCTGAGAAATCAAATACTGCTTCTTTCGCCTTAGGCAAGAACTGATTGGTCAAAAAAGTAACATGATAGCCTGCCTTACGGAATATTTCAGGGAAGAGAGGATAGTCGCACCACTCACCCTTCTGTCCCACCACATGCATGGAGAACATATTCTTAAAGACATAACTCGTCAAGTTCCAAGGTGCAACAACATCGGAAAAGGAAACCAATCGTCCCGTTCGTCGTCGTGCCACTTGCCGTGGTGCCGTAGGTTTCTTGTATCCATAGAGTTGAGAATGATGCTTGTTATAACTCTCACCAATAATCAGCACGATGTGCGGACTTCTAAACGAACAACTATCCACCTGTACCTTGTCCTTGGCTGCAATCAACTTTTCCACCTGTTCGTCAGTCAGTTGGTTGGAGAACATACTGAAGACAAGACGATACAACGGCAAATAGAACTCCGCATGCTCCTTCTTTGTCAGTTCGTGCTCTACTTGTCCTATATTTTCCTTCTCAAACATTTCTACCATCAGCACTTTGTTGCGCCACGAAGCCAAGACTGCCCAGATAAGGAGTGCAACCAAGACTATGGACAAGAGATAAGGTATGAGAGTGACAAGACTGGAAGGGAGAGATGATAGACGAGATGTAAGGGATGGCAGATGGCGTTTCATCAATAAACCAAACGACTTGGTTAATTTATGCCACAAGCCCAAAGCTACGCAAGCGTGCATTGTGGCAATCAGCAGTACCCATCCGCAACCAGAAAAAAAGAGATCGCTAGAAAGATAGGAACTGAAGAACTCTGATGCCTCTTTTCCTGTTGTTTCACCTGCCAGTAACAACATGGTGGGATTCAACGTGGCACCGAAGCGAACAAAACAAAAGACATCAGCCAACACCACCACATACGTCATAACGGCAAAGACAACCCGAATCCATTGTCTAATATTTTTCGGGAAGATACACAACAAAGCACACACCACATATGTATCCAGCAACAGTTCTAACCACAGGTTGTCATAAACCTTCGCACCACGATGATTGGGCATCACCACATAGCTGCAAACGATACCCAATAAGTACATGAAGAAAAAGAACCGCGCATTTTTCCGAATAGGACTAAGCACTGCCCCTGAAACCTTCTTAATTAACGTCCCAACCATGCCTCTGGATTGAGTTTAGCCGTTTCCTTACGCAACTGGAACTGAAGGATTCCATCGTTGCCGACAGTACCGAGAGATTGACGCGCTGACACCTTTTGCCCCTTGCCTACATGAACGTTTGTCAAGTTACAATATACTGAGATATAGGCACCGTGGCGCACCATGACGACGCTCGTACCACTGAATCCGAAGACAGCACTAACTTCACCGGCAAAAACACAACGCACGGTGGCACCGGGAGAGCCTTTTATGTTAATTCCATTGTTCGATAAATGTACGTTGTGAAGCCCCTCAACACTATATTGTCCGTAGCGGCTGACAATACGTCCTGCCAAGGGCATGGGCAAACGCCCCTTGTTGTTAGCAAAGCTACCACTGAGAGCACGGTCGGCACTGTTGAAAGACTCGGTTTCTACAGAACGCTCTTCTCGTTCCTCACGCTTACGCTCTTCCTCTGCTCGTTTTCGGTCAACATCAGCCTTGCGTTCGGCTGCCAAACGAGCTGACTCAGCCTCACGGGCAGCCTGTTCGGCACGGCGTTGAGCTTCGGCAGCAGCTTCAGCACGGCGTTGTGACTCAGCCGCAGCGGCAGCAGCACGCTCTTCAGCACGCGCCTTACGGGCAGCCTCGGCAGCGGCGCGAGCCTCAGCCTTCGCCCTTTCTTCACGAGCCTTAGCTTCAGCTATGCGGCGGGCATTTTCACGTGCTGCAGCCTCAGCAGCAGCTTTCTTTCGAGCAGCTTCTTCGGCACGTTTCTTTCGTGCTGCAGCCTCGGCAGCAGCACGAGCTTTAGCTTCGGCAATAGCACGTTCACGAGCTTTCCTTATCTCTATGGCGATGAGCTTATCAATCTGTGCATTCAACGCAGCTTGTTTCTGACGTTGCTGTACCAACACATCCTGAAGCGTCTTCTGCTCAGCCTTCAGCGATTCCACTACCTTTTGCTGCTCCGCATGCTTACCCTGCAATTCAGCCTTGATACGCTGGTCTTTGTTCAGCAACGTATTCTTCGTATGGCGAACACCCTGCAACTGTTGGTTTTTTGCATTCACTTGCTGCTGCTTCTCCTGCACCAACTTTCCTTGAGCACGCTGGAAGGTGGCATATTGACGCACGAAACGCAAGCGACGATACATCTGCGTCAGACTTTTGGCACTGAAGATAAACATAATTTTATCCTGTATGCTACGATGCCGTGCCATATAACGCATAGACTCAATAAATTTTGCTTTACGATCGTCCAATTGTTTTTGCAGTTCTGCCAACTGAGCATTCAGAATATTGATATTACCATCAAGGTGTCGGATGTCGCGCTGAATGGTGTCGATAGATTTCTGATGTTGGTCTATCTCTGTATTAATTTGTACCAGATTATTCAGTCGCTGCCTTACATCACTTTCCTTGGCTTTCAGTTCTTTTTCCTTGCTATTGATTTCTGCCTGAATCTGCGACCGTTGTTTCTGCAAACCACGAATTTCCTCGGTCGTTTCGTAGGTTATCTTGCCGTTCTTACCTTTGACGACTTTTCCCCTCCTCTTGGAACTAGAACGTTTCCCCGTTTGCTGATAGGAACGAGTTCCTTTTTGTTGGGTGGCTTTTGTTTGCTTGGACGCAGGAAGGACTGCGGCGGATTTCTTCGTTGTATAATGCCGTTTCTGCTGTGCACTCATGGGAAGCACAGACAACAGAAAGGCGATGATGATGAGTATTCTTGTCATTGTAATAATGTTTTAAGGACATCTTTCACGTCAACAGCTTTATACCTATCGCTGACAGTAGTACGCGGTTCCCAGTCTTTGTCTGCACTCACCCCATTCATATCAAAAGTGACTGTGACATCCTTCTGCTGTTTGTTTGCCACCGCTTTCAGGTGGAGTTCCTGCCGGTGAGGGTATTGCTTCGATCCAAAGGCACGGAATTCGTCATACGTCCATGTGAGCGATGCTGCTTCTGGTGTGTTTTCTGCATAGGTGATAGTCGTTTCTTTGATGAGTGCCGATGATTTATCTGCAGCCCAGCTAAATAACATTTTGCGCTGACGAAGCAAAACAGGGAGCGTCGTACCTGCAAACTTCAAATCCACATCATATTGCGACAACTGCTCTTCTCCCACCTTCTTGGCTCCAGGTATGAACAACTGATTCCAGAAGAGTGCTTGCAGAACGTAGAATCCGACTCCACGATTTTGAAGGAAATCGATTTTGCTATAGTCTGCCTTGATATACTGTTTATGCAATCGGTCGATGATGAGCACATAGTCTTTTGTAAACTCCAATCGTCCAACTTCCGTTCCGATGATGGGAACAAACAGCTGGATACGGATGACATCGTCCTTGCGCATGTGGAGCGAAGCAGGTACTGAAATTTTCTTTTTCCCGGTATTCATTGTGAAAGTCATCTTCGAGACTACGTTTTGCTGGTACAAAGCCTGATCGGAAACCTTTTGTACAAAGCGCAACTTCTCCTGCTCCTGTCCCTGTTCGCCATTAGCAATGTTCGTCGGCGTTTTCGGATCTTTCACCACCCCTTTCTTTGTTCCACAAGCAGCCAAGACGGCTGCACAAAGAAATATGTAAACGATTCTTTTCATTCTTTGATATACTTCTTAAGTTGAATTTTCCGTTGCAAAACAGCGCTGTCACCACCTTTAGCTGCAACATGTCGCCAGTATTCAAGAGCCTTCTCCAAGTCACCCGTCATGGCATAGATGTCGCCGGCATGCTCTACGATGACGTTATCTGCTGTTGTATCATTCTTGAGGGCTTGATCAATATATATTTTCGCCTCCTCATAGCGCCCCTGCTGGAATAAAATCCATGCATAAGTGTCAAGATAAGTTGCACTTTCCGGTTCTGCCTTGATAGTCTTATAACTCATTTGTTCAGCCTTAGACAGATCTTTACCTTTAACGCTGAGATAATAGGCATAATTGTTCAGACATCCAATGTTATCGGGTTTCCATTGCAGACAACTGTCATAAGCGGCAAAACTCTCTGTTTCTCGGCCTTTCTCATGCAGGATGTCGCCCATGATGGCATAAAAGTCGCTGACAATCTCAGGATTACTATCCTGATTGATTTGGCTGACTCCTTTCTGAAAAGTTTCCAAAGCCGCGTCCTGCTCCTGTTTTTGGAAATGTGCTAATCCTTGGAAATAATAGAACAGCATTTCGTCGGGGTTGTATTGTTGTGCGGGACGGCAATAGGCAATCACCTTGTCGTAGTCTTTACTATCCCATGTGCTCTCAATCAGCATATAGCGAGCACGGACGTTGTCGGGTTCTATCTCCAAGACACGCTCCAAAACGGCGTTCACCTCATCTTGGGGCATCTTCTTGAGGGACATATATGCAGCCTTCAGCATGGCGACATCGCCATTTTGCTGAGGTTGTGCCAACACCTCATCGAAGAGTTGCAGCACCTTTACGCTATCTTCGGGATTCTCTTCTATCACCTGTCTCATCAGTGTGAGCTTGGTCGAAGATTCCGTTTTCTTGCTTTTCAACAGCTTCACCAAAAGTTCGTCAGCCTTATCCTGCCGTTCTTTTGCATGGTAATAGTCGAGCATTGACATTTGCGCCAGTTCGTTGTCAGGTTCTTCATGAAGCACCTTCTTGTATTCCTTCAATGCATCCTCCGGTCTGTCGTTCTGCAAAAGCCAGTTGCCTAACATGACACGATAGTTCAGATCGTTAGGATGATGGTCAACCAATGCACGCAACTCCTTGAGAACTTTTGACTTTTCTCCTTGCTGCTCATAAATCTGCATTTTTGTCAGCGTCAACTGCTCGCTGGAACCCTCAAGGGTTTCCATTCTGTCCAGCGCCCCAATCATTTTCTCATAGTCGTTCTTCACCCCATACAGGCGAAAAAGCAACTGCAGCACGTCGTCACGGTTGCGATGGGCAGCATACAGCCGTTCGTAAGCCTCTATCGCCTTGTCGAATTCACGCTGAGTAATCAGGAACTGCGCCAATCGTTCCTGGTATGTGTCATTCTCTGGCGACAAGGCTGCAGCTCGTTCCAAACATTCACGAGTATGGTCATCGTCTTTCAAGTCAGAATAATAGCCTGACAACTGGAACCATACCTCCGGAGCCTCTGGATTAAGCACCTTTGCCAACTGCAGCAAGTCGAAAGCTGCTGCATAGTTGCCTTGTCCCTGCTGGCAAATCGCCTCCAGAAAGAAATAGTTATAGGGCGACTGTTGCGCCTGAGCCGTCAGCCCCGACACTACCAACATCAATCCTATCAGTATCCTCTTTATCATTTGTGAATTATCTAATCGCGAAGCGCTTGCCAGAGTAAGAAACCGACGAAGTCGCCTTGCTTCCAAAGAATTGTGAATTGTCAATTAGCGTACGCGCTATACCACGCCTGTGTGTCCGTAACCGCCTTCACCACGTTCGGTTTCGTCTAGGACTTCCACCTCAACAAACTCTCCCTGCTCATGACGGGCAATGACCATCTGGGCAACACGCTCACCATCGTTAATGACAAAATCTTCTTGCGAAAGATTGATGAGCAATACACCCACCTCGCCACGATAGTCGGCATCGATGGTCCCAGGAGAATTGAGCACAGTAATACCTTTTTTCAACGCCAAACCACTACGTGGACGAACCTGAGCCTCATAACCTTCAGGCAGAGCAATGTGTAAACCTGTAGGGATGAGCTTACGCTCCATCGGATGCAACACAATAGGTTCATCGATATTGGCACGCAAATCCATGCCAGCACTCTGTTTAGTGGCGTAAGCCGGTAAAGGTTGGTGACCCTTATTGACTACTTGAATCTTCATCTTTTTCTCCTTGCTCTTATAAAATAATGTGCAAAGGTACGAATAAGCGAGGAAAAAGCAAAAGGAAAACTTGTTTTTCTTTGCTTTCTCGAGCGAGAGTACACATATTTTTCTTACCTTTGCGCCCATGAACTGGCAACAACTCATTTCCAACAAGCGACTCGGACAGGAAATCAAACACGCTGAGCGCCACGACGACCGTTCGGAGTTTCGGCGTGACTACGACCGGCTGATTTTCTCGGCTCCTTTCCGCCGCCTCCAAAACAAAACACAGGTGTTTCCGCTACCTGGCAGCATCTTCGTACACAACAGACTTACCCATTCCTTGGAGGTATCGAGTGTGGGACGCTCGCTAGGCGACGATGTTGCACATATCCTCAAACAGCGCCACCCCGAACTGAACGAGACTCTTTTCGAAGAGATAGGCACCATCGTCTCTGCCGCTTGCTTGGCACACGATATGGGAAATCCGCCATTTGGTCACAGTGGAGAAAAAGCTATTCAGGCTTATTTTACCGAAGGTCCTGGCGCTTACCTCAAGGAGCAACTGTCACAACGTTTCTGGGACGACATCACCCATTTTGAAGGCAATGCCAATGCCTTCCGTTTGCTGACCCACCGTTTTAAAGGACGACGCGACGGTGGGTTTGTGATGACCTACAGTACGTTGGCAAGCATCGTAAAATATCCACGCTGTTCATCAATGGCGGGCAAAAAAGGGAAATTCGGATTCTTTCTCTCAGAAGAATCCATTTACCAACAGATAGCTGAAGAATTGGGCATTCTTTCCTTTGGAGACTCCGTTTTCTGCCGTCATCCGTTGGTCTATCTCGTTGAAGCAGCCGACGATATCTGCTACGAGATAATGGATATTGAAGATGCGCACAAACTAAAGCTGCTTTCGTTCGATGAAACCGAGGATTTATTACTGGGGTTTTTCGATTCAAACACTCGCCGGCACATCTGCCAACGCGTACATGATGAAGGCGTTACTGACGAGAACGAGAAGGTGGTCTATATGCGAGCCTGCGCCATCGGAAAATTAGAAAACGAGTGCGTCAAGACGTTTGTAGAAAACGAAGAATCCATCCTCAACGGCACCTTCGAAGGTTCGCTCATCGACCACATCTCACCCCTTCAGCACGATGCCTACAAGCGTTGCACAACTATTTCGACACAGAAAATCTATAATAGCAAAATCGTTCTTGATGTAGAACTCAGCGGTTACAAGATCATGGAAACGTTGATGCAAGACTTGGTTGAAGCTGCCGTCCACCCGGATAAGTTCCATTCCCAACAGCTTATCCGCCGTTTTTCGTCACAATACGACATTCAAAGTCCAGACCTTGAAACCCGCATCATGGCAGTCATCGACTATATCAGCGGCATGACCGATGTCTATTCTTTGGATATTTACCAAAAAATCAATGGGATTTCCCTACCTGTGCTCTAAAATACCGTCTAATGGCGTCTAGGACGCCATTAATCATCCAAGCTTTCCAACATGCTTTTGACGAAACAATGTCTGTGGGTGTTGAAGCGCGTGATTTACATGATGAAAAGAACCCCATGCAGAAAACAGTATGGAGTTTATATATTCATCGACTCGACATTTTCGTTAATCTTTACAAAAAAAACCACCAATATCAAGTAAGCCGTAATTGGAAGGCAAAAGAGCTGTGTTTGGGCTCCAAAAGAGCCGTAGTTGCTTTTCAATTAAGCCTTACCCGAAAAAAGCTTTTCGAACCGGACGTGAGTTAGCGGATTCCACTATACGTTTACGTCTTTTTCCTTATAGATTACTTTGTTGGCCCCACTGGTAATCTTGAAGGCTTCTGGATGTTGTTCAACGAAGGAGTCGATGTGGCGGACGCGTTTCTCTTCAAGGATTTCGTCGATTGCAATGAGGATGCCGGTCTCTTCCACATCGCCGAAGCCGTAGTTGATGGCTGTTCCAAAGAGCTTCATCGTGGGCGACAGATTCATATAGGCATTCACCAGCGGGGGGATGTTATAACCGAGTGCGCGTATCTCGCGATTTAGAATCAGGTAGTCTTTACGGAAATCAGTTTCACAGAAGAGACGAGCCAATTCTGCGGGGTCTTCTTCTATTTTCAACGGTTTCATCGGTGTGATGAGATTGTCTTTGTCATCGAAATGCTTCTTTAAGAAATAGAGTATCATGTCACGTCCTCGGCGGATGTAGGAAGGATACATGGTCATCTTACCGAAGAAATAGCGCACTTGCGGATTGAGGACGGTGAGAGCTCCGAGTCCGTCCCAAAGGTTATCGAGTGCGAAAATGCTCTTAGTGTTCTTGCGCACATTTTGGTATTCCAAAGAGACAAACGAGCGCCCTAACTCAACAGTATAGGGCATATATTCTTTAATAAACTTCTCGGAAAAATGGAACATGTGACTGGTGGCAAGCTTGGGCTGATGGTTTTCATCGAGTTCCCAGTCTGTGCCATATTGGTAGCGATAGCCACCTATAATTTCTTGGGCTTCGGGGTTCCACACAATAAGTTGTTTGTAGCAGTTCTCACAGGTATCGAACTCATCGAGATCAAGTTCCTTACCCGTTCCGCCACCTGCCTCGCGAAAGGCTATCTCACGCAGGCGACCTATCTCACGCAACGTATTGGGCGCATTGTGATAGGTCACAATATAAATTTCGTTATGACTTTTGTTAGTCATACGAAGCTGCTTGTCGGGAGTCAGTTCCCTCTTGAGCAATGCTCGGTCGACGGGTGGGATGATGGGAGCCCCTTGTTCCATTTTCTCAATAGACATAATAGATTTGTTGTTATTCAGCACTCAATTTATAAACGTGGTCTTGTACAAATTGTGCCCATTCCATCGGAGATTTTGATTTGTCGAACGTTTGCCAGGGGATAGACTTGCCAATGGTAACATGAAAAGTTTTGTGTACGTTCTTATACATTTCATCGACGAGAAAGAGCATCGCTATATTGAACTTGATGTGCAATCGCTTGCACAGGTTTGCCAAATTATAGAAGAAATCGGAGTTCCGACCGCTGAAATGGATGGGGACGACATCGCGATGGTACTCCACACTCTTTGAGATGAAGGTCTTTTTCCAAGGTAAGTCGTGAATCTCACCATTGATCTTACGCGAACAGAGCCCGGCAGGGAACATCAGCATGTGGTTGTCACTCTGAAAACCTGCTTCTACCATAGCTGGGAAGCTGCGTCCCTGCTTACCCGTCTTGTTGATACCGATACACAATGGTGCCAGTCCGGGAAGGTTCATCAGCAGGTCGTTAACAAGATAGCGGAACTTAGAGTCGTAATGGCGACCAATGATGGCACCAAGCGCAACGCCATCGGCTCCGCCGAGCGGATGGTTGGAAACAAAAGTATAACGTTTGCCGTCGTTAGGGTCGGGAAGGTTCTCCCTGCCTTCTACTACGAGCGTCATATCCAAATAGCGCACACATTCTTCCAACCATTCTGTACCCGTGAGGTGGCGGCTCTCCCAAAGAAACTTGTTCACGCGGTCTTGGTGCACTGTCTTTTTAAGCCACGACACTAGAAAACCAGGCACATAACGTGCCTTGTTACCCATCTTGCTCTTCAGGATGGCATCTAAGTCTATGGTCTTCTGCATATGCACAAAATTACTATCAACGTGCAAAATTAGCGATTTCTTTTTAATAACATTCGCTTTTCCTACAAAAATATTCAAAAAAAACACTTTTTTATCGGGGAGTCTTGAAGAACATAAACTCAGCAAAGGGAACATAGAGAATAGAAACACAGGAGACGCTAATCGTTAAATGATTTTAAAAACGGCAGAAAAAGACACTTTTGTGGTGGAAAGTGGTGGAAAGTGGGGAAAATGTTTGTAACTTTGAAGCCGAATTCAAAAATATAAAGCTGTACGCATGCGATTTATAGGAAATATAGAAGCCAAGACTGATGCCAAAGGACGCGCTTTCCTGCCGGCAGTTTTCCGCAAGGTGCTGAGTGCATCGGGCGAGGAAACACTGGTGATGCGAAAGGACATTCACCAATCGTGTCTTGTCCTTTACCCTGAATCCGTGTGGAACGAGCAGTTGGACTCGTTGAAGAAAAGACTCAACCGTTGGAATGCTGCCCACAGGCAAGTATTCCGCCAGTTTGTCTCTGACGTTGAAGTGATCTCGTTGGATGGCAATGGTAGGTTCCTGATACCGAAACGCTACCTGAAAATGGCAAATATCGTGCAGGACATCAAGTTCATCGGCATGGATGACACCATTGAGATTTGGAGTAACGACGAGGGGAAACTGCCTATAATGGAAGCTCAGGAGTTCTCTAAGCAACTGGAAGAACTTATGAGCGGTGAGGAAAACACATAACCTAAGGGCACACTTACCATGACGACGACCGCTGGTACATACCATATTCCAGTGCTCTTAAAGGAGAGCATTGACGGACTTGACGTTAAACCTGGAGGCATCTATGTTGATGTCACTTTCGGTGGCGGTGGCCACAGCAAAGAAATCCTTTCACGGTTGAGAGGAGCCGGTCGTCTTTTTGGTTTCGACCAAGATGCCGACGCTGAAAGAAACGGCTTAGGGCTGAGAGTTGAAGGACAAGGATCAAAGGACGAGAGTAAAGTGTTTACTTTTGTTCGTTCCAATTTCCGATACTTAAAAAACTGGATGCGCTATTATGGTGTAGAACAAATAAACGGTTTATTGGCAGACCTCGGCGTTTCCAGTCACCATTTCGACGACGAGAGCCGCGGTTTCTCTTTCCGTTTCGATGCGCCACTGGACATGCGAATGAACAAACGAGCAGGACGGACGGCTGCCGACATTGTCAACGGCTATAGCGAAGAACAACTGGCTGACATACTCTACTTCTATGGAGAACTGAGAAACGCACGCCGTATTGCTGCTGCCATCATGAAAAAGCGCACCCAACAACCCATACTGACGACGGGAGAACTGACCGAAGCTGTTGCTCCCCTGTTGCGACAAGAACGCGAAAAAAAAGAAACGGCAAAGTTGTTCCAGGCATTGCGCATCGAAGTGAATGATGAAATGGCGGTATTGAAAGAGATGCTGGCTGGCGCTACGGAACTACTGAAACCGGGTGGAAGACTGGTCGTCATCACCTACCACTCGCTGGAAGACCGCATCGTGAAGAACATGATGAGGACTGGCAATGCAGAGGGCAAGGTCATACAAGACTTCTTCGGGCGCACCGATGCGCCTTTGAACATGATAGGGAAAGTGATTACACCCAATGAGCAAGAATTAGAGCGCAACCCGAGAAGTAGAAGTGCAAAACTGAGAATAGCAGAGAAACAAGCAACCAGATAAGCTGAGTATCATCACAAGAAAAGGGACAAGAGCATGAGCGACGAGAAGAATACCAAAAGAGACAACGAGAAAGGCGAAGACGTTGTGGCGGCTGACAACAAAGTGACTCCGAAGGATAAGAAACAATTTCCAGAGGAAAAGGGAAAGGAAACTGGCGAGCAAGAAAAAAACGTAGCTGACAACGGACAGGACAATGTTGCCGAAACACTGAAGGAAGCCATTCAAGAACAAGCACGCGAGGACGAACAACCATCCTCTGCCTCTTTCACATTAAGGAAAATTCTAGGTGGCGACATTCTTACTGGCAATGTCATTAAAAGTCAGATTTGGCTGATTGTGCTAATCGTATTCTTCGTCATCCTGTATATCTCTAATCGCTATAGCGTACAAAAAGACCTGCTGGAGATCGACCGTTTAAACAAAGAACTGAAAGACGCCAAGCACAAGGCATTGTCGAGTAGCAGTCAGCTGACGGAGAAATGCAGAGAGAGTCATGTGTTGGAGATGTTGAAAAACAATCAAGACAGTACGTTGAAGATGCCGAACCAGCCACCATATATTATACAGGTACCGGAATGAAAGTTCTTGCTTGACAAGTGCTTCGAGGTTAGAAAGTTGAAAGTTAAGAGTTTTTGCGATTAGAGGGACATTACACATTAAATGAAGTATGAGCAGCAAATTTAATTACAAGAAAATCATGCCCCGATACAGTGTCATCGCCATAGTGATGACGCTCTTGGGCATTGCCGTTGTCGCTAAGGCGTTTTATACGATGACAGCCAAGCGTCAATATTGGATGCAGGTAGCAGGACAGAAAAAGAGAGACAGCGTACAAGTGAAACCTATCAGAGGAAACATCTTGAGTTGCGACGGCCAGCTGCTGGCGAGCAGCCTGCCCGAATACAAGCTGTATATGGACTTCCAAGCATTGCGTGAATCGAAAAACGATTCGCTGTGGAACGTCAAGCTCGATAGTATCTGCATCGGACTGAACCACATCTTCCCCGAACAAAGTGCTGCAGATTTTAAGAAACACCTGGAAGAAGGACGTCTTCAGGAACAGAAAAACGGAACTATAGGTTCTCGCCACTGGCCGATATGGAAAGCCAGAGTGGGATACAATATCTTCGCTGAAGTTCACCAGCTGCCCATATTGAACATGCCCATCACGTTTGAAAAGGTCACAGACGAGTTTGTTATCCGGGCTTCATTTAAAAGTGGTTTCAATGTCGAGGAGTTCAACGCCCGCCGTCGTCCTTACGGGTCGCTTGCCCTGCGTACTGTCGGCGACATGTATGGAGCCAAAGACGAGGCAAGATGTGGTCTTGAACTTCAATACGACTCTGTGCTACGCGGAAAGAATGGTATCATTCACCGCCGCAAGGTGCGTAATAGATTCCTGAACATCACAGATATATCTCCCGTTGACGGTGCCGACATCGTTACGACCATCGACGTAGGCATGCAAGATTTGGCTGAGCGTGCCGTCATCGACGAATTGAAGCTGATCAACGGCAATGTGGGTGTCGCCATCGTCATGGAGGTTGCCACCGGTGACATCAAGGCTATCGTCAACATGGAGAAAGTAGCAGACGGGCAATATCGCGAAATCAAGAACCATGCTGTCAGCGACCTCTTAGAACCTGGTTCGGTATTCAAGACTGCCAGCATCATGACGGTGCTCGACGACGAACTGTGCGACACCAACTATGTGGTAGCCACGGGGGGGGGTGTATATAATATGTACGGGCGCGATATGAAAGACCACAACTGGCGACGCGGCGGCTACGGCACGATGAATCTTCCCCGTACGCTGGAGGTCAGTTCGAACATCGGTGTCAGCCGCATCATCGACCACTTCTACCACGACAATCCTGAGAAATACGTTCAAGGCCTTTGGGATTTAGGTCTGGCTGTTGACTTCAAACTGCCCATTCCCGGCTATACTCCGGCAAAGATCCGTATGCCCAAAAAAGATGAGAAAGGTAAGCAATACCTCAACTGGAGCAAGACTGCTCTGCCGTGGATGAGTATCGGCTACGAAACGCAGGTACCACCAATATCCACTCTTACCTTCTATAATGCCATTGCCAACAACGGAAAGATGATGAAGCCACGCTTTGTCAAGCAGGTGGTAAAAGACGGTGAGGTCATCAAGGATTTCCCACCAGAGGTAGTAAAAGGACATGAACAAATAGCCAAACCTAAGACCATACAGACCATACAGACCATTCTGGAGCACGTGGTCAGTCAGGGATTGGGGAAAAAGGCTGGTTCAAAATCGTTTAAAGTGGCAGGAAAGACAGGAACCGCACAAATTTGGTCGGCAAGTGGTAAGACATCAGCCTACCTGCTTTCGTTTGCTGGTTTCTTCCCCGCTGACAAACCGAAATATAGTTGCATCGTCTGCATACAGAAAGATGGTCTGCCGGCATCGGGTGGTGGTATGAGTGGTGTTGTCTTCCACCATATCTCAGAAGGAATCATGGCACAGGACGTACGCATGAATGCTAGCGATGCACGCGACAGTGCATCGGTTCTCATCCCGCAAGTCAAAAACGGAAACCTGTTGGCGGCAGACTTCGTGCTAAACAAATTAGGATTCCAGGTACACAATGGTTGGAATGGTGCCCACCCATTTGGCAATCCTGTGTGGGGAACCGTTCAACAGAATAAGAAATCGCTGAACCTACTCAAGTCTTCGGCGACAAAGAATAACATCATGCCCAACATTCTCGGCATGGGAGCGCGTGATGCTGTATATCGACTAGAGAAAAGCGGCGTCAAGGTGAACATTGTAGGTCGCGGAAAGGTGACTGAGCAAAGTATCCCCGCCGGAACAACCATCAAGAAAGGCATGATTTGCACATTGAAACTATCATAAACCATAAACGATAATGAAACTAAAAGACCTTATCAAGGACCTGCGCCCTCTCAATATCAAAGGTGATGTTGACAGAGAGATAACAGGTGTCAACATCGACAGCCGACGCATAGAAAACGGTCAGTTGTTCGTTGCAATGAAAGGAACACAAGTTGATGGACACCGCTTCATTGAGAAAGCAATAGGACTCGGAGCAAAAGCTATCTTGTTGGAAGATATGCCAGAGCAGCTTGCCGAGGATGTGACCTACATACAAGTTGCCTCTACTGAAGATGGCGTTGGAAAGGTGGCAACAGCCTTCTATGGTTATCCTTCGAAACGTCTGAAACTGGTGGGGGTAACGGGAACGAATGGCAAGACAACCATCGCCACCTTATTATATAATATGTTCAGGGCTTTCGGTCACAAAGCAGGTCTATTGTCAACCGTATGCAATTATATCGAAGATGAACCAGTGGCAGCCAGCCATACCACCCCCGACCCCATCGAACTGAATGCATTGCTGGCGCGTATGGTTGAAGCCGGATGCGAATATGCATTCATGGAATGTTCCAGTCATGCCATCCATCAGAAGCGTATAGGAGGTCTGCAGTTTGCTGGGGGCATCTTCACCAACCTGACTCGCGACCACATGGATTACCATAAAACATTCGAAAACTATCGCGATGCCAAGAAGATGTTTTTCGACGGTCTGCCTAAGTCTGCTTTTGCCATCATCAATGCCGATGACAAGAACGGCAATGTCATGGTGCAGAACTGTAAGGCTACCGTCAAGACCTACTCCACACAACGGGCTGCCGATTTCAAGGCTCGCTTGTTGGAATGCCATTTTGAGGGCATGTATCTGGAGGTTGACGGGAGAGAAGTCGGTGTTCAGTTTATCGGAAAGTTTAATGTCAGCAACCTGTTGGCTGTATATGGTGCTGCAATCATGCTCGGCAAAAAAGCCGAGGACATCTTGCTCATTATGAGTTCATTGAAGAGTGTAAACGGCAGACTCGACCCCATCAGTTCTCCTGACGGATGGACAGCAGTAGTGGATTATGCGCATACTCCTGATGCATTGGCAAACGTACTGAACGCTATTCATGAAGTACTGAACGGTAAAGGAAAGGTGATTACCGTCTGCGGTGCTGGTGGGAACCGTGATAAAGGCAAGCGACCACTGATGGCACAGGAGGCTGTCAAGCAAAGCGACAAGGTCATCATCACCAGCGACAACCCTCGTTTCGAAGAACCGCAGGCCATCATCAACGATATGTTGGAAGGACTGAACAGCCAGCAAAAGAAAAAGGTCATCAGCATCGTTGACCGCCGTGAAGCTATCCGCACCGCTGCCATGATGGCTGAGAAAGGCGATGTCATCCTGATTGCAGGGAAAGGCCACGAAGACTATCAAGAGATTCAAGGAGTTAAGCACCATTTTGATGATCACGAAGTAGTGAAAGAGATTATTGAACATTGAAAATAAAGAATATATATGCTATACTATATCTTCAGATTCCTCGACCAGTTCGGTATCAGTGGCTCACACATGTGGAGTTACATCTCGTTCCGCGCCATTCTTGCACTGATTCTTGCCTTAATTATTTCAGCATGGTTCGGAGAGAAGTTTATCAAATACATGAAGCGCCGCAACATCTCTGAAACGGCAAGAGACGTCTCCATCGACCCGTTTGGCATCCAGAAGAAAGGGGTTCCAACGATGGGTGGTATCATCATTATCGTATCCATTCTCGTACCGGCGTTGCTGCTAGGGCGTATCCGAAACATCTACCTGATACTCATGGTCATCACGACACTGTGGTTGGGTTTTCTCGGTTTTCTCGATGACTACATCAAGATTTTCCGCAAGAACAAAGATGGTTTGAAAGGCAAATACAAGATTGTGGGACAGGTGAGCATCGGCTTTATCGTGGGCATTGTCCTATATCTGAGCCCTGATGTCGTGATACGCGAAAACGTCACCGTCGAGCGTCAGAACAAGGAAGTGGTCATCAAGCACAATCAAGAGGCAACAAAATCTCTGAAGACCACCATTCCATTCCTGAAAAACCACAACTTGGACTATTCTGAAATCATGAGTTTCTGCGGTAAGTATAAGACTGCTGCGGGTTGGATACTATTCGTCATCATGACCATCGTCGTGGTCACAGCGGTATCAAATGGTGCCAATCTCAACGACGGTATGGATGGCATGTGCGCAGGTAACGCCGCCATCATCGGTGTGGCATTAGGCATCTTTGCCTATGTATCGTCACATATCGGTTATGCCTCTTACTTCGACATTATGTATATTCCAGGTTCACAAGAATTGGTTATCTTCATTTGTGCTTTTGTGGGGGCTATGATAGGATTCCTGTGGTATAATGCTTATCCTGCTCAAGTTTTCATGGGTGATACGGGGTCACTGACTATCGGAGGCATTATCGGTGTCTGCGCCGTCATCGTTCACAAGGAACTGTTGCTGCCCATCCTTTGCGGTATCTTCTTCATGGAGAGTCTGAGCGTGATTATCCAAATGCAATGGTATAAAATCCAAAAACGTAAAGGAAGACAAGTACGAGTTTTTCGTGGGGCTCCTATCCACGACACTTTCCGCAAGACGGACGAACAACTTCATCCAGATTCACACTACATCTTAAAGAAGTGGCCGCACCGACCTTTCCATGAGTCAAAGATAACCATCCGTTTCTGGATTGTCACCATCATATTAGCCGCATTTACGATTATTACACTGAAAATGAGATAAAGAAGATGAAGAAGATTGTTGTTTTAGGAGCCGGTGAAAGTGGTGCCGGCGCAGCCGTTTTGGCGAAGAAAATGGGATTTGAGACCTTTGTTTCCGACATGTCTGCCATCAAGGGTAAATACAAGAACATGTTGGACGAGCGTGGTATAGACTGGGAGGAAGGGCAACATACAGAGGAGAAGATTCTTGATGCTGACGAAGTGATCAAGAGTCCTGGCATTCCGGATACTGCCCCGATGGTACAGAAACTGAAAGCAAAAGGAACTCCTATTATTAGTGAGATAGAATTTGCAGGCAGATATACACAGTCAAAAATGATTTGTATTACGGGCTCAAACGGAAAGACAACCACAACCTCTTTGATTTACCATATCTTCAAGGAGGCTGGCTACGATGCAGGATTAGCTGGAAATATCGGCAATTCCCTGGCATTACAGGTGGCAGAGGAACCGCATGAGTATTATATCATTGAGTTGAGTTCTTTCCAACTGGACAATATGTATGACTTTCGTGCCAATATTGCCATTCTGCTGAACATCACGCCAGACCATCTAGACCGCTACGACAATTGCATGCAAAACTATGTAGATTCCAAGATGCGCATCATCCAAAACCAAACGGAAAAAGATGCTTTCATTTATTGGAACGATGATCCCATCATCAAACGCGAGCTGGAGAAATATGACATCAAGAGCATTCAATACCCCTTCTCCGAACTGAAAGAAAAAGGATCAATCGGCTATATCGAGGAAGGGCAATACACCATTGAAGTTCCTACCCCCTTCAACATGGAACAGGAGAGTCTTTCCCTGACTGGCAAACATAACATATACAACTCGCTGGCTGCAGGTATTGCCTCCAACATCAGCGGCATCAAGAAAGAAGACATCAGAAAGAGCCTCAGCGACTTCCCCGGTGTCGAACACCGATTGGAGAAAGTGTGCACGGTAGGCGGTGTACAATATATCAACGATTCAAAAGCCACAAACGTAGATGCTTGCTGGTATGCCTTGGAGAGCATGCGAACACCTACCATTCTCATCGTTGGCGGCAAGGATAAAGGCAACGACTACGAACCTATCAAGGAACTGGTAAAGAAAAAGTGTGTCGGTATAGTCTATCTCGGTGCTGACAATCAGAAACTACACGATAATTTCGATGGAATGGGCATTCCTGTACGCGACACCCATTCCATGAAAGAGTGTGTTGCTGCCTGCTACGATATGGCAAAACCAGGCGACACCGTACTGTTAAGTCCCTGTTGCGCTTCCTTTGACCTTTTCAAGAACATGGAGGATCGTGGAGAACAGTTCAAGACATTAGTAAGAAATCTTTAAAAGGTGCGATGAATTCGCAAGAAACGATTAAAGCAAAATGAACAAGAATCTGGGAAACATTTTCAAAGGCGACAAAGTCATCTGGATGGTGTTCTTTTTCCTCTGTATGATTAGTATCGTGGAAGTCTATTCAGCTTCCAGTTCCTTGTCGTACAAGGGAGGAAACTATTGGAGTCCGATTATCAAACATGCCGGCATCCTGCTTTTCGGCACATTCGCAATGGTATGCGTCTTGAATGTAAAGTGCAAATACTTTAAATTGGTCACGCCCATTCTCTTAGGCATCTCTTTCCTGTCTTTGCTGTGGGTACTCTTCGCAGGACAAGCCACAAACGATGCCAACCGTTGGGTCAGTTTCTTAGGTATTCAGTTCCAACCCTCTGAAATTGCCAAAGGAGCACTTATATTGGCTGTGGCACAGATTCTCAGCGCCATGCAGACCGACAAGGGGGCAGACAGGAAAGCGTTTAATTATATCATGATTGTCAGCGCATTCATCATACTGCCAATCGTCCCAGAGAACCTCTCTACAGCCATGCTGATTTCTGTAACCGTATTACTAATGATGTTCATCGGACGCGTACCGCTCGATCAAATCGGAAAACTGATTGGTATTACCGTGTTAGGGGTTGTCTTAATGGTTGTTCTGATTATGATTGCAGGAAAAGAAGACGCGCCAGTCAGTGAAAAGCAGGTTCTGACAGAACAAGTGGTAGAACAACAAGACAAACCCGGTGGTGTTGACAAACTGCTTCACCGTTTCGGAACATGGAAGTCGCGTATTAAGAAGTTCATGAACCCCGAATACGTAGCACCGGAACACTATGACTTGGACAAGGACGGGCAGGTAGGCCATGCCAATATTGCCATCGCATCATCGAATATTGTCGGTAAAGGTCCGGGCAACTCCAACGAGCGCGATTTCTTGTCACAAGCCTTCTCCGACTTCATCTATGCCATTATCATCGAAGAGATGGGCATTGAAGGTGCAGCCCTTGTGGCATTGCTCTACATCATCCTGCTGTTCAGAACGGGTAAGATAGCACATCGTTGTGAGAATTCGTTCCCAGCTTTCCTGGCTATGGGCATAGCCCTGCTATTAGTCATCCAGGCATTATTCAACATGTTGGTTGCCGTCGGTTTAGCTCCTGTAACAGGACAGCCTTTGCCGCTCATCAGTAAGGGCGGTACGTCAACGGTCATCAACTGTATCTATATCGGTGTCATCCTCAGCATCAGCCGTTCGGCAAAGAAAAAAGAAATCAGTGACGAACCAAGCTTTAGCCCCATGCAAAATCAAGGAAAAGCAGAAAGTTTGATCACTTCTTTGGCATAAAAATGTTGATAATCATTAAATGAGCACCGAGAATGAACTGTTTAAGAGAAAAAATTGCTATTTTTGCATGTTAATCAATGGCACACATGGAAGATAAACTACGAATCATCATCAGCGGAGGAGGCACTGGAGGACATATCTTTCCAGCCGTATCGATAGCCAATGCCATCAAAGCCAAGCATCCTGATGCCGACATCCTGTTTGTTGGAGCACAGGGACGCATGGAAATGCAGCGTGTTCCTGCTGCCGGTTACCCCATTAAGGGGCTTCCTATATGTGGTTTCGACCGCAAAAATTTGCTGAGAAACATAAAAGTGCTGTTCAAAATATGGAAGAGTCAACGAATGGCGAGCCAGATACTGAAAGAATTCAAGCCTATGGTTGCCGTAGGTGTTGGAGGATACGCCAGTGGACCAACGTTGAACAAAGCTGCAGCAATGGGTATTCCTTGTCTTATTCAAGAACAGAACAGCTATGCTGGCGTCACGAATAAACTGTTAGCCAAGAAAGCTGAGAAGATTTGTGTTGCCTATGAGGGCATGGAAAGGTTCTTCCCTGCTGAGAAAATCATTATGACAGGCAATCCTGTCCGCCAGAATGTATTGGAGAGCAAACTATCCCAAGAAGAAGCCCGCAAGAGTTTCGGACTGGATGCGCAAAAGAAAACCATCTTGCTAGTCGGCGGCAGCTTAGGAGCACGCACCATCAACGAAAGCGTTCTTCAGCATCTTGACCTTATCAAGACATCTGGCATCCAGTATATCTGGCAGACTGGCAAGTATTATCACACCGCCATCCTTGAACAGTTGAAAAAGTATGAGGAAGAAAACCTCCCGATGCTGAAAGTTACAGATTTCATCAGCGACATGGGAGCAGCTTACAAAGCAGCCGACCTCATCATCAGCCGTGCAGGAGCCAGCAGCATCAGCGAATTCTGTTTGATTGGGAAACCCGTCATCCTGGTGCCCAGTCCTAATGTGGCAGAAGACCATCAAACCAAGAACGCTATGGCGTTGGTCAACAAAGAGGCTGCCCTATATGTGAAAGACGCTGAAGCCCCCGCAACCCTACTGACCTTGGCAGTTGATACCATCAATGACGACCAGAAACTGGCAAAGCTTAGTGAGAATATCCTAAAACTTGGCTTACGCAATTCTGCCGACATCATTGCCGATGAAGTCATCAAGTTAGCCCAAAAGCATTCCTGCTGAAAGCAAGGGGAACAAGATAAGAAAAACGAATGACAAATTGTATAAATTTATGGAATTAAGGGAAATCAAGTCAGTATATTTCGTTGGAGCCGGTGGCATCGGTATGAGCGCCATCGCCCGTTACTTCCTGCATAAAGGTATGGTGGTTGCCGGTTACGACAAAACGCCATCCGCCCTGACGCACCAACTTGAGAAAGAAGGGATGCTGATACACTATCAGGAAGATGTTGAAGCTATTCCGCAAGCCTGCAGGAATCCCCATCAGACCTTGATTATCTATACCCCTGCTATTCCCGCCGAGCATAAGGAACTGGTATTTTTCCGTGAAGGAGGCTTTGAAATCCAGAAACGCGCCCAGGTTCTCGGCACGCTGACAAGGACCCACAAGGGACTTTGCGTTGCCGGCACACACGGCAAGACATCTACATCGACCATGTGTGCACACATCATGCACCAGAGCCATGTTGACTGCAATGCTTTCCTTGGCGGCATCTCCAAGAACTATGGCACCAATTACATTTTGTCCGATTCCGACTACGTCGTCATAGAAGCTGACGAGTTCGACCGCTCGTTCCATTGGTTACGCCCTTGGATGACAGTCATCACAGCCACAGACCCAGACCATCTGGACATTTATGGAACGAAAGAAGCCTATCTGGAGAGTTTCCGCCATTACACCACACTGATACAACCCGGTGGTGCACTCATCATCCATAAGCATCTGGAAATGCAGCCAGCCGTCCAAGACGGTGTCCGTATCTATGAATATAGTCTAGACGAAGGCGACTTCCATGCTGAAAACATCAAGATTGAGCATGGGGAAATCACCTTTGACTTCATCTCTCCGATAGAAAATATCAAAGGTGTTTGCCTGGGGCAACCCATCCCCATCAACATCGTAAACGGAGTGGCAGCAATGGCGATGGCACAACTTAACGGTTGCGATACAGAGGAAATTCGCTATGGAATGAAAACCTTTGGAGGCGTTGACCGTCGTTTCGACTTCAAGGTGAAAACCGATCGCCACGTCTTTCTTTCCGACTATGCTCACCATCCGAAAGAAATCTACCAGAGTGCCAAGAGCATTCGTGAACTGTATCGCGACCGCAAGATTACAGCTATCTTCCAACCGCATCTCTATACGCGCACACGGGATTTCTACAAAGAATTTGCTGACGCACTCAGCCAGCTCGACGAGGTCATCCTCACCGAAATCTATCCTGCTCGCGAACTCCCCATCGAGGGTGTCAGTTCACAACTGATTTACGACAACCTTGCCGAAGGAGTTGAAAAAAGCATCGTTCGCAAGGACGAGGTGCTCTCTCTGGTTAAAAACAGAGACTTCGACGTACTGATGGTTTTAGGAGCCGGCGACTTAGATAACGACGTACCAGAAATTGCCAAAATCATCGAGAATAAAGAATCCTAGGAAGCGACACTCAACACCCTGAAAAGAATGACTATATCCTGGAAAAATACCATCATCGGCTGCATCGATCTAGCCTTGGCTGCATATCTGCTGCTTGCTGTCACCTCTTTCAACAATCCTGATGAGGTTGCCGGCAAGTGCAATCAGGTAGGCATTAATATTTCCGACTCCAACAATGCCGGATTCCTCAGTGCAAACGAAATCAAGAACATGCTCAGCAGACAGAAACTCTATCCGTTGGGCAAACCCATGAAAGACATCGACACGAGGAAGATTGAAGACGTGCTGAAGGTGACTCCTTTTGTGAATACAGCAGAATGCTACAAAACACAAAACGGCAACATCTGCATCAACATCACTCAACGAATGCCAATTATACGCATCAAGGCAGCTAACGGTTCCGATTTCTACCTCGATGAAAAGGGAGGAATCTTGCCCAATTCCAATTATACCAGCGACCTTATCATCGTGACAGGTAATGTCGGCAAGGCTTTTGCACAACTCTATATCACGCCCCTTGCCAAGGCACTGATGCAATCAGAGTTATGGAGTAACCAAATCGAACAAATCAACGTTCTGCCCGACCACAGCATAGAACTGATTCCGCGTGTTGGTGAGCATGTCGTTTATATTGGGAACCTTCCTCAGAGCAACAGCCAACAACAGCGCGAAAAGGAGATAAAAGCCTTCATGGACACCAAGCTGACACGATTGGAGAAGTTCTACAAATACGGGTTATCGCAGGCTGGGTGGAATAAATATGGTTATATCAACATTGAGTTTGACAACCAAATCATTTGCAAGAAACATGTTCCGATATAACGGAAAAATATCATCACGAAATCATAAAAGAGGAAATAATATAATTAAAAACATCATCAACACATGGCAGCAAAGGAGTTTATCGTAGCCATAGAACTTGGCTCATCAAAGATTACGGGCATTGCCGGCAGAAAGAATCTCGACGGCAGCATTTCCGTACTGGCGGTTGTCAAGGAAGATGCCACCCAGTGCATTCGCAAGGGTGTGGTCTATAATATCGACAAGACCGGCCAGTGTCTAACTAACATCATCTCAAAACTGAAGAATCAGCTCAAGAGTGAAATAGCAAAAGTATATGTAGGCGTCGGCGGACAGTCTATCCGCAGCGTTCGCAACCCTGTCGTCAAAGACCTTCCTGCCGAAACCATCGTAACGACAGATATGATCAACGAACTGATGGATGCTAACAGGAACATGATCTACACCGACATGGAGATACTGGATGCTACAACACAGGAATATAAAGTCGACAATCAGTTCCAGTTGGACCCCGTAGGCATCAAGGCAAACCGTTTGGAAGGCAACTTCTTGAATATCATCGGACGTAAGTCGTTCTATAACAACCTGAACAACTGTTTCGACAAGGCAGGCATAGCCATTGCCGAGATGTATCTGGCTCCGTTGGCTTTGGCCGACAGCGTATTGACCGAATCAGAAAAACGCGGAGGCTGCCTGTTGGTTGATCTCGGAGCCGACACCACGACAGTATCAGTCTATTACAAGAATGTGCTCCGCCATCTGGCAGTCATTCCGCTGGGAGGAAACAACATTACGAAAGACATAGCTTCCCTGCAGATGGAAGAGCACGATGCCGAACGCATGAAACTCCGCTACGGCAGTGCTTACACCGAGAACAGCAACATCGACAATACCCTCAACTACCCCATCGACCAAGACCGCGCAGTAGAAAGTCGCCGTTTTATCGAGATTGTTGAGGCACGTGTAGAGGAAATCATCGAGAATGTCTGGTATCAGGTACCTTCTGAATACGTCGATAAACTGCTGGGAGGCATCGTGCTCACCGGCGGCGGCTCCAACATGAAAGATATCGAACGGGCTTTCCGCAACAAGACACATATCGACAAAATCCGCATCGCCAAGTTCGTCAACTATACCATCACATCGAGCAATGCCGACATCACCGCCCATAACGGCGAAATGAATACGGTATTAGGCTTGCTTGCCAAAGGCGAAATCAATTGTGCCGGAATGGAAATCAATCGCAACCAGGACATCTTTGGTGCAGGCAAACCCGCTGTGGATGGAGGAACCACAACTGCCGAACTGCACGACAAACCCCGCACACCCGGAGAGATTGCCGGTAAGGGAGTTGTGATGACTGCTGCCGAAAAAGAGAAAGCCGAGGAAGAGCGTCGCCGCAAAGAAGAGGAAGAGCGCCGCCGCCAAGAAGAGGAAGAAGAAGCGCAACGCATTGCAGAAGAAGAACGTCGCAAGAACAGCTTCTGGAACAAGACCTTGCGTGGACTGAAGAATTTCGGAAAGACCCTTGTCGAACCCGATGATGAATAATAATCAAGAATTTAGAAATAAAAAAAATAGAAGACTATGGCAGATATACTAGACTTCGGCGCACCCGAAAAAGAAAACAGCATCATCAAGGTGATAGGTGTTGGTGGTGGTGGCGGCAATGCTGTCAACCACATGTACCGCGAAGGAATCCATGATGTGTCCTTCGTGCTTTGCAACACGGACAATCAGGCGCTCAACGACTCGCCCGTACCCGTTCATATCCAACTGGGAAAAGAAGGACTCGGAGCTGGCAACAAACCAGATAAAGCCCGCCAGGCAGCAGAAGAAAGTCTGGACGACATCACCAATATGCTCAACGACGGTACCAAGATGACGTTCATCACCGCAGGTATGGGTGGTGGAACTGGAACAGGTGCCGCCCCCGTCATCGCACGGGTATCCAAAGAACTCGGCATCCTTACCGTAGGTATCGTTACCATCCCCTTCCGCTTCGAGGGCGACCGCAAGATTGACCAAGCACTCGACGGAGTTGAAGAAATGTCCAAACACGTCGATGCACTCCTCGTCATCAACAACGAGCGTCTTCGTGAAATCTATCCCGAACTTACTGTCCTCGACGCTTTCGGACGCGCTGACGACACCCTGAGTGTTGCCGCACGAAGCATCGCCGAGATTATCACCGTTCACGGTATCATGAACCTCGACTTCAACGATGTGAAAACCGTACTCAAAGACGGAGGCGTTGCCATCATGTCCACTGGCTACGGCGAAGGCGAAGGACGTGTGAAACGTGCTATCGAAGACGCACTGAACTCACCGTTGCTCAACGATAACGACATCTACAACTCCAAGAAGATTCTGCTCTCCATCACCTTCTCAAGCGAGAGAGGCGAGAATCAGACGCTGACAATGGACGAGATGAACGATGTCAACGACTTCATGGATCGTTTCGGCTCGGAGTTTGAACTGAAATGGGGACTTGCCGTCGATCCCGAACTGGGCAAGCGAGTGAAGGTGACCATCCTGGCTACCGGCTTCGGCATCGACGACGTTGACGGCATGAGCAGTCACCTCAAGAAGCACACCGAGGAAGAGGCGCAACGCATTGCCGAAGAAGAAGAGCGGGCAGCAGAACGCCAAGATCGCCGCAACCGCTATTATGGCAAGGACAGCAACAATACACAATATAAGCGCCGTCCGCAAATCTTCCGTTTCCGTCCCGAAGACCTCGACAACGAAGACAAAATCCTTGCTGTAGAAAACACACCCACCTATAAGCGTACCAAGCAGATGTTGAAAGACATCATGGGAACAGGTGTCGAAGAGAAAGAAGATGGTTATACAGACAACACCGTAGAAGGCGTTATCAGCTTCGTGTAAGGGTTAGAAAAACTAGGAAAGACTAGGAAAAGCTAGAGAAGCTAGGAATGCCTAGAGAAACTAGAAAGACTAGAGAATCCTACAAAGCCAACAATCAATGACAGAATGGCAGTTTTCCTGCCATTCTGTCTTCCTTTTATGTATTGGTACATTCATTGCATGCAATAAAGTGAACGCGGAAGTCTCGGAAGAAGAACTCCAAAGGGAGACACCTATCTGAAGAGACAGAAACGCGAAACAACATTAAAGTACAACATTTAAAATATGGAGGATTTAATCATGTTACCAATGATGAACAGAAACCAATGGTTACCGACAGTGTTCAACGACCTTTTCAATGCTGACTTCATGCCGAAGGCATCAGCAACGGCACCAGCCATCAACGTCGTAGAGAGTGACAAGGACTACACCGTAGAACTTGCAGCACCGGGACTGAAGAAAGAAGATTTCAAAGTGAACATCAACGATGAGGGCAACCTCGTTATCAAGATGGAACAGAAGAACGAACAGAAGGAGGAGGACAAGAGCCGCCACTATCTGCGCCGCGAGTTCTCTTACAGCAAATTCGAGCAGACACTGATTCTGCCAGACGATGTGGAGAAAGACCAAATTTCGGCTAAAGTGGAACACGGTGTGCTGACCATCGACTTGCCGAAGACCGCAGCAGCTCAGAAGAAGCCGGCTCGACAGATAGAGATAGGATAAAGCGACGAGAAACAACTAACAACAATGGGGTGTGTGCTATGCGGCACATTCCCCATTTTTTTGTGTCCATGAGCGCAAATCTCCCTCGCTCCTGTCCGCGCGTGCCCGCGCATCCCTATACACAGAAATAAAAACTTTTATTGAGCATTGCGACGCACGCCCTGTATGTTACTGTATTGCAGCAACTTATAAGCCTTGCGTCGTATGTCTCAATAAAAATAATTTTCCCCTGTGACGCGCGCGCGTAAAAAACAAATTTGATCTTATACCTTAGTAGTCAGAAAGACGCGTAAGGAAACATCCCTACGCGCCTTTTGTTTTGCTTCTTGCTTATTTTATTAAAACCTTAAGCTTTGTACCTTTGGTAATTTCAGTAGAGGTTAGGTTGTTCCATTTGATGATGTCTGCTATAGATACGCCGTAGTTCTTAGCAACATCAGCAATTTTCTCTCCAGCTTTAACTTCATGGAAGAAGACCATTACCTCCGTGCCTTGATTCTCTTGTACCAATTTAGAACTTGTAAAGTTGCCCTCTTTGCTTTCATAAATAGGTGTACCTTCTACCTTGTATCCAGTTTTGCCAACAAGAAGAGCAAACCATCCTGTTGATTTTACCACACCATCAGCCAGTCCAATAGCGCCGGGATATGATTCAATAGCATTGTCAATAGCTTGTTTCAAATTTGGAGTTCCCAGAGGAATACCAAGAATCATCAGTTTGCCGTCTTTACCTACAACACGTTTGTCAGCTTTGACAATGTTAGAAGGCTGACCAGAACCAATAGGCATGTTTTTCGTCGAGATGACCGTAAAGTCGGTGAGTCGGTGTGTACAGCTGCTTAATGCGATGAGGATTGCTGCTGAGCATAAAACAATTTTTTTCATATAGGTTAATCATTTTCGCCTGTCAGCAACCCGAAACACGGCAGTTTTAATTATTGTTGATTGCAAGTACATGATACAAAAAAGTGTGGGTCGCTGTACTTAGTTGCCCGTCCCACTGCTTAAGGCTCTAGCATTGCCCATCCTGTCGAAACGAGCAACGCAGAAGCCCACACATGCATGTATATAAACAAGTATGTATCATTGTGTAAAGATACAATACTGGCTATTATAAACACACCCAATGAGCATCTACCGTTGCTTTGCTTTTGACAGGATTTGAACTTGCTAGATTCTAAGCAGTCAAAGACAAAGCGCCTATGTAGACACTTTTCCATATATGTTATACCCACCCTCTGCTTCTGCATTTCTTTCGCGTTCAAAGCATGGCATTAGATGAATACGGATGCAAATATACAGAAAGTTTTCTGAAAGACAAAGAAAAAAGCAAAAAAAAGAGAATGTGCTTGTCACACCCTCCTCAAACTCGGAAAAGCCCAAATAAATTTGGCTTTTCTCTCGCTTAATCGTACCTTTGAGCTTCGCTCGAAACTAGGCTGCACCTCAACAAAACTAAGAAAAAGAAGAGTTTTCTTTGCTTTGTCTTCGGTTTGCACTACCTTTGCAGCCGATTTATAAACTTCAATAGGAATGGCAAAGAAAGCATTACTCATGATTCTCGACGGATGGGGAATCGGAAAACATGGCGAGGGCGATGTCATCTATCGCACCCCGACCCCGTATTTGGATTATCTGACGGCAATATCAGCCCACTCACAGCTGCAAGCCAGCGGCGAGGATGTAGGTCTGCCCGACGGACAGATGGGCAACTCCGAGGTGGGACACCTCAACATCGGAGCCGGACGCATCGTTTATCAAGACCTCGTAAAAATCAACCGTGCCTGCAAAGACGGCTCCATCATGGAGAACCCGCAGGTGAAGGCAGCATACTCCTACGCCAAGGAAAGCGGCAAGAAACTCCACCTGATGGGACTGACCAGCAACGGCGGCGTACACTCCAGCCTCGACCACCTATTCAAACTCATCGAGGTAGGCAAAGCCTACGGTTTGAAGAACCAAACCTTCGTCCACTGTTTCATGGATGGCCGCGACACCGACCCGAAGTCAGGAAAAGGCTTTATCGAGGATGTGCAGAAGGTATGTGCCGACAACGATGCCGCCATTGCCAGCATTGTAGGTCGCTTCTATGCTATGGACCGCGACAAGCGCTGGGAACGTGTAAAGGAAGCTTACGACCTCCTCGTCAATGGCGAAGGCAAGCAAGCCACCGATATGGCAGCCGCCATGCAGGAGAGCTATGACGAAGGCGTCACCGACGAGTTTGTCAAGCCTATCAACAACAGCAGCGTCAACGGACTCATCGAAGAGGGCGATGTCGTCATCTTCATCAACTTCCGCAACGACCGCGCCAAAGAGCTCACCGTCGTACTCACCCAGCAGGATATGCCTGAGCAGGGTATGAAGACCATTCCCAATCTGCAATACTACTGCATGACACCCTACGATGCTTCGTTCACGGGAGTCGGCATCCTCTTCCCGAAAGAGAACGTGGAAGATACTCTCGGAGAATACCTATCCCGTCAGGGCAAGAAACAGCTGCATACGGCAGAAACGGAGAAATACGCCCACGTCACCTTCTTCTTCAACGGTGGTCGCGAGGCTCCGTTCGAGGGCGAGGACCGCATCCTCGTACCGAGTCCGAAAGTGGCAACCTACGACCTGAAGCCAGAGATGAGCGCCTACGAAGTGAAAGACAAGCTCGTTGCCGCTATCAAGGAAAACAAATACGACTTCATCGTAGTAAACTTTGCCAATGGTGATATGGTAGGTCACACGGGCGTCTATAACGCCATAGCCAAAGCCGTATGGGCTGTTGACAACTGTGTACGTGAGGTCATCGAGACCGCCAAGGCAACAGGCTACGAAGCCATCATCATTGCCGACCACGGAAATGCCGACAACGCCATCAATGCCGACGGCACCCCCAACACGGCACACTCGCTCAACCCCGTACCCTTCATCTATGTCACCGACAACAACTCGGCAACCGTGAAAGACGGCCGCCTGGCTGATGTTGCTCCCAGCATCCTTCACATCATGGGGCTGGAGCAGCCATCCGACATGACGGGCGAATGCCTTATCTCTGACAATTAAGAAACTCCGCATAAATCCTTGCTGCCGAGATAATCTGCTTGACACAAGGACGCGATTGGTAATATTCAGCGGTGCGCTCCGAAGCTTCATAGCTCAGGGGCGCATCTCTTTTCATCTTCAGCAGTTCGGCACAGATGAGCGACCCGTGTTCCTCCTTGAAACGGGCAGCCAGCTCCTGCACCACCTTATAGTTATACGACTTGCCCTCACGGTCGCCAGGCGTCACCGAACCACATTCCAACCCAGCCAACAACGCCAGGGCATTGAAGGCGCCACACGACATACGCATACGCCCTATACCGGCACCGAAGCCGGCACTCATGCGCAACACCTGCTCCTCTGTGTAGCCATAAACATCGGCAAAAGCTGCCGCCACTGCCTGCGAACAGTTGAATCCCTGCATAAACAGTTCTTCCGCACGTCGCATCCGTTCCTCTTTATTGATATTCATATCACACTGATTTAGTATGCAAAGATCATGCAAACGAGCGCAAAGAAAGCTTGCTTTCAATTTGCCGAGTGCAGTTTATCTTATGCAAAGATACACAATGTCGGCGATTTCTTTGGCTTTTCACCAGTTTTTCCTATCTTTGCATCAACATAACTGCCCTAACACCACCCCAGAGAATGATGAACGTACAGATAGAAGAGAGCTGGAAAGCACGCTTGCAAACAGAGTTTGACAAGCCGTATTTCGAAACACTGACCGCCGCCGTCAGACAAGAGTATGCCGGTGGCACCTGCTATCCGCCCGGACGACTGATCTTCAACGCCTTCAACCTGTGTCCTTTCGACCGTGTGAAGGTAGTGATTATCGGACAGGACCCGTACCACGAGCCCGGTCAGGCCCACGGGCTGAGCTTCTCTGTCAACGACGGAGTTCCTTTCCCGCCATCTTTGCAGAACATCTTCAAGGAAATCCACGATGACATCGGTACGCCCATACCCATCAGCGGTAACCTGACCCGTTGGGCTGAGCAAGGCGTTCTGCTGCTCAATGCCACGCTGACGGTACGCGCCCACCAAGCTAACAGCCACTCCCGGCTGGGCTGGCAGGAGTTTACCGATGCTGCCATCCGCACGCTGGCTGCCGAGCGCGAACATCTGGTCTATCTGCTATGGGGAGGATTCGCACGTGGCAAGAGCTATATGATCGACAAGAGCAAGAACCTCGTGTTGGAATCAGTACACCCGTCACCGCTCAGTGCCAATCGCGGCGGTTGGTTCGGCAACCACCAGTTCTCAAAATGTAATGAATACCTGAAGCAACATGGAATAGAGCCTATTACGTGGTAGCCTGCCCCCCATCCCCTCCCAAAGGGAAGGGTGCTTATCAGTCAGATTATATTCAACAACATACCCTAACCTCCTGTCAAGGACAGGAGCATCACTCCCCTCCCTTCGGGAGGGGTTGTGGATGGGCTTCCAATGCCTTCACCGTCTCCTTCAGTTGCTCATACCACTCCTCACCAAACCGACGGATAAGAGGTTCTTTCAGAAACTTCCAAACGGGAAGCTGCAATTCCCGACCCTTTACTACAGCATCCTTACAGACCTCCCACCGATGGTAGTTCAAGGCTACCATCCCGTTACTCAACAGCTTTTCACGAATAGGATATAAGGCGCAGGAAACAGGCTTCATAAACGACGAACGCCCTTGGCGGCATGCTTTCTCCAAGGCGCACAGGCAGTTATCACCATCGTAGCAAGTGAAAACGCAGTCTTTCCCGTTGACAATACTCGTCACCAGATCACCGTCACGATCGGTATATGCCACTCCCTGCCTGTCAATCATCGCCTGTGCCGTTGCCGACAAGTCATCCCAAACGACATCAAGCGACGCTTCAATATCGCCGATTTCATCGAGAGTAACCGGTGCACCGGCATCACCCTCCACGCAACAGATACCCTTACACTTTTCATAGTCGCAGCAAAAGTGCTCTGTAAGAATGTCGGGCGACAACAAGACGTCGCCCACCTGTATGATAGGAAGCATTTTCATAGCTACATTTTTCTGTACTCTCTCGGTGCCATACCTGCACGTTCCTTGAAGAACCTGCCCATAAAACTCTGGTTGGCAAAGTTCATCTGCCGTGCTATCTCCTTGATGCTCAGCGGAGAATTCTTCAGCAACATGCGCAACTCCCTCATCACATAACTGTCAATCCAGTCATTAGGACAGCGCTTGCTGACAGCCTTCACCGATTCCGAAAGATATTTTGGCGTAATACATAACTGCTTGGCATACCATCCCACCCGTCTCTCTGTAGCGAAATTCAACTCGACCAACTTGATGAAATCGGTAAAAAATGCCTCTGCACGCGTCTTTTTATGATTGCTCATACTCTGTATCCGATAGATTACATTGCTGACATCATAGATGAGCGATTTGATCAGCGCACTGACCAACATCATCCGGAAGTGATGATTCTTGTCGTCCACCTTCTGCTTGATCAGGAAGAAATACTCTTTGAGCGCCCTGTCATCATCGGGTGTCAATCTGAAAACAGGATGAGTACGCGAGAAGAGAAACAGCTGGGAAAGTTCATGGACACCACTGATTGCTTCATTGAAGAAGTCGTACGACATGATGATGGAGATGCCGTTACAGTCGCTACTCAACAAATAATGATCTACAACCTGCCCCTCACTGATAATAATCACATCGCCCGCACTCACCTCACGGTCCATGCCATCAACGGTATATAACACCTTACCCTGTGTGCACAATGCCAGGAAAAGGCAACGCATCCGAGAAACGGTCAAAGAGGATAATGTCGTCAGCAATATAGCTATCTGTAGGAAATACCTCCTTAGCTTGTACAACAGTAATGTCAGTTATTTGCAGTTGATTCATTCTGCAAAGATAAAACAAGCTGAAGACAATACAAAACAAATAAAACAAATTGTTGTTTGAAATCATACCTTTGTGGCAATTTACTTGACATTATTGCCATAATCAAGCAGAAATTCCGCCCTGTTAACGGAACAAAAAAAACAAAAACAAATATAAAATATATCTAAATGTGCATCACTCTATAAGATAATTCTTTACTTTTGTACAAATTAGTGCGTACTTTGAATGTCTTTCTTACACAAACGCACTCAGCACAGGAACGTCATAAACAACTCAAACAATACTAATGGGAGTTTTACAAATTCTCTAACATCAATATAACTGACAATTAAGTTTCGGGAATTAGACGCTATAACTTCCGAAAGCAGAACTGACAATCTTACAAATATGGCTGAGCAGATAACTTCTACCGAAATTAGAAAAGCGTATTTAAGACCCCTCACCGAGGTCTATGAGACCCTTGTGGAAAGTGGACTGCTGGCAGGTTCCACCATCGAGGGAGGGGCAGGAGAAAATGGAAATCAAGATGATTATTTTGGTTCCCGTAAGCAACTCGTCATTGAGCCAGAAGAAGAGGAAATCGAGGAAGAAATCAGCCTTGGCATTCCCAAACAATTCAGAAAAGTCTTGGACAACACGTTCTAAATCTACTAAACATTCAGCCTATTCACCTAACCAAGCATTAACGAAAGACAAGATATGAAAAAAGCACTACTATTCCTGTTGCTGATGATAGCCGCCCTACAGTTGCAAGCTGCCGAGGGACACGGCTATATTGGAGTCTTCAAGACCAACGGAACGGTTGAGTATATTGCCGTGGACGGTATCTACGAAATCACCCATTCCAACGTAGGTTTGGACGGCATTGAGTACTACGACTGTGTGACGATGGTGATAACTACGGAAAAAGAAGAAAAGCGATACGCCATCAACACCCTCAGCAAGGTGGTGACACCCGACGGAGAACCTATCGAATTGCTCGTCTTGGGAACTGGCAACTTGTCTTCAGATCGGTCGAAAGCACCGAAAAAAATCCATTTCACCGGCAGATTTCCATCAGACGGAGTAACACCCATAACCTATAAATGGGAAGAGATGGATTCTATCTACATCCAGATGAACAAGCAGGATGTCAGCTACATTGCAGGAATAGACACGATAACACCCGACAGCACCCGTGCCCGTTTCGTACCCATCAACGTCAAGAAGAAGGAAACACCTATCTACGTATATTGGCCGGGAGCCAATGCCGAAGCTTACAACAAGGTGAAAATCGCCACGAAGCAGAAGCAGAAAAAGGTGAATGACAACCGTAACCACATCAGATATTCAGGCGACTGCGGAACTGATTCGATTACCAAGATGACCAATGGAGTCTATCAGTTTAATCTGAAGCATCATCCCGCCTTCTTTTCTTTCCTCACTCATAACAAAAGGCTGCCAAGTGTTAAACTTCGTAGTGTAACCTTGGAAGCTGACGTGCCGATAGCCGGTACGTTCACCTTCGACCCTAAGAACGGAATAGACCTCAATTCCGTAGAGCACCCGCAGAACACCATCACGCTGGAAACTCCCTATTTCTTTGACAACAACTGGCTGCATACGCCACGAAGCTACTATAATTCCCAAGATTCTACCGCCGCCTACATGGTGGTAGCTCCACAGAAGAAAGCCGGTGGCGAGAACCTGAACCTGACATTTACTTTCAACGTAGTAGATACCTTGAGCTTGATAGACACCTCCTTCGTCAAGAAGTTTTCCATCAGAGAACTCAAACCGAACACATTCTATTCTTTCAACGCCGAAGTCCCCGACACGCTGTTCTCTATCGTTGACCTCGGACTGGGCGACATCAAGTATGCCTTCCGTAACGTGGAAGCCTACTTCGAACGCGGTCCTGTAGCCAACTACGGTGGTAAGTTTGCCTATGGCGAGTCGAACACGAAAAACGACTACAGCGTAGGCTACAAGATGGACAACTACCGTGGAGGTGCCATCAACAAGGAGTTTACGCAAAACTACGATGCGGCATATCAGCGATGGGAGGGCTGTTGGCGAATGCCGACCACCTATGAGACGGACTCGCTATTGGCGAAATGTAAGACAAAATGGATAGAATACAACGGAGTGGAAGGAGCACTCGTCACGGGACCGAGCGGGAAGCGAATCTTCCTGCCTGTCGATGAGAATTGTAACAACTACTGGTCGGTAGATACCACCAAACAGGAACGGTCCGACTTCTACTGGGTGGATGCAACAGGTGACTGGCACTACTACAAGCAACCCATCATCGCTATTCAGCGCACCGACTCCGTAGTCTATCACGACCGCAAGGAGTTTTACAACCCAGGCTTCGTACGCGGAATCTTGGAATACAGCAACGACATCCGCAGCAACACCTCGTTCGACGGGTCGCTGATGCTGCTGCGCCACCTGGGCGAGGATGTTGCCGACGGCGAAAATTTCTCTATCAGCGGCATTATCCGCAACGTGCGCCCATGGCCGTCGGCAGGTACGAGCGTAGCTGTTGATGAGACAGGCTTCATCTTTGGTACCGACTCTCTTTCACTATATTTCAATGAAGATGACCCGTCGGCGAACAAGGTATGGGAAGACAGTCTCTTCGTCAAAGACTTCGAAGCCAACGGAGAAGGCATGTGGATGCCTAAGGACGGCAACCACCTGAAGATTGTGGACGGCAACAAGAGCGTAGCCCCCTATGGAGGCACCTCACATGGCCCCGACGATGCGGTCATCAGCGTGAAGCTGAGCGGCGAAACCTTCCTCGGCTATTTGGACAAGGAACAGAAGTATTACGTGCGCGAATACTTTATTATAAAAAACCCCATCACAGGCAAAAACGATTACTACTATGCCTCGAAAGCCTCGCGGCTAAAAGGCTACTATCCGCATACAGATGGCATCAAATGGTTTGTTGGCGATGAATCCGCCACTTTCAGCGGTCATGTAGTCGGCGTCAGCTCCGAAGTTGTCGGTCAGGTGGGCTTTATCCTCAGCGACTCCATCAAGAGCGAGACCGAGTATGCTGAACCTACCGTTGAAACTGGCAAGTTCTATCCTGCCGACGGTGGTGTGAAGAAAGACATGACCTTCAGCCTGACTATCGGTAAGGAGTCTCTTCAGAACATTAAACTAGAAAACAAATACTACTTCGTACGCGCCGCCTTCAAATCGGGCAGTGAAGATAAAGGCGACGTTGCCTACGACTATGCACCCGAAGTGAAGATCCTGCATCCGCTCGACACCATCGACTTAGGCTTCAACAGCGGCATGCTCTGGGCAAACCTCGACATCCGGGCACAATACCCTGAGAACCTTGACTCGTCGTACTTATGGAACTTCTATAAGGACCCAGTAAACCGATATGTCACCGACATCGGCGGAACGATGCACGACGTAACCTTCCAGAAGTGGTTCGGACAGGACGAAGGTTGGACCTTCACCATGCCGTCGAAGGCTCAGATGCAGGCATTGATGGATTCCTGTAAGTTTACAGCCGAGACCCGCTTCGGAGAAAGGGTGGTCAAGGTGACAGGTATCAACGGTAATGCCCTTTACCTGCCTGGCGTACAGACTGCCTACCACCTGCACACCCCGTTCTGGACATCGACCCGTCCGCCATCGAATACATCAATGGCATATTGGGACGGCTGCGACTACAGCGACCACGGCACTATCAGGTTAGAGCAAATCAGAAATATCCTGCGCGTGCGCCCCGTCTTGCAGACCAACGGAAAGATTGACAACTCGCCCATCTTCATTAGTACAGACACGGTGGGTATCAGTGATACTGACCGCCGGCAGATGATATTCTTCGGCAGACTGCTTGGCATCACGCCGAAGATCAAGGCAGACCACTCCAACGGCAATACCAGTGATAATCCGGCTGAGCGCGACATTCAACGAGGCTTCGTGCTGCACGACTTCAAGGGAGGCACACACAGCAACACCGGCACCTTCTTCCGCGACATACCCGACTCAGAACAGCGCATAGACTCTATCAACGGTCTTTACACCGTGCCGCTGCCAGCATCGATAGCAGCCGAGATGGATGCCAACACAGAATACTGGTATCGCGCCTACATCCAGGTGAAGAACCCCGAAGGCTCTCCTGAGCCCTACCAGCGTAAGTACGGCATCCCGAAGAAGCTGTCACCACTGACCATCAGCATTAAGGACATCGACTGGGAGGTACACGAGAACAGCGCTGACTTGAGCAGCGAGATTGTTGGAACTATCTTTATTAAGGATCCTGCGACAGTCGAGACGGGATTTGTCTATGGCAAGACTGCCGACATCGAGCGCAACAACGGCAAGAGCACCGACCTAAATTACACCTTCAAGACGAACGAGGTGATTACCGACTCCATCTACCACGTCACAATGCCTGTAGCAAAGGATACAGTATATTGGGTACGTGCCTATATCAAGGCAGACGGAAACACACGCTACAGCACACCGCGCCAGTTCGGACTGGACTACGTGGATATGGGACTGCCCTCACGCACTCTGTGGGCGAACATCTCCGTAGGTTCAACCTACCCCGAAGACATCAACAAATATTACGCCATCGGCGAATCTGACACGAAGAGCCACTACCACGGCAAGACCTACGTGGACGACACGCTGAAGTATGTCTGGACCAGCAGCATACCCAAGACCTACACTACCAATACAACGAAACCCATCACCCTGAAGGTGAAAAACCACGGAGGAACAGCGGAATATGAGTTCTCGTACCACGGTGCCGTACATGAGAACTTTGCCGACCGCCGCCTCTACTGTGTCGATCCGAACTTCTGGAAGCACTACAGCGGCACGCTCAATGACGCTGCCTTCATCAACTGGGAATACCAAAATCCGCTGTACGTCGAAGATCAGGCAAAAGCTGAAGGCGAACGCAAATACATCGACAACACGAAATACGGCAACCTCTTTGTAGAACCAAACTATGCCGAATGGAAAGAGCTGAAGGACAACTGTACATGGGTGCTCGCCACAGAAAACGGTGTTGACGGCTATCGTGCCGTCAGCAACATCAACGGCAACAGCCTCTTCTTCCCTCTCAACGGCTACCGATGGTCCACCTACCACGGCAACGGCTCGTTGGAGTGGAATGACGAAACCACCAACAACCAGACCTATGCCTACTTCCATGCTGCCGACTCCATTATGACTATCTCCATGAGAGGTTCACGAACAGAATCACCAAACTTCTCCTACCCATCGTCAAGTTTCAGCGAAGGCACGTCACCGTGGTTCGGCGGACACTCTGTGCGTCCCGTGGCACGCTTCAACACTCCGTTAACCAAGACAGAGGAGAAGTTAGCAGACCGGACGCTGGCATATCTAAGTACCGACACGGTAACCTATCTGAATTACCGCACAGCAGTAGTGTTACAAGGAACCTACCGCATCAACAAGCCCATCGCCAGTGCCAAGACGGGCTTCGTCGTTGGCGACCGTGCTGATGTTACCAAGACGTCGGCATCTATTACGATCGAGGACGGCACAGGCAGTGCCGAATTGGTGCGCAATGCTTCGCAGTACTTCACCGTGCTCGACAAAGCCGACAACCTGCAGAGCGACAAGACCTACTACTACCGCTTCTTCGTCAACGTGGGTGACAGCACGGTCTATGCACTCAATGCCGACACCTTCCACCTTGCCCGACAACTGACCGGCAACCCTGAATGGCAGATGTACCAGAACACTGCAACGCTACACGGAACGGTACAGGGCATCCAACCCCACGAGGCAAGCGGCATGCAGGCACAGATTCTGGTCGGCTATAACCGCGACCTTACTACCGGCAACGCTTTGCAGTCTATCGACTGTCTCAGTCAGTTGAGCGACCGTGTCGGTCCAATTACTTCACAATTCACCCTAACGAAGGACACCACCTACTACTTCCGCACCTATGTCTATTACAACGGGAAAGCCCACTACGGTGATGTCAACGCCTTCGGCTACGAACTGGTTGATCTCGGTCTGCCATCGAAGAAACGGTGGGCAAGCATCAACATAGGCGGCTACAACGCCAACACAGGTTCCTATATCGACCCCATTGCACAGAAATACGGACTGGAAGCTTACAGCAATACTTACCGTGCATACGCATCGGTAGGCTCTGGAGGCGAGAACGACCCGGCACATAGGCTGTGGCACAACGTCAACCGAATGGCATACATAGACGAGATGCAGGAACTGATGGCGAACACCACATGGACAGCAGACACCCTTTATGGCTGTCCGGGAGTGCTCGTGACCAGCAACATCAACGGAAAGACGCTCTTCCTACGTCACTCCCTGCGCTACTTCGACAGCGACAACCACGATGCCGACTACTCCTTCAGCGACAACAGCGATAGGGAGAATGCCTATTACTTCAATGTCAACAAGACCAATCCTTCACGACAGGGCGACTTCGACGGCTGGCACTCATCAGCACGCAACGGACAACCAGGCTGCCACGGCACCGTCTTCCTGCGCCCGATATGGGAAAGCAGCGACACTCTGCCTAATGCACATCACGACGAGATACTCATCCGTACCGATGCCGCCAAGGTGCACCCAGAGGTCGATAACGTCACATTCTTCGGTTCGTTACTGGGCATGCGTCAGCAGCACATGCTTGTCAACGGCGGTTCTGCATATAATGTATATACCGATGCCGCCAACACCCATGCCGGCTTCATCGTCGGTAGCGACACGCTGACCACCCACACCTACAAGTTCAAATACGACTTCCCACACAACGAATTGAAGAGCGACTCCGTCTTCTTCAATAGTACCGCCAACATCAATCTCTTCAAGGTTGATTCCACCTACTGGGTGCGTGCCTACGTAATGATTGATGGCAACTACTACTACGGACGCTCTATCAAGTTTGAGCGTAAGCCGAGCATCATTACAGGTGACGTCGATTGGCATGTCGGTGCACAGAAGGCTACTCTCTACGGCAACGTCACGGGCTTCAACGCATCGTTCATCAAACCGACCGAAACAGCAGAAGGGCTGCAAGACATGGAAGAGATTACCAACAGCGCCCGTGTCGGTATCCTCTTAGGCTATCAGAACCACCTGACGGTGAATAGTCCGGGCGTGACTATGCACGACTTGGGCAAGGCTGTAAACGGTGATTTCTCCATTACCGTACCCTACGAGAAAGACACCACCTACTACTACCGCTCATACATCTATTATAACAACGACTACGTCTATGCCGACAGTACCAACCACTATGGTCTGGAATTTGTTGACCTTGGCTTCAAGAACAAGATGCACTGGGCAAGCATCAGCATAGGCTCACGCTATGCCGAAGACAAAGACAGCCTGCAACAGTATGCCTGGGGCGAAATAGAGTGGGAAAAGAACCGTAAGTTCACTTTCGACGACTACAAGTTCTACTTCGCTACTGGCGATGATGAATACAACAACCTAGGCGATGAAATAAAAGGCTCTGCCAACGATGCAGCCCATACCAACTGGAACTACACATGGGATGCCACTACCTACGGCGGTCGAGGGCGACTCTGGTCGATGCCTTCTGAAGACGACCTGCAAATGCTCGTCGATAGCTGCGTATGGACAGATTCCATTTCACACGCCTACAACAGGAATACCAATACCTATGACGAGGTGAAGGGCTACAAAGTGACCGGTCCTAACGGCAGGTATATCTTCATCAGCAAGGGTAAACTGCCAGAATGGACGATCTCCGGATACCATGGTGGAGAAAACGCATACAGGCCCGGACCTTGGGAATATGGAGCCCTGTGGACATCGTCACGGGCACCACGCGACCGCAATGCCTTCGGTATGGAGGTGGGCAACAAAGACGACAACATGTCGAAACGCCTGATGAAGTACCACTACCGCTACCACGGACACAATGTGCGCCCGATCGCCTACATCAATGTCGATGTTGGCGGCAAGAAATACAGCATCACCACTGAGCGTACCTCATGGGTGGCTGGAGCCGAGAAGGCAACCATCTACGGTTGCGTGCTCGGACTGGATGCACAACACACGGGCTCCTACGGTTTCGTGTGGAGCAACACCGCCAACACAGATGCGGCCCTGCGCATTGGACAAGGAGGCGTTACAAACGAACCATGCAGCACGGGTAATGCCACCGGCGGACTCTTCAGTACTACCCTCAATGCGCTTGACAACACCCAGATGTACTACTTCCGTGCCTATCTCACCATAGGTGGTAAAACGTTCTATGGCGACATCAAGGAGTTTGGTATCGTCATGGTTGACCTCGGTCTCCCCTCCGGCACCAAGTGGGCAAACGTCAACATGGGCTCGTGGAAGGACAAAGACCACGGCGACTACTACGCATGGGGAGAGACCACTACGAAAGATGCCTTTACGCAGGGCGGATACAAGTACTACAATGCCTATACCGGCGAATATCGCGACCTGGGTACCGACATCAGTGCCAACGACACCACCGACGTGGCACACAAGGCTCTTCGCGGACTCTGGCGCATGCCGTCGGACGACGACTGGCGCGAGCTGCTGACCGCTGCCGACTACGTGACATGGACACAAGATACCGTCAGCCACATCCCGGGATACCGCGTTACCAGCACGGTCAACGGCAATAGTATATTCCTGCCGTCCAACTACTACGACGAGACTTCGCGCGATGCCAACTACGACTACGAAACCAACGAAGAGAGTGAAGACTATCAGGACGGCGTGAACCATGACGACGACGTTACGCAAATAGGTTTCTACTGGAGCAGCACACGCGCTGCCAGCCACGTCGCAGCACGAGAGGTGAAGTTCGACAATAGCACAACAACGCCACCGCAGCTGCTCGACCGCAACCGCTGGCGTGGCAACAGCATACGCCCCGTTGCTTCCACCTCGAAGATTGACAATACCGACTACGAGTTCTACCTGCGCACCGAAGGTACCACATGGCGCTATCAGCGTGATTCGGTCGCCTTCTACTCAGCAGTGTTGAACAAACCGGCAGACTTGGAGACGGGATTCGTTCTCGGTCGCTCCGACGGTGTCACTAAAAATAATGCCGACACCGTCATGGTGGCAAGACCCAGCGTGGAAGGAAGCGGCAACTTCTACTCCGTCATCCGCCACAACACGCGCAACGATGGTGTCTATTACTACCGTGCTTACGTCAAGCTTGCTAACGGCACCTACGTCTATGCCAACAACGTTCGGCAGTTCGGACTGACCAGCACTTCTATGGGCTTCGACGGTCTGGAGTGGGCAAATATCAATGTCGATGCCGCCTCACCCGAACAGATTGGTCTCAACGGTACTCCGTCGGGAAAATATGCAGGCGTTGACCCAGCCTATGCCGAATTCGGCGGACTTTGGCGTCTGCCTACCGAAGAGGAGAAACAGAAGCTTCTGGATGAATGCACATGGGTAGAGTCGCAGGACGGACAGTCGCTGACGCTATACGGTGCTAAAGTATATAAGGTTGTCAACAACAACGACCCGTCGAAGTTTATCTATCTTACCTCCAAAGACCCTGACGACTGGGGCTATCGTGCCGTAGCACAATACAACCTCACCTTTAGTGACAACAATACTGTATATCTGCGTACCGACAGCACCAGCTGGCGTGCAGGCTACTCAGGCGACAAACTCTATGCGACACTTGTAGGCAGCAACGACGTGCTCAACCGAATTACCGAACGTGGCTTCGTCATCGGTAGCTCTACCGACGTCACTCTACAGACAAAGAATACAGAAATTGCCACCAACCCAGTCATTGCCACCGCTGAACAAATCAGCAGCTCGGCATTCTCAGGCACCATGTCGGCATTGCCCAACGGCACTCACTACTACCGTGCCTACGTGAAGTACCAGCCGGAGGGCGGAGAAGAGGTTGTCTATTACGTTGACCCGTCTGATGCCAAGACGGTGGGACTGGAGTTTGTTGACCTCGGTCTGCCTTCTGGCGTGAAGTGGGCTAATGTGAACGTTGGCTCGTCCGTTCCCTCCGATCAGGGCGACCTCTACGCATGGGGCGACACGCTTACGCGTTCCGAATACACCCAGAACAGCTATATCCATCGTAATGCAAAAGGCTATGTAGATATAGGTTCCGACATCAGCAACAGCAAGAAATATGACGTGGCAGCCATCAAGATAGAAGAGGCACGCATGCCGAGCCAGACAGAAATCGATGAGCTCATCACCAATGCTACATGGACAAGTGAGACGGTGAATGGAGTAGAAGGCTTCCGCGTAACAGGTATCGGAGACCATACTGCAAACAGCATCTTCCTGCCTTTAGGCGGCTACTGGTCGTCAACACAGAAGACTTCCGACAACAGTCACGCTTACACCTTGAACGAGGATAAGACAACTGTAAACAAGGTGGAAACCTTCAGGAAGAACCTGACTGACGCGCTGCGCTATATGGGCAAGATGATACGTCCGGTCAACTCCATCATCTCAACCATCGACCCAGAGAACATCACCGAATTCGGTGCTAAGCTCAAGGGTAGCGTAGCTGTGGCTGATGGCAACCGCACAGATGTGGGCTTCGAATTGTCGGCAACGTCATCGATGACATCTCCGCAACTCATCACGAAGAACGACATCGAGTTTGACAAAGGCAGTACCGGTCCATACCATTTCCATGTTGCTAACCTGACACCAGGCAACCTATACTACTACCGTGCTTACGTTGACATGACAGACGGACGGCACTACGGTACGGTGAAGACCATCTCTACCCTCTCTACGGTCAACGACGACAACAAGCCGTCCAAGGTTGACCTCGGACTCTCCGTACTATGGGCTGACCGCAACGTTGATGCAAAGCTGCCGGAGAACATGGGTGCCTACTATGCATGGGGCGACATCACCTGGCGAGCCAGCTACTCAACGACAGTCTATACGCACAACGTCAATAACGAATATGTTAACATCGGTACCAACATCAGTGCTACAGAATGGGACATTGCCAACATCAAGTACAATGGCTGTTGGCGCATGCCTACACAGGACGAGATGCTGGAGCTACGCAACAACTGTACGTGGACATGGGCAACGAAAGAAGGCGTTCAAGGCTACTGGGTAGAAAGCAACACTAGTGACCACCAGAAGATATTCCTGCCCGCCGGAGGCTATGAAGAAGAGAACTATTACACCGAAGGAGTGCGCAATAAGGATACCGACGGTTACTATTGGACCGCAACGACCGGCACGCCAACGGGAGACAGCAAGTGGGCTGTTGACCTGCACTTCACCTCTGCTTCAAGGACTGTTGTCAACGATGGAACCCGTCATTGGGGCTATCTGGTTCGTCCTGTCTATCAGAGGAACTTCACATGGGGTGAAGGCAGCGCTGCAAGAGATGTCTATATCCGCACCGACAAGATTACCTACAGCGACGACCGCAACCAATACACCTTCTATGGTACCATGCTGGGTATGGAAAGTGCCGAAGACAGACTGACTCAAGGCTTCGCCATCTTGACGACGAACGCTGATAACCCAACAGCAACAGACATTGCCTTCACCGTAAGCCAGCCAACACAAGCCAACGGAGCATACTTCATTCCTGCCGGCAATGAAAAGCTCAGCCAGCTGAAAGTTGGTCAACGCTACTGGGTACGTGCCTACCTCACCGATGGCGTGAACACATCCTACGGCGATGCCATTGAGATGAACGACTACACCTTCTTTACCGACAGCGTGAAGTGGGGGCTTGGCAATGCTGGTACACTCTATGGTCACACCAAGGGCGAGAAGACAGAAGGCTTACAGGTGGGCTTCCGCTACGCCATCGACAACAGCAGTATAGATAACATCACCGGCAAACTGACCGCTGGCAATGCCAAGGAAATCGCTGGCACCTTCAATGCCACAGACTCAGTCTTTACCGCTCAGATCGACACGATACAAGTTCATACCTATTACTATCAGGCATACACGCTCCTGAATGGTGTATATCACTATGGCGAGGTGAAGAACTTTGGCGCACGTGTCGTTGACCTTGGCCTGCCATCTGGCGTCAAGTGGGTTGACATGAACCTCGGTTCCGACGACGAAGAGCACACCGGTGACAAATACCGCTGGGGCGAGATAGTACCGAACCAAGAGGATACCTACTCTGTATCGAGCGGCTATACCTTCATTGGTGGCACACAATATGATGCTGCCCACACGCGACTCGGTGCTCAATACCGCATTCCTTCCATCGACAACATCAAGGAACTGATCAACAATTGTGACTGGACATTTGATACCGACGGATGGAGAGTCTATAAGAAGGGCTCTACCGACAAGCGCTACAGCATCTTCCTGCCTGACGGAAGCTACTGGTCGTCACAGCAGGGCGCTGCAGCCAACGGCGAAGGCAAAGCTGATGCACACCAGATCAGCGGCACGACCTACCAGACACCTGATGCTCTCGTACTGCGCACTACGCTGCTCATGCTCCGTCCGGTTCTCAACACGAAAGGTGACGGAACTATTGACGGAGGCGGTGCCGGTAGCGGTACCATAGGAGATGACATTGAAGGAAACGAGTAAGAAAAGAACGGATACCCTGCCCCTCCTTGTTGGGGAGGGGAATATATAGGGATAGGCTGACTCATAAAAGAGTGAAATAAAGAAATCGTAAAATAGTAAAATAAAGGTAATATGAAAAGAATGATTTTATCCGCTGTCGGTAGTATCCTGTTGGGAGCAACCACGGCAATGGCATCCAATGAACTGGTGCTCCACATGACATCAGGCACTACACAACGCTATGTTCTTCTGAATGAAGAACCCACCATTTCGTTCTCTGGCGACAACATCATTGTGAAGACATCCACAACTGAGTCGGTCTATGCCATGTCGGAAGTGAGCTACTTCAACTATGAATACAACGAGCATAGTGTGGCAACTGAAATCAGAGGCATCAGAACAGGTAAAGACGGCGACGGTATGCAGGTCAGCGACGACCATATCGCCTTCAGCGGATTACCTGCCGGCTGCAAGATATTCATTTATGGCACAGGCGGTCAGATTTTCAAGACGGCTACTGCCGATGCGGACGGTAAAGCCAATGTGAGTCTCACCTCGCTGCCACAAGGTGTCTATATCGTCAACGCCAACAAGATTTCTACGAAGATTACAAAGAAGTAGTAAAAAGGTCAAAGGTCGAAGTTCTGCTTTATACCTTAAACACTAAGCCTTCACCCTTCAAATAAATTGATAATTTATGAAAAAGAAGCTGATGATGATTCTTCTCACGTGTGCTGTAATGGTTCCCGCAGTAGCACAAGGCATACAGGATACAGGCAACAGTCCTGATGCAGAGAAGAGCCAAATTCTGATATACAAGTTGAACGGCAAGATAGATACGCTGCTGCTCAACAACGTACGCGACATCTATCATTCGTGTCGCGACATCAACGGAGTGGAACAAACAGAAATTGCCACGCTCCGTCTGCGAACGATTGACGGTGAGACTGTCTATCCCCTCACGGAGATAGAACATGTTGCCATGCCTAAGTTCGGCAGAATCTTCAGTTTCTCGGGAACCACACAAGCAGAACAGGCAACAGCAGCCAGAGGACCTTTGAAGACTGCTATCGATAGCAATATAGATGTACTGAGCGCAACGACATTTAATTACGAATGGGTACGAGGCGACCACATCTACCTGCCTTTCGGTGAGAACGGATTGCAATCGTATGACATCAACACAAACGATGCCGGCAAGAACACCGGACGCTTCTCCTTCCGCAGCGACAGCATCGTTGCCGACCAGTATGTTGTCTATTACCCAGGTACGAATTCCTCGAAGTTCAACCAGGTTGTCATCCCTACTTCACAGACGCAGACAGCAGCCAACAACAGCACCCACATCGGAAAGAGTGGCGACTGCGCCACTGCCATAGCGACCCGTCAGGCAAACAGCAACTATTCGTTTGCATTAGACCACAAGACAGCGGTACTCTGTTTCCTACCACGTGTTGACACGCTGAAGACACTGGTGCTTAAAGAAGTTCGGATACAGGCACCTGCCGACAAGAAGATCGCAGGCACTTTTATGCTGTCACCAGAAGGTGTGACGCTTGATACGGGCTATGAGAGTTCCAACGTAATCACTCTGACAACCAGCGATTTCGCTGTGCCCAACAACAAAGTAAAGGAAGAAGGATGGGAGAAGACTCCCCAGGACTCCGTGGCATCCTACATCGTTGTGGCACCGCAGACGGCAAAAACCAGCTTCAATGTATATTACCGTGTTTATGACACCCACTCGAAAAAGGAAGTGGTGGTTGAGAAGGCCTCTTCTTTGAAACCGGAAGGCGGCAGACTCTACCCTATCACCCATAAGCTTGACCCGCGCCTGTTCTTTGCTGTATTGACCGATAGTGCCCAGTGGGCATTTGGAAAACCGGCTACCCTTTATGGCTCTGTCAACCTGCCTATCAAAAAAGTGGGAATCAAATGGGGCTACGACAAGGAGCATCTGGACTACGACCTGCCCGACCTGACTTGTAATAGTCAGTTGGTATTCAACACAACACCAATCAACAACGTGCTGCAGCGCGCCTACTACTATCAGGCTTACGCAAAGGATGGCAAGGAGCCGGAAACCACATGGCTGGGCAAAATCGAGAAGTTCGGCATGGAGCGCGAGATTATCAACCTCGGTACCAGCGTGCGTTGGTCGAGCATCAACATGGGTGCAATAACAGCAGAAGATCCAGGCAAGTACTATGCCTGGGGAGAGCTGACTCCTAAAGAGAGCTACACCTTGGCTAACTATCAACACTACGAGAATGACAGCCGGACTTATCGGGTATTGCCTGCCGACTTCAGCGGCAACCCAGCCTACGATGTCGTCGCCAAGGAGTGGCGTGGTTGCTGGCGCATGCCTACGAAGTCGGAGTTAGACGAGCTCTACAATACGAGCAAGGTGAGCCGCACAGACAATTACACCCTGGAGGGAACGACAGGCAGGCTGTTCAGCAACAAGAATGGCAATGCAGACAGCACCATGTTCGTGCCAAATGCAGGCTTTTACAACGCAACGACGCTTTCTAACGAAAACTATCCCTTCAACTGGTCAGTGACAAGCTACGATAACTCACGGGCATGGTACGGACATACCTCCTCTACCAATTGGGGCTCAGGAGAGAAATGGCACGGTATGACCATACGCCCGGTTTTTGAGAGCAACCATCGCACCAAGCAGGGCGAGTACCTGTTTATACGTACCGACAGCATTAGCTTCAGCAACGACCATACCTCTACCTATTTATACGGCACCATGCGCGGACTCGACGACTTGGTGACGAATATCACACAGGGCTTCATCATCGGTGAGACGGAGAATGTCACCCTTGAGAATGCTATCAGCCTGACTATGCCAATGGCAGGGTTGGCTACAGATAACGGCAGCTACCGCTTTGAGCTGACCACTGCCGACATGAATAACCTGACGCTGGGCAGGAACTACTTTGTACGCTCCTACATCACCTACAACGACTCGACATTCTACGGCAACACGTTGGAGATGGATGCCCTCCAGCTGACCACCGACAGCACCAACTGGCAAGTGGGCATGAAGCGGGCACGCCTATGCGGTACGGTATCGGGCATCACGGAAAGTTCGAAGGAGCATGTGACTATCGGCTTTGTACTCGGTACAACGATGGATGTTAACCTGAGTGATGCAGCACAGCATGTAGAAGTGAATCCTGCCGATATCGCTAACGGCAAGTTCACCTGCGAACTGCAAGAAGACATCGAATTGAAACAATACTACTATCGTGCTTACATCATGGCACCGGGTCGTGGCGTTTACTATGCCAATGCTCAGATGCTTGGTCTGGAGATGGTTGACCTTGGGCTGCCGTCGGGTCTGCTTTGGGCAAACATCAACATGGGTGCTCAGACTCCGAACGACAACGGCGACTACTACGCATGGGCTGAAACATCTACACGAGAGACGCTTCACAATGCCAGCAACTACCAGTACTACAATGGTGGCAACTATCTGCCTGACCCAGGTACAGACTTCAGTGCCGACCCGTATTATGATGCCGCACAACAGAACTGGAAGAGCGTATGGCGCATGCCTTCAAAGGCGGATGTCGATGAACTGCTGACATATTGTACTATCGAAAAGAATACCACCTTCGGTGTGGAGGGAATCACCAAGAAGGGATATAAACTGACAGGACCCAACGGTAAGAGTATCTTCCTGCCGGCAGCAGGTTGGATGGGAAATGGCACGACGATACAGCAAAACGACACCCGTCCTATCTACTGGGCATCATCTACCGACAACGCTACCAGCCAGAATGCTTTCGCAATCGACAACTTTAACAACATGGCTAATGGTCTTAGCATCTCTACGACCAACCACTTCCGCTACGAGGGCTATCCCATCCGTCCGGTAGCCAAGTACAGTAGCATCGTCGAGGAAGACCAGATGATCCGTCTGACAACTGACAGTGTAACATGGGAGGCAGGTCAGACCGAAGCAACGCTCCACGGATACCTCATCGGTGAGGTACACAACCAGCAAGCTACAGAGTCTGGATTTATCTATGCTACTACGGAGAATGTCACCGATGCCACTGCAGGCAGAGAATACTTGCACTTCGATACAGGACGGCAGACGCAAAAGGTGGCAAGCGGTCCGATGCGCATCACACTGGGCAACATCTCCGACGGCACAGTTTACTATTATCGTGCATACGTCAAGATTGGTGACAGGTATTATTACGGCGAGGAACGCGAATTCGGTCGCCGCATGGTTGACCTCGGTCTGCCTTCGGGATTGCTCTGGTCGAACATCAACCTCGGCGGCAGCAGTCCTGACGAGAGCGGCAACTACTACGCATGGGGCGAGACTTCACCGCGCAGTAACTTCAGCAACGACAACTACCAATACCATGGCAACATGACCGACATCAGCGGTAGCAGCCACGATGCAGCCCATGTCACTTGGCAAGGAAACTGGCGCATGCCGACACTGGCTGACCTTGAGGAACTGCTCAGCCAGTGTACGTGGACAGAAGTCACTAAGTATGGTCAACCAATGTACAAGGTAACGGCAAACGACGGCAGCGACAGTATCTTCATTGCCAAACGCGGATACATGAGCAACATATCCGTGACTGATGAAGGTAATCGGGCATCGCTGTGGACATCGACCCTCAACACGCAGCAGAACACGAGCAATGCCAATGCATATGCTTCCGACTTCATAGGCGTAACACGCAACATCGGCAGCATGAGCCGCTACCTCGGCTATACCATTCGTCCGGTTGTGAAGACCAACCGCGAACTGGCAGACGGCACGAAGTTCTACCTCACCACCGACAGCACCAACTGGCAAGTGGGTGTCAGCGACGTACGTCTCTACGGCTCCGTAACCGGACTGGAAGGTAAGGAGAATGTTACCCACGGCTTCGTCGTCGGTCTGAAGTCGAAGATTGCAGATACCGAGACCCCCGACCTGACTGATGAGGAAGTGACCGTCATCAACACAGGCATAACTCTGACAGACAATAGCTTCAGCGGTAATACGACCTACACTACCGACACTACCTACTATTACCGCGCATACGTGAAGGTGGGCGACGAAATAAGCTACGGCAATGCACGCCGTTACGGTCTCTCGCTCGTCAACATGGGCGATGGCATTAAGTGGGCAAGCCTCAACCTCGGTGCACAGATCTCGTCCGACTACGGTGAGCGCTATGCTTGGGCTGACACCATCACCAAGGGTACCTACTCGCTGCAGAGCTGCCGCTACTACGACAGTAGCACCGGCAAGTACGAAACACTCGTTGCCGACATCAGCAACAAACGTCCTTACGATGCCGCGAAGTGGCAGTGGGGCGGCACGTGGCGCATGCCGACATTGGCTGAGTTCACAACCCTCTTGGCTCACAGCACATGGGAGTGGACCGAGGAAGACGGACAGCCGGGCTACCGCGTCACCAGTACCGTCGCTGGCTTCGAGGGCAACAGTATCTTCCTGCCGGCTGCCGGTTATCAGGAGAATACGTTCTACCAAGATACAGATGCGAAGTGCTACTACTGGACTTCGTCACTCTACGACAATGCGACAGGTCAGTCCTACTACTTCCATGGTGAACAGACGGGTGATAATGCACACATCACCGACATGCTGCAACGCTACTACGGTCTGTCAATTCGTCCTGTCACCACGGCAGGCACCGATGAAGGTGGCGGCGGCGACATCACTGGCGGACACCAGTCTGGACACAGTCAACAGACAGGCAACGATGGCAACGGTGGCGGTAATGCCGGAACGGGTAACACCGGAGGCACAATTGGAGACTGACGCGCTCCGCGTGTTTGGAGTTAGGAGTAAATTATGAATTGTGAATTAAATAAAGGAATGGTGAGAAAATTAATATTATCAATGTTGATGCTCGTGGCAGCTGGCACTGCCACAGCACAGCAAGAACTGTACATCTATCAGCATAACCAAGCCCCTGATACGCTACAACTCAGCAACATCAGCGGCATCAGCCACTCGCGTATCGACCAGCAGGGCAACCGACAGGACGACTTCGTCATGATGAGCATCAGACTTACCAACGATCAGGTGCGCCAGTATCTTTTGGCACAACTTGACAGCGTGGTTATGCAACGCGACGGCATACGTATTCCCCTCACACGCTTCGTTGGCAGTATGAACACCAAGAGTGTCTCTGCCTACAAGGCTCCTCGCAAGACATCATTGCAGGCTGACGACCTGATGGCTAAGACTTCTGACGTGGCTTTCTTCTGGGAGACAGGAGACCGCATCTGGTTGGAAGACGGACGACAAAGCAAGGATACGCTCACCACGCATGACCAAGACCCAGTTGCGGAGTTCTTCTTTGACGGCGAGAAGCTGACTGACGACGAAGTCACGGTCTATTATCCGGGACTGACAGCTGCTAGCTACAACACGGTACGCGTTACCAACACCCAGACGCAGACGGCTCCCAACAGCACCCTGCACATCGGACAGGCAGGAGACTGCGGTACAGCAGTAGCACGCAAGCAGGAGGACGGCTCCTATCGCTTCAACCTGGAGCACAAGGCGGCATACCTCGCCTTCCTCCCCTATATCGGAAACGACCTGGAACGCACTCAGCTGCAGAAGATTACTGTGCGCAGCGACAGTGCCATCGCCGGTGTTTTCAGACTGACACCGGAGCGTATTATTCCGCAAAGCGACACCACTCATACCATCGTGCTGACTACGCAAGACTTCACCCTACCGCAACGGGCGCAATCGTCCTCATCAGCATACATGGTCATAGCACCGCAGAACGGTTCTTCACGACTGACCTGCGAGTTCACCGTCTATGACACGGAACTGCAATCGACGGGAGTCTATACCAAGATCATCGACCTCGACAAAATCGAACCCAATATGGTCTATGTCGTCAAAGCCAACTGCAACAACTATGTCGTTGACCTCGGACTGCCCGTAAAGTTCCTCAACCACAACATGGGAGCCTTCGCTCCAGAAGAGTATGGAGGCTACTACGCCTGGGGAGAAACTGAAGACAAGGGATCGTATAACAATAATAATACATACGCATTATACAACAATGAATCTGTTCGTAAGATTCGCCTGACAGAATACGACGTGGCACACGTCCGCCTTGGCGGTAATTTCTCTATCCCCACACCAGCAGAAATGCGCATGCTCTCTGACAGTTGCACCTGGACAAGAACAACCTTCCAAGGTATCAACGGACTCATTGCTACAGGAAAGAACGGCAACAAGTTGTTCTTCCCCTGTGCTGGTTATCGCAGTGGCACGAACTTGAGCAACTCTTCAACAGATTCCTATAAGCACGGCTACTACTATACCTCTTCAAAGGTAAACTCATCAGAAAATAAAACATGGATCTTAGATGCCTATTATAACAGTAATACGCTGAGCGTGGAGTCTATGGCATCTCCGTACTACGGCAGAAGCATCCGACCTGTCATCAGTTGTGGCGTGCAGATGACTGACGGCTCCATCGTCCAGATCATGACCGACAGCGTGCAGTGGCAGTTGGGTGGGACCACCGCCCGCCTCTACGCCACCCTCAACGGTTATGCCAAAGCCAAGACCACCAGCACATTAGAAGCAGGTTTCGTCATCAGTGAAACGCCCTACCCCACCATCGCCGATACCAAGGTGACGGCTGTGATTACTGCCGACGGCTCCTACCATGCCGATTTCACCGCCGTGGAGAAAGACCATGAATACTACTACCGTGCCTACATCAAGACTGCCAACGACAGCATCTGCTATGGCAACTCCATGCAGTTCGGCCGCATATTGGTTGACCTCGGTCTGCCGTCGGGCAACCTATGGTCGAACGTCAACCTCGGAGCCATCTCTCCCGACCAGGACGGCAACTACTACGCCTGGGCTGAAACCGAAACCAAGAGTACCTATACAAAAGCTAACCACCAATGGTACATCGACAACACCTACGTCTTCCCCGACCACCTGCGTGACATCAATGCTACCCAGTACGACGCGGCAGCCATGACATGGGGCGAAGTCTGGATGATACCCAACGAAGCCGATATCCGCGAACTGCAAACCAACTGCACCTTTACCGCATCTTCGCTCAACGGCATGACGGGCTACACCGCCACCAGCAAACTCAACGGCAAGAGCATCTTCCTTCCCAAGTCAGGCTACAGAGACAACGACGCGAGACAATATACGTCTCAGCTCAATATGGCATCTTCTGCCATGCGCAATTCTGATTGCGTTTTTATCTATCAGATATACAATGGCACCATCAACGATGGGTGGAATCGTGGAGATGGTATCCCTGTCCGCCCAGTTTATAAGACCAATACCACCGCAGCCAACAGCAAGCCGATGCTTGTGCGTACATTGCCAGCACGTGCTTTCTACGATGGTACAATGGAGGCAGACACCTTGCGCGGCACCGTTCGCGGCCTTGACATCGCCGGCAGCGGCAACACGATGGGTTTTGAATGGTGGAAAAAGGGTTCCGACAGCCGCAGCAGCATAGCGGTAACTCCTGATGCCGACGGCGTCATGAAGCATGTCCTCACCGGTTTGGAGGAAGGAACAGCCTACCAATACGCTGCCTATATCGACAACGGCACAGAACGATTCTACGGCGAGACGCTCAGCCTCACCACCGTAGGCATGGTCGATCTGGGACTTTCCGTCAAGTGGGCGAATGTCAATATCGGTGCCGAGAGTGAGAAGGCTCCTGGCGACTACTACCTCTGGGGTGGCACAACTCCTTACAAGAACAATCAGCAATACTATTATCCCACTCTTGACATCACTCCGCAAGGCGGACGAGATGCCGTCGCCTTGCAATGGGGAACCACTTACCGCATGCCGACCAAGACAGAGTTTGAGGAACTGCTCAATACCGATAATTGTACGTGGACCTATATTTCGCGCAACGACTCCATAGGATGGCTCGTCACCAGTAAGATAACGGGCTACACCGACCGCAGCATCTTCATGCCGCTAACTGGGCACTATTACCGTTCTGCCGGCAATGGCTATGATGATGGCCGTCATGCGAATTATCTTACCGATGCCTACTACTGGGCTTCAACGGTGGTAGATGGCAGTTATGGCTACGCCCTTGACCTTGCCAGCGACCGGCACCGGATCGTATCCGACCGTGCCAAGACCGACGGCAACCCGCTCCGTGCCGTACAGGACAAGGCTGACGTGGTTTCCACCTATGGCATCGTGCGCAACCTGAAGGCCACCGTAGAGACCGATACCTTGGTGGGCTACTTCTCTCACGTCACCGACAAGACGGTCAGCGTAGGCTTCATTGTCGGCAACAATGCCGACATAGAGGTCGGGCAGACAGGCGTCACCACGTATGAGGTGGGCAATGCCGTTCCTTCGGGCTACTACAGGAAGGCCGTCACCAACCTGTCGAAAGGCACCACCTACTATTATCGTGCCTACTGTTACGACGGCTCTGCCTACAGCTACGGCGAAGCCAAGTCGTTCGAGCTGGCAGACTACGTTGACCTCGACCTGCCGTCGGGTACGCTGTGGGCAAACGTAAACCTCGGTGCCGACGTTGCCGAAGGCTTCGGCGACTACTATGCATGGGGAGAGACCGCTACGAAAAAGGTGAACGACCGCCCCTACTTCAACCAGGCTAACTACCAATACTACGTTGACAACAAATGGGTGGAGATAGGCAGCGACATCAGCGGTACGCAGTATGATGCCGCCCGTGCCCAGTGGAGCTCGCTGTGGAGCATCCCGACCATGGAGCAGTGCATCGAACTGAAGGACAACTGTACGTGGACACAGGAGACCGTCAACGGCATAGCTTGCTGGAAGGTTGCCAGCAAGACCGATGCCTCGAAGTTCATCTACCTGCCCAAGGCTGGCAGATGGTACAACGGCTCCAGTTTCAACGACTCTGGCAGCGGAATCTATATGACCTCCACACGCCAATCCGACTGTTATATGCGCGACTTCTATATGCCGTCTTCCGGTGCGCAAGTTGGTACGGGCAACTATAACTGGAAGTACTACGGTCTGAGTGTGCGCCCGGTACTTAACGTCACCGACACCATCAGCGGCACAACGACGGCACTCAACATCCAGACAACAGGCTGCGACTGGACGATAGGAGAGGCTACAGCCACCCTGCGTGGCAGTCTGAAAACCACAGCTGCTGTTGAAGGACTGACCTACGGTTTCATAGTGGGTACGATAGACGAGGTAGATACCAACACGCCTGCCGATGCCAATGCCATTGCCGCTGCCAATATAGATGACGATGACAACTATTCCGTCAGCTACAACTACGATGGCAGTGCCAAGTACTACCGTGCCTACGCCAAGGTGGACGGAGTTTACTATTTAGGAGCCATCAAGACCATCACCGCTGCCGACCTGCTCAGCATCGAGTTCCGTGCCGACGGCACAGCCTTCAACGGAGCGTCCAATACCTACACCGTTACCAAGGTCGGCTCGCCTACCGTCAGCTACAACAATGCCTACAAGCGGTATGAGGCCAACTTCAGCAGCAACGGTTTCTCTGGTAATGCCTCCAACTACTACTATTCATCGTTCTATGGTGCAGATACCGAGTTTATGAACAAGCTGGCTGACGGTCACACCTTGGAAGTGTTGCTGCTGACACCGTCGTCGATACCAAATAACAGTGAGTCGGATGCCTTCGCCGGCTACGACAGTGGCGGTTCGGGAATTGGTATTAGACAGAAGAAGATTTATTCCACTTTCAGAATCGGAGGCACCTATCCGTATAATTATGCAGATGTCACCCCGGAAACCGATACCTACTACCACATCGTGGCTTCATGGAACAAGGAGACAGGCAACTTCGACATCTATGTCAATGGTGGCGCACCGAGCAACACTATGACGGATCTTACCGGCAACTACGGGCAACCTGGGAGCAGTCGCCATTATTATGTGGTTGGTGGTGACATCAGTGGAATCAGCAACGGAACTGTAACTTCCAACGCCGCCTGGAACGGTAACGTAGTCTTTGCCCGCATCTACGACGAGCCGCTCACGCAGCAGCAGGTGCAGATGCTCTATGACAACCTGACGAAGTAATTGATCCCCCATTCTGCCCCCAGAAGGGGCTACGATAGTTTTATATTCAAAGTAGAGAGAAAACAAGAATATTAAAGTTCGAACATGAAAAAGATACTGCATATCTCCCTATTGCTGTTGCTGCCCATGGCAGCATTGGCTCAGAAGTCACTGAAGGTCTATCACCACAACGGCGAGGTAGATCGGGTTACGATGTCTGCCTCCTCTGCAATTGCCCATTCTCGGCTCGACCTGCAAGGAAACCGACAGAACGATTACGTCAGCATAGAAATCGATGCAGCCGATGGTAAGCACCAGTATCTCATTTCAGAACTCGATAGTGTCGTATTGCCTAACGGTCGGCGGGTGGTGTTCCGTGGAATCACCACCGAGCAACCCGTGTTGGCAAAAGGCCATCTTGCTCCCCGTAAGACCTCCTTTAGCGGCACTTTCCCCGGCACCAAAGGCAGTAACAACGTCACCTTCAAGTGGACGGAGAACGACCGCATCCGCTTGGATGTGGGCTATCTCAGCCGTGCCGAGAACCTGTCTGCCGACAAAACCAGTGCCGATTTCGTTTTTGATGGCGCTGATGATTTGGAAGCCGACAACTATACGGTCTATTTCCCCGACAAGAATGTCACCATTAATACGGTACAGACACAGAACGGTGCCGACAACAGTGAGCACATCGGACCTGCCGGTGACTTCGGAACAGCCACAGCCACCCGCGACGGCGAGGGCAACTACAGCTTTACGCTTGGCCACCAGGCTTCCTACATCTGCTTCCTGCCCCACATCAACAACCTGCCCAGTGCAAGGGTGTCGAAGATTGAACTCTATTGCAGTGGCTCCCTTGCAGGCTCCTACCAGCTTTCCCGGACAGGTCTCTACAATGAAGCCAACACATCACAGAAGGTTCAGCTGAACCTCATACCGCAAGACGAGGGCAAAGACTTCTTTCTCGGACATAGTGCCAATACCGAGCAAGATACCTGCGCCTCGTATATGGTCATCGCACCCAGTACCAGCGGTCGTTATTTCACAGCCCGCTATTTTGTCACCGACACCCTGAGCCGGATAGAGAAAGTCTTCGACCAGCATATCTGGACGACCTTTGCCACACCGCCCAACACGGTGATTCCCGTCACTTGCAATATTCCTGACGATGTATTCCGCGCTGTTGACCTCGGTTTGAGTGTCAACTGGGCAAGCATAAATGTAGGCAGCAACGTGCCCTCACAGTCTGGCAACAGCTATGCTACCGATGCTGAAGCCGAAGCTGCATTGCTGGAAGAAACCAAAGTCACGGAATGGCTCATGCCGACAGCTTCCCAACAGCAAGAACTCATCGACAAGTGTACCTGGACATGGGGACTGTATAATGGCGTTACGGGCTACTTCGTCACGGGAGCTGCTGCCGCAACCGAAGACGGCAACATACACCGCATCTTCCTCCCCTCTGCCTCGCAGACAACCTCGGCGGCATGTCTCGCTGCCAACTGCCGTCCCGTGCAGGCACTGATGATAGACCTCGGTCTCACCTCAGGTACGCGGTGGGCTTCGCGCAACGTGGGAGCCTACAATGCCGTTGACTACGGCGAATACTTCTCTTGGGGCGAAACCGAAAAGAAAAGCAACTATGAGAATAGCAACAATTCTACAACACTGGGCTATTACAGCTATAGAGACACCAATCTTGGCACGTCAAAGACGTTCAATGACGGCAGTACTTATCGTGACATTGCCGGTACGGAACACGACGTGGCGCACGTGAAATGGGGCGGTCTGTGGACCATGCCCGACTACGACGACTGCCAGGAACTGGCTGACGAATGCACTTGGACATGGACAACGCTGCGGGGCAACAACGGCTACCTCGTCACCGGTTCTAACGGCAACAGCATCTTCCTGCCTGCCACCTGCCATCTTAGCGGCTGGACAAGGGGACACAACTACAATGTCTCCCAGTACAATTCCTCAACCCACTATGACAACACATACGCATGGACGCTGAACTGCCACACGGGATGGAACTCAGGTGCTCCTTTCCTCAACAGAAATTATGATGCCAATTCGTACCGCTACCACGGTCATACCGTCCGCCCGGTGGTAAAGGGTGCTGCCGACAATGGCGACCTCCTGTTGAAAGTCGTGACCGACGAGGCTTCGTGGACGTTCAACGACTCCCAGGCAACGCTCAACGGAACGCTCGCCTCAGCATCGCCGCTCGCTGAATCGCTCACCGTGGGCTTTGTCATCGGCGACAGTGCCAACATCGATTGGGAGCACAAGCGAACCTACCTTGAGACCACCACCAATGCGGCAGGTTCCTTCTCTCGAAATATTGACGTACACGACAACCTCGGCTACTGGTACCGCGCATACGTTAAGGTGGGCGGCGAGTATATCTACGGCGACGCGCAGCACTACGGACTGGAACTGGTAGACCTCGGTCTGCCGTCGGGCATCAAGTGGGCAAACATGAACCTCGGTGCCAACAAACCGTCGGAGTTCGGCAAGTACTATGCATGGGGCGAGACCTCGCCGCGCCCGGACAACGACTTCGACTATTCAGAGGCTAAATACGAATTCAAGCAGAACAACACATGGGTCAACATCGGAACGACCATCGACGGTAAACTCGACATCCAGCGCAGTGAGCACGATGCCGCCATGGTGAACATGGGCAAGATGTGGCAGCTGCCCACGCAGGCAGACTACCGCGAACTCATCGACAACTGTACCTGGTCGCAGGTAACGGTCAACGATGTCAACTGCTTCAAGTTCGTCAGCAACAAATACCCCAACCGATACATTATCTTGCCGCAGGCAGGGTACAGAAGCGGCACGGGTGTAGAGAATTCCAACGAAGGTGTCTATATGTCATCCATCCATCGGGATGACTCGCGGTCATATCATCTCTACCTGCAAAACAATGGCACCCCTCAAGCCACTGAAGGAAGCAACTATAACTCCAAATGGAAAGGGCATTCCGTGCGTGCCATTGCCCGTCCCGACACCATTGCCGGACAGGTGCTCCACATTACGACCAACAAACCGACATGGACGATGGACAGCGGAACGGCAACCCTCAGCGGAACACTCAACACCCTGCTGCCGATAGACGGCACCATGACCGTGGGCTTCGTCATCGGCGACAGTGCCAACATCAACTTCGACCGCAAGCGCAGCTATCAGGAACAGACGGTCAGCCAGACGGGCGATTTTACCTACAATGCGACCGTATTCAACAACATGGGCTATTGGTATCGTGCTTACGTCAAGGTGGGCAATGAATATGTCTATGGTGACGCACAGCACTACGGTTTGGAAATGGTCGACATGGGTCTGCCTTCGGGTTTGAAGTGGGCGAACATGAACGTGGGTGCCAACACACCAGTAGAAAGCGGAGGCTACTACGCATGGGGCGAGACTACGCCAAAAGCCAACTACGTTCGTGATACCTACACTTATTATCAGAGTGGATGGATAGAAATCGGCACAACCAAGGCTGACGGCACCATCGACATCAGCGAAAGCAGCCATGACCCTGCCTGGGTACACATGGGCAAGATGTGGCACATGCCGTCAAAGACCAACTTCGAGGAACTGATTGCCAACAGTACGTTTGAAGACGTTTGGGTGGATGACACCCCCGTCACCAGAATCACCAGCAAGATCACCGGCAAGCAGTTGATACTGCCCAAGAAAGGCTATGGCAATGGAACGACTATTTCCGACCTTCGCAACCGAGGTGTTTATGCTTCGTCCACACAGAACAGCGACGGGCGCAACTGGTTTGTGGAAAACAGATCCGGAACACCAGTCGTATCATGGGCTGAGCGCTATCATGGTCTGACAGTGCGTGCCGTAGCCAGTACCGACACCGTCGCCACTACGACATTGAAGCTGACAACGGACGAAGCGGAATGGACATACGGAAGTGGAAAAGCAATGCTGCATGCCACGCTCTCGACTGTCGCCCCACTTCCTTCGGCTGGCATCTCCGTTGGTTTTATTGTTGGAGACAGCGAAACCATCACGTGGGACAACAAGAGCGGCTACCATGAGCAGACCATCACCTCCGATGGCGACTTCTCGCAAGAAGTAGATGTTGACAACAACATCGGCAAGTGGTTCCGCCCGTATGCGAAGATTGGCAACGAATACCTCTACGGCAAGGCACGTCATTATGCTGTTGAGAAGGTTGACCTCGGACTGCCCGACCATACCTTGTGGGCAAACATGAACGTAGGAGCCAACACTCCTATTGAGACCGGCGACTATTTTGCCTGGGGCAACACGACGACATCAGCCACCTATACAGAAACCAACAACCCGACTTATAATACAAGCATCGGCGATAATATCTCAGGCACCAGCTACGATGCTGCCCGTGCCAACTGGGGCGGTGACTGGCGTATGCCGACAAAGACGGAAATTGACAACTTGATAACCGGCTGCTCGTTCAGCAGAGTACTGGTTAATGGTCAGTGGTGTGTAAAGGCTACATCAAAAGCCGAAGGTAACAACCGCTATATCTATCTGCCCGAGGCGGGATATAGGAACGGAACCACATTGTTAGAATATAGCAATGCGGCATTTTACTGGAGCAGCACTCCAAACAGCAACACTCGTGCCTACCGCCTATATTCTAACGGGACTTCGCAGAATTCAGATTATACCTACCGCTACTATGGGTTGACGGTACGACCAGTAACCTCGCAATAAGAAAGAACAAGATAATGAGGAAATAAGGAATGAGAAAGATATTGGCAATTGGCATCTTCCTGCTGGTGGCTATCGGGGTAGAAGCCCAGACGCTGAAGCGGTTGAAAGTCTATCAGAAAGATACGACTACCGACACGCTGTATCTTGCTCCGGAAGGAACCATCGCCCACTCGCGCTTCGATCTTGAAGGACACAAGTTGAAGGCATTGAAAATCAATTTCCCCGGAGGATAACACGTAGAGGTTCGATATTCCTGTCGCACGGCATCCGTCAGCGCACTGAAATAAGGTTTCAGGAACTCCCCTTGCAGGCGCGTCTTCCACGACTCTTCTATCTGTACATTCATCGGTGTCTTGAAGGTTTTATCCATACTTGCTTCTTCCGCTTTGTCGTCTTTAGTCTATGGTGTTGCCTATTTTCTCCAGTGCCGCAACCGTCTCTTCCAGTTCCGCATACCATTCGGCACCGAACCTTCGGACGAGCGGCTCTTTCAGAAACTTCCACACAGGCATCTGCAGCTCGTTGCCTTTCGCCAAGGCATCCTTGCACACCTCCCAGCGGTGGAAGTTCAGCGCTACGGTGCCGTTGCTCAGTTGCTTCTCGCGGATGGGATAGAGCGAACAGGAGATGGGTTTGCAAAAAGACGTCCTGCCCTTGCGGAAAGCACACTCTAACGCACACATGCACTTGTCGTCCTCGTAACAAGTGAAGACGCAGTCCTTGCCGTTGACGATGCTCGTCACCAAGTCGCCCTCGCGGTCGGTATAGGCAATGCCCTGTTGGTCAATCTTCGCCTGCGCCGCCGCCGACAGGTCTTCCCAGATTTCGTCCAGGCACCCCTCAATTTCCCCGATTTCATCGAGGGAAACGGGTGCTCCTGCATCACCTTCCACGCAACAGATACCCTTACACTTCTCGTAATCGCAACAGAAGTGTTCCGTCAGAATATCTGGCGACAGCAACACGTCGCCCACCTGGATAATAGGAAGCATTATCTAACCACCAATTTCATCGACTTTTCGCCTGCTTGCACCACATAGACGGCACGTCCCTGTGGCAGCACCAGCGAGCAAGCAGCTCCGTTGGCAACCGCGCTGGCAACGACCCTGCCGTCGAGGTTCACCGCCTTCACGTTCGTGCCGGCAGCAATACCGCCAATCGTCAGCACATTACCGTTGATTCTATAGCTGAAGTCTGGCACCAAGGTAGTCTCCTTGATGGCAGTAGTTTCGGGCAGGGTATAGACAAACGTGTCGAGGCGGAACTTTCCCCAAGGCTTCTTCTTGCTGTCAGCAGCATAAGTCTTGTTCTCCTCCCCGTCGTTATACATATCCACCGAGCCCAGGTCGCTGACCACGTTCATGTAGAGCTGGTTGCCGTCCTGGCGCACGGTGAGCGCTTCGGGATGTCCCTCCTCGCCGCCAACGAGTTCATTCATGTTGAGCGACATCTCCTTCAGGTGATCACCCTGAGTGATAGGGTCGGCATTAGCATTCGTCGTACCGTCCCAGAGATAAGTCTTCGGAGTACCGCCCCCTTCGAAGAGTCCGGCAATGATGACATAGTATTCGCCCACGCGTTCAATGGAACGGATGCCCAGACCGCCGAAGTCGAAGAGAATGGGGTCGCCCGTCTGCACATCCGTACTGCTCTCTCCGCTACCGCTGAAGATGCTGGTGAAGTTGTTCACCGGAGCCATGACCGCATATTTACGGTTGCTGGAAGTCGGTGTCACGCCCTTCTTCGGCACACAAGGTGCACGAAAGCCCACGTAAGCCACACCGCCGCCATTCGTCTTCAATGTCAGTCCTTCGATGTTGAAGCCGTCAATACGTTTCGGAATCATCTTGTTCGACGTCGATGCAGAAGCCGTGAAGTTCCATCCGTTGGCATCGCCGAAGGCAATCATCGCGTCGCGGAACTTCTCGCTGTAGGCACCCGCCGAGAGTGTAGCCTCGAAGCCCGTGCCGCTGAGCTTGGTAGAGAACGCGCGGTTGCGGTAGGGTTTCGCCTTACCGCTCTTGTTGTTGGCGAGCGAAGCAATCCAGTACACCGTCTTGCCGTCGTCGCTCACCGTAGCCCCTTCCACATCGAATTCCTCCGAGCCGTTGGCAAAGCCCGATGCGTCAATCTCCTTCAGCGGCATACCCGAAAAGTTGCTGCTGTAGAGGCGCATCACGTTCGTCTCGTCGTCGGCAACGAAGAAGTATCCGTCGCCCACCTCACACATGGCAGAAGCGTCGCTGCTGCCCGTCAGCCAAGTCGTCTGCGTAGGAACGCCGCTCGCCTTGCTCGCCGCATACTGAATGGTATAGTCCGTAGCCCCGGAGAGGCTAACGGTAATCTTCGAGAAGCCCACGCCCGACGGTTTGATGCGTACGGCAAAGACGCCCGGCTGAATCTCCTCAGCGGTGATGTCAGCCACCTTCACCACGCTGGTGGTGCCCGACTTAAACGTCAACTGGCTGCCCGCAGGCGCATTAAACCAGATGCCTTCCGTAGCAGCAGGGTCGGTGGGGTCGTCGATGACGCCGCTGACATACGACGTCTTGCCGCTTCCGCTGACGATAGACAGTCGCGGAATCGTCGTTCCCGGATAAACCGGTTGCGAAGAACTGGCCTCCAGCGTTGCAGCTGAAAGCGTTGAGATGCCCGACAGGGCGAAGAAACATGAAAGTACGATTGTTTTCATTGTAGTATGCTTTGATTAACTTTGTTTCTGAATCATCCCTGCAAAGATAATCATTGTTGAAATTCCGACCAACTAAATCCCGATTTTTTTGAAATTATGGGGCGCCACCATCGTGGCGTGCACAGCCGCCTCCTTTGTCGCCAACATATTGGCGGGCGCGATATCTATTAGAGATCTAAGACCTCTCCCCTCTCCGGAGAGGGGTACGGGAGTATCGTGCGGCTTTTTTCTATGCAAAAATCCCCCACAAGCCAAGTGGCTTGCAGGGGGCAGGATAACACCTATAAAAAGAGAGTTGGGATATGAGGGAGGGTTACGGCTGCTCCTTGTCCACGTTGTAGGTCTGCATCTCCTCCACCTTGACGCCGCTGAGCAGCGACTTGGTGCGCTTGCCGTCGGCAGAGACCTCTACGGCGGGCTGGAAGATGACGTGCAGCGACTTCACGTTGGTGGTGGCAGAGAAGTCCTTGGCGGAATCGGCAGGCGTGGTCTTCATGCCCACCTTGAAGGAGCCGAACTTGTCGAGCTTGACGCGCTGTCCGGCGCGCAGGCCGTCGCGGATGTACTGCAGGAAGGCAGCGATGCATGCCACGATGTCGGGCTTGGTGAGGGTGGTGGCAGACTCGAT
>JAFRYZ010000029.1 GCA_017442825.1 Prevotella sp. | reverse complement strand
TGTCCGCAGAAGACGGCTCTCCGCTACAAGGGCACCGTCATCGACGAACAAGGATTGCCGTTGGCATACGCAAACATTGCTATTCTTAACCCAGTCGATTCGACGTTGCTCGGTGGTGGAGTATCCAACGAGAGTGGATATTTCGCTATCCCCTACGAACAAGATAAAGTTCTTGCCCGCATCTCCTACGTCGGTTACAAAACCATATACAAAATATGTAACAGGCCTGAGGTTGGAACAATACGGATGGAGATTGATAACTATACGTTGAACAATGTAACGGTAAAAGGAGAACGCCCGCTATACCAAACAAAAGGCAGCAGCATCGTTATGAATGTGGCAGGTACGATCTTGGAACGTTTACACAACGCTAACGAGTTGCTGTTGCAAGTGCCAGGCGTGGTCGCCGCACCAGATGGCAGTTTGACAGTCTTTGGACATGGCACTCCTATCTACTATATCAACAACCGCAAAGTGCAGAACATGCAGGAGATAACCCATCTGTCCCCCAAGAATATCCTGAACATCGAGCTTGTTCGCAATCCCGGAGCACAGTACGATGCGGAAGTGACAGCCATCATAAAGATAACGACACGCACAAAGGAGGAAGGGTGGACGCTGCGGGTAAAAGCCGATGAGAAACTGAATGATGTGCTGACCTCGGATGAGTCGGTGGATGTAGGTTTGAAACAAGGTGGACTGAATGTGTCGGCACATCTGGAGTACGAAGACTTTCACCGCCATTATAGCCAGCCACAGATAAAGGAACTCGTTGTGGATGGCGACATCTACCGATATGACAAGACTCAAGACCACAGCAAGTCACACCAGAAAGCACCGAGTTGGTCAGCCAGCGTGGACTATGAGTTTAACGAACGGCACATTGCTGGTGCCAGTTACGACGGCTATCACAATACGTGGTTGTCGCCTGGTGATGCCCTTCACGTCTACAGCAAGAATGGACTAGAGTTCCAGCGTACCCATATCTTGAGCGACTATCATAACGACATGGACTATGCCCACGTAAACACGTTCTATAATGCAGAATGGATGCAGCGGCTACGCACTGCCCTCAACCTTGACTACGTAAGTAATTCCAGTGACTACCGACAATTGACAGACGAAATCACCAATGCTGCAACCGTCTCAACGCTCAACAAGAGCAAAAGTCGTTTCCACGTCTATGCGGGGCGGTTAACATTCGACTACACATTGGCGGAAAATATTTCATTGTCGTGGGGCGCAGAGTACAACCGCGTGACAGGCAATGGTACAGCCGATTGTGACAATGCCGTGGTTCCGCCCTCTGATTATCAGCAATGGGAGAACAAGGTTGCTACTTTTCTGGAAGCTAAAGCAACCTTTCGCAACTGGACGTTGAGCGGAGGTATTCGCTATGAGGATGTGAACAGCGACTACTCAGGCCGCCTGGCCTCAGATGCCAACATTCACCGTCACTACCGCAATTTATTTCCCTCGGTGGAAATCAGCCACAGGCATAAAGGATGGAGCAACGCCCTCTCGTTCTCGTCGCGTGCCAACCGTCCGTCTTTCCGTCAACTGAGCAACTATACTTACTATGACAGCGAGTTTGTCTATCAGCATGGCAATCCCAGCCTTCAACCCATGACGCTCTACACCGTCGAGTGGAACACAGGCTATAAGTTCATTAATGCCTCACTCAGTTATACATACAAGGACAACCTCATCGCCCCTGACATCTACACTGAGGATGAGCATTCTCCCATACTGGTGAGTTCTTTCAGCAACTTCGACCATGCAAGCCTGCTTAGTGCTCATATCAGTTTGCAGCACAACTTCGGTTGGTGGCGTCCCTCAATCACTATGGCTGTGCAACATCAGTTTTTTGACTACGAATACATGAATGAACCATATAGCTATGGTAAAACGGGGTTTTATGTTGCAGCCAACCAATATTTCGACTTGCCCCGCGGATGGCTTGCCAACATATATTACTACTATAATAGCGTTGGCGTACAAAATAATACCCAATTAAAGCCTTTTCAAATGCTGAACCTCAGCATTCAGAAGTCTTTCCTGCAAGACCGACTCAGTGTAAAACTTGCAGCACAAGATATTTTCCACAAAATGAAGTTCGAACAAGATATGCGCATCCGTAATGTTCATTTCTGGCAAATTGAAAACCACAAATATTGGAATTTCTCGCTGAGCGTTGTGTATCGCTTGAACCAACTCAAGACCAAGTATCGTGGAAAGAGTGCCGCAAGCGAACAAATCAACCGACTATAAATCTCTCTCGTTACGATGGGCAGTCGTCGGCCTCGCGCCGACGCTACCCACCTTAAAGACATTTAACGTTCAGCGGTGCAAGAATTTCCGGCTTTCGGCGTTTAATCAAGCAGAGCAATTAACATCAAAATTATAACGAAAATGACAACAATGAAGATTTGGAGACTCATATTCATGATGCTTGCTGCTTTCTCCCTTGCCTCTTGCAGCAGCGATGATGAAGAAGAATTTCTGATTGACCAACTTTCTGGCACTTGGGAGCAGGTGTATGATGAAGGTGTTGTGGCTGAGGGGTATGTGCAGTACACGTTTACGTCTGGCACACCGGCTACAGTAGGTGAATGTACCATTCATGTGTATGATGTCTTTGCAGGCGACACGACATTTGTGCGTGACTATGCACTGACCGAAGACCGCCATCTGGCTATATAC
>JAFRYZ010000028.1 GCA_017442825.1 Prevotella sp. | reverse complement strand
TGGCGTATATTAGATATTATGATAGAGAGAGAGAGAGAGTGAGAGAGTAATCAAAAAGTTGAAACCACCAAAGAAATCGGCAGTTTTAACATATTGGGAAATGCTCTTCTTCTGTGTCGGCATCATAATGATGATGTGTTATTCGATTGCAAAGATAACTCTTTAGGATGAAAAAACAAAAATATCTGTTGCTTTTTTGCTCGTTTAATCGTACCTTTGGCTTCGCCGCGATTTGCACTACCTTTGGCTTCGCCGAAGGTACTTACGCTCGGAAATACAAATAAAAGCAAGCTTTCATTTTGTATTTCGCTCGCTTAATCGTACCTTTGTCCCCAAATTTTTTAACAACAACACAATGAAACGGATGAGAGTAGTCCTGACGCTTGTTTTCCTGCTGACGGCACAGGTTCTTTTTGCACAGACGACAGTCATCAAAGCGGTATTGATGGATTCGCTCACACAGGAGACAGAGCCATACGCTACAGTTCGTGTGTATAAAGGCAACGACATGAAGAACGCCGTTGCGATGTCGGTGAGCGACGTCAACGGCAAAATCAACCAGAAGGTGACGGGCAAGGGCACCTACACAATGCAAATCAGTTCGATGGGCCGCAAGGACATCCGTCGCAAGCTGACGCTGGGCGGCAAGGAGACGATAGACTTGGGTACGCTCTACATGGTGGACGACGCGAAACAGCTGCAAGGCGTGGAGGTGGTTGCCCAGAAACCGCTGGTGACGATGGACACAGACAAGATGTCGTACAACGTGGAAGACGACGTGGACTCGAAGTCGGCAACGGTGCTGGACATGTTGCGCAAGGTGCCGATGGTGACGGTAGATGGCCAGGACAACATCACGGTGAACGGCAGCAGTTCGTTCAAGGTATATGTCAACGGCAAGCCGAACGTGATGTTCAGCAACAACCCGTCGAAGATATTCCGTGCGATGCCTGCCTCAATGGTAAAGAACATAGAGGTGATTACCAATCCCGGAGCGAAATACGATGCCGAAGGTTCTGCCGGCGTACTGAACATCGTGATGGCAGGCATGGGCGCCAACGGGCAGCAGGCAGCCATCAACGGCATCAACGGCAACATAAGCCTCTCTGCCGGCAACAAGCAGCAGGAAGTGGGCGCGTTCCTGAACGGGCAGTATGGCAAGTTCTCGTTCTCTGCCAACGCGATGACCACTAACAGCAGAGCTAAAGGCACGGAGATAGAGACCGAGCGCCAGCAGTTCAGCGAGCTGGGCACCTCATCCATGAACTACCAGCTGGAGAGCACCACGCGCATGCCATTCACGATGGCGAGCCTTAACCTGGGCTACGAACTGGACTCTATGTCCACGGTGAATGCCTATTTCAGTTTCCACCGTTTCAACCAGAAGATCAGCGGCGACCCGTTTACGACGATGAAGGGCGGCATCTACGGCACAGGTTTTTCCTACGGCGAGCACATGAGTTCGGAGGAGAAGAGTACCTCCATCAACGCCAGCGCCGACTACCAGCGTTTCCTGAACAAGGCACGCACGAGTTCCATCTCGCTGATCTACCAGTTTGCGCTGAGTCCCGACAAGAACGACAACTGGAACTCGTACGAACCCGCCACCGTTCCTGAATACATCAACCTGCAGGACCGCCACTCGCTGTCGGACGAGAAGTCGCGCGAGCACGTCGTGCAAGCCGACTTCACCACCCCACTCTTCAAGAACCACACGCTGAATGCCGGCGCCAAATATACATCGCGCAACAACAACAGCGATTCGCGCTACTACCGCAAGAACGGCAGCGACTACGACTACGATCCGCTGCTGAGCATGAAGTACGACAACCAGAACAACATTCTTGCCGGCTATACGGAACTGGAAGGAAAATACGGCAAATTCGGTGCTAAGGCGGGTATGCGCTACGAATACACTTGGCAAGACGTAGAATACGAATTGGGCAACGGCGAGAATTTCAAGAAGCGCTATGGCAACTGGGTGCCTTCGGCAAGCCTGTCGTACAAGCCCCTGCCTTTTGCCAACGTCGGACTGACCTACAACATGCGCATCTCTCGTCCGGGTATCAGTTATCTGAACCCATACGTTGACCGTTCGTCGTCAACAGCCATCAGCTACGGAAATCCCAACCTTGACGTAGAAAAGACGCATAACATCGGACTGGTGTTCAACTTCTATACCCCCGTCATCATGGGAAACCTGAACATCAAGCAAACGCTCACCAACAACGGCATTGAGCAGTACTCGTTCTATGAAGACGGTCTGCTGCACACGACCTACGACAACATCGTGAAGCGCAGAATGACCAACATCAGCCTGTATGTTGCCGGCATGGTGAGCAAGAAGACCCGCCTGTTCTTCAACGGAGGAGTGGGCTACAACGACTTGCGCAGCAAACAACTCGACGCCAAGAACCACGGATGGCAAGGCAACGCGATGATGGGCATCCAGCAAACGCTGCCCTGGGACCTGAAGCTGGGTACATTCTTCATCACCAGCAGCAAGAAATATACGTTGCAAGGATGGACTTCCGGCTTCAACATGATTATGGGAAGTCTGACGAAGTCGTTCTTCCAAGACAAACTCAGCGTTGCCGTGCAGGGCGTAACCGGTCTGCGCAAGGGCGGCTGCTTCTATTTCGACAGCTACAGCGCCGGCAAGGATTTCACCAATATGCAGAAGGTACATGTTCCCGTAGCCAGCTTCACACTCAACATCACTTACAACTTCGGTAACCAGAAGGTAAAGGTGAAGAACAACACCAACCGCGTGGAAAGTGATGTCATGGAAAAAGAGAGCAACATGAACCAGATGAACCAAATGAACAATATGGGGCAGTAAAGACAATAAGGACCTTAAGGACCCTAAGGACCCTAAGGACTTTAAAGACATTAAGAACAATAAAGATATGGCCAATTTAAGATTTCAGGTTGTTGAGGAAGCTTTCAAGAAAAAGCCGTTAGAGGTAGCGGCACCAGCAGAGCGTCCGTCAGAGTTTTTTGCCAAGAATGTTTTCACACGCGCAAAGATGTATAAATATCTGCAACGCGATGTGTATGAGAAACTAATCGACGTCATCGACAACGGTGCTCCGCTCGACCGCTCCATCGCCGATGCTGTGGCAAAAGGCATGAAGCAATGGGCTGACGAGAACGGGGTGACACACTACACTCACTGGTTCCAGCCACTGACGGAGGGAACGGCAGAGAAGCACGATGCCTTTATCGAACACGACGGCAAAGGCGGCATGATAGAGGAGTTCAGCGGAAAACTGCTGGTTCAGCAGGAACCAGACGCCAGTTCGTTCCCCAACGGCGGCATCCGCGCCACCTTCGAGGCCCGCGGCTATTCGGCTTGGGACCCCACATCGCCGGTCTTCATCATCGACGACACGCTATGTATTCCGACCATCTTCATCTCTTATACCGGTGAAGCGCTCGACTACAAGGCACCGCTGAAGCGTGCCCTGCATGCTGTCAACGAGGCAGCATCTGCCGTAGCACGCTATTTCGACCCGAAGGTGAAGAAAGTGATTGCCAACCTGGGGTGGGAACAGGAATATTTCCTGGTGGACGAGAGTCTGTACTCTGCCCGTCCCGACCTGATGCTGACGGGTCGAACGCTGATGGGACACGACTCGGCAAAGAACCAGCAGATGGACGACCACTATTTCGGCATCATCCCCGACCGCGTTCAGGCATTTATGAAAGACCTGGAGGTGCAGGCGCTGGAGCTGGGCATTCCCTGCAAGACGCGCCACAACGAGGTGGCACCGAACCAGTTTGAGTTGGCTCCTATCTTCGAGGAGATGAACCTTGCCATAGACCATAACATGTTGTTCATGTCGTTGCTGAAGAAAGTGGCACGCAAACACGGCTTCCGTGCCCTGTTGCACGAGAAACCTTTCGACGGCATCAACGGCTCAGGCAAGCACAACAACTGGTCGTTGAGCACCGACACGGGCACCTTGCTGCATGCACCAGGAAAGACTCCGGAGCAGAACCTGCGCTTCGTGACGTTCATCGTGGAGACGCTGATGGGTGTTTATAAACACAACGGACTGCTGAAGGCGAGCATCATGAGTGCTACCAACGCCCACCGCCTGGGTGCCAACGAGGCTCCGCCTGCCATCATCTCCAGTTTCCTCGGAAAACAGGTGAGCGAACTATTGGAGCATATCGAGAAGGCTGACAAGGACGACCTCTTCACTGTTGCCGGCAAACAGAAGATGGAGCTGGACATTCCTGAGATTCCGGAACTGCTCATCGACAATACCGACCGCAACCGAACAAGTCCCTTTGCCTTCACGGGTAACCGATTTGAATTCCGCGCCGTGGGCTCTGAGGCCAACTGTGCCAGCGCAATGATAGCCCTGAATAGTGCCGTGGCTGAAGCCTTGGTCAACTTCAAACGCCGAGTTGACGAACTGATTGCCAAGGGAGAAGACCAGACGAGAGCCATCATCGAGGTGCTCCGCGAGGACATCAAGACGTGCAAGCCCATCCATTTCGATGGCAACGGATACAGCGACGAATGGGTGGAAGAGGCTGCACGCCGAGGACTGGATGTGGAGAAATCGTGTCCGATTATCTTCGACCGCTATCTGGATGACGAAACGGTGCACATGTTCGAAAGCCTGAACGTGATGAACCGCAAGGAACTGGAGGCTCGCAACGAGGTGAAATGGGAGACCTACACGAAGAAGATACAGATTGAGGCTCGCGTACTGGGCGACCTCTCGATGAACCATATCATCCCTGTTGCCACGCATTACCAGAGCCGACTGGCAAGAAACGTCAGCTCCATGCGCGAAATCTTCCCTGATGAAGAAGCAAAGAAGTATTGCTCACGCAACATGAAGATTATCCGCGAGATAGCCGAACGGATTCATAATATCGAGAAAGAAGTGGAGGAACTTGTCGAGGCACGCAAGGTGGCTAACCGCATAGAGAGTGAACGCGAAAAGGCTATAGCCTACCATGACACAGTGGCTCCGAAGATGGAGGAGATTCGCTACCATATCGACAAACTGGAACTGACGGTTGCAGATGAACTATGGACGCTGCCGAAATACCGCGAGTTGCTGTTTATTAGATAAAGGAGATAGAAACCTATAGAAGACTATAGAAACTATAGACACTATAGAAGAAAAGAAAAATATGAGTATTTCGGAGTTCCAGAAAACGTTTCCCGACTTGATGGCGGGAAAGAAAATCATCTATGTGCACGGTTTCGGTTCGGCAGGTAGTACGCATACGGCACAAGCTTTGCGCGACCTGATGCCGCAGGCTACGGTGATGGCACCCGACCTACCCGTTCGTCCGGAGGAGGCGCTGAACTTGTTGCACCAGCTGACTGCCGACGAACAGCCGGACTTGATCATAGGTACATCGATGGGCGGCATGTACACCGAGCAACTGAAAGGTTTCGACCGCATCTGTGTGAATCCGGCATTCCAAATGGGAGAGACGATGCAAGAGCACGGATTGACGGGCAAGCAGACTTTCCAGAACCCACGACAAGACGGGGTGCAGGAGTTTATCGTGACCAAGGCGATGGTCAAGGAATACAAGGCAGCAACGGAACTGTGCTTTACCCAAATCGACGACCAGGAACGAAAGCGTGTCTATGGACTCTTTGGCGACCAGGACCAAGTGGTGCACACCTACGATCTGTTCCTGGAACACTATCCGAACGGCATACACTTTCACGGTGAACACAGACTGAACGACTCGGTGCTGCTGCATTATATAGTGCCCGTCATCCGATGGATTGACGACCGCCAGGAGGGACGCGAGCGCAGGAAGGTGTTCATCGACTACGACGTAATGCACGATGCCTATATGAAACCAGTGTCGAGCTTGCGCAAAGCATACGAGTTCCTGATAGAGAACTACGACGTCTATATCGTAGCTGGAGCCCCGACAGCCTGCCCGGACAAAATGAAAGAGGTACAGGCATGGACTGAAGAATATATCAACGTGCCGGCATGGAACCGCATCATCTATGTCAACCAACCGGAGCTGCTCAATGGCGATTACCTAGTAACATCGAAAAATACCGATGAAATGGAGGAAAAGTTCTTCGGAACGGTGCTACTCTATGGTAAGGATGAACTGAAAACATTTGAAGACGTTATTACTTTTTTTGGAAGACTCGGAGGGCAGTAGGATAATTGATAATTGATAATTAACAATTGATAATTAACAATTCATAATTGACAATTCATAATTGACAATTCATAATTGACAATTGATAATATTGCCGCTTCGTTCTGCAAGCGCGCAAGCTCGAAACATAATTCACAATTGGAAATCTTTAAACCTGACTTTCTGCTGGACATATCTGCCGTAGCCAACTGTTTTGAAGGCTATGGTCATCATCCCCTACTTTTCATCGTCAACCTACTGAAACCGCGTGTGAATACCTATCATACACTACTGGGAAATTTTGCCGGTAGTGCTTTGGACGACATCATCAACCATACTGACTATCAGATTGCCGATACTTTCCGCAGCAACTTCCGCGAGAAAGCGTTGGAATATGCCTGTTGTGAGGACTTTGATGCCAACGCCTTCAAGAGGGATGCCGCGCGACAGGTACAACATATCCAAGAGATTGTGCAGGAACTGTTCGGCGAAAAGAAAGAGGGAGCGTTGTTGGAACCGTCCTTTGTCTGTCCGAAGTTAGGTTTTCAGGGACGTGTGGACCTGATGACGACAGACTTCCGACTGCTGGTGGAACAAAAATCGGGTAAGAGTATCTGTCCGCAAAAACACTATGTGCAGGTCTTACTCTATGCCGGAGTACTGGCTGCCAATTTCGGAACACGGGCAGAACAAGCAGACATCCGCCTACTCTATTCCAAGTTTGCTTTGCCTGACGGACTTAGGAAAATTCATATCGGCAACAACCGACACCTGTTGGACGAGGCGATAACCTTCCGCAATCAGGTCGTAGAACTGTTGTATCGTATTGCCGACGAGGGTTTTGAAAGCATATTACCCTTACTGACACCGGAGACGTTGGCAATGCAAGCTACTGGCGACACCTTTTTCCAACGTTACGAACTGCCAAGACTACAGGAACTGCTGCACCCGCTGCAGAAGCTGACACCGCTGGAACGTGCCTACTTCTGCAGGATGATGACCTTCGTCATACGCGAACAGATTGTCGGCAAGACGGGAGGAGTGACCGACTATTACCGTAGTAGTGCCGACCTGTGGCGCATGCCGCTCGATCAGAAGCATGAGATGGGATATATCTATACAGGATTGAAGATTGCGGAAAAGCAACAGAGCACATCCTATAACGGGTATGACACCATCACCCTCAGCGTTCCCAATCAGGGCAACGACTTCATGCCTGACTTCCGTCGCGGAGACATGGTGTATCTCTATGCCTATCCCGCTGACAAACAGCCTGATGTCACAAAAGCCATATTATATAAAGGTGTATTGACGGAGATACGTACCGACCACATCACCGTACATCTGAACGATGGGCAACAGAACGCAGCGGTGTTTGAGGATTCATCTTACGCCACTTCAAACGACCAACAGCAGAAAACGGAACAAAAGGATTATTTCTGGGCGGTAGAACATGCCAGCAGCGACGTGAACAGTCATGCTTCCATGAGTATGCTGTATGCCTTTATCACAGCAGAACAGGACCGAAAAGACTTGTTGCTGGGGCAACGAGAACCCCGTATCAACAAAACGCGCCAACTGAGTCGAAGCTACCATCCCGACTACGACGACGTGTTGCGCCGCGCTTTTCAGGCAGAAGACTATTTCTTGCTGCTAGGTCCTCCTGGAACAGGCAAGACCTCGATGGCTTTACGCTTCATGGTGGAAGAGGAGATGAACCATGAAAACTCGTCGCTGTTGCTGCTCTCCTATACCAATCGTGCCGTTGACGAGATTTGCGACATGCTCGACTGTGCTGGTTTCGACTATCTGCGGTTGGGAAGTGAGTATAGTTGTGACCCGCGGTTTGCCCCACATCTACTGTCGGCAACCATCGAGCGCATGCCGACGGTAACAGGACTGCGACAACAAATACACGACACGCGCATCGTTGTATGTACAACCTCCTATTTCTCTACCCACCCCTTCAACAAGACTTTCAGCCTTGCCATTATCGATGAAGCGAGTCAGATTCTCGAACCGAACATCATCGGACTGTTGGCGAATCGTGCCATCAACCGTTTTATATTGATTGGAGACCATAAGCAACTACCTGCCGTCGTCCAACAAACGGAAAGCGACGCTGCCGTCAGCAACCCTTTGTTGCTCGACATACAACTGAACAACTGCCGCAACTCGCTCTTCGAGCGCCTTATCCGCACCGAAAAAGCGGCAAAAAGAACCGATTTCATCGGAATATTAAAGAAACAAGGACGCATGCATCCCGACATCGCAGCTTTCCCCTGCCACTCCTTCTATGGTACTGAACAGCTGCAACCCGTACCTTTGCAGCACCAACAAGAAACCACTCTGCCATACCAGGCAGACAGCCAAGATGCTCTTGACGACAAACTGAAAAGCAACAGGGTGCTCTTCATTCCGTCAGAGTATTGTCTGCGCGATGACCTTTCTGATAAAGTGAACCTTGACGAAGCTCGCATCGTTGCCGATGTTCTGCACCGCATTCACCGTTTCTACGGTGACCACTTCAATGCACAAAGGACTGTCGGCGTCATTGTCCCCTACCGCAACCAGATTACAGTGATTCGTCAGGAAATAGAGAAATACCATCTTGAAGCCTTGGACAACATTTCTATCGATACCGTTGAACGCTATCAAGGTTCGCAACGCGATGTCATCATCTATTCGTTTACCGTGCAGAAGCCTTACCAGTTGGACTTCCTGACCAGCAGCAGCTTTATGGACGATGGAAAGGTTATCGACAGGAAATTGAATGTTGCGCTCACGCGCGCGCGCATACAATTAATAATAATAGGAAACGCCGAATTGCTGAAGACCAATTCTGTCTTCCGCTCTTTGTTGGAACATATAGAAAAGCAATCAGAAAAAAAATTAAGGACATAAAAAAAGGACTACCGCTGTAGTCCAACCTTTGTTAACCTTAAATCTAATACTATGAAAAACACGATGCAAAGGTAAGGCTTTTTTTGAATGGTGCAAGAGTTTATACCCAAAATTTTCAATAAAATAGTTATTTATTGATTTAAATCAAGATTTTGTGTACGTCCACAACAATCTTTTTGATGTTTCGTTTGTTGTTTTGACAGAGATGTTGTACTTTTGTAAATCATAGTGCAAATTGGCATGAATCTTGCAGTTTGCATCAAGGAAAAGTATCAATAATTAAACAAGAAGAATATGAACTACAATGAATTCAACAGCACGGCAAACAGCCGTGACCGCGAGTTGGAAATGGCGAGTGCCTTTCCCGTTCTAATGCGCAAGGTATATACTTGGATGGCATTAGCATTGGTGATTACCGGCGTAACAGCATACGGGGTTGCTAATTCGCCAGCCGTTTTGGAAGTCCTTTACACCAACCCCATCGTCTTCTGGGTGCTGGCAGCGGCTGAACTCGGTATCGTTTTCTATACCTCAGCACGCATCAACCGTCTTTCTTTGTCAACGGCAACCATACTGTTTTTGCTGTTTTCCATTATCAACGGTGCCACCCTCTCCTCCATCTTCATCGTTTATACGATGTCGTCTATCGCCAAGGTGTTCTTCATCACAGCTGGAACGTTTGCCGTGATGGCAGTAATCGGCACCACGACAAAGCGTGATCTCTCACGTATGGGCAGCATCATGATGATGGCACTCATCGGCATCATCATTGCCGGCATCGTGAACATCTTTGTAAAGAGTTCCATGTTCGACTTCATCATCTGCATTGTCGGCGTACTCTTGTTTGTCGGACTGACAGCGTGGGACGCCCAGAAAATCCGATTGATGCTGGAAGATGCACCCGATGCAGGCGAAGGTGCTCAGAAGATTGCCCTCTTGGGAGCGCTGAGTCTGTATCTCGACTTTATCAACCTCTTCATTCATCTGTTGCGACTATTGGGAAACAGGAACTAAGAAACATGCAAAAACTTGCATAATTATTTGCTAATTCGGCGGAAAGTATCTACCTTTGCCGCCGTTTAGCGTATAAATATACAACATGAAAATAAAAAACAGTCGCATGGAAGCTCTGAAAATGCTCATTTCGAGCCAAGAGCTTTGTTCGCAAGAGGAGGTACTACAAGCACTGGAGCGAGAAGGATTTAAGTTGACGCAGGCTACACTCAGTCGCGACCTCAAGCAGTTGAAGGTGGCTAAGGCTGCCAGTATGAACGGCAAATACGTCTATGTGCTACCCAACGAGACCATGTACAAGCGAGTGACGACACCACGTCTCGCCCAAGAGATGTTACAGATGTCGGGCTACCTGTCACTAAACATCTCAGGTAATATGGTCGTTATCAAAACACGCCCAGGCTATGCCAGCGCTCTTGCCTACAACCTTGACTCCAGCGACATACCTTGCGTCATTGGCACCATCGCTGGCGACGACACCATCTTTATGGTCGTCAAAGAGGGAATAGCTCGCGAAGACGTTATCGAGCAGCTGTCAGCTGTCATCCCCGACATTAAACAACCCAATCATCATGGATAATCCTACAGAAACACTACAGGTATTGGTTGCCGATGCATCACACGAAAAGTATGTTGATACCATCCTGAAAACAATAGAAGATGCCGCCAAGGTTCGCGGCACAGGTATAGCAAAGCGTACGCACGAGTACCTGGCAACAAAGATGAAGGAAGCAAAGGCAGTTATCGCCCTCGACGGTGAGCGCTTTGCCGGTTTTAGCTATATTGAGACTTGGGGCAACAAACAATATGTGACAACGAGTGGACTCATCGTTCATCCCGACTATCGCGGCAGAGGACTTGCCAAGCGCATCAAGGACATGACGTTCACACTGGCAAGGACGCGTTGGCCACATGCCAAGATTTTCTCGCTGACAAGTGGAGCGGCGGTAATGGCTATGAACACCCAATTGGGTTACCAGCCTGTCACCTTTGCCGACCTCACTGACGACGAAGCTTTCTGGCGCGGTTGCGAAGGCTGTTGCAACGTTGATGTCTTGCATCGCACAGGGCGCAAGTACTGTATTTGCACAGCCATGCTCTATGACCCAGAGGAACATCTGCCTGCCAAGATACCACAGGAAGTCATCGACAGGATTAAGAAACTGGAGGGATAGGGTTGCGCGGAAGTCACTTTTTTCAAACCTGGAGACCACAAGAATCAGAAGAAACAACAAAAAAAAAGAAGTATATGGAACAGAAAAAGAAAGTTGTCGTCGCCTTTTCCGGCGGTCTCGACACCAGCTACACGGTGATGAAACTCGCCAAAGAGGGCTATGAGGTACATGCTGCATGTGCCAACACCGGAGGATTCAGCGCCGAGCAACTGAAAACGAACGAGGAGAACGCCTACAAACTAGGCGCTACCAAGTATGTCACACTCGACGTTACGCAGGAATACTACGAAAAGTCGCTGAAATACATGATTTTCGGTAATGTTCTGCGCAACAACTGCTACCCTATCTCCGTATCGTCGGAGCGCATCTTCCAAGCCATCGCCATAGCACGCTATGCCAACGAGATCAAAGCCGATGCCATCGCACATGGTTCTACGGGAGCCGGCAACGACCAGATACGTTTCGACATGACGTTCCTCGTCATGGCACCAGGCGTAGAAATCATCACGCTGACTCGCGACAAGAAGCTGACACGTAAAGAAGAAGTGGACTATCTGAACGAAAACGGCTTCTTTGCCGATTTCACCAAACTGAAATATTCATATAATGTCGGCATCTGGGGCACCAGCATCTGCGGTGGCGAACTGCTCGACCCCACACAGGGACTGCCCGAAGAGGCTTACCTGAAGCATGCGACACAACAGGATGAGTCGCTGCTACAGATTACATTCGAAAAAGGAGAGATAGTTGCTGTCAACGGTAAGACATTCGACGACAAGGTGAAAGCTATCCAGAAGATAGAAAAGATTGGTGCCAGCTATGCCATCGGCCGTGACTGTAATGTTGGCGATACCATCATTGGCATCAAGGGACGTGTAGGCTTCGAGGCTGCCGCTCCCAAACTCATCATCGAGGCACACCGATTGTTAGAGAAGTCAACGCTGTCAAAATGGCAACAGTACTGGAAAGACCAAGTTGCCAACTGGTACGGAATGTTCTTGCATGAGAGTCAGTACTTAGAACCGGTAATGCCCGATATCGAAGCGATGCTCACCTCCAGTCAGCGCCACGTCAACGGTACTGCCATTCTGAAACTGCGTCCTTATGGCTTCGAAACCGTCGGCATTGACAGCAACGATGACCTGACGAAGTCTAAACTCGGTGAATACGGAGAAACTCAGACGGGTTGGACTGCAGATGAAGCTAAGGGATTCATCAAGGTCAGCAGCACGCCACTGAGAGTTTATTATGGCATACATCCTGATGAAAGGTAGAGCCCTTCCCGCCAAAAGAGAACAATACACTTCATCAAGAAAAACTATAACTATGATAAAAGTAGGAATACTGGGTGCTGCAGGTTACACAGGCGGTGAACTCATCCGCTTGCTGTTGAATCACCCCAAGGCAGAGATGGTCTTTGCACATAGCGAGAGTAATGCCGGCAACCTGCTGAGCGATGTCCACGAAGGACTATATGGCGAAACAGATATGACATTTACCGACCAGATGCCGTTCGACGATGTCGATGTGGTATTCTTCTGTTTCGGACATGGAAAAAGTGAGGAGTTCCTCCAAAAACACACCATTCCATCGAAAGTAAAGATTATCGACTTGGCACAAGACTTCCGCATCCGTGGCAACCACGACTATGTATATGGTTTGCCGGAAATACATCGCTCGGCGATAGCACAGGCACAGCATGTTGCCAACCCCGGCTGTTATGCCACCTGCATACAGTTAGGTCTGCTGCCGGTAGCACAAGCAGGACTGATTACCAGCGATATTGCCGTAAACGGCATCACGGGAAGTACGGGAGCTGGACAAAAGCCCACCTTCTCAGGTCATTTCTCGTGGCGCAACAACAATGTAAGTACCTATAAGATTCTGACTCACCAGCACTTGCATGAGATTTGCCAAAGTCTGAACGAGGTTCGTCCGGAAGGAGCACCTGCCATCGGCTCACCCATCGATGAAACGGGTGAGAAAGAGCAGGTCAACCTCAACTTCATCCCCTATCGCGGACCATTTCCCCGCGGCATCTTCGTCACCGCAGTCATCCCTACCGACAAATCTTTAGAAGAACTGACGGACATCTACCAGTCGTTCTATAAAGATGCCGCCTTTACGCAAGTGATTGTCAACCACGATCTCGACCTGAAGCAAGTGGTTAACACCAACAAGTGTCTTGTTCATTTAGACAAGGTAGGTAACCAACTCGTCGTCATCTCCTGCATCGACAACCTCTTGAAAGGTGCTGTAGGGCAGGCAGTACAAAACATGAACATCATGTTTGGCATCGATGAAACCGCCGGTTTGCGACTAAAACCATCCGCTTTCTAAAAGCGAAAGCTGTCGTTGCTCCATCATGGATCTAAATAGACAACTACATTCCACATGAAATTTGTGGTATGGGGTTGGAAATCAACTACTATGTGTTTGGACGCCAACTACTATGAGTTTGCCTTCCAAACACATAGTAGTTGAAATGCGGGTGTATATTATATCCCCCGAATGTATGAGCTCAAAGCAGGGCAGATGACGTCCATCTTTTCATAAGGCGTTCTTATCACGAACGGGGTAAAAAATCACATTTCTGTGAAAATAGGAATCTTTTCTGTGAAAATAGGAATCTGAAAAAGTCCAAAAACTATAATTTTGCAATTAATAATTTAATACGGCTTTGGATTACCTGCTGAGGGTATGAAGAATGCACAAAGAAAACATTGCCTACGGGTACATTATTTATTTACTTTAAACCAATACGATTATGAAAAAGTTATTATTGACATTAGTAGCATTGATGGCTCTGACCAGTGTCAGCGCACAGGAAAAATTCACAGCACAAGGCGAAAGTCGGTCGTATCCCAATACCTATTCTTGGGGAAAGGGCGGAAGAGCTAAAGCAATGATTGGCTATAGCAAAGGTTTTATCGGAGATATAACTGCCACAGTGCTATCCGACAGGAGAATAGAAGTAAAAAACAATACCGGTCTTTATTTTGTCGTATCGGTATGGGTTAATGGCTACAAAAAAGGAGATAATATCAACGACTTAGAAGATAATTCTTCTCAAGGTTCATTCTATACGGATTATATAGCACCATGGGGTACATGGAAAACCGAGTCTAACTATTTCGACAGCAATCATTGCGCCCTCATGCCGTTTAAAATTAGAGTAAGTAAATGGAAGAGGAAATAGAAGATAAAAATAAGCCTAATTATATCACACTTAAACCTAAAAACGATTATGAAAAAGATTTTATTGACATTAGTGGCACTCGTAGCTATGAGCATGAGTGTGTGTGCACAGGAAGGACCAACGCTGTGGCATGGTGGTCCTGGCAAGAAGTATGTTGACCGCAGCACGCTGAAGGAGCGCGCATTGAACTATCACTTCATCATCAACGACAAGTCTTCTGATATCTATCTCGCCAAGTACAAGGGCAGAAAGTGCTGGTATGGCGGTGCCAGAGGTAAGGACAACATGGGTTACTACGATGAGAGCATCACCTATTCTGAGAAGGAAATCATCGAAAAGGAAGGTATTCCTACCCGCAATCCTTATGATCCCTTTAGCGTAAGTACTGGCAAGAAGAAAAAGAAGAATAAGAATTAAGAAAGAAAAGCATGAGGAAATATTTGTATATCCTTATCGCCTTGATAATCATGCCCTCCGTGACCAACGCTCAGGTCATGGAGAGCATGTCAAATCAGGAACGAGCCCGTGTCGTCCACAGCCTGATCAGTCGCATGCGTCCTATCCCGCAGAAAGATAAATATACCGGTAAGATAGTCTATAGACAGGTGATTACGCCTTCTCCCATTACCAACTTCGAGTGGTGGGCGGTCATGGGCGAGAAACTTTACAAGGACAAAAGCCAGGCATCGCAACCAGCCATCGTCAAGAGTGCGCACAATATGACCAACCTTCTTACCTATGAGAAGAAGCGCAACATGGTATTCATCGTTGCTAATGCGGACATGATTAAGCAGGCACGGCAATCTGCTGCCCTGCAAGGCGGCGTCAACAGCAAAGGCACAGGAAAGAACGAAGAGTTTTTCATCGTCACGTTCTATGACGAATGGAAAAAATACATGGGAAAGAAATAAAGAAATTAAAAATCCATCTTATGAAAAAGCTAGTATTGACAATAATTACACTTATGACATTCACGGGAGGCGTGAATGCACAGAATGTAGAACAGGTAGGAAGCGGCGACGTGCGTCAACTTTGTGTTGGCGAAGGAAACCGAGCATACCATAAGGTTAACGCTAAATTTTGCTATTACAAACCAGGCGGTGCTGTTGCTGCTGGACGGAAAGTTAAGGCATGGGTTGACGATCGTGATGCCACGTTGTGGGGACACAACGTAACTGACATTGACAATATTGTTGTCTATGTGAAGTTTGTAGATAAGAAAGGACAGGAGCATAAGATTTATCCGCGCCTGCCTAAAGGAACATTACCGAACCACAATGCTCGCAAACTTGCCGATAATGCCTCATATGTTATTGAGGTGGGATGGGGAAGATAATCCGCCCTATGTCCCCACAAACTATTGCAAGCCATCAGTTTTGGATTATCCGCTGAGGGTATGAAGAATGCACAAAGAAAACATTGCCTACGGGTACATTATTTATTTATTTAAGTTTCGGGAGTTCCTAACTCGCCATTTTACATTGATATAATTCACAGATATGGGCAAGCTCATCAGATTCATTAACCAGGGCATCAAGCACTTCTTCATCATCGATGGAGAATACCTTGGTGATGGCTGCAAC
>JAFRYZ010000027.1 GCA_017442825.1 Prevotella sp. | reverse complement strand
TCGTATTCGCGGCTCATGCCGCTTGGACGATAGTTTTCTCAGTTGGAGAATCTTTTGTCCCTTTAACTTCGCCGCGAAGCGGCATAACTTCCCTTTAACTTCCCTTTAACTTCCGAACTTAAGTTATTTTACTACTTTCTTGCCATTCTGAATCATGACTCCCTTGTAGCCTTTGCCGACCTTCTGGCCTGCGAGGTTGTAAGCGGGAGCATCATTGTCAATTGTGGATTGTCCATTGTCAATTGAATTGATGCCTGTAGCGATTTCCTCGTCACCATCGATGACTCTGAAGCTAATCTTGGCAGCTGATGCACCATTATAATTAAGGTACGCGCGTGTAGCACGGAACTTGTTGGTGTCGTCTTCAGCTTTCTGCCATTCGTTGTTTGCAACGAAGAAGGCATTGACAGGGATGTCGTTTTCAGGCTGATAGCTTCCTGCGAACTGCCAGTCGCCGATAGTCTGAACAGGTTCTGCATTGGCAAAGGTTACACCTGTTGCATTGAATTCCTGAACGTCATCTTCAACGAAGATCATGCAAGGTTGATTTGCAACAATCTCCGAAGCCGTTTGGAATACAACTTCCTCGGCATTTCCTTCCTTGAAGTTAGCCACCTTGACATTGTTGCCGAAGGCTGCCTTCACTTGTGCCTCAGACATGTTGAACGGTACTACCAGTGTATTCCACTTGTTGGCACCGATGGTGCGTGCTACGGTGACATCTCTGTCTGCATTGTCGCTGGCAGCGATGCGGCAGATGTTGTAGAAGCTGTTCTCGTCGAGTTCTACTGCGTCTTCGTAGATACGCTCGGGAGTGAAGCCAAGTTTTGCAATGACGTTAGCATAGACATCAAGGGCAACTTCGTCGGTGAGTACTCCGTTAACGTTGGCACCCGTCTTGCCGGTCGTGTTGTAGTTGGCGTTGATGGCCGGATCGAAGTCGTAGATGTGCAGGTCGGCTGTACCCTGAGAGATAGAGCCGTTTGCAGACATGTCTTGCCAATGATATTCGAGGGCGTTGCCAATCTCATTCTTCAGGTTGAAGAAGTAAACGCTGGAAGCAGCACCACCCCAGTCGCGTCCGAAGTTGGCAAGTATATATTGGCGGTCACTCTTCTTGACGGTACAGTCGCGGAAGACATACTTCTTGTTGGCATCGAGTGTAGTACCATCCTTATAGGCAGTGATGTAAGCGCTGGTCTTTTTGTCGCTGTAGCCGCCAATGGTCAGGTCGCATTTGTCGAATACAACAAATCCTCCACCGAAGATGTAGTCGGTGTTACCTACGATGTTACAGTTCTTCACGTAGATGGTACCGCTGCTGTAGAAGGTATCCTGCGAACCAATGAAAGTACAATTGTAAAGCTGAATGCCGGTCGGATTGTTTTCGAAGCCGATGGCAGCAGCACGCTCTGTAACGTCCTTGGCATCGGCAGCCTTGTAGCCAGCCTCACCCGAAGTCAGAGTGCGGTCGTAGGTAATTTGTTGTGCGCCGTTAGGACGAACACCGTCAACAACTTCTTCTGCAGTATAGCGCTGGTTGAAGCTGTTTTCGAAAATGATGTTCTCTGCCTTGAAGTTCGTACCATTCCTGGTTACGAGGACAGTAGCTCCCCAACGTTGCGGATCCTTCATGATGATAGAGTTGCGCGTGTTGGCGCGGTCTTTGTCATAGTAACCGTTCTCACCGAGGCTGTAGTAAGTGTAGCCGATGCCGTAGTACCAGGTGATGGTGGCTTTTTCGGTGCCGCTGGTCTTTAACGTAACGTTAGCCATATCGACGATGACCTGCTCTTGATAGGTCTGACCGCTGGTCAGTGTAATAACCGGTGCAGAGATGTTGCCAGCCTTGGCAGCAGCAAGAGCATCGGTAACGGTGTTATAGACGTTGGCAGCAACGGTAGCGTTCTTGTCAACGGTAATCTCCTGCTGTGTAGCAGCAGGAACAGCAGCCTCTGGATAGTAGATGTTGAAGGTGACAGCGTCTTTCAGCACCTTGAAGCTTGCCTGAGAGAGGGGTGACAGTGTTCCGACAGAAGAACTGATGGTATAGGTGTCGGGGTTGAGGGTAACGCTGTAAGTTGTTGCACCAGCCTCACACTGCACGTTCTCAGTATTTGAAGCACCGGTGAAGGTCAGCGTAAACGCTTCGGCAGGAGCATTGGTAATCTGACCTGTTATGGTCTGTGGCTGAGCTTCGATGATGGTGATGTCAACAGAGTTGTTCTCAGCATTGATGAGCTGGCTCTCTGGAGCACTGACAACATAGTTGACATCATTGCTGAGGCTGAAGGTATAGGTGTCGGCAGGAACTTTCGCATTGAAAGCACTAGAAGCAATAGCCGCCGTGTAAGCCTGTCCGTTGCCTGCAGCTGTCAGAATCATATTGGCACCATCTACGCTGCCGCCGGTAACAGTACCTGTGACTTCGTAAAGGTCAACAGGTTCAATCTTGATATAGCTGAGGTAGCTGATGTCCTTAGCAGTAAGTTCAACGGTGCCTTCCTCGGTAGCAATATAAGAGGTGTTGAACAGCTGACCGTCAACGGTGAAACCTGCATCGCTACCTGTAGCATATCTGCCCCAAGAAAGTTTGGAACCAGCATAGACAGGAATCTTGAACAATGTACCATTGTTACACTGTGACCACTGGTCTGTACGGCTGGCATTGTTCAACTTACCTTTGTCGGTGTTGATGATCAGTGATTTCTCATCTACGGTGTATTCATATTCGGCAGAGCCTTGTAATGCGAATTCTGGTGCGCCGTTGCTCTTGCCGAAATACCATGTATGGGTATAACCGTCGGAAGCAATAGGCTCAACGAATGCCGGACCTTCAACGGTGATGGTCTTGATGTAGCCACTGGTTGTACAGGTCATGACCACATTCTCGTCCTTTGTGGGGGAATAGGTATCGCCATTCTGATAGGCAGCACCATTGATGGTTAGTGCCGTAGTGTTGTAAAGTACAAATGTGAGGGTAGCTCCTGCGGGAACGCCGGGGAGTGTCAAAACGGTGTTCTCATTGATTTGTGCCCAGTCGCCATTGGCTCCTAACTTACCGCTTGTAGCATCTACCTGGATTTGAGGAGCATTAGCAGCTTCGTCGGCACTTGTCGGGTCTAAACTGCCCGTTCCGCCTTCAATGTTTCCATTGGCAGCGATAGCGGTAGCGAGGTTATAGACGGTAGTGTAAGTCTGAAGTGAACCATTGAGTTTGCCAGTGATAACAACCCGACCAAAGGCAATTTGCTTGCCAACCTTTATTTTTCCTATGTAAATACGGAGTTTTACCGCATTTCCTGAAGCACTGTTAGCGGTCGTGAGCGTATATGAGTGGTTAATAGCAGGGTCGCCATTACCGTCTCTATTAATGGCTGTGTTTGTTGCAAGCTGCTCGGTAACACCGGCTCCATCCGTAAAGTCAACGTCAATTGATGGATCGCCAGTTCCACATTTTACAGCATCGAAGGATACACCAGTCGGAGTGAAGGTAAAACCAGCAGCAGGTGTAAATGTCCATTCTACATAGTAGTCTGCATTTCTTTCCACTCTAGGGTTGTGGTCTGCAGTCGGCTCGAATTTTGTAATAGTGTTTCCACCATAAGCAGAAGTTGAGTTTACGTTAATCTTACTGCTCTTCGACCATGAATCTTGTGCGATGACACCTTCTATAGATGCAGAACCAGTGCTAATGTCACCATTCGCCATGCTCCACGTGACGCTGAAGTCCTCATTGTCATAGGACTGCGCATTCACTGTTGTCACCCCCATTATAGCTAATAACAGGAGCAACGTCTTGAATAGATAGTTTTGTTTCATAAATGAATTTGGTTAATAATTATGATAAAGTTAAAAAAACAATGATATTGGTTAGAAGTTTGAGTGTTCGAAATATGGTTGCAAAAATAGCAAAAGTTGTTGAAGGTACAAAGAAAATCCGTATGTTTTTATGAAGAGAAAACAATTTTAAAGAAACCTGTTTGTCCAACCCGATAAAATTGAGTATCTTCGCGCCCATGACCAAAGTAGAGAGACAGATGCTGTGCCTGGTGCGTATGGCACTCTGGCAGCAGGATGACGATGGCGGATTGCTGTCGGCTGAGACCGACTGGCACGCTATCCGCATACTGAGCGAGAAGAAGGCGGTCTGGGGCTTGGTGGCTGCAACGATACTTCGGTGGGCTGACCTAACGGGAACCGACTTGCCAGAAGACATGGAGGATGCCTGCATGAAAGGTCAGTTTAATGCCATTCAGCAAAACCAACACATCAATAAGGTGCTGGCGGAGGTGCAACAGCTGTTAGCGCATGAAGGACTCTCTCCGATTCTGCTGAAAGGACAAGGTGTGGCACGTTTCTATCCACGCCCCGAGTTGCGTACTGCCGGCGATATCGATGTCTTTCTGGGCAGTGAGGCTCAGCGTGCTGCAGAGATTCTGATGCCGTATGCCGAGCCTGACAGCTATAGGGATAAGAGTGCCAAGCACTTGAATTTGGAAATGAAGGGGGTGGAACTTGAGTTGCACAGGTTTGCCATCAACCGTTATAAGCGGAAAACAACAAGAGTCTTGGCGCAGTGGGAGTCACGCGAACTTCGCATAGACAACAGCAGGCGGGTGGAGATAGACGGTTGTGCGGTCTTGGTTCCTTCCCAAATGTTTGAACTGGTGTTCGTCTTCGTTCACATCTGGCTCCATTTAATGAAAGGCGGGATTGGGTTGCGCCAACTTTGCGACTGGGCATTGATTTTGCACCATTGTCATGACGATATAGACCAAGAAGAGTTGGAACGTTTGCTGCGCGAAGCTGACTTGTTGCGAGCCTGGCAGGTGCTTGGAAAGATGCTCACCGGCTTACTGGGGTTGCCAGAGCAAGAGTTTCCGTTGTTCAGCAACCGCTACAAGAGAGCATATCGACTTGTCGAGCGTATGGTGTTGGAGAGTGGACGTTTTGGACAAAACGACCGCAAGACGTATGCAGAACAACATGCCGGCAAAGGGCTGTTGCGTAAATGGCGCATGCTGGTCTATACGTTACGGATTCATATCAGAACGATGGCGTTGTCGCCACGGGAGTCCTTCGCCATCTACAGTTCTTACTATTGGAAAAGAATACCTTACCTATTTAAGAAGACGCCAAGCTGAATGCCTGGCGTCTTCGTTTTTTTTACTTCTCGAAATGTTGGAAGTCTTTGCAGCTGTGCCACTCGCCACCCCAGCGGAAGCCGTGGCTGATGAAGAGACGGTAGCAAAGGTCGCCCTTGTCGATTTTGTAGGGGAAGGACTTGGTGCGGTCGCAGTAGGGGGCACCCGTTGCGGGCTGTATGAAGCGGGTGCCGTTGCTGCGGTCGATGTAATAGGGGTTGTAGAGGGTATTGATGTCCACAGCTAAGCCTTGGGCATGCTTCGAGAGTTTTTTCTTATTGGCGATGGTGCGGTAGCAGAAACAGGAAGAGTTGTTGTTGGACATGGACTGCTCGTCGTTGGCATTGAAGTCGTCGATGAGCAGCATGCGTTCGATGGGGTAGCGCTGCTGGTAGAGTTCGCGGAAGATGTCCACCAGGTCTTTGGCAATGGATTTGTTGCACACCATCTCTCCCGTCCATGCCTTTCCGTCTTCCCGAACATGCATCAGGCGCAGGTAGCGCAGGTTTTTGCGTGGGATGGGGCAGTCCTTGGGGTAGGACTTTCCCTGCATGCGTTGGAAAACATGGTCGGGGATGGGTTCTGCCCGGAAGAAGAAGTTCATGCCGAGGCGCTTCACGTCGTCTTGGCTGACGCGAATGCCCGGTTCCCATTGCTCTATGGGCTTATAGCCGCCCATCTTCTCTTGTGCCATACCTATTGCGGCTACCGTGAGGAGCAGCAACATTGCGATAATTTTGTGGAGGTTGAATGTCTGCATGGGTGCAAAGATAAACAAATATAGGGATTTTCCTACTGCAAAATAGGGAAAAAGGTTTTTGCTGGTTGTTTTTTTCTTCATACTTTTGCATCGTAGAATAATAGAAAGGGTAAAGATATGAAAAAGACAATGGTATTATCAGTGACCGCCCTCGTGCTCCTTCTGAGCAGTTGCGGAACGTATGCAGGAGCAGGCGCCTATGCCGGTGCCGGTCTCGGTTCAATATTAGGTTCGGCTGTAGGCGGCATCGCCGGCGGCTGGCGTGGTTCGGATGTAGGAGCGATTGTCGGCATGGCTGGTGGTGCCATTCTCGGTGCAGCCATCGGACAGGAAGCTGACGACAGAGACCGCCGCGAGGTGCACGAGCACTACAGGCGCGTGCAGGAGAACAAGGCGCGTGGCTTCAATCCTTATGCCAGGGAGAATGCCGACCGAGTTCGCTACTCTAATGACAGCTATCGTGCTCCGTCGTCGCCGAGTACGGCTCGTGATGTGCCGAGCTACAATGCCCGCGACTTCCAGAGCAGCGGCAACAACCACCATCAGCCTGTTGTCGATGAGACGAATAGCGGAGATGACCGCATAGAGTTCTAAAAATGATTAGTGGGTAGAACGCAGCTGACGAAAGAAGTCGGTCCATAAGCGACTGGCTTCTTTCTTGGTTTCCACAGGCTTGCGTCTGGGTTCTGCCGGAGGTGTTGTCGTAGTTTGCGCGTTGGTTTTCTTTTCCTTCTTCCATTCCGGTATGAACTCATAGCAGACCCCGGCAGCGCCATATTCGATGGTTTCCATGTCGAGGGTGTTATCTGTTGCCATGTAAGGCAGTTCGATGTCGTTGGGAAGGATTTCAATTTGTACCAGTCCGACGCCTGCCATCAGCGTGCCCAGCTCGCGTGCGGCAGCATAGGAGAGGTCGATGATGCGACCCCGGACAAACGGTCCGCGGTCGGTCACCTCGACGATGACCTGTCGGCCGTTGGTAGGGTTGGTGACGCGCAGCTTCGTGCCGAATGGCAGCGTGCGGTGAGCACATGTCATCTTGTTCTTGTCGTAAGGCTGTCCGTTGCTCATCCTGCGTCCGTGCAGCGAGTTGTGATAGTAGGAAGCCTTCCCTTCCGTGTCCTGTGCCCATGAGGGTATGGCTACAAACAGAAAAATGGCGAAAGGGATTTTCGCCAATAGTTTCCGTCGCCATCTTTCTGTTGTTATTTCCATTCAATTATGAATTGAAAGCCCCCCAGCCCCCTAAAGGGGGTGAATTGTCAATTATCAATTATCAATTGTCCATTATCACACAATCCCCTGTGCCAGCATGGCTTTAGCCACTTTCATGAAGCCGGCAATGTTGGCTCCCTTGACATAGTCGATGTAGCCGTCGGGCTGTTTTCCGTACTTGACGCACTGCTCGTGGATGGAGTGCATGATGTAATGCAGTTTGTCGTCCACCTCACGGTCGCTCCATGTCAGGCGCATGGAGTTCTGCGTCATCTCCAGTCCGCTGGTTGAGACACCGCCGGCATTGACAGCCTTGCCTGGCGCGAAGAGAGCCTTGGCAGCGACGAACTTCTCGGCTGCCTCTGCCGTGCAGCCCATGTTAGACACCTCTGCAATGCAGATGGGGTTGTTGGCAAGAATCTGGTCGGCATCAGCGTCGTTCAACTCGTTCTGTGTAGCACAAGGCAGGTAGATGTCGGCCTGTTGTTCCCATGGTTTCTTGTCTGCATAGAACACCGAACCGCTGAACTCCTCTTCGTAGGGCTGGCAGATGTCGTTGCCGCTGGCACGCAGTTCGAGCATGTAGGCAATCTTCTCCTCGTCGAGACCGGCAGGGTCGTGGATGTAACCGTCGGGACCGCTGATGGTGATGACCTTGGCGCCCAGTTGCGTAGCTTTCTTTGCTGCGCCCCATGCCACATTGCCGAAGCCCGACAGGGCGACGGTCTTGCCCTTGATGTCGATGCCGCGTGTTGCCAGCATGTGGTTGACGAAGTAGATGGCACCGTAGCCTGTTGCCTCCGGACGTATGCGTGAACCGCCATATTCCAGTCCCTTGCCTGTGAGGACACCTTGGAACTGATGCTTTAGCTTCTTGTACATGCCGAAGAGATAGCCTATTTCGCGTCCGCCTACGCCGATGTCGCCTGCCGGCACATCCTCGTCGGGTCCGATATGGCGGTATAACTCGGTCATAAACGCCTGACAGAAACGCATCACCTCGGCATCGGAGCGGCCGCGGATGGAGAAGTCGGAACCGCCTTTGCCGCCACCCATCGGCAGTGTGGTGAGTGCGTTCTTGAATGTCTGTTCAAATCCGAGAAACTTCAGGATGCTGAGGTTGACCGACGAGTGGAAACGCAGTCCGCCCTTATAGGGACCGATAGCGCTGTTGAACTGTACACGGTAGCCGATGTTGACATGTACTTCTCCTTTGTCGTCCACCCACGGCACACGGAAGGTGATGACGCGCTCAGGTTCGACGAGGCGTTCGATGATTTTGGCTTTTTCGAACTCAGGATGCTGGTTATAGACATCCTTGACAGAGATCAAAACTTCGCGTACGGCCTGCAAATACTCCAATTCGCCTGGATGCTTCTGCTCCAGATCCTGCATGATTTTCTCTACTTCCATGGTAATATGTATTAGGTTAGTATCACAAATTGTCTATTTGGTGTCGCAAAAGTATATACTTTCTTCCGAACAGCCAAATAAAAACAATGGAAAAAGGAATGATAATTTGGCAGAACCGATAAATATTACGACCTTTGCACGAAAGAATATTGAGCTATGAATAGCCATCCTATACCCCAACAATGGAACAAGTTCCTGTTGAAAGATGTGTCGTTTGTCAACTTGATGATGCGCCGCATCTATAACGTGCTGATTATAGCCAATCCCTATGACGCCTTCATGTTGGAAGACGACGGACGGGTTGAGGAGAAAATCTACAACGAATACATGGAACTGGGACTGCGTTATCCTCCTACCTTTACGCAGGTATCGACTACAGAAGAGGCAGCGAGTGTGCTGAAGACGACGAATATCGATTTGGTCATCTGTATGCCGGGTAATGCGGATAACGATGCCTTCGATGTGGCACGTGGGGTGAAGGCGCAGTTCCCCAAGATGCCGTGTGTGGTGCTCACGCCTTTCTCTCACGGTATCACAAAACGCATGGAGCACGAGGACCTAAGCATCTTCGACTATGTGTTCTGCTGGTTGGGCAATACGAACCTCATCCTGTCGATTATCAAACTGATAGAGGACAAGATGAACATCGAACATGACATTGCTGAGGCTGGTGTGCAGATGATTCTGCTGGTAGAGGACAGCATACGCTTCTATTCCTCTATCCTGCCCAATCTCTATAGCTACCTGTTGGTGCAAAGTCAGCGCTTTTCAACCGAAGCGCTGAACCGCCATGCTGCCACATTGCGCATGCGCGGAAGACCTAAGGTGGTGCTGGCGCGTAACTATGAGGAGGCGATGGCGCTGTACGAGAAGTACCACGACAATACGCTGGGTGTTATCAGCGATGTGCGATTCCCCATGGGCGACGCCGTTCCTGCCGAAGCATCATCGGCAGACAAAGACCCTGAGGCGGGCTTTAAGTTGCTGGAGGAGATACGCCGGCGCGACGAGTACGTGCCGCTCATCTTGCAGAGTGCCGAGACGGTGAACCGCGAACGGGCTATGGCAGAAAGGTTCCGCTTCGTTGACAAGAATTCAAAGACGATGAACCGCGACCTGCATAAGATCATGGAGGAGCACATGGGCTTCGGTGATTTCATCTTCAGAGATCCGAAGACACACGAGGAGATTATGCGGGTGAGCAACCTGAAAGAACTGCAGGACAATATTTTCCGCATTCCCAACGATGCCATGTTGCGCCATATATCGCGTAACCACATGAGCCGCTGGCTATGTGCACGTGCCATCTTCCCTGTGTCGGCATTTCTGAAAGACATCACTTGGCACAAGCTGCAGGACGTGGATGTGCACAAGCAGATTATCTATGATGCCATCGTGCAGTACCGCCACATGAAGAATATTGGCGTGGTGGCAGTGTTCGACCGCAAGAAGTTCGACCGTTTCTCACATTTCGCCCGCATCGGTGATGGCTCGTTGGGTGGAAAGGGGCGTGGCCTGGCGTTCCTTGACCATGTCATCAAGACTCATCCTGACTTCAAGAAGTTCCCCAACGCAACGGTGCAGATTCCGAAGACGGTGGTGCTTTGTACCGATGTCTTCGATGAATTCATGGAAAAGAACAACCTCTACCAGATTGCACTCAGTGATGCCAGCGACGAGGAGATACTGCAGCAATTCCTGCGGGCACAGTTGCCGGATGCATTCATCGATGACTTTTATGCTTTCTTTGAGGCGACGCATGCCCCGATAGCCATCCGCTCGTCTTCGTTACTCGAAGATGCGCACTATCAACCCTTTGCAGGCATCTATTCCACGTATATGATTCCGTATCTGGAAGACAAAGACGCGATGCTTCGGATGCTTGCCTGTGCCATCAAGGGCGTATATGCGTCGGTGTTCTATCAAGACTCGAAAGCATACATGATGGCGACAAGTAACGTCATTGACCAAGAGAAGATGGCGGTAATCCTGCAGGAGGTCGTCGGCAACCAATATGGGGAATACTATTATCCCAATATCAGCGGCGTGCTGCGCTCGCTGAACTATTATCCTATCGGTGACGAGAAGGCTGAGGATGGCATTGCCTCGCTGGCATTGGGACTCGGCAAGTATATTGTGGATGGCGGACAGACGCTGCGCGTGTCGCCTTATCATCCAGATCAGGTGTTGCAGACCAGTGAAATGGACATTGCACTGAAAGAGACGCAGACGAAGTTCTATGCGTTGGACATGACACATGTGGGAGAGGATTTTAAGGTGGATGACGGCTTTAACATCAAGACGCTGAAGGTGAAAGAAGCTGACCAGTATTTCCCTATGTTACCGAACAGGAAGGAAGATAGTGAACAGTCAACAGGGGCTATGCAGCATCCGTTACAATATATCGCTTCTACTTTTGACGCTTATGACCAAGTAATCAGGGAAGGACTCTACGAAGGTGGTAGGAAGGTGATCTCTTTCTGTGGCGTTCTGCAGCAAGGCGTCGTTCCATTGCCGGAGTTGTTGCAGATGTCGATGACGTTCGGGGCAGAAGCAATGCGCCGTCCGGTGGAGATAGAGTTTGCTTGCAACATCACCCCGCCGACAGATAATAACGAGAAACCCTTCGGGGAACTGTATCTGTTGCAGATCCGTCCGATTGTTGATTCCAAGCAGGTGTTGGAAGAAGACCTCTCGGCGATTGCTGACGAGGACTGCCTGCTGCGTTCGCACATGTCGTTGGGACATGGTATCAGCGAGGATGTTGTTGACGTGGTCTATGTGAAAACCGACGATAATTTCACAGCCATGAACAATCCGACTATTGCCGAACATATCGAGCGCATCAATCGTCAGTTCCTGGCTGAAGGCAAGAACTATGTGCTGATAGGACCAGGACGATGGGGGAGCAGTGACCCGTGGTTGGGGATACCCGTGAAGTGGCCACATATCAGTGGTGCGCGTGTAATCGTGGAAGAAGGACTGAAAAATTATCGTGTTGACCCTTCGCAGGGCACACACTTTTTTCAAAACCTGACCTCGTTTGGTGTTGGCTATTTTACGGTGAATCCATATAAAAATGAAGGTGTTTATCAAAAACAACTGCTCGACAATATGCCCGCTGTGGCAGAGACGGAGTTCGTGCGCCACGTGCGCTTTGAGAAACCGCTGTGCATCATGATGGACGGAAAGAAACAAGAAGGAGTGGTGGTGTTAAATTGACAATTGACAATTGAAAAATGGAATATAGAGATTTAGGAAAAACAGGTCTTCGTGTGTCGAAGTTGGGATTCGGAGCATCATCATTGGGTGGTGTCTTCCATGATTTTGACGAGAAGCGTGGCATCGATGCTGTGTTTACGGCAATTGATGAGGGAATCAATTATATCGATGTGTCACCCTACTATGGTTATTACAAGGCAGAAACAGTATTGGGTAAGGCACTGAAGGATATTCCGCATGAGAAGTTTGTCCTTTCTACTAAGGTCGGACGCTATGGCGAGGATGGACATAACACGTGGGACTACTCGGCTGAACGGGTGAAGCGCAGCATCTATGAGAGCATGGAGCGGCTACATGTGGATTTTGTGGATATCTTGTACGTTCATGACATTGAATTTGCCGACTTGCAGCAGATAGCCGACGAGACGTTGCCAGCCTTGCACGAACTGAAGCAAAAGGGAATCGTGAAGCATGTTGGATGCACAGACTTGCAGTTGGAGAACCTGCAATGGATAATAGAATATACGGAACCAGGAACGGTGGAATGTCTGCTGAACTTCTGTCATTATTGTCTGTGTGATGATAAACTGGTAGATTTCTTTGACTTCTTTGAGCAACACAACGTAGGTGTGACGAGTGCATCTCCGTTCTCAATGGGACTGCTGACGGAGCGGGGCGTGCCGGCATGGCATCCAGCACCGAAACCTTTGGTGAAAGCTTGCGAACAGGCAGCAGCATATTGTAAAGAGGTGGGCTATCCGATAGAGAAACTTGCCATGCAGTTTGCCGTGAGCAACCCGCGCATCGCTTCAACGGTGTTCAGTACGACACGTGCAGACAACCTGAAAAAGAATATTGCCTATGTCAACGAACCGATAGATTGGGAATTGGTGGCGAAAGTACGCGAAATCATCGGTGACCAACAGCGTGTTTCGTGGGCAAATACTTAATGGATAATTCTTGCTCCGCTTCTCTCTGCAAGCGAGCAAGCTCGAAAGACAATTGAAAAATAATGAAGATTATTGACGCACACGCACACTTGTGGCTTTGGCAAGACACGGTGGTAGATGGACAGCATAACTACCAGCTGCCCGACGGACGGGCGATGTTTTTCGGCAACGAAGTGCAGATGCTCCCTCCGTTTATGACGGATAATCGGAACTCGGCAGAGACGATGCTGGCGAACATGAATTATGCGCAGGTGTCGGCGGCTGTGATTACACAAGAGTTTATCGATGGCTTGCAAAACGATTATTTGGAATATGTAGCCAGACGATGGGCTGACCGTTTCTTTGTCTTCGGTATGTGTGAGTATCGCAAATCAGGGTTCCTTGTTGACGCACAGTATCTGATTCGTCGTGGCTTTAAGGGCATAAAGATTCCTGCAGCACGGTTGATTTCACCTCATGTGGCGCAAGGTTATTCCGAAGTACAGCCCATTCCTTCACGCATCTATATCAATGCACCGGAGTTTATGCAGATGTACAGTCTGATGGAACAACGGGGTGTGATGCTTGCCGTGGAACTGGCTGACGGAACGGTACAGCTCGATGAAATGGAGGATATTATCCGAGCTTTTCCCAAACTGAAAATCATTATTGGCCACTTTGGCATGGTGACGCGGCAAGACTGGATGGAACAAATTAAGCTGGCGCATCACCCAAACGTATATATTGAAAGTGGTGGGATAACTTGGCTGTTCAATGATGAATATTACCCGTTCCCTTCTGCTGTGAAGGCGATACGTGAGGCTGCCGATGAAGTGGGGATGGAGAAACTGATGTGGGGATCGGACTATCCGCGCACCATCACCGCCATTACCTATAGACAGTCGTTCGACTGGATACAGAAGACTGATTTGTTGAGTCAACAGGAAAAAGAACTGTTCTTGTGTGAAAATGCCCGCAGTCTCTTTGGTTTCGACCATTTAGTAGATTTGCCTTACGTTAAGAATATGTCGGAGTAGAGTTTAGGGTTCTTTCAGTCGCTTCGCTATGTGAAAGCGAGCAAGCTCGAACTAGAGCGGAGAGCGGAGGGCTTTGAGTTCTTTTTAGTCGCTTCGATCGAATGAGAAATAAGAAATAATAAATAAGAAGTAATGAAAGCTGTAAGAATTGTAGAAACTGAGAAAGTGGAGGTTGTGGACCTCGCTAAACCACAGTATGGTGATGATGAGGTGTTGTTACGCCTACGATATGTGGGCTTTTGTGGCAGTGACTTGAATACGTATCGCGGAGGTAATCCGATGGTGAAGATGCCGGTCATTCCAGGCCATGAGATAGGTGCTGTCATTGAAGAGAAGGGACAGAATGTGCCTGAGAATCTTCATGTAGGTGATATTGTGACGGTGACGCCTTATACCAATTGTGAGCATTGTGCTGCATGTCGTAACAAGCGTGTAAATGCTTGTGAACATAATGAGACGTTGGGCGTACAACGCAACGGTGCCATGTGTGAATACATCGCTCTGCCTTGGCAGAAGGTGATTCAGACGGTGAACATGACGGCAAAGCAGTGTGCTTTGATTGAGCCGATGAGTGTGGGCTTCCATGCTGTCAACCGTGCTCAGGTGACCGATAGCGACGTGGTTCTGGTTATCGGTTGTGGCATGATTGGTGTCGGAGCTATCGTACGGTCGGCTCTTCGTGGCGCTACGGTCATTGCATGCGACTTGGATGACGAGAAACTGGAAGGAGCCAAGGCTGTAGGTGCTGCCTATACGATTAACTCGGCAACGGAGGACGTACATGAACGGTTGGTGGAACTGACAGACGGCTTGATGCCCGATGTGGTTATCGAGGCTGTTGGAGCCCCCTCCACATACCAGATGGCAGTCAAAGAAGTTGGCTTTACGGGACGTGTGGTCTGCATCGGCTATGCCAAGGCGGATGTCTCTTTCCAGACAAAACTCTTTGTGCAGAAGGAACTCGACATCCGCGGCTCGCGCAATGCAGAACCAGGCGATTTCCGAGCTGTTGCCAAATATATGGCAACGGCTGACGTTCCGTATGACAAACTCATTACCAAGGTGGTTAAGCCGGAAAAAGCTGGTGAGACATTGGCTTGGTGGTCGGAAAATCCCCAAAAGGTGTTCCGTATTCTGGTGGAGTTTTAGTTATTTTTTGTCTTTTTTAGCAATTTTCTTGCTCGGCTCAAAGAAAATGCTTACTTTTGCCCATGCTTACATGAAGCATGGGCTTCATGCAATAAATGGAGGTTGTTCTCCGTTTATTTTAAGATTAAACGAAAAAACACTTTAAAAAATGACTGATATGAAAAAGTATTTAGCAGAAATGGTGGGCACCATGGTGCTCGTTTTGATGGGCTGCGGCGTAGCAGTCAGTTTGGGTTGTGACCCAGTAACCAATATCCCAGCAGTGGTAGGTACGGCATTTGCCTTCGGTTTGGCTGTCGTAGCGATGGCTTATACTATCGGTGGCATCTCTGGTTGCCATATCAATCCTGCTATTACGCTCGGATGCTTCCTTTCCGGACGTATCAGTGCAAAGGATTGCGGAATGTATATGCTGTTTCAGGTGGTAGGTGCATTTATCGGTTCGGCATTGTTGTATGCATTGACAGCATCTTCCGACGGTGGTGCTATTGCCGGTACAGGTGCCAACGACTTGCAGCTGGGTGTGACGGCTATCGGCGGTTTGCTGGCTGAAATCATCTTTACCTGCGTCTTCGTGCTTGTTGTGCTCGGTGCAACAGCAAAGACCAATGGTGCAACGAACAACTTTGCTGGTCTGGCAATTGGTTTGAGCCTTGTTCTGGTACACTTGGTTTGCATCCGCTACACAGGTACATCTGTCAATCCCGCCCGTTCAATAGCTCCGGCAATTTTCCAAGGAGGCACCGCATTGGCAAACCTCTGGATTTTTATTGTAGGTCCGTTTATCGGTGCTGCAGTTGCTGCTTTGATTTGGAAATTCATTGATCCGCAAGAAGATAAACAATAAGAGAAATCATAAACTATTCATTTTTAATATTTATAATACTATGGTAGATTACAAATCACTCGGCTTGGTGAACACCCGTGAGATGTTCAAGAGAGCCATCAATGGCGGATATGCCATTCCTGCATTCAACTTCAATAACATGGAGCAATTGCAGGCTATTATCAAAGCGTCTTCAGAAAAGAAATCACCTGTCATCCTGCAGGTTTCCAAGGGTGCCCGCAATTATGCTAACCAGACATTGCTTCGCTATATGGCACAGGGTGCAGTGGAATATGCAAAAGAATTGGGTTGTGAACACCCAGAGATTGCTCTGCACTTGGATCATGGTGACAGTTTTGAGACCTGTAAGAGTTGTGTGGATTTCGGTTTCTCTTCTGTGATGATCGACGGGTCTTCACTGCCTTATGAGGAAAATATTGCCCTGACAAAGAAAGTGGTAGAGTATGCTCACCAGTTTGACGTTACCGTTGAGGCTGAGTTGGGTGTGCTGGCTGGTGTTGAGGACGATGTCGTTGCTGCTGAGTCTCACTATACAAAGCCTGAGGAGGTTATCGACTTTGCTACTCGCACAGGCTGTGACTCTCTTGCCATTTCTATCGGTACTTCTCACGGAGCTTACAAGTTTACTCCAGAGCAGTGTACACGCGACCCGAAGACGGGTAAGCTCGTTCCTCCTCCATTGGCATTCGACGTATTGGATGCTATCATGGAGAAACTGCCAGGATTCCCCATTGTGCTGCATGGCTCTTCTTCTGTTCCGCAGGAGTATGTTGACATTATCAACCAGTATGGTGGCAAGTTGCCTGACGCAGTAGGTATTCCTGAGGAGCAGCTCCGCAAGGCCTCAAAGAGTGCTGTCTGCAAGATTAACATCGACTCAGACTCTCGTCTTGCCTTTACGGCAGCTGTACGTAAGGTCTTCGCAGAGAAACCAGGTGAGTTTGACCCGCGTAAATACTGCGGTCCTGCTCGCGACGAGATGGTTAAGATGTATGAACATAAGATTGTTGATGTGCTGGGTTCTGACAACAAACTGGCACAGTAAGAAATGTTTGGTAGCTTAGCTACAATGACATATTATCAAAAAACGACCTGTCACTGGCAGGTCGTTTTTTTGATAGAGTCATTTGTATTCTTTTTATTCATTCAGTCTCTTAAAAGCTGCAGGCAGGTATTTGATGATGTCACCGGCAATCAGGCTTTCCTTACCCAGGTCTTTGATGGCTAAGTCGCCTGCCAATCCGTGCAGGTACATTCCTACGACGCTGGCATCACAGGCGTGATAACCACGAGCCAACAGGGCTGTGATGATGCCTGTCAGCACATCGCCGCTGCCTGCTGTTGCCATACCACTGTTACCTGTTGAGTTGAAGATAATTTTTCCCGTCGGGGTACAAAGAGCAGAATAATGACCTTTCAGCAGAATGTATATCTGTAGATTTTGTGCTAACTCTGATGCTTTGTGCAATCTTTCGTAGTCGCCATTGCAGGATGTGCCAGCAATGCGGTCGAACTCCTTGGGGTGGGGTGTCATGATAATCCCTTTTGGCAACTGTTGCAACCACGCCCGATGAGAGGCAAGAATGTTCAGGCCGTCAGCATCAACAACAATAGGACATTGGGAGCGCCGCAGTTGGGTAATGAGGGCTATAGCGCTATTCTCATGTTGACCTAACCCAGGTCCTATTCCTACTGCGTCGAAATCTTCAGCATCGACAGCTTCGGAGAAATAGGTTTCTTCGTGGTCCATCTGCATGACAGCTTCCGGAACAGCTATCTGCATGACATTATAGTTTTTCTTTGGAGTATGAACGGTAACCTTTCCCACCCCTGTACGCAGACAGGCTTGCGAAGCTAGAATGGCAGCTCCTGCCATACCATAGCTACCGGCTATTAACAGTGCGCTGCCCATCGTCCCTTTATGAGCAAAGTCGTCGCGTCCTTTTAATTTGGCGCGGATGTCATTTTCCTCTAAAATGCTATAGGAAGACTCCGTAAGTTTGATAAAATCTTGATTCAACCGAATATCCAAGATACGCAACTCGCCAATAAACTGTTGGTTGTCGGGCATCATGAACGCCAATTTCTTCATCTGTAAAGTCAGCGTCAGGTCGGCCCGGATGATGTTGGCACTGATGTTATAAGTGTTGTCTTCCGTCATCAGTCCAGACGGCATGTCGATGCTGACGATAGTAGAAGGAGATTGGTTGATGTATTTTACCAATGAGGCAAAGCCGCCAGCCAAAGGTTTGTTCAGACCAGAACCGAACAGACCGTCAATGACCAGCATGTTCGCTTCCAATATGGGAGGGTCGAATTGTGTTGTCACCTCCGTGAAGTCCTTCATCTTTTTTGTGTCCTTTGCTCGCTGACGGTTGGTGATGCAATCTTCCGACAAGTGGTTGCTGATGTTGAACAAGAACGTGCTGACCTGATAGTCTTTCTCTGCCAGCATCCTTGCCACTGCCAATGCGTCACCGCCATTATTGCCAGGACCAGCAAAGACAACGATAGGAGTGCGGTTGGTCCACCGCTCCGTGATGGCTGCAGTCAATGCTTTGGCAGCACGTTCCATTAAGTCGATGGAACGGATAGGTTCATGTTCCATCGTATAGCGATCGAGCTCTCGTATCTGCGTACTTGTAAATATCTTCATCTTCTCCGGTGTCAATATTGCCGTTTGTAGGCATGGTCAACGTGTAAAGATGTTGCAAAAGTAATGAAAAGTTTATAGTTTAGCGTATAAAGTTTGAAGTTTTTTGTAATTTTGCACCCAAATTAAATAGGAGGCATTATTATGAGTAGAGTAACTATTAAGGACAAGACCTTCGAGACTTCTATTCCAGAGGCTGTCATCTTGGAGAAAGTTAAGGCAGTGGCAGAACGTATTAACCATGATTTGGCAGACAAGAATCCCTTGTTTATCGCTGTGCTGAATGGTTCCTTCATTTTTGCTGCCGATTTGATGCGCAATATTACTATTCCTTGTGAGATTTCTTTTGTGAAGTTGGCATCGTATCAAGGTACGGCTTCATCAGGAAAAATCACAGAGGTGTTGGGCATCAATGAAGACATCTCCAACCGTACAGTGGTTATCGTGGAAGATATTGTAGATACGGGATTGACGATGAAACGCATGATAGAAACTTTGGGAACGCGCCATCCCGAATCCATCCACATCTGTACGATGTTGCTGAAACCAGATAAGCTCCAAGTAGATTTAAACATAGAATATGCTGCCATGGAGATTCCCAACGACTTCATAGTTGGTTATGGACTCGACTATGATCAAGCAGGTCGCAATTTACGTGACATCTATACATTGGTGAAAGATTAAGTTATAAGGATAAGGGCATTGTAAGAGAACAGCCCGAAAAAAGGATATGAAAAATATTGTAATATTCGGAGCTCCGGGTGCTGGTAAAGGCACTCAGAGCGACAAGATGATTGAGAAGTATGGTTTCGGACACATCTCCACCGGTGATGTGCTACGCAATGAAATCAAAAATGGAACAGAGTTAGGAAAAACTGCCAAAGGATTTATCGACCAAGGTCAGCTCATCCCCGACGACTTGATGGTTAACATCCTTGCCAGTGTTTATGATTCCTTTGGTACGGATCATGAGGGTGTCATCTTCGATGGTTTCCCTCGTACTATTCCGCAGGCTGAAGCTTTAAAGAAGATGCTATCGGAACGCGGTCATCAGATTGCTGCTATGATAGAATTGTATGTTCCTGAAGACGAACTGATGAAGCGCCTGCTGCTCCGCGGTCAGTTGAGTGGTCGTTCTGATGATAATGAAGAGACCATCAAAAAACGTCTCGATGTCTATCATCATCAGACACAACCGCTGATTAAGTGGTATGATGGCGAGGGTATTCATTATCATGTTGAAGGTCTCGGCACGGTCGATGATATCTTCTCACGCATTTGTGAGGTGATCGATAGAATTTAGAAATTCCTAGGGTATCTAGGGTTTCCTAGGACAACCTAGGATTACCTAGGTAAAAAATAAATGGTATGGCAGAGTCCAATTTCGTAGATTATGTGAAGATTCATTGCCGCTCTGGAAAGGGCGGCAAGGGCTCTATGCACCTGCGTCACGTGAAGTATAACCCCAATGGAGGTCCTGACGGGGGAGATGGTGGTCGTGGGGGGAACATCTATCTGCGTGGAAATCATAATTATTGGACGTTGTTACACCTGAAATACCAACGTCATGTGTTTGCAGAGCATGGTGGTAACGGCGGCAGGGATAAATGCCACGGAACTGACGGCAAGGATATCTATATTGACGTTCCTTGTGGCACGGTGGTCTATAATGCAGAAACCGGAAAGTTTGTCTGTGACGTGGCAGAAGACGGGCAAGTTGTCTTGCTGCTGAAAGGGGGAAGGGGAGGACTCGGCAACTTCCAATTCCGATCGGCAACGAATCAAGCACCGCGTTATGCGCAACCGGGAGAGCCGATGCAGGAGATGACCGTCATCCTCGAACTGAAACTCCTTGCCGATGTCGGACTTGTTGGTTTCCCTAATGCTGGTAAATCTACCTTGGTTTCTTCCCTTTCTAATGCTCGTCCTAAGATTGCCAACTATCCATTCACCACGATGGAACCAAGTCTTGGAATTGTGGGCTATCGTGACAATAAGTCGTTTGTCATGGCCGATATACCTGGAATCATCGAAGGTGCCAGCGAAGGAAAAGGACTTGGCTTGCGTTTCTTGCGACATATAGAACGCAACTCGCTGTTGTTGTTCATGGTGCCTGGCGATACCGATGACATCAAACGGGAGTACAACATCTTGTTGAATGAGCTACGGCAATTTAATCCTGAGTTGTTGGATAAACATCGCGTCCTTGCTGTGACGAAGTGCGACTTGTTAGATGACGAACTCATAGAGATGTTGCGCGATACGTTGCCCGATGACGTACAAACTGTCTTTATTTCTTCTGTTACAGGAAAGGGTTTGGACGAGTTGAAGGATGTCCTTTGGGAGGAACTCAACAGCGAGAGCAACAAGTTGCAGTCAATTACTGCAGAAGACACGCTGGTACACCGTGACAAGGAGATGAGTCGTTTTGCCAAGGAAATGGAAGACGAAGGCGAAGACATCCTTATCCTTGATGACGAAGATATGGATGACGTTGAGTTTGTCGATGAAATCGAAGATTTTGAATACGAGGACGAATGAATCTTCCCGTCTTGCACTCATATCTAATAGGTGACGGTGTTGTTGCTTTCACTACCACCAGACAGGGTGGGGTGAGTGAAGGTAACTATGCAACCTTTAACATCAATCATTATTGTGGTGATGACGAAAAGGCTATCTCTATCAATCGTTCCGCTCTGTGCAACCTGCTGCATATTACAGATGAGCAGTTGGTGTATCCGCATCAAACGCATCAGACAGAGGTTCGTGCTATCACTCCTTCCTTTTATGAATTGACTAACGACGAACGCAATTCCTTCTTGGAAGGTGTAGATGTAGTGATGACCGACTTGCCTGGTGTTTGTATCGGTGTTTCCACTGCCGACTGCATCCCCGTCTTGCTCTATGATGAGGCTCATCATGCCATGGCTGCGGTACATGCTGGTTGGCGCGGTACTGTGGCTCGCATCGTGGTGAAGACTGTCAGGAAGATGGAAGAAATCTATCACACCCATCCTCAACAGCTGCGTGCTGTCATTGGACCAGGAATTTCATTGAGAAACTTTGAAGTGGGCGATGAAGTCTATAACGCATTTCGTGAGGCAGATTTTCCTATGGACAAGATAGCGCAACATTATCCTGTTTCTGTGTCCATAGAAGATAGAAAAACGTCAGATGACCTTATGCGATGGCATCTTGACCTTCCTGAATGCAATCGTTTGCAGCTGATAGATTGTGGATTGGAAAAAGAACAGATTCAACTATCTGACATCTGTTCGTATGACCGATGTGACGAGTATTTCTCAGCACGTCGTTTAGGCATTAATAGTGGCCGTATCTTTACCGGCATTCTGCTTAAGGAGTAGTTTCTTTGATAACAAGGTTAAGGATGTTCTGCCCTTAACAGCCGTTGAACATGGCATTGCAGCAGTTTTCCGTCACCGTCACGCAGATGCATGCCACTTCCCTTACAATAGCGGAACATGTTGCATTCACCACAGTCCTCCTTGTGCATCCATTTCCGGTCTCGATAAAGTAGGAAGCGGTTTTCCCACACGTCCATGAAGTCGTCCTCATAGATGTTGCCCTGATGGTAGTCAGAGCGTATGCTGGAGCAGGCGGAGATGCTGCCATCGATGAGAACGGAGCCGACGGTGATGCCAGCCTTACAGAAAAAGCCGTAGTCGCGTACGTCCAATTCGAATTCGCCTACAAAACCTTCGCATCCGTATGCCGTGCGGATACTTCCTTTGCGACGAGTCTCTCGGATAAACTCTAACAGTTGGCGGTAGTGCTTGTCGCTGAGTAGCACTTCGGGGGTTGTAGCAGCACGTCCAACGGGGAACACATCGAGCAATCGCCATGACGGTACGCCCTTGTCAATGAGAAAGTCTCGCAAGGCAGGCAGTTCACTGAAATTGTGTTCCGTGGCACAGGTTACAATATCCCAAACGATGTTGGGTTCTTCGCGCAACAAGTCAATGGCATCCGAAACGGCACGGAAACTGTCTTTGTTGCCACGCATCCAATTGTGGTTATCCTCTAATCCATCGAGACTGATGGTCATGGCATGCATGCCGGCATCCACCAGTTGGTGTAACAGTTCCGGAGTAAGATATAGTCCGTTGGTGACCATCCCCCACGGAAATCCATGGTCACGGATAGCTCGGCAACACTCCACGATGTCTTCCCTCACTAGTGGTTCTCCACCTGTGATGATAATAAAGACTTGGCGTGAATCTGTTTTTGCTGCGATACTGTCGAGTACGCGGATAAAGTCTTCCAGTGGCATGTCGTCGTGCCCAGCCACTGTCTTACAATCGCTACCACAATGACGGCAATGTAGGTTGCATCGTAGTGTACACTCCCAAAACAACTGATACAACGGATGGTCAGCAATAAGTTGTTGCTGTATCTTCCGTTGTATCTCCAATCCCAAGCGTTTTCTCAATGAGAGACCGCGGTATTTCATTTCTTCTTGTCTAACTGTTCAAGCTCTGTGGCAACCTTGTCTCTTTCCCGATTCAGACTGTCAATGGCCTGCTGTACCTCATTCATCTTTTTACGGGCGTAAGAACGCTGATTATCTTGTCGTTCTTGCATACGGGAAACAGCTTCTTGCATCATGTTAGGGCCACCATAGACACATTCGCCGCGCCCGATGTTTTCATAGTCGGAGCGCATTTTTGCCAGTGTCGCATGGTTGTCGGAAATCTCTTGCTGGATTTTAGCCATTTTCCCTTTCAGTTCAGCACGCTGTTGCTTTGAGACATTGCTTTGCGACTTGCAGGAACCGAAGCCAAGTGCTACGAATGCTGTAGAGAGGCAGGTGAGCATCAGTGGGTTGAGCCATTTGATTTTCATAACACGTGTGGTTTTTAGTTGCAACTATTGATGATAACGATTGGTTGTTTGTTATCTACTATACGCTGCAAACTTAGGCCTTTTTTTTCGTTTCGCCAAAAGAAATGATGAAAAACATGTATTTTTGGCATAATTTTCGTACCTTTGTAGTCAAAATATAAAAAACATAACGCGCGTAAAGGCGGAGTTGTGTATCGTGTTGTGAACATCTGTGGGCAAATATAAAAGTGACGATATGAAAGAATTAGCATTAAAGTACGGATGCAATCCGAATCAGAAGCCTTCGCGTATCTATATGGACGAAGGTGAATTACCTATTGAAGTCATCAACGGCCGTCCTGGCTATATCAACTTCCTTGATGCATTGAACTCATGGCAGTTGGTGAAAGAACTGAAAGCAGCCACAGGTCTGCCGGCTGCAGCTTCCTTCAAGCATGTCAGCCCTGCAGGTGCTGCCGTAGGACTGCCGTTGAGCAATACGCTGAAAAAGATTTACTTTGTCGATGACGTTAAGGTTGAACTCTCTCCGCTGGCTTGTGCCTACGCCCGTGCCCGTGGTGCCGACCGCATGTGTTCTTATGGTGACTTTGTAGCGCTTTCCGATACCTGCGATGCAGCTACTGCTACGCTCATTAAGCGCGAGGTCAGCGATGGTGTCATAGCACCCGACTATACCCCTGAAGCCATTGAGATATTGAAGGACAAACGCAAAGGTACTTATAATGTCATTAAGATTGATCCTGACTACGTTCCCAACCCCATCGAGCGCAAACAAGTGTTTGGTATTACTTTCGAACAGGGACGTAATGAAATCAAATTGGACGACCCTGCACTCTTTGAAAACATTCCCACGAAGAACAAGACCTTCACTGACGAAGCACGTCGCGACCTCATTATTGCTTTGATTACCTTGAAATATACACAGTCGAACTCCGTCTGCTACGTCAAGGATGGACAGGCTATCGGAATCGGTGCCGGTCAGCAGAGCCGCATTCACTGTACACGTCTTGCCGGACAGAAAGCTGACATCTGGTGGTTGCGCCAGTCACCGAAGGTGATGAATCTGCCGTTTAAGGATGACATCCGTCGTGCCGACCGAGACAACACTATAGATGTTTACATCAGTGACGAATATGAAGACGTACTCCGTGATGGAACTTGGCAACAGTTCTTCACCGAGAAACCTGAAGTCTTCACGACAGAAGAAAAGAAAGCTTGGATTGCCAAGAACACAAAAGTGGCACTTGGCTCTGATGCCTTCTTCCCCTTTGGTGACAATATCGAACGGGCACATAAGAGTGGTGTGGAATTTATCGCGCAGGCTGGCGGCAGCATCCGTGACGATAACGTTATTGAAACGTGTGACAAGTATGACATTGCAATGGCGTTTACCGGTGTACGCTTGTTCCACCATTAAGGTTGAAGGTCTAAATTCTAACGAATCATGAACGACGACTTCCAATCAATTTTGGAGAATGGCATTTCCTTCAAGAAGGGAGGAGGTAAGCCTAAGACCGCTGATGACGGCAAGGTGAAGACGAAAGCCAAAAAGAAGAAGTATATCACTGGAGCCCACGGCAGCGGTTCTGCTATGCAGAAAGCCAAATACCGTCAGCAACGTGCCAATAGGAACAAAGGAAAACGATAAAAAAAAGGGAAACAGCGTTTCCCTTTTTTCTTTCTGTGCTGATGATTCAACAATAAAGCATTGCCAAATCTGTACAGAGTAATTAGTCCTTTTTCTCTGTGTTGACAACACGCTTCTCCTTGATTCGCGCTGCCTTACCGGTGAGCTTGCGCAGGTAGTAGAGCTTAGCTCTGCGAACCTTACCCACTTTGTTCACTTCGATAGATTCGATGTTCGGAGACTCGATGGGGAAGATACGCTCAACACCCACAGTTCCTGACATCTTGCGTACGGTGAAACGTTTCTTGTCACCATGACCGCTAATCTTGATAACGACACCACGATAGAGCTGGATACGCTCTTTTGAACCCTCAATAATCTTGTAGGCTACGGTGATGGTGTCACCAGCTTTAAACTCCGGGAATTTCTTACCGGTAGCAAATGCTTCTTCAGCAACTTTGATTAAATCCATTTTCTGTTTGAATTGTTAATGGTGAATTGCTCAACGCAACATGGCCAATGACTCTTCCACTGCCAGCGGTTACGCGAAAGCGGATGCAAAGGTAATAAAAGTTGAGAGTTGAGGGCTGAAGGTTGTGTGGTTTTGTGTTTTAAATTAAAGATATTTAACATTGTGTGGCAGTAAACATCATTCTAAGAACGCGCAGAATGGATTTTTTTCGTATCTTTGCAAAAATAATCTTTTAATGATATGAAAAGCAAGACTCTCTTAACCACGCTGGTAGCGGCGATGTTGGTGATGGCATCGTGTCAGTCGCATTACCAGTTGGCGAATGTAAGCCGTTCGCGTATCTTGATTGACAAGAAGTATGATGCCCCATCACCACAGGCAGAAGCATTCCTCGCTCCCTTCAAAGTGAAAGTTGACAGTATGATGAGTCCTGTCGTAGGTACGGCGGCAACCTATCTCCATGCCGATCGACCAGAAGCTCCACTGTCGAACCTTCTTCCTGACATTATGATGTGGACGGGACAGTTCTTCAACGAGCAACCGCAGTTTGCTGTTTATAACATCGGAGGCATTCGAGCTGCTCTTGCCGAAGGTAAGGTGACCTACGGCGATATTGTTGATGTGGCTCCATTTGAAAACAAGGTGTGCTTCCTTACCTTAACTGGTGAGAAAGTCTTGGAATTGTTCCAGCAGATAGCCCATCGTGGTGGTGAAGGATTGAGTCACGGTGTTCAGTTGCATATTACAAAAGACGGTAAACTGCTGTCGGCACGTCTCAACGGCAAGGAGATAGATCCACAGGCAAAATACCGCATCGTCACGCTCGACTATCTGTCGCAAGGTAACGATGAAATGGTGGCTTTCAAGGCGGCTACCGACCTTGTGTCACCGCAAGAAGAGAAAAACAATGTACGTTATTATATTATTGACTATTTCCGTGCCATGCAGAAAGCGGGTAAATCCGTCGAATCTTCTGTCGAAGGACGTGTGGTGGTAGAGTAAGTCTAAGGTCTAATCGCGAAGCGCTTTTACCAAGCGAAGCGACTAAAAGAAAGGTCTAAAGTTTAAGGCCAAATGCATTTTATTCAATTTCTCAATTACTAGAATACGATATGAAACGAATACCTATAATGATATGGTTTGCAGCTTTTGCTGTGTTGCCCTTATCGGCACAGAAAACCAAGCAGATACATATTCTGCACACAAATGATACTCATAGTTGCATCATGCAGTTGAATCCTAACCTTGCCGACACGTCTGTTGCTGGCAGAGGTGGATATCTTCGCCGCATGGTAATGTTGCAGGAAGAACGCAAGAAAGATCCCGACCTGCTCTATTTTGACAGCGGCGACTTTTCTCAGGGTTCTCCCTACTATACGCTCTATAAGGGCGATGTTGAAGTGGGGCTGATGAACCAGATGGGGGTTAATGCCGCCACCATAGGCAATCATGAGTTCGACTTCGGACTCGATAATATGGCACGCCTTTTCCGCATGGCTCAATTCCCCATAGTTTGTGCTAACTACGATTTCACCGGTACGCCCGTGGAAGGACTGGTAAAGCCCTACATCATCCTGAAACACAAGGGGATGAAAATCGGTGTCTATGGGCTTGCGCCTAAGATGGATGGACTTGTTGACCGTAACAAGTGTGGCGGTGTGAAATACCTCGACCCTGTGAAGGTAGCTAACGAGACTGCCGATTTTTTGAAAAACAAAAAGAAGTGCGATCTGGTTATCTGTATCTCACATCTGGGATGGAAACTTGGTGGCGAAGACGACAACTATGTTATTGCCCACACCCGCAACACCGACCTCTTCCTCGGCGGACATTCACACACCTACTTGAAGAACCTTGAATACGTCAAAGATGCTTCCGGCAAACTCATCCCCGTCGATCAGAATGGTAAGCACGGCATTTGGATTGGAAATCTCGTGTTGGAGATGAAGAAAAAATAGCCATTTCATCGTGGATTCAGGCCTGTCACTTGAATGACGATTTAGAATAAGCCTGCTCATGCACGCCTTTGACGGCCCGACCACTTGGGTCGTTCATTCCCTGAAAGGCGGCATCCCACTCAAGTGCAATGGCTGTAGAACATGCCACGCTGGCCTCTGAGGGAACGCTACGGGCTGCAGAGTCGCTGGGGAAATGCTCGGCGAAAATGCTGCGATAGTAGTATTCCTCTTTGTTCTTTGGTGGATTGATGGGAAAGCGTTCTGCAGCATGAGCCATCTGTTCGTCTGACACGGCTTTGGAGGTGATGTCCTTCAAGGTGTCAATCCACGAATAACCTACACCATCCGAGAATTGCTCCTTTTGTCGCCATGCGACAGCCTCAGGCAATAAGTTGGCAAAAGCCTCGCGAACAATCTTCTTCTCGATGGTCGATCCTGGACACATCTTGGCTTCGGGATTGGTACGCATGGCAACATCAAGAAATTCTTTGTCGAGGAAAGGCACGCGGCCCTCGACACCCCATGCCGAGAGACTCTTGTTTGCTCGCAGGCAGTCGTATAGGTGTAGCTTTTCCAACTTACGCACCGTCTCTTCGTGGAAATCACGAGCAGACGGAGCTTTGTGAAAGTAGAGATAGCCACCGAAAATTTCATCGGCACCTTCGCCCGATAGTACCATCTTGATGCCCATTGACTTGATGACACGTGCCAGCAAGTACATAGGAGTAGAAGCGCGGACGGTGGTAACATCGTAAGTCTCGATGTAGTATATGACGTCGCGGATGGCATCAAATCCTTCCTGAATGGTATAGTTGATTTCGTGATGTACAGTGCCGATATGGTCAGCCACCAGTCTTGCTTTCGCAAGGTCGGGAGCCCCCTTCAGTCCCACGGCAAAAGAGTGCAGTCGTGGCCAGTAGGCTTTTGTCTTACTATCGTCCTCAATGCGGTGTTCGCTGAACTTCTGGGCGATGGCAGAGATGATGCTGCTGTCAAGGCCGCCACTTAATAATACCCCATAAGGCACGTCGGACATGAGTTGTCGGCGGACAGCAGCTTTCAAGGCATCGCGTATGGCATGAACCGAAGCATTATTGTCTTTTACGGCCTCATAGGAGAACCAGTCTCGTTGGTAATAACGCTGCGGTTTGAGGTCTGCCATCCCACTATGGAGGTAGTGTCCCGGTGGGAACGGTTCGTAGTGGTTGCACTGCCCTTCGAGCGCTTTCAGTTCCGATGCGACATAAAGCGTTCCGTCGTTGTCATAGCCGATATAGAGTGGGATGACCCCGATGGGGTCGCGGGCTATCAAGTAGTTGCCATTTTCCTCGTCGTAGAGCACAAAGGCGAATATGCCGTTGAGCGACTCCAGGAAGGTGCTGGCATCCGTTCCTGCTCTGTCAAGCGCTTTGCGGTTACCCTCTCCGCGGGATAGTGACCGTCCGCACCATTCTTTGTAAAGCGCAAGGATGACCTCACAGTCGCTACCCGTCTGGAAATCATATTGTCCCGCAAAGCGACGGCGTATTTCCTGATGGTTATAGATTTCGCCGTTGACAGCCAGTACCCGTTTCCTGTCAGGCGAATAGAGGGGTTGCCCACCCGATTCCGGGTCAACAATGCTCAACCGTTCATGAGCCAGAATGGCCCCTTGGTGTTCCTCAGCCGTTGTCCCTTTGTCAGGCGAGACATAGATACCACTCCAGTCAGGACCGCGGTGGCGTATTTTCTTACTCATCTTCAATGCCTTCTGGCGCAGTTCAGCAGACTGATGCCGAATGTTTAATATTGCTACGATTCCACACATACTAAATACGATTATAAGATTCTTCGTAATAATTTACAAATGCCTGATTCACCATCCTTATGCCGCCAGGTGTAGGGTAGAGTCCTGTGAAATACCAGTCGCCAGGATTGTCGCGACATGCAAGGTGCAGCCCCTCGATGCTCTGAAAAACCAGTACTACGGGCGTTTGCATGCCTTCTAGACTCAGCATCTCTACAATTTTCCCGTTAATTTCCTCTACTGAGAATGGCGCATAGATGTCGCGTACGTGGTTTTGGCTTGGGCAGCCACTTTGCGATGCCGCAGACTTCGCGTCAGCCTTGCATTTCCGATAAGTCTCCTCGACAATGTGTTCCCATCCCCGTTCCCTGATGAGTGCTATGGCAGCCCTGAAGGCGCAAAGCTCTTCCAGACACGACATGTCGATGCCGTAGTAGTCGGGATAGCGAATCTGTGGCGAACTAGATACCATCACGATTTTCTTTGGATGAAGCCTGTCCAGCATTTTAAAGATGCTTTCTTTCAATGTCGTGCCGCGCACGATGGAGTCGTCTATAATGACAAGGTTGTCTTCGTAAGGTTGCAGGCTGCCGTAAGTGATGTCATAAACGTGTGCAGCCAAGTCGTTGCGCTCGGTGTCGTCAGCGATGAAGGTACGCAGTTTGATATCCTTCCAGACCACTTTCTCCATCCTGAGCTCGTGGTTTTGGCTTGGGCTGCCACTTTGCGGCATCATCCGTCGTATGCCGTCCGTCATGCCGTGGAAAGCCACCTCGGCGGTGTTAGGGATATAAGAGAAGACGGTGTGGGCTAAATCTCCTCCAATGGCTTGCATGATGGCAGGACTCAGTTGTTCGCCCAACCGTTTCCTCTCCTGATAGATGTCGCGGTCCGACCCTCGGCTGAAATAGATGCGTTCGAAACTGCAGGCGCTGAATTTTCCTGCCGGAAGGATTTGCCGTATTTCGTCCCGCCATTTCTTTTCCTCCCCCGTGTGGTGCACAAGCAGCGCCTTTCCAGGCTGAAGTTCGCAAACCGCCTCTGCCTGCACATTGAAAGTCGTCTGTAATACGGGGCGCTCGCTGGCCACAGCTATCACCTCGTCGTCACGATAATAGTAGGCTGGTCGTATGCCCCAGGGGTCGCGCACGGCGAACATCTCGCCGCTCCCCGTCAATCCGCACATGACATATCCTCCATCGTAGAGGCTCATCGTCTTGCGCAGCACGTCCGCCATATCTACGTGGTTGTCAATATAGTCGGTGATGCAGGTCCCCTGCAGTCCCAGCTGCTTCGCCTCGCCATAGCGTCGTTCCACTTCGCGGTCTAACCGGTGTCCCATCAGTTCGAGCGTGATATAGGCATCGCCATAGACACGTGGCGACTGTCCTTGGGCAGTGAGAAAACGGAAAATCTCATCGATGTTGGTCATGTTGAAGTTGCCACACAGGCACAAGTTCTTTGCACGCCAGTTGTTGCGTCTGAGAAACGGATGGACATACTGCAGACCACTCTTGCCGATAGTAGAGTAGCGCAGGTGTCCCATCAACAGCGAAGCACCCTCCCATGTCTCAGGCACAATTTTCTTGAACACCTCGGTGATGGCATCCTTCCCCTCAGCTCTTTCCCTGAACATATATTCACAGCCTGCAGGGGCACCCATATCTACACATGCCACGCCGGCCCCCTCCTGACCTCGGTTGTGCTGCTTCTCCATCATCAGATAGAGCTTGTTCAGTCCGTAGGTCCGTGTGCCGTATTTCCGTTCGTAATAGTCGTGTGGCTTCAGCAGGCAGATCATCGCCACACCACATTCATGTTTCAATTGTTCCATTTTAGACACAGGCTTTAACAAAACTCATAAACAACGGATGCGGGTGCAGTACTGTAGAAAAGTATTCGGGGTGGAATTGCGTACCGATGAACCAACGCTTGTCGGGAATCTCGACTATCTCCACCAATCGTGTCCCAGGGTTGATGCCCACACACTTCATACCGGCATCCTCGTAATTCTTCTTATACTGATTGTTAAACTCATACCGGTGTCTATGCCTTTCCTTTATGATAGATGCATCGCCGTATGCTTTCTGTACACGACTGCCTCTAACCAATTCACAGTCGTAGGCACCGAGTCGCATTGTTCCCCCCATCTGGGTGACATTCTTCTGCTCTTCCATCAAGTCTATGACGGGATGCAACGTATCGGCCGACATCTCACTGCTGTTAGCGTCGTGATAGCCTAACACATTTCTGGCAAATTCAACCACCATCATCTGCATACCGAGACAGATGCCGAAAGTCGGAACATCGTGTGTGCGCCCATATTCAGCTGCAATGATTTTTCCCTCGACGCCACGCTTGCCAAAGCCAGGACCGATAAGTATTCCCGCCATACTCCCCAACAGTGCGACTACATTTTCCTGATTCAGTTCGTCGCTGTTGACGAAATGGATATTCACCTTTACATCATTGTAGATACCTGCCAGATTCAGACTCTCACGTATACTCTTATAGGCATCCTGGAGGTCGTATTTTCCCACCAGCGCGATGTGTATCTCGCGGGTAGCCTTGCGCTGCTTGTCGAGAAAGTCATGCCACGGTTTCATGGCAGGTTTCTCCCCCACAGGTATGCCCATCTTCCGCAAGATAGCTGCATCAAGTCCCTGCTGCTGCATCCTCACTGGCACCTCGTAAATGCTGGGCATGTCCTCACTCTGCACGACGCATTCCAAATCAACATTACAAAACGACGCTACTTTTTTGCGCACCCCGTCATCAAGATGGTGCTCAGTACGAAGCACGAGGATGTCGGGCTGGATGCCCATTGATTGCAATTCCTTCACCGAGTGTTGAGTAGGCTTGGTCTTCAGTTCGCCGGCAGCCCTCAGGTAAGGAACGTACGTCAGATGCACACAGACAGCATCGCGCCCTAACTGCCAACGCAACTGACGGATAGCTTCCATGAAGGGAGCACTCTCAATGTCGCCAATGGTGCCCCCGACCTCGGTAATGACAAAGTCATAATCGGGTGAAGCATTCCCTGCCGGTGTTGAAAGTTCACTTAAACGGAGCATCCGCCGTTTGATTTCATCCGTAATGTGCGGCACTACCTGAATCGTCTTTCCCAGATAGTCGCCATGACGTTCGCGTTCAATAACCGTTTGGTAGATACGCCCCGTCGTGATGCTATTGTTGCGCGTAGTGCGGATACCTGTAAAACGCTCGTAGTGCCCCAGGTCAAGGTCGGTTTCGAATCCATCCTCCGTCACGTAGCACTCTCCATGCTCGTAGGGGTTCAAGGTCCCAGGGTCTATATTGATATAAGGGTCAAACTTCTGAATGGTAACCCTGTACCCTCTTGCCTGGAGCAGTTTGCCGATGCTGGCGGAAACGATCCCCTTTCCCAAAGAAGACACCACACCGCCCGTGACGAAAATGTACTTAGTTTGCATATCTTTAATTTGATTCTTCACCCTTCTTTTTTAACTCTTTCCTCTCATCTCTAAACTCTTTCCTCTCATCTCTCAACTCTTAAATTCTCACCCTTCCCCCTTATATGCTCTTCATATTCAGCCAGTTCTCGTTCACCGATATGTGCCAGGCCATAGTGCTCATCGTGCTGCGAGAAGTCGAGACCCACCTTCTCGCTGTAGGTAGAGACACGCATGGGTATGAGTCGGTCGATGAGTTTGTAGCCCAGCCAGCTCATAGCGAAAGTATAGACAAATACGATGACGATGGCCAGCAAATGGTAAAGGAAAACGACGAAGCCGTCCCAAGTTCCAGATACCAGTCCCTCCTGAATAAAGATTCCAGTTAAGACAGTACCGAAGATTCCGCCCGTTCCATGAGTGGGGAACACGTCAAGGGCATCATCTATGCTGGTATGAGAGCGCCAATAGACGGCCACGTTGCAGATGAGTGTAATGACAAAGGCTATGAAGATGCTTTGTCCGACTGTAACATAACCAGCCGACGGTGTGATGGCTACAAGACCAACTACGCAACCTACGGCTGCCCCCATAGCCGACGGTTTACGGCCACGCAGACAATCGAAAAATATCCACGTCATCATGGCTGTGGCAGAGGCTGTGTTGGTGTTCAGAAAAGCCTTGACGGCCTGTCCGTCGGCATGCAGCGACGAACCAGCATTGAAACCAAACCAGCCTAGCCAGAGAAGTGCTGCGCCCAACAGTACAAACGGGATGCATCACCTGGCGCACCGTCAGCTTGTCAATGGTCAGGTTCGCCAGTTCGTTCTGGTCTATCCACAACTGCCAGCCCTCACCGCCGAAACCGTCCACGAACCGCGCACTGCGCAGCAGCTGGCGCACAACCAGCGTCAGCAG
>JAFRYZ010000026.1 GCA_017442825.1 Prevotella sp. | reverse complement strand
TTGCCTTATTTCATCTATAAAGATTGTCCGCAGTATGTGCCCGATTTAAAGACCGATATTCGTGACCTTTTTAACAAGCAGAAGAATCCAGCCTACGAGTTCTCACAAATTCAGCCTTTTGTGGCCTATCATAATGAGGTATGCTTGGGTCGCATTGTGGGTATCATCAACCACAAGGCCAACGAGAAGTGGCAGACGCGGAACGTCAGGTTCTCTATGATGGAGTTTATTGATGACCTGGGCGTTTCGAAGGCGCTGATTGAGGCTGTGAGTCAGTGGGGAATGTCGCAGGGTATGGAGGTGATACACGGACCATTAGGCATCACCGATTTTGACAAGGAGGGAATGCTGATAGAGGACTTTGAACGGACGGGTTCGATGAATACGATTTATAATCCTTATTACTATCCTCGCCACATGGAGGCTTTGGGTTTCAAGAAGGAAGTGGACTGGGTGCAGATACGCGTCAATATTCCAAAGGAAGTGCCTGCCCGATATGCTCGTACGGCGCAGTATGCCCGTGAACAGATTGGGTTGCGCGTGGTGAAACTCATGGATGTCAAAGATAAGCAGGACTGTTGCAGAAAGGTTTTCCAACTGTTTAACGAGTCTTATGCTCCCATCTTCGGATTCTCAGAGATTTCGGTGGAACAGGCAGATATCTTCTTGAAAAAATATCTCAGTCTGATAGACTATGAGCTGATTCCCATTGTGTTCAACGAAAAGGACGAGATAGTAGGCGTAGCGGTGACGATGGGCAGTCTGACGAAGGCTATGCAGAAAGCCCAAGGTTCTCTGTGGCCGTTTGGCTGGTGGCACTTATTAAAAGCCTTGAAGTGGTGCCCTGAGGAAAATGCCGAGATGCTATTGGTTGCCGTTCGTCCCGACTATCAAGGTTTGGGCGTGAACGCATTGTTCTTCGACGACCTTATACCTATTTATAATAAATATGGATTCCGCTGGGCCGAGACAGGACCACAACTGGAGGACAATGTGCGCGAACTGTCTCAGTGGAAACCACTGAAGCCAGAATTTGTGAAGCGCAGAAGATGCTATAAGAAGTTGATAGTTGAGAGTTGAAAGTTGATAATAATAACAGATAATTATGCAAGAAAGAAGAGTAGTCATCACGGGAATGGGCATTTGGTCGTGTATCGGCACGACGCTCGACGAAGAGCCTCACGGGCCACGAAATGTGGATGGCAGGTGCCTCGGAGATTGTCTATTCGATGGTGATGATGAAAAACGACTTCATCGGAGGTTCACTCAACTTCGAGAACCCCGACGAGGTGACTCAGCGCATCAACGTGCTCCCAGAGACCACTCAGCAGCACTTCGACATCTTCCTGAGCAATTCATTCGGCTTCGGTGGCACCAACTCAACACTGATCATCAAAGACATTAAGTAAATAATAACATTAAAAGATTAAAGAAAATGACACGTGAAGAAATTATCGAGAAAGTTAACAGCCTGCTGGCTGAAGAGTTTGAAGTTGAAGAGAGTGAGTTCGCTCCCGATGCCAACCTGAAGGAGACACTCAGCCTGGATAGCATTAACCTGGTAGACCTCATCGCACTGGTACAGTTCAACTACAAGATTACCATCCCTGTGGAGGACCTGAAAAAGATTCAGACCTTCGCTGACCCGCAGTCATCTTGAGCGGCAGACGCAGCAGAACCGTCATGGCGGCGAATATATTTCTGTGGTGGTGAACAATGCCGGTATCCGTCGCAACAGCGTGTTGGCCCTCATGCCCGAATCTGACTGGCACCGTGTGCTCGATGTCACCCTGTCGGGTTTCTACAATGTCACCCAGCCACTGTTGCCTGCCATGCAACTGCATAAGTTTGGACGCATCGTCAACATGGCCAGCGTCAGCGGACTGAAGGGATTGCCCGGACAGACGAACTATTCGGCGGCCAAGGGGGGCATCATCGCTGCCACAAAGGCTTTGGCACAAGAGGTGGCAAGGCGCAATATTACCGTAAACGCCATTGCTCCCGGTTTCATCAAGACCGACATGACAGAAGGGCTTGACGAGGAGGCATTGAAGCAGCAAATACCCATGCGCCGTTTCGGCACCCCCAGGAGGTGGCCGATGCCGTAGCTTTCCTCGTCTCGCCGCAGGCGGGCTACATTACTGGCAATGTGATATCAATCAATGGAGGACTTTATACTTAGAAAATAAACATGAAAAAGCTATTGATCGTTTTGTCATTCATCATTTGTGGTTTTTCACTTAGCACAGCACAGAATGTGACGCGCACGCAGCACCGTGCCGCACTGACGCAGGATGCTGTGACAACAGGCACCTTCACCATCCGTCAGCCCGACTACATCGGCATCACGACGGATGGAGGGCGTGAGCAACTCGTCATGGACGGTACGAAGTTTACCATGACGATGGGCGGCAAGCAACATGTGACCGACAGCCGCAAGAACACGCAGTTTTCAACCTTCCATGCCGTGTTGAAGGCCGTCATCAATCACCAGCCAATTCCTTCGGGCGATGATTTGAAGGTCAATACGAGAAATGGGCAGACGACCATCACTATAACATCGACTAAGAAGAAAAGGCGTTTGTTTTCATCTTTTGTGTTGACTATTGATGCTAAAACATCAGCCATCCTTCAGCTTCGCATGAATGAACGGGGTAGCAACTATATAAACTACGAGTTTAAATAAGAAACAATGCAGAAACGATTGAGTACCATATTGTTTCTTATAGGCATTGCAGCAGTAGTTGTGATGCTATTGACTTTCGATGTAAGTTTCACAGAATTGTGGCACTTTATCCGCCGGTTCAGTTACTGGTTGATTGCATCGGTGTTGTTATGGGGAATGCTCTATGGACTTAATTCTTTGGCTCTCCGAACTATCATCTCCGACAGCGGTCCTTGCCCCATCAGTCTTGGACGTCTTTGGCAAATCATAGTCTCTGGCTTTGCCCTCAACACAACCATACCCATAGGTGGCATTGGCGGTGAGCCTTATCGCGTCATGGAACTGTCCAAGTATATCGGCATGGAACGAGCCACTTCTTCGGTAGTGCTTTTCGCCATGACTCATGTGTTCAGCCATTTCTGGTTTTGGCTCACGGCTATTGTTGTGTATCTGATAATGGTTGTGGCAGGTCAGTTGACATTCCCCGTGGTGATGCAAGTTGTCGTCATTGTGGCTCTTCTACTCAGTCTTGGCGGCATTTATCTTTTCACTCGTGGCTACAAATACGGTCTCATCAGAAAGACTATCCGACTCGTAGGGAAGATGCCTGTCCTGAAGGGTTGGAGCCAACGGATTGAGGATAAGCATGGTGAGAGTCTGAAGAGAATTGATTGCCAGATAGCGCAGTTAAAAAGGCAAAACGGACGAGCGTTCTATGAAAGTTTCTTCCTCGGTTACTTTGCGCGCATCTTGCAGAGTCTTGAGGTGTTGTTCGTACTCCTGCTTTTTGACAATGGGATGGGGCGGACCTTTGCAGGATACGTCTATGCATTCATAGTCGCTTTCCTTATTATTGCCTTTACCTCACTCATAGCCAACCTGATAGGTTTCATCCCCTTGCAGATGGGAGGACGTGAAGGAGGTTTTGCCTTGTCAGTATCAGCCTTCGGCATGACGGCAGAACTCGGTCTTTATATCAGTTTGATATGTCGTGTGCGTGAAATCATCTGGGCCACAATCGGACTGCTGTTAATGAGAGCTTTCAATAATAAATAAAATCATTATAACTATGAAACAATCAAACGTAAAGCCCGCAACGGGCAAGTTGGGAATCCTTATCGTCGGCAACCGCGACGGACTGGTGCTCGACGAGCCGGAGAACTTCCGCACGAAAGAGGTATCGAAGCTCTCTACGCTGGAGACCATCCTGAAGGCTGACGAGCAGCCCGAACTGTACAGCGACTACTACCACAAGGTGCGCATCAACTACTACCCGCCCCGCAACGACCGCAAGGAATCGTGGGATAACATCGACATCCGTGGATGGATGAACTATCCGATGCAGATAAAAATCAATTTCCTCTGCCGCGACAGCATTCTGGCAGCCCCCGTCTGCCTCGACCTCTGTCTGCTCATCGACCTTGCCCAGCGCGCTGGCCGTTATGGCATCCAGCGTTTCCTCTCGTTCTTCCTGAAGTCGCCGATGCACGACTACACGCAGGGCGAGATGGCCGTAAACCATCTTTACCAACAGCACACGATGCTGAAGAATGCTATTCGAGAAATGGGAGGCTATGAGGTTGATGAGGAGTTGGACTAAGTATATCATTTCCCCCTTGTTTCTGCTGTTGTGCCTGCCTTTGCAGGCGCAGCAGCAGATAACCGGCGTGGTCGTCGATGCTGAGACGGGCGAAGGCATACCGATGGCGAGCCTCATTTATAAAGGACACAACGTAGCCACAGATAGAGTATGTCCGCCGACTGACCTACCTCGACCTGCCTACCAGCGAAAAGTGGGGCATACGCTATACGTTCAGAATGACATTTTAAGAAAATATGAAACAAGACGTACAACAGACCTATAAATCCAACGATACTGAGGAGTGGCTCGACCGCGTGTTCACCCGTCCTATAGGCTACCTGTGGGCCAAGTTTTTTCAGCGGTTGGGCGTTCACCCTAATGTGGTTACCGTGCTGAGCATCACGATTGGCATCACGTCAGCCTTCTTTTTTGCACACGGCTCATGGCGCACAGAGGGCAGTGCGGGCCTGATGCTCAATATCCTCGGTATTCTGCTTATGATGTGGGCTAACTTCTACGACAGTGCCGATGGTCAACTGGCTCGTATGACGGGCAAGAAGACCCAGTTGGGGCGTATTCTCGATGGGGCCGCTAGCATCATCATCTTCATTCCCGTCTATTGTGCATTGGTGTGGCGCTGTTATCAGCATCACAGTATGGAGTTCCAGTGGTTGCATATTGCAGATACGGAACGTAATGCTGTCATTTACGGACTGATGCTATTTGGCTTATGCCTCTTCAGTGGTTTTGCCTGCCATAGCGGACAGTGCCGACTGGCCGACTATTACCGGCAGATACACCTATTCTTTCTCGAAGGAGAGTCTGGGGCCGAATTTTCAACCTCGATCCACCAGCAGCAACTGTACGACGCAATGCCTTGGCGTGGCCACTGGATAGAGAAAGCCTTCCTCAAGACATACGTCAACTACACCCGTCAGCAGGAGAAGGCTATTCCCGCCTTTCAGCGCTTGATGCAAAGACTCCACGGCCTATATGGAAAGGCTGGCAATGCGCCTGAGTCCTTCCGCAACGAGTTCCGCAAACGCTCGCTCCCACTGATGTCTCTTACTAATATTCTCACCTTCAACACGCGAGCCATTGCACTCTATGTGTGCTGCCTCGTCGACTTGCCGTGGCTCTATTTCGTATTCGAGATTATTGTGATGTCAGCATTGTGCGGATATATGCGTAGCCGCCATGAGCAGATGTGTAACGAACTCTTCAAAACCTTATGAGATACGCAATTATAGCAGCAGGAGAAGGCTCACGCTTGCACCAAGAAGGCATAGCTGAGCCCACTTTTTAGCCATTTCGCAACAGCTACTTAACGTATTGAACATTCGCCACGAAAGATAGGGCGTGAGAATGTGGCAGATTCTTCGTAAATTTGCCACCGAATTCCTACATTGACTAAAACAGATAAATATATGAAGCAGAAACTGACTCTTGAAGAGACAATTCAAGCACTGAACATGACGATGCCTGCCCAGACGGGCGATGTAGTGGCTGCAGTCAAGTTCGTCTGCGACCATGCCGCTGAGTATGGGCTGGATGCCAGCCGCATGGCGATCATGGGCGAGAGTGCAGGGGGATTTCTTACAGAGTTTGCGGCAACGACCTTAGGCACAGACTATCTGCGAGCCTGTGTAGCCTTCTATAGTCCGTC
>JAFRYZ010000025.1 GCA_017442825.1 Prevotella sp. | reverse complement strand
TGAATATGCCTATTTGAGCCGTATTCAGGCTTCGTCTCACACAGTTTCTGGTACAACGCCGAATCGCTGTACTGCTGAGAATCTACTGAATTAATAAGTTCTCGAAGTGTCATAAAGTATTTGATATTTACACAAACCTACAGACGTGATCCACAGCGATGTCGGAGAACCCGAAGGCTTCGGCTTTGGTCATGCGGCCGCTGGCAACCTCAACGACGATATCAACAAGTTCGCTACCCATTTGTGCGATGGTCTTCTCACTCCTCAACACGGCACTGAGGTCAACGTCCATATTGTCCTCCATCATGCGGTAGGTGCGCTCGTTGGCAGTCACCTTCAGCACGGGAGCGATGGCGTTACCCGTAGGGGTGCCCCTACCTGTTGTGAAGATGATAGCCTGACAGCCAGAAGCCACCATCGACGTGACACTGGCGATGTCGAAACCAGCAGTGTCCATCACGACGGCACCTTTCCTTGAAGGACGAACCGCCTGCTGAAGCACTTCCACAATGGGGCGAGTGCCACCCTTGCGGATGCAGCCCAGGCTTTTCTCTTCGAGCGTGGACAGTCCACCCGCTTTGTTGCCAGGTGTGGGCTGTCCGGCTCGACAATCCTGTCCAGCGGCAGAGAGATGAGCCTCGTACTCACGGCACACTTCGATTATCTGATTGTGAATCTCTGTCGTGGCGGCACGCTTGGCCAGTATGTGCTCACCGCCAATCCACTCTATCGACTCGCTCATCACCGTCGTGGCACCCATATCTACGAGAATATCACTCATTTCACCGACTGACGGATTGCTGGCGATACCCGATGTGGCATCGCTTCCACCGCACTCGATGCCGATATAGAGTTCTGAGGAATCGAAGAGTTCCTTTTGCTGCGAACCTGCCTGTTGGGCCATTTCGCGTGCAGCACGGGTGGCCTTCTCGATGGTCTTCAGAGTGCCGCCTTCCTCTTGGATGCCGAATGACACGACAGGCTTACTGGTCAGACGCTCAATCTTCTCCTTTAGTTTCCGATGGGGAACGGTCTCGCAACCCAAACCGATAATCACCACGCCATAGACGTTGGGATGGCAGGCAAAGCCCGTCAGCACCTTTTGGCTCATGTCGGTATTGGCCTGCACGTCGGAACAGCCCGTGTTGAACACGATGTTCACCGCTCCGCGAATCTGACTGGCCACTACACGGCAAGACTCACTGGCGCAGACGCATGTGGGCAGAATCAGGATATGGTTACGGATGCCAGGACGGCCCTCTGCACGACGGTAGCCCCAGAACTGGAAAGTCTTCCGCTGTTGGGGAGCAGACTGATTAGCACACATCTGCCAGTTATCTCCAGCCAGTTCGCTGTCGTAGTCGCGCAACTCACTCTTCAAATTCTGGTCGTTCACCCATCCGCCTTTTGCAACGTCGCAAACGAGTCTGCCCAAACTCTCACCATATTTGACAACCTCACTGCCAACGGTCAAATCCGAGAGAGCAACCTTATGACAATAAGGAATATCCTCCATAGCTTTCAGAATGACATACTCGCTGCCTTTCATGAAGCAGACATTCTCTCCTTTTGCGATCTCAGCAACTGTAGTGACAACATTGTCTGTGCTGTTCATCAACAAGGCATTTACTTTCATTTTCTCCATATTCATGCGATTCCTAAGAGTTCTATTTCAAATATAAGCGTTGAGCCACCAGGGATGCCTGGCTGCGAGAACTTGCCGTAGCCCATTTCAGCAGGGATGTAGAGTTCCCACTTGTCGCAGATATGCATCTGCTGAATGGCGATGATCCAGCCCTCAATGAGGTCGCAAAGTCGGCAAGCCAAAGGTACACCGCCACGACTGCTGTCGAACTGTTTGCCGTCAATCGTCTTGCCTGTATAGTGTGCAGTGATGATACTACGAACCGTCGGTTTTGCACTATCCTGATTGCCTTCACTAAGTACCTTGTAATAGATACCCTTGGATAGAGCCTTTACGCCTTCCTCTTTGGCTTTCGCCTCCAGCCAATCCTTGTTGGCCTGAATATAATCCCTCTTACTCATCTTGTTTCTCCAAATAGTTTATCTTCTTTTCTGTCTTCTCAGCGTATGCTATCTCACGTCTGGTACTCTCGCCGATATAGCCTCCGACATTGACGACAAAGATCTCGTCTGCCATGTCGATTTTTCGCAGATGCATGTCGTCAAGCATTTCCTTTGTACCAGGTTTCCAAACCTCTTCATCGCCGGAATGCCCGAACAGACCAACGCTAATGACAATACATCCTTCAAGCGTCAGCCGTTTCTGAACTTCCATGTATTGCTCCTTGAAACGGGTGCTTCCGCAGAGAGTGACAACCTTGTAATTCTTTACCATAGTGACTAATCCTTAAATGCCCAGAATCCCGTGCCAGTCTCAGGATCAAACTTCCTACCGATAGCACCGCCGACAGTTGGACGCAGTTCAATTTCGGCAGTATAGAGAACGGTAGTGGCTTTAAGATGTCCTCCCGCCATTTCATGCTGACCGTCTTTCTTGAATGAGAACAAGGCATGTGTATGATGATAGAGTTTGCCGTCAGCGTCTCTTACGACATTGCCGTTGAGTGATACCAGTTCCAGCATCCCCTCTAACTGTTCAGTCTCAAAACTGCCAGTTTCGGGGATGAACACCTGCAGCTCTGCACTCTGACAGCCGCCGATTCCAGAGAATACGGCAGACGGTATGGATTCCTTTTCGCAGATTTCGAGGAGGTTACTGATAATCTCGTCACCTCGATCCATACGGATATAGTAGTTATCGCCAATCTTTCTGTATTCCATCTTAATAATTTGTAAAGTTGGATGCAAAGATACGAATAATAAAGTAAAAATGAGTACCTTTGCCCTTTGATTTAATAAGAATTGTGAAATGAACAGACCAAATCCAAACGAGGTTTTCCCGAATCCGAACCTCCCAAGACTTTGCTTCATCAAGAATGTGGTGAAGAATCCACGTATCATCATCGGCGATTATACCTACTATGACGATGTGGATGGTGCTGACCAGTTT
>JAFRYZ010000024.1 GCA_017442825.1 Prevotella sp. | reverse complement strand
CTGCCAATGTTGATGTGGCAATTGCGCACCTCGGCATTGTTACCGCGCACGTCGTCGAAGTCGATATGCTCAAGGCAGTAGACGCTGGCATCGGCCATATCCTCGCTCCACAAGAACTCCCGGATGGGGGCTCCTGTGCCCCACAACAGCAGGCTCTCACTTGTTATTCTCCTTCCTGTGCTCTACTTCTTGTGCCATCATATTGCCGACAAGGGCAGAAGCGAAGGCGATAGATAATACTCTTTTCTTCATTTTATTTACGTTTTGATGTGAACTTGCGGCTGCAAAGTTAGGGTTATTTTACCCCGTAGCCGAAAATAATTATTACTGAATTATTACTGTTTTGGTTTTTTAGGATTCTTTCGGGCGCGGGTTCATAATAAAATGTGTACTTTTGCAGCATGGAAAGAAGATTCAAGTTCATATATGGCCTGACTATCTGCGCCATCGTAGCCTACAGCATCGTGCAGGGCTATTGGCTTTACAGCCGTTACCGATTGTCGCTTGAAGAATACAAAAGCGAACTGTACAGTACGATTATTGCCTGTGCTGAAGAAGATATAGCAATCAGGAAAACATTGCCGTATTCTCCAAGGTTCTATGGTAACCGTTTAAGGAAAACAAGCGAAATAAAGGGGGACGATGTTGTTGAGACATGGAGGTATGAAATCTTTGCGCTTGATACGCTAAATTATATTTCCAAAGGAACAAATGCTCATGCATATCTATTGGATTATATAGCTAGCCTCCATGATAGCGTTCCTACGGAACTGCCCAAAGGCTTGGAATACTTTGTTTTTACTTGTGACAGCATGAACAACGAAGACATGGGAACAAGCCAATTAGTTGAAGCACTTAACCGCTTCACCGTTGACCATCAGCATCCATTCCAAAAGGAAAGGCTCGACAGCATTCTGCGTTCACGAGGTATAGCGGCTCAAAGCGTTACAACCACGAAAGCCGACACGATGGTTTGGCAACCGTTCATGCAAATGCATGGCTCCATTTTGCAGTCTGTAATGGAAGTGTCTTATCCTTACGACATCTTCGAGGGACAGGAGGTTGTAGTGACAACGGCCATCAGCGTTTCGCCTGTCATTCGCAAGATGGCCTATACACTACTCATAACCGTGCTGTTATCGTTCTTCCTCATCTTCTGTCTGGTCTATCAGATACTGACCATTCGCAAGCAGAGGCAAATTGAAACTATCCGGCAGGAGTTCCTGCACACGATGATTCACGAACTGAAACGGCCTATATCAACGCTGAAGATGTGTGTGTCGTTTATGGGCAACAAACGGATGATGCAGGACGAAGAGGGCATGCAGCGCATACTGGCAAGTTCGCACAATGAGTTGGATAACCTGACCTCGTATTTCTCGAAACTACGCGACATCACACTGAGCGACGCTACTGAAATACCATTGGTAAAGTCCCGCTTTTCACTACGCAGTCTGACAGAGGAATGTATAGGTAAGCAGAACATTCCCAGCGGTAAGGAAGTGAAGATGGACATCGTTGCCGTGAACGATGTGGAAGCATGGGCAGACCGTATGCATCTGGCTAACATCGTTTGCAACCTGCTGGAGAATGCCATCAAATACTCCCATGAGGCCGTGACTATCAGGATTAACTATCAACAGTTGACTGACGGACTGCTTCAGATTACTGTGGCAGACAATGGCATTGGCATCGCAAGTGCAGACCATCGATATGTGTTTGACAAGTTCTTCCGCAGCGAGACGGTGAAGGATATGGCCATTCCAGGCATTGGGCTTGGGTTGAGTTATGTAAAGTTGCTGGTGGAAGCACATGGAGGCACGATTACGTTTGAGAGCACTGAGGGAGAAGGCACGACATTCATCATTTTAATACCACAGACAGATGGAGAGGATTAGGATATTGCTTGTGGACGATGATCGCCAGAACTCCGAGTTTCTGCGTAAGTTCTTAGAGGTGGAGGGTTACGAAGTCAGTTATGCCGAGAATGGGCATAAAGGTTGGGAGGCATTTACTACAACCAAGCCCGATTTGGTCTTGCTCGACGTCAACATGCCAGTGATGAATGGCTTTGAGTTGGCACGGCTTATTCGTGAGCAAGACCGTGACGTGCTTATCTTCTTCCTTACAGACCGCACCGAAAAGGCAGACCGGCTGAAAGGTTTTTCCTTGCAAGGCAACGACTATATCCCCAAACCATTCTATCCCGAAGAACTCATTGCAAAGATTAAAGAGCGTTTCGATCATCGCCAGTCCACATCCTCCACCCGCATGACTATCGGCCAGACCTTCTTCGACCGCAATCTCTCAACCATAGAGATCGACGGAGTGGTGCAACACCTCTCAGTCCGCCAATCGGAAATCCTCACCATCCTTGCACAGAACATCGGCCAGACCATAGAGCGTGACACTATCCTGCAATCCGTATGGGGTAACGATAGTTATGCTAATTCCCTCGCCCTCAACGTGCAGATTACCTATCTCCGCAAGATACTCGAAGCCGACACTTCCATCTCAATCGTATCACTGAAGAAACGAGGGTATATCTTGGAGGTGAATAATGGGTAAGTTATCTGCCATACCATGGACATCATCCAAGAAACCATCTGCTCTATAAGGTACAGACCCCAGGAGGGACATAAAGCATGTACGCTTTTTCAAATACCTACAATGTGATAGTTGCCAGTTGAAATCCCATAGATGTTTTCAACTTGTCAACGTTAGAACTTGACAACGGATGAAATGATAATCTCTTGCAGAATCTTTTGGGTGTTAATTCTGCAAGGATATGGGTACAGGTGGCAGAAGAATGTTTAAAAACGGGTGCAAAATGGGTGCAACTTTGAAATGCGAGAAAAAGAAAAGTCCCGTAAATCATTGATTTACAGGGCTCTTTCTTGGGCGCTTCAGGATGGGCTTGAACCAACGACCCCCTGATTAACAGTCAGGTGCTCAAACCAACTGAGCTACTGAAGCAGTATTTTGCTGTTAAGCGGTTGCAAAAGTACTGCGTTTTTCTTAAACCACCAAACTTTTTCCTTAAAATTTTCGGTTTTAGTATAAAAACATGTACCTTCGCAGCGTCAAACCAGCGTAATTACGTAGTAAATTCCCTGTAAGGTACAT
>JAFRYZ010000004.1 GCA_017442825.1 Prevotella sp. | reverse complement strand
CTTTTTGCCTTGGTGTATGTATATGCCTCGGGCGGTGGGTTTGGGGGCGAACTTACGACCTTGAAGATCATACCAGTCATCATTGTCTTTACGCTTGACGAATGGCACATTCTGAATAGAGATGATACCCGTAGGATCGAAACCCAGTTGTTCGTCAATCCACGCCACTTGTTTCTTAGTCCATTCACGCATGAGGGCTATTTCCTCATCATAGTTTGTGGCAGTGGTGGGAGCCAGGGGAATCTCTTTGTCCCAGATGGGCCATGCCTGATAATTGCGCTCACAGGCACCTCCAATCGTTACTTCGTTGACCAGAGAGTCCATCATTTCAGTGACGTGCTGGTCGCTCAGTGTGCTGGTTCGTAATTCAGCCCATCGCTCCTTCATGCGTTTCCAATAGGCTTCGTCTTCTGTTAGCCGTTTCCACCAGAAAGGCACAGGCAGCTTGCCTAACAGCCCCGCTTTCTGTCCTTTCTCATATACCCATTGCTCATAGAGGAAATCTCCTGCTGCGATATTATTGCCGAAGGTCATGTTGTAGTCCCAAGGGGTTATCTTGAATCGCGGATCCACAGAGTCACGTCGTTTATAGATATAGGTACTCAGACGATAACCGTCAGGGTTTTGGCAGAACTCCGTCATCAGCAGGTAATTGATGAAGTTTTCCACGTCGATATACTTGCTGTAGCCATTCTCCTTGTCAGCAAAACCGTCGCTGTTGAGCACATCCTCCAACTCGTCAAACCGCTGCTTGATATAGGCCATCTGTTCACTTGATATTTCCTCGTACTCAGGGAAGTGGTACTTTGCGCAGATATCATGATCGTACATTTTGTATTTCAATACGAAATGTGGCTCATTATCACGGTCTATCTCCACCATATAGTCGCCAGTCAGTTCGTCGCCGCTGTCGCCTGGAGCAGTAAAGTTCAAGCGGTTCTCGCCCTTGCTGGGTTTTTCGCAGAGAATATAGACACCATAGTAGATGCCGTCGACGATGATCTCGCAGAATTTGCACTTAGGTGTGAATTCGAAGTAGGGCCGTGAGAGTTGATACACCAGCGGATCGCGGATCAGACTGCGGTCATGATAGGGCGCCAGCAACACCCAGTTGTTGTCCTCTGGCAAACCGAGCAGTTTCACTTTCTCTTTCTTTCCGTTCACGTCAGCCGTTTTCAAGGTTCTGAAACCATAAGGTTTCTTGTCGGAGTCATAAAATGAGCTGCTACCTCTGTACTTGATGCCTACCCATCCCTCATAGTCGGTGGTCTGCCCCGAATGTGCCACTGTGTCGCCGTAGTTCACCCCGTCAGCATTGTTGATGATCTTCATACGCACTGCCACTTGGTAGTCTTTATGGATGGCGGTGGTATGGCCGGCTTCGTCGCGGGTGTTGATGAACAGGATGGGCAGGTTTGTCTTCTCTAGCACGACATCGGTGTTATAGGGCTTAAAGTTCCCTTCATCCCAGCTGTCAGCAGGAACTTCTATGGCAAATAAGCACAGCAGTATAGTTAATAAAACATCTTTCATATCATAGCCATTTTCGACTACAAATAT
>JAFRYZ010000003.1 GCA_017442825.1 Prevotella sp. | reverse complement strand
TATAATATATATATATTATATATTATAATAACCTATTAGCATACACGCCATTTTTGCATGTCGGAAAATGCTTAATGCAACAATGTTGCAATGTTGCAATGTTGCATTTTACAATATGCCATCCGTAACTCACTGACAATCAGTAGTGTTATAAATTTGTTGCCAAACACCCCGTTTCTTTAACAAATTTTTGCACTGCAGGGCACGCCGGATTTGGTGTTGTCCCACGCTTAGCCTTACCTTTGCACGTACAGAAAAGGGGAACCAGGCTTACCCCCGACAAGCAAGTGTGGCCAACTTGCCGACGAAGAGAAGCCTGGTTCCGAGCCAAATGAGGCTTACCTGCGAGCCGAGTGAGGCACAGTTACGGCAGCGCTCTTTGACATGTTGAGACTCTTTTACTTAAACCATCCCACAAGCTTGGTGGCATAGGATGACAATGCCGACTTCAGTTCAGTGATGATACTATAGTTGGTGTCTTCGGTACTGTTGTTGAAGGTCCAGCTGAAGTCACCGTGACTCATACGGCCGGCACCCCAGTCACCCTTGATGATGGTGGGAATGTCGTTAGCAGAATCAGGAGTATAGCTATACATCACGCTGCTGTTGGTATCGAAGTTGTCGTAGGTGGTACCACCCTGCACCGTCTTATAGCTGCTGGGAACCTGCTCTGTCGGCGACGAAGCCTCGTAAGCATCGAAACTGGTGGAGTTGCTGGTATGAGGGATGTAGTTGTTCGCACTGGAACCAGTCCTCACGTTACCATACGACTTGATCATACCGCCATTCTCACCTGAGAAAGTACCTGCTCCCTTAGCATCCGTTCCCTGCTTGGAACTCATCATCGGAATCTTGCAGTTGCGGAAGTAATTACGGTCAACAAACGCGCTGCAGCCGTATGTTGCACCGACACCATACTTGGAGTTACCATCGAAGTAGTTGTTCCAGATGTGTACGCTCATGGTACGGATACGCGGATGACGCGAGTCGCTGTGGTCGAACCAGTTGTGGTGATAGGTGATATAGTTAGGACCGCTCTCGCTCTTCATACCGCAGAGCGACGACTTACCGTTGTCCCAGAAGTGGTTATGATCGATGGTAATCCACTGCGTATCATCCTTCAAGTCAACCGTACCGTCACCCTTCACCTGGTCGGCAGCACTACCCGCCGCACCATAGAACAAGTCCAGATTGTGCACCCAGATATGGCTATTATCTGTATTCATCGAGACGGCATCGTCCATACACAACATATTGGCAAAATTGCGCAACTCTACACTGGTACAGCCACGAATCAGGAAACCGAAGCCGCGCGTGTTAGCATCGTCACCGATACCTTCGATGGTGATATTCACCGTTGTATATCCCTTGCCTTTAATCTGCAGACCTTCCTCGCTGCTGTTGATACCGTCAAGGTCAGCCTTGTCTATCGTTCCGATGATACGGAAGGTTGTCGGCGTGCTTTCGTAACCCTTCTCGTAACCGCCAAGGATTGCCTGCCAGCCGGTATAGTGAGTGGTGGCGCCCTTTGAGCTGGTAACGATGTCACAGGACACGGTCTTCGCCGTATTTTTGGTAATATAGATGACACGTGCACCGCTCTTCAGCGTACCGTCATCGTTATAGGCACCCACACCCGAGTAGCCCTTGTGGGCAAAGCCCTCACGGCTATAGTTCTTCACGGTCAGGCCTGTAGCCTCGCCATAGGTGCTGGTCTCGGTATTGCCGCTGACGGCAACCACCTTGATGCTATAGGTGCCAGCCCTCAGACCGACAGCGTCGGCACGTCCGTAGGTACCGTAGTTGCGCACCAGCTCGTCGTCAATCTTCGTGTAGCTGCTATACTGGCCACCCTTCACATATACATTGTAATAGGATGCTCCGCTGACAGGAGTAAACTTCACGTAAGCCGACTCGTACCAGCCTTTAGCCTCGGTAATGGTGAGCGAACCCGATACCGTTCCGCCACTCTCCTCCTCCACCTTCTTGGCAAAGGAGATATTGGCAACCGTAGCATAGTAGATGTCACTGGAACCGTTCTTCATGGTAATCGTGACTTTACCGAGCTCTTTGTCGTTAGCAACGTTGGAAATGTCATTGGTATTATAGTAGTTGATGTTGCCGTCGTTCAGTATCACCTTCAGCTGATTGGCCTTCGAATTCTGTGCTACGGTGTTGTTGACCACGTCTGTCAAGGTAGCGCCCGTTACAGCAGGTGTCGTTGTCGTCTCGTCAACAGCAGGACCGCTGCCACCGCCGCTGGTACTCTCAACCTTGATACCATAGAGGTTGATGCCGCTGCCGGCACTATAAACATAGACGTCAGTCACCGACGAGCAGTTGATGCTTCCCGATGCGATGGTCGAAGTAGAACTGCTGGTGAACGTTGAAACCACATTGTCCCACGCTCCTGTAGCGATGTTGATGGTACGCTCTGTTCCGTCCTTGCCAGTCGTAGCATAGACCGTCACCTTCGTGTCGGCAGCCACCTTCACATGTACATAGCGTCCCTCAGCACTACCTGCGCCGCCAAGCTTACAGATCTTCGTAAAGGCAATGTTGTCGGCAGTACCGCTCTTGCTGTTGATGTCAACCGCCTTTGAGCTCGATGCCACAATCTCCAGGTTATCATCGACAACCGTCTGCGTATAGGTTTCCACATCCCAGTTATTGAACTTCCAGATATAGTCGGAAACAGCAGAAAGGGTGCTGGGGGTCGTTGCAGCCGTCACGTTGATGGTATAGGAGTCGGAAGCAGCCGCATAGCTGTCGTTGCCTGCAAACGAAGCCGTGATGGTTGCCGTACCCACAGAAACACCCGTCACCGTACCGTTGTTGTCAACAGTAGCCACGTTGGTGTTGCTGCTTGCATAGGTAATCGGACTGACTGCCGGTTCGCTGGTCACAGCATTCGTCACCGTTGCACCCACCTCGACCGTCGTTGACATACCGTCATCGAAATAGAGGTGCACAGGTTCCGGCTCAACTGTTAACTGAGTAACCTTCACACCGAAGAAATTCAATCCGCCAGTACCACCAATATAGATGTCCGTATTGCTATCGGTTGTCTTCACGGTATGCGTTCCTATATATACTGTGGCACTTTCGCCGGTTGTCGTTGCTGATGTCGTTGAGACACTGCTGCCGTAAGCGCCCTCATAAATTACAAGATTACGTTCATCATTATTTCCTGCCCTGCGGAAATATACCGTCACCTCAGTATTTTTGGCAACCTTAATATGGAGCCAACGACGGTCACTGGCACTTGCACCACCTAACTTCAGCTCTTTGGTGAATTGCTCGTCATCCGAAGCGGTCACATTTTTATCTGAGATGTTCAATGCCGTTCCGTTATTATCTTTCACCTCCATGTTGTTGGTGATACCCGAAGAAGCAGATGCACCCCAGCCTGTATCAGAGAACTTCCAGAACCGGTTGCTTTCCACCGTCAACTCCGTTGCAGGTGTTTCACCGCCGCCTGCCGACGTAACGGTGATGCTATAGGAAACATCTTGTGCCGCATTATAGGTATCGTTACCGGCATACGAAGCCGTAATGGTCGTTGTTCCTTCCGACACACCCGTTACCTCGCCAGTACTGCTATTTACCGTAGCGATGCCGATATTCCCCGAAGCATACGTCACACCTGTCACACCCGTAGGTGTTGTCGTCACCGTATTCGTCACGCTATTGCCCACCTGTACCGTCGTCGTCGGATTGTTGAAGGCAAGTGTCACATCAGTCTTCTGAGGTGTAGAACCGCCTGCCGTACCCGTAAAGGTGATAATCAAACCTATCTGGTTCGTATTGGCTGTTGTAAAACTGAAGGTTCCTCCTGTTTGTGAAATAGGAAAATCATGCTCTGTATAAGCTGTTGATTGCTTTGTAGCTTCAAAGCTGAACCCAGATACATCATTGCCATTGATTTTCAAGATAGCTCCATCTGTAGCAGTATCACTATTCGTATAGCCTGCGAAATGCACATTACTGATCGTCAGATTTGATGGCAAAGTGATTGTATAAGTCTTATTCTTTGTATATTTTACAGGCATGTCTGTCCCCGTCAAAACAGTACCATTTCCTCCATGTGCCGGATCAAGGGTAAACGTCAAATCATTTGTCGTAAACGTCACTTTGTCTGACGCGCATGTCGTTGCGTTCAGCACATAATCCGTAGCTTTTGCCCCCGTTGTCATTGCGAGCAGCATCAGCATCCAACAATATTTAAATATATTCTGTTTCATTGTCTTCATTGTCAATTAGTTACTCATCCCACACACCGTCACCGCTGTCCCAGTCTTCGTCTCCAAAGGGATTGGAGCGTGCTGCCTGGTCGTCGCCTGTACCTGGCGTAGGGTCGTTACCGATAGGTTCTCCGTCAGAATTGACAGAACCGGCAAGGAGCGTTTCCTCTTCTGCCAGAAGCCACTTTGTCAATGGCTGCATATATTGCTTTTTCTGTTCCATCATCTTACGACCATCTTTTTACCGTTAATAATATAGATACCTTTAGTGGCGTTGGGCTTTGAGAGTTTACGTCCCTGCAGGTCGTAGATGTCACCCTCGATAACCTCCATACCGTCGGCATTCAGCCGTACGATGCCCGTCGTCACATCATCGACGGTAAACAGCAGGTCCTTTGCTGCCGTCGTTCCGTTGGTTGCCTCCATATAGCCACGCATAGGCAGGATGCTGTTACCTGAGATGAGCGGCTTCATCGTGTTCGCCGTCGTGAAATAGTAGAAGTTGTCACCTGTGAGCGTCACAGCAGGAATGGTGCCGACAAACGAAAAGTCTGTACCAGCTACGACGGCACCTTTCGTGAAATTGTTCAGCGCCACGTCCTTTATCGAGAACGAGGTCACATCACTTGCGCCGTCAGAAAGTTTCATCAGATAAGGCTCGCCGGCAGTAATAGCGCTCACCTTCGTAAAGGCAATGCTGTTGTCTGTAGCCTTAGTGAGTTTCGTCACACGCACACCGTTGCCGTATGCTGCGGCAATCTGACTCTCTGTCATCGAGAAGGGGAAGCAGACGGGTGCCCAGTAGCTGTTCTTGACAGTACGGTTAACCGTCACGTCAATCACCCTTCCGCCATAAATCTGCAACTTCTCGGTATTCCCTTGAGAATCACCCTGTTTGAGTGTCACAGCATAGCCGAAGTCAATACCTACAGAAGACATATCCTTGGTCTGTGAACCGTCTTCGTAGGTCATCGTCACATTGTCACCGCTGAATGTCATCTGGGTGACAAACTTGTTGTTGCTGGCACCGTCGATGCGGACATCCTGAGTCATCTGACACCAAGCGCCCGTCACGAGTAATGACAGCAACACTGTCATCAAATACTTTTTCATTCCTTACGTTTATTCTGTAAAATTATTTGTTTGTTTGAGTCTCAACAAAGAGAGGTGCCATAAAGGCACAAAAAGCTGCTATAGATAGTTATCCATAACAGCCTTTTTTCCTTTTACGTCGGGTGGACCTGGTGGGATTCGAACCCACGTCCGCACAAGGAAACCATACGCTTTCTACACGCTTATTCCAGCCTTCGGTTTTCGAACAGCGACAAGACCTGGACCACCAATCGCTGCCTTATCCCCATAAATTTCATCTCAAAGCAGGGGCGTCCGTGAGACTATTTCCGATTTAACTGCGCCACTGAACCAAGAAGATTCGGAACAACATCCCTTGAGTGACGTCTCGTTCCCCTACCTAGTAAGGGAATAAAGCCAGTAATCTACTGTACTTCGATTAGGCAGCGAGAGCATACTTGTTGTTGCCAATTAATTGTTTGTTCACTCAGATTAAGGAGGTAGCCAACGAGCCTCCGCGTGCTTACGTACCATTTCGTCTCGCCGTCAAATCCAGTCAAGCCCGAATATCCACGTTTGTTTTGCGGGTGCAAAGGTAAGAAACAATTAACAATTGACAATTGATAATTGACAATTTCTTCCTTTTTTTACATTTTTTACCATCTCTGAACACGTGCCGCCTTCAATTGTCAATTATCAATTGTCAATTAACACAACGTGTTCTCACCCTTTTGCAGGAATGGCAATATAGATGCCCGTGATGGCAGCACCACTACCGAAACAACCAGACGGAGAGCCAGATACAGGACGAATAATCAGGAAGTGGTCGTAGAATTTCACGCTGAAGGTATAGCCGCAATACGGAATGGTATATTCAAAATCACCATTGTCGGGCACGTATAGGTTGGCACAGTCCACAATAGCATCGCTACCTTGCTGGTCTGGACCGGCATCTCGCAGAATCGACAAGGTGAAGAAATCATTTTCTGTATGTCCCCACAAAGCCAACTTTCCTTTCACACGCATGGCATTTTCATAGACATACTCGCCTCCACGGTCCCAACCGCTAAATTTGTAGGTTTTCCCCTCTATATAAGGACTACTATAAGCCCCTGCCTCACGGTCAATCGGTCGTGCATATTTATCCGAATACTTGTGCAAGCGAAATTTCTTACCACTCGGCTGCACAATGCCCGTCAAATCCTTGCCCTTTATGTCAGCGCGAAGGAAAAACAAGTGGTTGACACCATAGGCATCATCATAGACCTTGATGTCAAACATTCCGTCAGTCTTGTATCCCGCTACGCCATAGACACGGTCTGTGCCGTCAACGGTTTCAAACATCTCGCCTGTCATCACGTCGTCTTTTACGGCACACGCCAATTTCACTTGACGTCCCTCCATCTTTCCCTGCCAGAAGTAGTAGGAGACATCGCCTGCATGCGCCTGGACAGCCGTCAGCAGACCAAACAGAAACATTAAAATCTTTGCTTTCATATCATCATTATTTAGGATTAATCAGGATTTCTACGGGTCAAAGGTAGAAAACAATTTTCAATTATCAATTGTCAATTATCAATTATTTCATTACCTTTGCAACAATTTTGTGAAAATGTAGTTATATAATAAATAAGGTATATACGTTAAATATGAAAAAATACATCCTTTCACTACTGTTGACGTGCATGTTGATGCCCTTGAACGTATCAGCACAATCGTCCATGAGCGACAATCAGGTACTCGAATTTGTGATGAAAGAACACAAACGAGGAACGTCACAGGCACAGATCGTAACGAAACTGATGCAGCGTGGTGTCAACATCAACCAGATTCGCCGTGTGAAAGCTATGGCAGAAAACATGCAGAAAGGGGGCAACACCCAATTAGCTACCACTAAAACCGCCACCGACGACCGCAGTCGCCGGAACAACGCCCAGGAAGAAAACCTTTCCGATGAAGCCGTAGCCAAGCAGTCGCGCCAGATTTACAAGGACGAGCAAACAAAGGCTTCACGCTATTCCAGTCAACGCATATCCAAGCAAGATGAGAGCGCCAATACCTACGACGACTTCGATGAAGACTATCTTGCCATGCAGGACGAGATGGACGACTGGATGCCAGCTGACACTGCTGCTATGTACAAGCGCCTGGTAGAAGATATGAAGAAGAAAAAGAAAAAGGTCTATGGACACGACTTCTTCAACCGGAAGGATCTTTCCTTCGAACCCGTCATGAACATCGCCACCCCACAGAACTACCATCTTGGTCCTGGCGATGCCGTCTATATCGACATCTATGGTGCTTCACAGAAATCCATTCAAGCAACCGTTTCTCCCGACGGCTTCGTCACCATCGAAGGCTACGGTCCTGTACAAGTCAGCGGTCTTACCGTTGCCCAGGCTAACGCCCGCATCAAAAGCCAGTTAGGTCAGCGTTACAGCAGTAGCCAGATACGCCTGTCCGTAGGACAGACACGCACCATCATGGTCAATGTGATGGGTGAAGTCAAGAAACCAGGCACCTACACCCTGTCAGCCTTTGCCACCGTGTTCCATGCCCTGCACATGGCAGGCGGCGTGACCGACCTCGGAACCCTCCGTAACATCAAGGTCTATCGCAACAACCAGCTCATTACCGTTGTCGATGTCTATGACTACATGCTCAACGGCAAGTTGTCTGGCAACGTGAAACTTGCCGACAACGACGTTATCGCCGTTGGCACCTACGACTGTCTGGTCAACATCACGGGTAAGGTGAAACGTCCGATGTTCTACGAGATGAAACGCAACGAGAGTGTCGGCACCCTGCTCCGCTATGCCGGCGGCTTCACAGGCGATGCCTATACCAAGTCAGTGCGCATGGTACGCAAGACCGGTCGTCAATACTCCGTCTATACCGTCAACGAATTTGACATGGGCTCCTTCCATGTTGCCGACGACGATTCCGTGCACGTTGACTCCATCATTCCGCGCTACGAGAACATGGTAGAGCTGAAAGGTGCCGTCTTCCGTCCTGGCATGTATCAGGTTGGTGACGAAATCAACAGCGTACGTTCCTTGATTGAAGCTGCCGAAGGACTCACAGAATATGCATTCACGGCACGCGGTGTTATTCACCGCATGAAGCCCGACCGCACGTTGGAAGTCATCCCCGTCAACGTTGAAGGCATCATGAAGGGCGAAGTGGCAGACATCCCCTTGCAAAACGAAGATGTGCTCTTCATCCCCACCAAACAAGATGCACAGGAAGAACGAACCCTCACCATCATCGGTGAGGTGCAGTATCCTGGAACTTACAAATATGCAGACAACGAGACGCTGGAAGACTTTATTCTCCAAGCAGGAGGATTGAAAGAAACGGCATCGACCGTCAGAGTCGATGTGGCACGTCGTGTCACCAATCCCAAAGCTCTGAGAGCCGACTCTATCATTGCCCGCAACTTCAGTTTTGCCTTGAAAGATGGCTTCGTTGTTGACGGTGAGCCAGGATTTGTTTTGGCTCCCTTCGACCAAGTGTATGTACGCAAAAGCCCAGGCTTCAGTAACCTGCAGAACGTCAGCATCGAAGGAGAAGTCCAGTTCAGCGGCGTCTATTCCCTCCCTCGCCGTACAGCTCGCCTGAGCGACCTCTACAGAGCATCCGGCGGAGCTACTGACATGGCTTACATCATGGGTGCCCGTTTGGAACGCAGAACCAATCAGGCAGAGCGCAAGCGTATGGAGGACGTCTTTAAGATGGCTCGCGAACAGTTGCAGAAGAACATGCTGGAAATGGCTGCCCGCAGCCAGAATGCAGCCGCACTCACCGAAGTAGCCAAGCAAGGCGAGCACACTACTTTGGAGAAGTTCACCGTTCCCGACACCTACCCTGTCGGTATCCAACTCGAAAAGGCCATCAAGAATCCAGGCGGTGACGAAGACATCCTGTTGCGCGAAGGCGACCGACTCGTCATTCCGCAATACAATGGAACCGTGAAAATCAACGGTGCTGTCATGTATCCTAATACGGTTGGCTATATTCAGGGAAAGAGCGTCAGCTACTACGTCGATCAGGCAGGCGGCTTCGCTTCCGACGCCAAGAAACGCGACACCTACATCCTATACATGAACGGCATGGTTGCCAAGGTCGGTCACAACGCCAAGGTTCGTCCTGGCTGCGAGATTGTTGTTCCGACGAAGGCACAGTCCATGATGACCACCGCCGAGAAACTCGCCATGGGTACTGGAATCACCAGTATCGCCACCATGATTGCTACCTTGGCTAATTTATTGAAATAAGCAAGAAGATGGAAAACGACAATAAGAAACCAGCTCCCATAGACTTGGGAAAAATCTTCAAGACACTGTGGAAAAAGAAGAAGTATTTCTTCATTATCCTTCCCATCGTGTTCATCCTGTCATGCGTGTATATCTTCAGCAAACCACGTTTTTACAAGACGGAGATGAAGTTGGCACCGGAGCTGAACAATAACAAATCGTTAGGTGGCTCTTTGGGATCAATAGCTTCCAGTTTCGGATTTGATTTAGACAAGCTGCAAGGCAGCGATGCCATCACTCCCCTGCTCTACCCTGAGTTGATGGAAGACAACGGTTTTGTCTATAGCCTGTGGAACATACCCGTTGCCGACAAGGCTGACACGCTACACACCACCTATTACGACTATTTGGCTAAGTACCAGAAATATGCATGGTGGGAACCTACTACTGAAGCCATCAAGCAATTCTTCAGTAAAGAGGAGACCGGCGTTCCTGGAACTGGCAAATCGGGTTCGTCTGGCTTTAATCCTTACAAACTTACCAAGAAACAGAACGACGTCACCGACGCCATCAAAGGCAAGATTAAAATCAGCTTCGACAAGAAGACCTATGTCATCACCGTCAGCGTGACCGACCAAGACCCCGTGATTTGCAAGACCTTAGCCGACACCGTAGCCAAAAAGCTGCAACGATTCATTACCGAATACCGTACCAGCAAGGCACGCATCGACGTCGTCCACTATCAGAAGCTATCCGACAAGGCGATGGCTGAATATACGGCTATTCGCGACAAGTACGTACGCTTTGCAGATGCCAACACAGACGTGATCTTAGAGAGTGTGAAAGCCAAACTGGAAGACATGGAGAACGACATGCAGCTGAAGTACAACACCTACACCACCGTACAGACACAGTTGCAACTTGCCAAGGCAAAGGTACAAGAACAGACTCCCGCCTTCACCATCATCAAAGGAGCTGAGGTGCCCATTAAACCCGCCGGTCCAAAACGCATGCTCTTTCTACTTGCCATGATGATAGTTTCGACTTTAGTCATATCGGGGTGGATATTAATCAAAGGCTCTTGATTTCAAATGCTATCGATAACACCCTAATGATAAGAGATGGTTGTATCATTAGTCCTCATTTTCATTATAAGCCTCACGCTTTCATTCTTCGAAGAGAGATTTTCTCAACGAGATAGAATTGTCATGTATGTTATTTTGGGGATTGCACTGATACTGACAGCAGGACTACGTGGTTTCGAGTCCACCCCAGATACCGAAGGCTATGTTGCCATGTTCGAGGGAACAGCCGACGCCATTCAAGAGTTGGTGGAACCATCGTTCACATTCATCACTACAATTATGAACGCGATGGATTTTGATGCCACGTCATTATTCCTTACCTATGCTATTATTTCTGTACCTATTCACCTAAGCATTCTTTGGAGACTGTCTAAAGACTATCCATTCACCATTCTCACCATTTATATCTCATACTACTTCATGATGCACGAAATGGTTCAGATACGTGCAGGAGTTGCAGCAGGTCTTTTTCTTTGGGCGATTTATTACTATGTTGAAAAAAGAAAACTCTTGGCCTTATCATTCATCCTTGTAGGTATCTTCTTCCATTATTCTGCATTGATAGGCTTGGTGCTATTTGTTTTGAAAGACAAGTTACCAAAATGGCAGAAGATTGTTCTCTACTTGATTATACCGATTGGATTGGTGATATATTTCAGTAAGATAGACATCTCCTACCTCATACCCGATTCGCTAACGGGAGGCAAGCTCGCCGTCTACAGAGAATTGAACGACAAAGGCATTGAGGATGAGCTATCTGGTTGGCCCTTGGAGAGGAACCCGCTTATCTGGATGAATTTCATTCTCTACTATGCCAGTATTTTCTATAATGAATACCTCTCAGAGAGGTGCAAATATGTTGTTGTTGCCATCAAGGTGCAAGCCGTAGGTTTCCTATTCCTCTTTTTCTTTCATGGCTTCAGTACAGTATTGGCAAATCGATTAAACGACTACTTCAGTATTGCTTCCATTCTTTTGTGGACAGCATCTGTCTATGCTTTCTCCCCAAAGATCATCAGTAAACTTATTAGCAATTTTATATCTACGGCTAGATTCGTATCAAGTATGTTGTTCTATGCCCTTTCATTGTTATACATGTAACATCTAGCACCACTATGAGTCTAAAGAAGAATTTCATATATAGCAGCATCCTGACAGTTTCGAACTATCTGTTTCCACTGATTGTCTATCCATATATCTCCAGAACGCTCGGACTGTCAAACATTGGTGTTGTCAACTTCGTTGACAACCTTGTCAACTACTTCGTTCTTATTTCGATGATGGGTATCACAACTGTCGGAGTCCGTGAGATTGCAGCTGCCCATAAGAACAGGAAAAAACTTTCCAAGACGTTTATGTCACTACTGATGCTGACAGCTATCTCTACCATTATTGCTATTATTATACTTGGAATAGTCATGTACACTGTACCTACACTTTTCCCATATCGAAGTTTGCTGTATGTAGGTATCGTCAAATTAGTATTTAATCTATTTCTCGTGGAGTGGTTTTTCATGGGATTAGAAGAATTCAAATACATCACGACCCGATCTATTTTGGTCAAATGTGCTTATGTGCTAAGCGTCTTTCTCATTGTCAAAGAAGCTGCTGACTATAAAATCTATTACATCCTAACGGTTTCTTTTGTAGTCATCAATGCCGTCATCAATCTCTTTTACAGCCGTCACTTCATATACTACTCGCTAAGAGACATTCACATGCGCCCATTTTTTAAGCCTTATATGATTATGGGTGTCTATTCTCTTATGACCAATGCTTATATCATGCTAAACCCTGTATGGTTGGGCTTTGTCACCAATACCGATGAAGTTGGTTATTTCACAACAGCTACCAGACTCCATACGATAATCTCAGCAGTACTATTGTCTTTTGCTAACATACTATTTCCTCGTGTTTCCAACCTGTTGGCTGAAGGCAAGCAAAAGGAATTTTGGGATAAGATCAACATAGCTTTCGACGCTATCTTCTTGTTTGCATTCCCAACGATTGTCTATATGCTAGTGGCAGGTCCCGATCTCTTACATTTAGTAGTGGGAAATGGATTTGAGGGAGCCTATTTACCCTTGAGGATCATCACCCCCCTTGCACTCATCATTGGTATTGAGCAGATTCTAGTCATTCAAATTCTTATGGCTACACACCAAGACAGTACCGTACTTCAAAATTCCATCATCGGTGCTGTCACAGCTCTCATCTTCAATATTCTTTTAACAACCAGCCTCGGAGCTGTAGGTTCAGCGATTGTATGGGTTATTGTCGAATTGGTTGTCATGACACTTTCTATCATAGCCATTTATCGCAAGTACAACTATATATTACCCTTCAAGAGAGTCTTTTCCTATTGCATCTCTTATACCCCACTTTTGCTGCTTTCATTGCTGCTTTACTACAATCTTGACAACACCTATGCTATCATTAGTGTTATCGCTGTGCTGACGATTGTCTATGCTGCAATCAACGAGAGTTTTATCCTCAAGAATAAAGTCGTATGCCAACTTCTACAATCCATAGGTCTATGAAAAGAAGCATCTGTCTGTTTTTCCTACTAATATGCTATTATTGCAGTTCCCAAATTCATGCCGCTAAAGGTGTTATGCCCATCATCGCCTACTGGGGTGTGCCAGAACAACATACCAGTGAATCAGCCTTCCGCACATTCAGAGATTGTGGCTTCACGGTAAGCATTTTCCCGTATTCCTCTTTGACGGCTTTGATCAATGCTTGCCGGCAAGCCGACAAATGTGGCGTAAAAATACTGGGTAGTTGTCCTGAACTGACAAAATCACACGTCAGGGCTGCTTCAACACTAAAAAATGAGAATGGCTTTTTCGGCTATCTCATCCAAGACGAACCTGACGTTCCCCAGATTCACCAGCGCAAGAAAGAGATTGAGCGACTGAAACAAACTGACAGCACCCGCCCGTTCTATATCAACTTACACCCCTATTATCATCCAGAATGGATTGAACCAACGCTAAAAACAAAAAACTACAAAGAGTATCTTCAGACAGCATCATCAACACCCTGTCAGCAGATATCCTTCGACCACTACCCGATTACTACTAATGGCATCCGGCCGACATGGTACCATAACTTGGAGATGGTGCGCCAAGAAAGTCTTAGCAGTACGAAACCGTTCTGGGGGTTCGTTCTCTGCACCCCTCATGATGTACCGTATGACCAGGGAAACTACTACCCCACACCCACATTGGCTTCACTACGCCTGCAAGTATATGCGAACTTGGCATACGGGGCACAAGCTATCCAGTATTTTACCTATTGGACGCCAGACGGTAGTAATTCTTTTCATTTCCACGATGGTCCTATAGGACTTGATGGCAAAAAGACGAAAACATACACCCTCGTCCAGCAGATGAACCGCGAACTGAAACAAGTTGCACCGCTCTTCTATGGCGCAAAGGTCACTTCCGTCCATCACCTCGGCATTATCCCTCAAGGAACTTCAAAAATAACGACAATGCCAAAGAACCTACGTTCGCTGAAGGTGGTGAGCAGCAAGGGTGCCATCGTCTCACAATTCACCAAGAACAACCACCAGTACCTTGCCATCGTCAACAAAAACCACTGGGATCAGATGACAGTGCTCATCCAAACCTATAACAGTACACCACGCCACGTGACCAAAAGTCTGAATACAGAACCGATGAAAACCTCCTACACCGTTCCTGCAGGTGACATTCTGCTATTCAGGTTGAAATAACTAAATCTTGTCAACAGAAAAACTGTCCCAAATAGAGTTTTACAAATTATACAAAAAAGCGTAACGCAAATTTGTATAATTGATAGGAAAGGCATATCTTTGCACCATCATCATTCAATGCTATATACAGCGAGGGCTTTTGTCCTTGTCATACAAAGATTTGATTACAAGCAAAATGGGAAATACTTCATATATGACTATTTCTTAAGTTAGTGGATCTGCTACAGATAGGCACTACTATCTTCTAAAATCAAGAACAGCAAAGTATGAAATTTTCCATTACTATACCCACATATAAATCACGCTACCTAAAAGAAGCCATCGAGAGCGTTGTCAGCCAGACATACACTGACTGGGAACTTATCATCGTCGATGACTGTTCACCAGAGGATTTACCTTCCATCGTACAACCTTTTCTTACTGACAGTCGCATCCGCTTCTATCGTAACGAAAAAAACTGCGGAGCTGTCAACGTCGTGGATAATTGGAACATCTGTCTCGGCTATTGCACTGGCGACTATGTCATCTGTATGGGCGACGATGACCGTCTGCTTCCCTGTTGCTTGGTTGAATACAAGAAACTCATTCTTGACCACCCTGGACTGAACGTCTATCACACGCGGACTGAAATCATCAACGAAGAAGGAGAGATTATTGACTTGCAAGAGCCACGACCAGAATGGGAATCGGTAATATCGCTGATTTGGAACCGTTGGGACCATCGCAACAAACAGTTCATTGGCGACTTCTGTTATGCCACCGACTATTTAAAATCAGTTGGGGGCTACCATAAACTCCCTTTAGCATGGGGCTCTGATGATATAACGGCAGTAAAGGCTGCCAAGGAACATGGGATAGCCAACACCCAAGTCTTTGGTTTTCAATACAGGCAGCATTCACGGTCTATCACCTGTTCATCAGAACATGCCAGAATCAAGTTAGAAGCAACGACGACACAATACAAATGGTTTGGTGATTTGCTAAAAGAATTATCAGCGACAAGCCTATCAGAAGAGGATGCCCGTCTTCTATCAACGATTGGGAATCCTCGCAGGGATTACTATTTCAACTCCTTGGGCAAAGACTGTACAGACTACATCAAAGGTCATCCGCTCAGGCTATTAGAATGCTATCGTTTGCTGAAACCCGTACACTTCTCACCCCTGGCTTTCATGAAGTGGTATGTCAGTTCCATTTACCATTGTCTATTTTAATATGCATTGATATGACCAAGAGACTACTCATCATTACTCGCCACATTCTTAGCCAGAACAATGGCGGTGCTAACGCCACCAAAGGGTTTATCCATTGCCTAGCGAACCTTTACAAAGACTGTTCGCTTATCTGTCCTGCTTTCTGTGGTGAAGCCAAACAATATATTCCTGCTCACGTCAAGATATATCCATACTTTGACCAACGCAGCAAGATACAAAAAGGACTTGATGTCTATCGTGGCCGGATTTGTGCTGATACACCTTTCGTCAAAAAGCATTTGAGCAATCATCAGTACGATCTTGTCATTATCGACCATAGCATTGCAGGAGCATCCCTCGTTAAATTGATAAAAGATACTGGTGCCAAATTAATCACTATCCACCACAATGTTGAACGATATTACAACCATGATAACCGTACAGGATATTCATTGCTCTTTCGGTATCCATACATCTATTTTGCCAACAAAGCAGAAAGAGACTGCCTGCTGCATAGTGATGTGAACTTAACCGTAACAGAAAAAGATGCCTCAACATTCCGCAGTTGGTATCAAGGGAAAAACCTACATTTACATAATTGGGGAATCTTCAATTATCAACCATTTAAAGACGTACAGTTCACTTCAAGAGAGAGAAACCTGACTTTTGTCATCACAGGGTCGCTTCATTTTACGCAGTCTATACGTCCTATCCTTGATTTTATCAACCGATACTGGCCTCTACTTTTACAGGAATATCCAGTTGCTCAACTGATTATTGCAGGACGTAATCCCACACCGATACTAATGGAAACCTGCAAGGAGCAAAAAAGCATAACCATTATTCCTAATCCAAAAAACATGGAAGAAGTTATCGTCAAAGCCGATTACTATATCAGTCCCATCAATATGGGTAGTGGTCGAAAATTACGTATCATGGACGGTTTGAAACAAGGTCTTCCTGTTCTATGCCATGAGGTATCGTCTTATGGTTACGAAGAGGTTGCAGAAAACAATTGTTTGTTTGCATATCATGATGAAGACTCTTTTATGATCGCACTACGGAAGATGCTATCTACAGACATCAACCCAAATACCGTCTATCAGACTTTCCAGAAGGTTTTCTCTTTAGAAACAGGAACCCAATGCCTTCAGGACATTCTGCAAAAAGAGGGCATTGCTTTTAGCTAATCACATGACTATATGACGAATATGAAAGTAGCATATTTAGGTAAAATACAATTATCGGATACAGACTTGCCTTTCTTGCATGAAGCTCAGCAAATGGCAGACGTGACCTATTTTATCGAGGTCAATCCCCGATTCATGCAGGGTCCGGCATACAACATTCAGCACCTCTACAACAAGTCTGGGCTGTTCAAGGCAACCGACATCTATCCCGAATTCTCGAAGCTGGATGGATTCATCGACCTTGAAAAGTGTTATGTGTTGAACACTTGTGGCAGGATGTGGCTACTGAAATCGTTCTGGACAAACTTCTTGCTGCTACTCTTTCTGCTTCGAAACCAATTCAAAGTCGTACATCTGGCATGGCCGCCTAACATCTATGAGTTGATCCTTTATTTCCTTCGTAAACGTATGATACTGACGGTACATGACCCTATTCCCCATACAGGCTTCGACAAAGGCATAGCACGTTTAAGAAGAACGCTTGCCTTTAAACTGATACCTAACTTCATTTTGTTCAACAAAGCCCAGAAGCAAGAATTCATAGAACTTTATCATCTCGACGACCAACATGTCGTTGAAACCAGAATGAGCTGCTGCACATACCTGCAGACCGTGGAACCAGAAATCAAGGACATTCCCCCAAAAGGCTCTTACATCCTTTTTGCTGGCAGAATTTCTACCTACAAGGGGTTAGACTATTTGCTGCCAGCGATGAAACAAATACATGAACACCATCCTGCTTGCAAATTGATTGTTGCAGGAAAAGGAGATTTCCATTTCGACATCTCTCCATATCAACACCTTGACTATATCGATATACGCAACCGATTCATTCCAGACAATGAACTGGTTGCGCTTATCAAAAATTGCGCTTTCATGGTATGTCCCTATACAAATGCCACCCAGAGTGGCGTTGTCATGTCTGCCTATGCCTTCAACAAGCCCGTCATTGCCACAAATGTTGGCGGACTTCCTGAGATGGTACGCCACAAGCACTACGGATTAGTCGTGAAGGAAATGGATGTTACAGCACTTACCGATGCCATCGTCATGCTTTGGGAGAACCCTGAAAAGGTTGAACGTTTTTCACAGGAAATAAAAAAAGACTTCCAAACGGGATTATTATCGTGGAGAAAAACAGCTGAAGATATAATTTCCGCTTATAAGTCACGTTATTATATATAAAGCTGTTGAAACATGATAATACGAAGCAAGGCACCTTTACGATTAGGATTAGCCGGTGGCGGCTCAGACGTATCCCCATATAGCAACACTTACGGCGGTCTCGTCCTCAATGCCACTATCAACTTATATGCACACTGCACTATCGAAGAGACTAATGACAAGCAGATTTCCATTTATTCCTATGACACAGGAGTCAAGGAATCATTCCCATCTGCACCGTTTTTAGAAATAGACGGCAACGCTAGTCTTATCAAAGGTGTCTATAACAGAATCATAAAGGACTACCAGCTGCCGGCACTTTCGTTCAAGATTACAACCTACAATGATGCGCCAGCCGGATCGGGACTCGGCACGTCATCCACCATGGTGGTCTGCATCTTAAAGGCATTTGTCGAGTGGCAAGGTCTTCCTCTCGGTGATTATGAGATAGCCAAGCTTGCCTACGAAATAGAACGTAAAGACTTAGGTCTGAGCGGAGGCAAACAAGACCAGTATGCCGCTGCCTTCGGCGGCTTTAACTTCATTGAATTTCTTACCAACGACATGGCGATTGTCAATCCGCTTAAAATCAAACGATGGATTATCGATGAGTTGGAAGCCTCCATACTTTTGTATTTCACGGGACGCTCGCGCTCATCGGCTGCCATCATTGATGAACAGAAACGGAATACTGAAGAAGCCAACAAGGAAGCTATCGAAGCCATGCACAAAATCAAGCAAAGTGCAGTTGACATGAAACTGGCATTGCTCAAGGGCGACATCACAGCCATTGCTGACATCCTTCGGGAAGCATGGGAGAATAAAAAGAAGATGGCGGAACACATCACCAACCCTGTCATCCAACAAGCTATGGAGACTGCCATACAAGCCGGGGCAAAAGCTGGGAAAGTTTCCGGTGCCGGCGGTGGCGGCTTCATCATGTTCATTGTTGAGCCGACGCGCAAAAAGGAAGTCGAAGAAGCTCTGTCTGCCCTGAATGGCTTTGTCATGCCTTTCAATTTCAGTGACGGCGGAGCTCATGGATGGAAAATATACGAAACGGATAAAGTTAACGCATTCTAACCTGCTATGGAGAACAATATCTACAGACATATAGACACGCTCATTCAGCGATACCCTGCCCTTGCCTTGTGCAAAGATGATATTCTGACAGCCTATACCACTCTTTGCGAAGCTTATACCAAGGAGTGTAAACTGTTGGTTTGCGGCAACGGCGGTTCTGCATCCGACTGTGAACACATCGTGGGAGAGCTCATGAAGGAATTCAAACTGAAACGTGAGGTATATAAGGAACAGGCTGCCAACATGAAGCAGATAGATGAGCAATTGGGCAGCGTGCTCGCCAATCACCTGCAAGGAGCATTGCCAGCCATCACGCTAACCAGTCATTCATCGCTGACGACGGCTTTCATGAACGACAGCCAACCCGAACTGGTGTTCGCTCAACAGGTTAACGGCTATGGGAAAGCAGGCGATGTGCTTCTGGGCATCTCTACTTCGGGCAACAGCATGAACGTGCTGTATGCTGCTGTGACGGCAAAGGCTAAAGGGTTGAAGGTCATCGGACTGACAGGACAAAACGACAGCCGTCTGAAAAGTCTTTCCGATGTTTGCATACAGGTGCCTGAAGCGGAGACTTACAAGATTCAAGAACTACACCTGCCCGTTTATCACTGCTTGTGCATGATGTTGGAAGAACACTTCTTTAAACAGTAAAAAGACGGAGAAACATGAAAGTTGTGATTATGGCAGGCGGCATGGGTACACGTATTGCATCTATTGCCAACGATATACCCAAGCCGATGATTCGCATTGGCGGGAAACCCATCCTGGAACATCAAATTGAGAATCTGAAAGCCTGTGGACTGACAGACATCACATTGGTCATTGGACATCTTGGAGAGATCATCAAAGACTATTTCGGAGACGGGAAAGACTTTGGTGTTCAAATATCATATTTCGTAGAAGACCATCCGCTTGGAACGGCTGGTGCCTTGTTTCAAATGCCGGAACTCACCGATGACTTTCTGCTGATGTGTGGTGACGTAATGATTGACGTTGACTTCAATCGTTTCATCAACTTTCATCGTGAGAAACAAGCATGGGCAAGTCTCATGGCGCACCCCAACGGACATCCTTACGACAGTTCGCTGTTGATTACCGAAACTCTTCCACCGCAACAACCAGGCGGCCTGCCTGTTGAAACCCATCGTGTAACGGGATGGATGAACAAGGAAGACGAAAGGTTATATTACAAAAACCGAGTTAATGCCGGCATTGAAATCATATCTCCCAAACTGCTGGAAGTAACCATGAAAGATTTCAAGCCCCGTCATCCAGAACACCCCGACAAGATTGACCTCGACCGTGACGTACTGAAAACCAACATCGATACAGGAAAAATCTTTGCATACGACACACCTGAGTATATCAAGGACATGGGAACTCCTGACAGGTTCTACGAGGTGGAGCACGATCTGAAGAGCGGAAAGGTGGCTGCACGCAACCTTCAAAACAAGCAGAAAGCCATTTTCCTTGACCGCGACGGCACCATCAACGTGTACAAGGGATTCCTGACTAACCCCGACGACTTCGAACTGCTTCCTGGTGCTGTGGAAGCCATTCGTGAAATCAACCATTCTGGCTATCTCGCCATAGTTGTCAGCAACCAGCCTGTCATTGCCCGTGGTGACTGCACCTTCAAAGAACTGCAGATTATCCACGACAAGATGGAAACCCTACTGGGCAAGGAGGGAGCTTTCGTCGATGCCATTTACTACTGTCCTCATCATCCCGACAAAGGTTTCGAGGGCGAACGTCCGGAATATAAGATGGATTGCGACTGCCGCAAACCCAAAGCCGGGTTGTTGCTGCAAGCCGCCAAGGAGTGGAATATTGACCTTGCGCAGTCTTACATGATTGGCGACAGCGAAAGAGATGTCGAGGCAGGAAGGAATGCCGGTTGCAAGCATTCTATACTTATCAATAACGAAAAGAATTTGAAAATTGCAGTTCAAGAGATCCCGGATTGAACTACTCAGTTTAAACGCAAACTTTATTTCTTGCAAACCCGCTCCATTAAAGTTCCTATGGTCTGCATGACTTTCTCTTTGCAAAAACGGGTTTCCATCAATGTTTTTGCCGCGGAACTGATACGATCTTTATCGGCATCACTCAACTGCATCATCTGTTTGAACCCACGAGCAATATCTTTGACATCATTAGGATCACTGCAAATGCCAATGCCGTTGCTTTCGATAATCTCCTGACCTGCCCCCCTGATAATACCAAATACCGGCTTGCCTGACTGCAAATAAGTCTGCAACTTGAAAGGTTCTGTCTTGTCAATACCACCTCTTGGGGTCAAAGATAGAATCAAAACATCGCATTTATCCAATATACTTGGAACCTCAGCATAGGGAACCCTACCATGGAGAATGACGTTCTTGCAACCTAATTCTTGCACAACATGCTCTATCCAAGGCATAAATGAACCGTCGCCAACGATGTTAAGCACGGCATTTTCACACTTTGCCTCAACAAAACCCCTAATGGTGTATTCCAGATTTTGCGCTTTGGAGATGTTACCGGCAAAAACAAAATTCGTCTTTGAAGTATCTATTGGCAACGCCGTCGGTTGCGTCTCAGGCTGCATCTGCCAGTTGGGAGCATAAGTAATATCGGCTGTGGGAACATATTGCTTGATGGTATCGGCAAATTGTCTGCTGCCTACCATGATAGCATCAGCATTCTTATAGACTTTATTGATGACGTAGTTGACGGTGGTGGTAATGGGGAACTTCTGAGGAAATCCATACATATAGACAGTATCTGGCCATAGGTCAAACGACCATACGATAACGGGAATATTGAATTTCTTCTTCGCATAGATAGCCGGCAATGCCAATGACAAAGGCCCCGTCTGATAAACAATAATAAGGTCGGTACCGCCTATGATTTCAGAGATGACGCGCTTTCCTCTTCTTACAAAATGGAAATAGTTCGCAATCTTTTTTATTTTGCTGTCTCTATAGCCCTCTACCACATCAAAGCGATGAATCTCTATCTCACCCCATTTTTCTACAGAATGTCTTTCATTCTTATATCCCGGAAAAACAAAACCCATCGGATAAGAAGGCTGCCTGGTCATCACTTTAACGTGATGACCTCTTGCAACCAGAGATTTTGCAAAATCATTTACATGGAAATCCTCTGGATAAAAGACTTCTGAGACAATCAATATATTCATTCTTTTCGCCAAATCATTTTATTTATAATGCCGGTATAGCTCTGAATCAGCTTCACCACTTTGGTACTTACATTATCATCAATGTATGCGGGAACATCACAGGCCTTGTCACCATTGTCGTGCATGGCAACAGCCATTGTTACCGCCTGAAGAACTTGCTCGCTACTGATGCTGCCAATAGTGAAAACGCCCTTATCCATAGCCTCTGGACGTTCGGTACTGGTACGCACGCTCACGGCAGGGAAACCAAAGAAAGCACTCTCCTCCGGCACCGTACCGCTATCACTCACGACACAGAACGCATTCTGCTGCAATTTGTTATAGTCGAAAAAACCCAATGGTTTGTGTTGGATAACCAGACTGTTGAATTTGAATCCACGTTTCTCTATCATCTTCTCACTACGAGGATGGCAACTATAGAGCACTGGCATCTGGTAGGTTTCCGCCATCGTATTTACGGCATCCATCAATGAGAAGAAATTCTTCTCTATATCAATGTTCTCTTCACGATGGGCTGACAGAAGGATGTATTTACCAGCCTGCAGTCCTAGGTCTTCGAGCACGGTGCTTTTCTCTATTTGTGGCAACACCTCTTTCAAGACTTCAGCCATCGGCGAACCAACCACGTAGGTGTATTCGGGCTTTACCCCACTTTCAAGGATATAGCGTCTGGCATGTTCTGAATAGCACAGATTTACATCACTGGTCACATCTACGATACGGCGAATAACCTCTTCGGGAAGATTCTCATCCTTGCATCGGTTGCCCGCCTCCATGTGAAATACGGGAATTTTCAAACGTTTTGCAGACAGCACACACAGACAACTGTTGGTATCGCCCAACACGATGAGTGCGTCGGGCTTCACCTCTGTCATCAGCTCATAACTCTTGGAAATCACATTACCCATAGTCTGCCCAAGGTTGTCACCGACAACTCCTAAGTAGTAGTCTGGTTCACGCAAGCCGAGTTCTTTGAAGAACACTTCGTTGAGGGTATAGTCATAGTTCTGACCCGTGTGTACAAGCACCTGGTCGAAATATCGATCTGCTTTTTTGATGATGGCAGACATCTTTATGATTTCGGGGCGGGTACCCACAACAGTCATCAGCTTGAGTTTCTTCATGGCCTACAGATTATAATGTGGATACATGTCCTTATGCTTCATTACCCATTCAGCCAACTCTGCTACCATCGTTTCATAATCAGGAATCAGATAGCTAAACTCAAACTTTGTCCTTTTGAGTGACTTGTCTGCATTCACACCATCAACAGGGTTGATTGTGATGCTGTCGTTACGGAAATAATGGTTGAACAGTTTGCAAAGCTCGTATTTGGAGATGCTATGGTCAGGTACCGTGTTATACAACCCGTGCGCCTTCTCTTGTGCAGCCTTCTCCATGGTCTTGGCAAGCTGCAAAGTAGTCTGACCTGTCCAGATAGCTTTAGTGAAACCATTGATTTCCCCCTTTTGATGAAGGAACCAGTTTAAAAGACCTATTCCGTTTGGATTGATGTCAGGGCCTACGATACTGTTACGAAGCGTAATGTTTTTGCCGTCATTCAATTCGCCCAAGGCTTTGCTGCGGTCGTAGAAAGTCTCTCCGTCAGGGAAATCAGTCTCCGTATAAGCCCCTTTCTTACCCGAAAACACGCAGTCGGTACTCATGTGTATCACCTGCGTGTCTGTACCTTCTGTGACTTCAGCCAAGAAGTGTGGGAAATAGCTGTTCAGAAAAGTTGCCAAAGAATGATTCTGCTCTGCAAACTGGTTCAGCACACCTATACAATTGATGACGCTATCGTAATGTCCTTCCTTGATGACACGGGAAATCGTCTTTGTATCAAATGCGTTTCCAGCAAAACTCTTGATGAATTGACTCTCCTTGAGGTCGAAGCCATACACCTCATGTCCTTGCTCCTGGAGATATAGACTGATAGTATGACCTGCCATACCATTGCAGCCGCAGACAAAAAACTTCATGGTTTATTTGGCTATGTTTTCTATTCCGTTTAACTCGTTCTGAATATATTCTATAGAAAGGAGCTTTGCCTTTACCTGTTCCAAATCCAAACGGGTAGTATTATTGGAATTGAACTCGGTCAAGATATTCCTCTTTACATTTCCTTCCGTAAAATACTTGTCGTAGTTCAACGTACGATTATCGGCAGGTACGCGGAAGAAATTACCCATGTCCTCTGCCTTGGCACACTCTTCGTTGGTCAGCAATGTTTCGTAGATTTTCTCACCATGACGGATACCTATCACCTTGATGTCCTTGGTATTGCCTCCAAACAACTCGCACACGGCTTCTGCCTGTGTCTGAATCGTACAGGCTGGTGCCTTCTGAACTAGGATGTCGCCGTTGGTTCCATGTTCAAAAGCAAACAGCACCAAATCGACAGCATCATCCAGACTCATCAGGAAACGCGTCATCTTGGGCTCGGTAATCGTTATCGGGTTGCCATTCCGAATCTGGTCTATCCAAAGAGGAATGACGGAACCACGACTGCACATCACATTACCATAGCGGGTGCAACATATTTTTGTATCACCGCTATGGCGGCTCTTGGCTACTGCGACCTTCTCTTCGATAGCTTTTGTCATACCCATAGCATTGATGGGATAGGCAGCCTTGTCCGTAGAGAGACAGATGACACACTTCACACCAGCATCAATGGCGGCATCAAGGACATTGTCAGTTCCTATCACATTGGTCTTCATCGCTTCCATGGGGAAGAACTCGCAGGAGGGCACCTGTTTCAGGGCTGCAGCATGAAAAACGTAGTCAACCCCTTTCATGGCATATTTCAATGTACTCTTGCTACGAACGTCACCAACATAGAATTTGATTTTATTTGCTACTTCAGGCATTCTCACCTGATATTCATGCCGCATATCGTCTTGTTTTTTCTCGTCACGGCTGAATATACGTATTTCCTTGATGCCTGTCTGAAGGAAACGCCCCAAAACGGCATTTCCGAACGAACCTGTTCCACCTGTAATCAACAGTACTTTATCTTTAAAATCGTACATCGGCTATTAAGTATGTTTTTTATATTTTTACTAACGTAAATATGGTTTAATTATTGTAGCTTACAGTAGAAGTTTTAAAATAATATCAGACCATGCCCTTAGGGCTTCCGTCAACTACCTACACGTTTTTTTATCATTTGGGTGGCAAAGGTAATTCTTTTAAAGCAAACTACCAAATTTAATACACACTTTAGTGTGCCGACGTTGCAAAGATCATGCGTAAGTGCAACATAATGATAACAACTTTTAGAAATCATGGGGAAATCATTTGGCGTATCGGAGTTTTTTCGTATCTTTGCCCACTGATAAAAATCATAATGGAAAATATTAGCTGGTACATATGGGTGTTCGGCGGCATTGTGCCGTTCTTACTATCAATGGTCTTGGTGTTTGCTGTGCATCCATTCGTCGTGAAGATAGCCAATTCTCGTGGATTGACGGACAATCCGGGTGAACGGAAGTTGCAACAGCGGCCTGTGCCGGTGTTAGGCGGTGTGGCGGTGTTCTTCGGTATCGTGGTCGGTGCCGGCGTCACGAGTATGTTCTTCAACAGCCATGCGCTGTTTACGTCGATTGTCGCCATCACGGTCATGATGTACATCGGCGTATTGGACGACATGCTAGGGTTGAGTCCCAACTTGCGATTGGTACTGGAACTTGGGTTCGTTGCCTTTGTAGCCTGGATGGACCAGGTGAACATCAACGACCTCCACGGCGTTTTCGGCATCGGGATGTTGCCGGTTTATCTGTCGGCGCCGCTGTGTATTATTTCCGGATTGGGAATTATCAACGCCATCAACATGATAGACGGCGTAGATGGTTTGGCATCAGGCTTCTGCGTGATGGCTTGCGGTGTTTTCGGCATAGCATTTTGGCTGTCTTACGACGGCACGATGGCTGTCTTGGCAGCCCTTACAGCAGGTTCGCTGATTCCGTTCTTCTTCCACAATGTCTTCGGCAAGGAGTCCAAGATGTTTATTGGCGATGCCGGTTCGTTGATGATGGGCATGATTATGACCATCTTCGTGATGCACATCCTGGACAATGGTTCACGGGTGTCATACAGTTTCCCGAACATGGGTGTCGTGGCTTTCGTGCTGTCGGTACTATCGGTACCCGTTTTCGATACGCTGCGGGTAATGACGGGGCGCATCATCAAAGGAGTTTCCCCCTTCCATGCCGACCGTTCTCACCTGCATCATCTTTTTCTCGAAATAGGTTTCTCGCATATCGGCACGTCCGTCGCCGTCATCTCCATCGATTTCTTTACGGTCTTGTGCTGGTTGGCAAGTTTCCAACTTGGTGCCTCACCCACCGTTCAATTCCTTGTGGTTGTAGGATTAGGTTTCCTGACGACAACGGGCTTCTACTATGTGGTCAGAAGGTTGCGTCATGAGCAACTCCTCTACCGTTGCCTGCGATGGCTTGCCCAGAAAAGCCACGTTGAAGTGGGTCCGATGTTCCAGACCATCAGGAAACTCATGGATAAAATGTAAGGCACAAACCGGCATCTCTGTTTTTGTTGTACGAAAGATGTCTGATTCCGTTAGTGCATAGTTTTTCCCATATACGGTAAATTGTATTGTTATGACTGCAAAGTTACAAAAACAACATAAAAGTACCAAGAAAAATTCATTAAACATCAGTACGAAGGCTTCGTACTGGCAGTTTTTGTGCTTAAAACTGCCAGTTTTAGACGTTCGTACTGTCAGTTCGGACGCTTCGAACTGATGCGAACTCGCTATAATTGGTCTATCATTTTGATAGTTATAAGAAAAAAACTTGAGGAATTTACCTTACTTATACAATATTATATCATTGCGAAACGTTATCCTTTCGGATTAGAATTCAAAGATGGCGACTGAAGCTTCACCATATATACAAACGGGAACTCAAAAAATCGAGCACGGCATCAAGCGCGTACTCGATTGTATCGTGGCGTTTTTCTCTCTTATCGTCTTCTCTCCCTTGATGTTGATCTGTTATATTGCCATCAAGAGGGAAGACGGCGGTTCTGCCATCTTTAAGCAGGAGCGCATTGGACGCTTCGGCAAACCGTTCTATATCTACAAGTTCCGAAGCATGCGCCTCGATGCGGAAGAAAATGGGGAATCGCTCTATCAGCACGAAAACGACACTCGCGTGACGAAGGTGGGCAAGTTCTTGCGCGACCACCATTTGGACGAGTTGCCACAGCTGTGGAATGTGTTCAAGGGCGATATGGCATTCATCGGACCTCGACCGGAACGCAAATTCTATATCGACCAGATTATGGAACGCGACCCGCGCTATGCCTATCTGTACCAGATTCGTCCGGGTGTAACGTCATACGCGACACTCTACAACGGCTATACGGACACGATGGAGAAGATGTTGAAGCGTTTGGAGTTAGACCTTTATTATTTGGAGCACCATTCTTGGTGGTTCGACACCAAGATTCTCATCAATACTTTCCTGAATATTGCTATCGGAAAGAAGTTTTAGACCCCTCCTAACCTCCCCTGTTTAGGGGAGGCACTAAAACTTATCAAAATACAGTTTCAGCAGGTCGGACCGCAAGACCAAGTGGTTGCCGTTGAGTTCTTCTACGATAAATGATTCCTCCAACTTGTTGATACCATAAGGGCGTAGGACTTCCACATCGTCAATGGCAGCATCGCTAATATTACGGTCGTTATACCGCGCATCATAGAGCGACAAGGTGTTGCCTACATGATTGTAGCGGAACATCAGAAACTCATTTTTATCAACATTGCGCACTTCCAAGATGCCTCCTTCTACAGCATAGAAGAGGGGAGCCTCATGCAGATCTGCATAGCCGCCCGTCGCCAAGGTGTCGATACGTGTCAGGTGCCAATAACCACCCAATTTTCCACTCTCATCACCATGAAACCATGAACACGACGACAGGGTGAGCAACATACCTGTCAACAATAAAAGGGATAATATATATTTTCTCATTTTCTTCAATTATCAAAAGATTCCACATTTAGCTACCGTCAGCTGTAAGCCATAGTTTCTGCCGTTCAGGATGGAGCCGAAATCTGCTCCCATAGCAGCTTTCACGCTGACACCGTTGAGCCACTTCTTTCGAGTGATGAAGTTATACGTTCCCTCCAGCAAGAAACTCAAGTTGTAGGGTTTGTCGTAATAGGGTTTCATATAGGTACCAAGTCCGTCTTGATAGGTCACCAAACCGCGATAGCCAAACTTCTCGTTAGGTTGTCCTTCAACGCCGAGGTGAAGTGCCATGAAGCGGTTGTCTTTCACCTCGATAGTACCGTCGTCGTTGTAGATGGGAGAACGATACAAGGGGTTGCCGATAACCTGTCCCCAATGCTGCCACCCAGTATAGATATAGTGGTTGTAGTAGTTATCCATACCGCAGATATGGGAGTCGGGGCGCCCTTGCGTATGGTCGTGATAGATGGGACCGCTCTGATACTTCGAATAGAGATACTCGAAAACGATGCCCGTCAGCCAACTGTTGTACTTCTTCTTGAACTCCAGACCCACCATAAAGTCCTTGAACTTATAGGTGAAATAGCGGCGCCGCTCATGCACATCCCAGTTCTCACCCGTGCCATAGCCGTCGTAGTCGAGGAAGAGCATGGACGAGTGGTCTTCAAAGAACTTGTCGATATAGGCACTCAGCCGCCACCATTCGGTATCGTAGTTGATGCGTGCCAGCCAGCTACCCAACTGGTTGCCTTCGGCATTCTGATAGACGGTACCCTCTTCTATCACCTCGGCACCACCCGGGAGGAAGGCTTTCCAGAAGTCTTTGATGCCTGTTCCGCCCTTGATTGCCCTCATCTCACCATTCGGACCGTCGAAGAGATACGACGTGCCGCCAAAGGTACAAGCCATTTCCAGGCCCAATTCAAGAGAGACAGGGAAGAAGCGTTCAGGGTTACCAATCATCAGGTAGCCTGCCTTGCTGTGATACAACACGTTCTCGGCATATTTCGACTGGCGGTTAGTGAAGTCGTGCTGCCAGTTGTCGTCGGTCATCCTACCATAGGCGATGTGTCCCTTCATGTGCAGCCAGCCCTTGGTCAGCGGTATCGTCCAATACTTGGGAAGGGCGAGGCGCACCTGCGGCACAGGACGGGCATTCTTGCCTAACGTCTGTGAACCGGAACTCAAGCTGTTACTCTTCAGTTCTATCGGCTGCTCTTTCGAACCGACGGTCAGCGTACCATGCAACCAACGCAACTCAGCATAAGCCTGCTGCACAATCAGTTTACTGGTATAGTTGAAGGCAGCCGCCACGTCGAGTCCATAACCGATGCCCCACTTCCTATCGTCATCGACAGACAGCGGACGCTCTACAGCAGCCCGCAGGTAACCGTTAGCCTTGTCCAGCGAGCTCAAGCCATACTTGTTGGCATTCATCCACAAAGGCGTCTTCCCATGCGAGAAGCTTCCCTGCATCTCCACCTTATAGCCGAGACTGTCCAAGGGGTGAAGCGGCTTCGCCTTCCGTTCGGGTTCGACATATTGCGCTGAGAGGCTTGTAGTCACCATCAAGGCAGCGATGAGCAGTAAGAATTTATTCATACGCGTACGTACTTATTATATATAATATAAGTATAACGAGAAGTTGACCCGTTTTATTGTACGGGCTCCTTAAACGCCCTTTCCTTCCCAAATGAAGTTATAGGGAAAATCCCCTCCTGTTTAGGGAAAATCCTTTGCAAAGGTAGTTATTTCTTTGCAATTTTGCATCGTGAAAGAAGGAAAAGATTGAAGACGAAGGTCTGAAATTGAAGAAACATAATAATAACTATAAAAGAATACGATTATGAAGAAGTTGATTATCATGCTGACCGCACTGTTCACAATGACAGTATCAGCCAACGCTATGAGTTACGAGCAGGCTCGCCAGCAGGCTCTGTTCCTCACCGACAAGATGGCTTACGAGCTGAACCTCACCGAACAGCAGTACGAAGCTGCCTACGAGGTGAACCTCGACTATCTGATGAGCATCAACACACGCGACGACCTTTATGGAACATACTGGACTCGCCGTAATCTCGATTTGAGCTACATCCTCTTCGACTGGCAGTATACAGCTTACTGCGCAGCTACCTACTTCTACCGTCCGCTCTACTGGGATGCTGGCTACTGGCACTTCGGCATCTATGCCCGCTACCCGTATCGCGACTACTTCTACTTCGGACGCCCTCACTTCTGGCACACCTATCGTGGCGGACATGCTTGGCACAACAACCACGGACGCTCATGGTACCACGGACGTACCTTCGGTCCACACCGTCCGCAAGGCAGCCACGTCGGCATGCGCGACCATCATCGCGGAGGCAGCTTCGGTAATAACGGAGGCAGCAGAGGATACGACAACCGCGGCAACAGCAGCGGACGTACCTTCGGCAACATGCGCACCAATCCAGGACGCGGAAGCTCTACCCGCCAGACGGTAACACAGGAGGGCACCAACGGACGTTCCTTCGGTAGCGGTTCTTCAAGAGAAGGACGCAGCTTTGGCAGCGGTTCATCAACCAGCGGACGCACCTTCGGTAGCAGTTCATCTACCAGCGGACGTACCTTCGGTAGTGGCTCGTCAAGAGAAGGACGCAGCTTTGGCAGCGGTTCATCAACCAGCGGACGCACCTTCGGTAGTGGTTCATCTTCCTACTCTCGTCCCAGCGGCAGCTATTCCGGCGGTAGCCGTTCCTTCGGCAGCTCATCCAGCGGTAGCCGTTCGTTTGGCAGCGGTTCGTCATCCTATTCTCGCCCCAGCGGAAGCTTCTCTGGCGGTAGCCGCTCTTTCGGCGGTCATTCTGGAGGTTTCTCCAGCGGTGGCGGCAGCCGTTCCTTCGGAGGCGGTGGTCACTCTGGCGGCGGAAGCCGTGGCGGTGGCGGCGGACACTTCGGTGGCAGACGCTAATCAAAATGAAACGGAGAATAAAAAAAGTCAGCTAGCAGCTGACTTTTTTTGTTGAATATTCTTTTGTTATCTTATAATTCCAACACACGTATTTCACCATTCTCCATCCGTTTGACTTCGTTCATTTGTTTGTCGTAATAGACGGCTTGAATGGCTTTGTTGATGATGCCGTGCCCTACGGCAAGCACCGCTTGGGAGGGGAACTGTTCGCGGAGAAAAGCGAGGATTTTTCCTGCACGTTCTTTCAGGGCATCGAGCGACTCGATATCGTCGGGCCACACCTCGTCTTTCAGGTCTGGAATGTAGCGTCCGGTAAAACCGCCCCAGTCGCGTTCACGCAATAAGGGCGTCGTCAGCACCTCCTTGCCGTGCGGTTCTGCAATGATACGACAGGTATCAATGGAACGTTTCAGGTCGCTCGACACAAAAACATCGATTTCTTCATGGCTCAGTTGGTCACGCAACATCTCGGCCTGGCGGACACCCGTAGCATTCAGTTCGCCCTGTGTCTGTCCTTGCATGATCTGGCGCTCGTTATCAACGGTTTCTCCGTGGCGCACCAAATATAAGATGGTTTTCGAAGGATTCATAATCGTGCTATCAAGTCTTTGATGGGGATTTGTTCGTCTTGGTGGTCGCCATGTACGGCAACACGTATGCTGGTATCATGCAGCAAACCTTTGATCATATAGTGTTCGTTCTCTACCTTAAAGAACGGCTGTTGGAGGGCTTCCAAGAAAACGAGGGTACCCAACGGACGAAGTCCTGTGATGAACTCACGGCTTACGGGCTGTTCCAAATGGTATTGGAAAGCCAGCCAGCCTGCCTCTGTACAAGGTTCAGGCGAACGGGTGATGTTGGTGATGGTCATTATTTAATACATATTTTAAGTTTCGCCTGTTGCTCAACTTACGGATGGAAAGGGAGTTATACCGCTTCGCGGCTGGGAGTTATCGCCCTTTGGGGCTTGGAAGTTATCGCGGCTAATGCCGCTTGGACGATAGGTTTGCGGCTAACTTCCCTTTAACTTCCGAAACTTGAGTTCATGATTAAAAACTGTGAGCGATTTCGTGGACGGCATCGACCAGCGCTTGCAGATCTTGCTGCGTGGTGAAATCGGAGAGCGACACTCTGATGGTACCATATGGCTCAGTGCCTAACTTGCGGTGGATGAGCGGCGAACAATGCAGACCTGTTCGAACGGTAATATCGTAACTGTTTTGCAAGATATAGCCCACATCAGAAGGACGAAGGCCATCGATATTGAAACTGACAACAGGGCCCTGAGAGTGGAGGGTTGAGGGGATATACAGTTGAACTTTAGGAAGATTCTGCAAAGCTTTAATGAGCCATTGTGTCAACTGTTGTTCCTGCTGGAAGATGTTCTCCACTCCGCGTCGCAGTACATAATCGACTCCGGCTTTCAGTCCTGCCAATCCTGGCATGTTCTGCGTGCCCACCTCATACTCCCAATCACTATCGGCATAGGTTATTGTACTGCTGTCTCGACCCGTACCGCCAAATTGTGTAGGACGCAGGTCTATACCCCGTCGGACATAATAGCCGCCCGTTCCCATAGGACCTAACAAAGACTTATGACCGGTAAACGCCAGCAGGTCAACGTCCCACCCATCGACATCGACAGGGATGCAGCCTGCACTCTGCGCCACATCGAGCAGGAACAACTTACCTTCGTCATGGGCTTTCCTGCATGCTTGCTGCACGTCGGCTATCTCACCCGTCACATTGGAACAATGATTGCAGATGACAATACCGCAATCTGCATCGTCGCTGACAAGGACATGGTTTGCCAACGGACGCAACACGCTGTTGTGACTGCCTGCATCATATTCGCATTCCTTCCACGAACGTCCGCCCAACAAACGGTTGAGGGCATCGGTGGCACTGCTACAAAAGAAGATTCGCTCCCAATCGGCAATATGGAACAACCGTCCCAACGACTGCCGTAACTGCGTGAGCACGTCATCTTGTGCCGATACGTTGCTACGCAGGGAACTCACAGGCGGTTGAGTCAACGCCGCCTTCACAGCCTCAACGACCGATAGCGGCTTGGGATAACTGGTTGCTGCGTTATTGAGATAAATCACTTGATCGTTAATTGTCTAATCGCGAAGCGCTTGCCAAAGTAAGAATGGTCAATTACTTGTGTTCAAGCACTTTGAATCCCATTACCTCACCAATCTGATGCAGCATCTTGGTATAGTCGCCGAAGATGAGCACCTGATGGTGACCGAAGCCTGCCAACTGATGCATGAAACCACGGGCATCGTTCATCTTGATATAATAATAAGGTGAACAATAAACAGCATCGAACTCAGACTTGATGACTTCTCCACGCTTGATGCTGATGGTATCTGCCATAGGATTAAAGCGTCCCAAGGTAATATACTGCTCGTCGTTCTCGGTGAAATCTACCTGCAACTTACCACCGAAGCCCTGTCCGGTGAATGCCCACAACTTATACTTCAGCGGCTTTGTGCCATAGCCATTCATGCAGAGGGCAGGCACGGCATGGTGAATGCGCAGCAACTCATCGGTCTCCATATTCGGATTGCCCATGAAAGCCGGACGCATGGCGGCTGCCTGCATGATAGTCATCGCTAACAGGGCATTCAGGTCTTCCTCACAACCGCTGGGATAGCCTTCGTCCTTCAGCAACGAGTGGCACATACAAGGTGTGAACTTTCGCTGTTGCGGAATCTCACTCGTACATAGTTCATGGCAAGCTGTAGAGAAGGCATTGCAGTCATAGACGTCCATCATCTTCTTGGCTGCCAGATAGTATTTAACGTCGTTAATGAACCAGTCTTTGTTGACCTTCGTCTCCAAGGATCCACCTATGATCTTTTCGGCAATAGGACGCGCCTCCTCGTCGGTCACCTCGTCCATGTATTTAAAGATGTCGCGGAAGGGCAGTTTAACAATCTCCATACCGTAACGAGAACGGATGAGTTCGGGATCGCGGATGACACTTTGCAGACCGAAAGTAGGCATAGAACCGTGGGTCAGCACCAACGCACGCGTGTTGGCTACCACCTTGCGCACCCACAGGATATGGGCAATCTCGTTGAGGTCTTTCAAATCCATGCAGACGTAAGCCTCGATACCGATACTACGACAATAGGCTCCGAAGTCGATGCCTTCGTTGCCGTTCTGCAAGATGACTACGGGCTTGCGATAGCGTTCCAGTTTTGGAATGCGCCAGTTCATGCAGAGGAAGAAATCTACCTCATCCAGGCGATCTTCTATCTTCTCATAGACATCGCGCTCAACAAGAAACCGCTCATCATAGCGGGCATCGACTGCCGGCAGCATCTCTATCTCTGGTGTTGCACCCTTCAACGTCTCCACGGCATCGGCAAAAGCCTTATCAGCTGCTGCCGCCTCAGCCTCGGGAGTCATATCCTTTGCATACCCTGCACGACAGGGACCTTCCCAGAAATGGGAATGGGTGAGGCATCCCACTATGGGGCGCACCACCAACTTCAAGTTCATCGCTTTTTCTTTCATAATGTTTCTATTGTTTTGTTGCTTTATACTTTGTATAAAGACGTTACGGAAAAAGGTTTGTCGTCATTCTGTTGGTCAAACTATTAGCTCTTTAAACAAGATTGGCTGCAATAATTAAGGAAAAAATTTGTCATTGTGACAGATTGTTTGTAGCTTTGCCAAAAATTAACAACAAAAAGAGTATGAAAGTATTACAAAGTTCGTTGCTACGTGCTGTCGTTGCCATTATCGTGGGCGTTCTGCTGGTAAAATACCGAGAAGATACTATGCGCTGGATGACCATTGCCGCCGGCATTTTGTTCTTCTTATCGGGCCTCATCTCCGTCATCGTATATTATTACGAGAAGCGGGAAATAGCCCGTTCGCCTTATACTTTTGACCAAACTGGCAACGAGATACGGCGCCACAGTCCAATTTTCCCGTTTATCGGCGTGGGAAGTATGTTGCTCGGCATCATCCTCATGGTAATGCCTACCGACCTGCTTATCGGTGTAACTTATGTTTTAGGTGCGATGTTGATACTAGGGGCAGCCAGCCAACTCTTCAACTTGTTTATGTCACGCCGTTTTTGGAGCATTCCCATCATCTACTGGCTGTTTTCCACCATCCTCTTAGGCATAGGCATCCTCGTGGTTGCCAAGCCTATGGAGACCGCTACCCTACCCTTGAAGATTATCGGATGGGCATTGATGGTCTTTGGTGTTGTAGAATGTGTGAATGCCTTCTCCATCTTCCGTGCACGGAAGAAGTTCCTGTTGGAACAAGAAAAAACCTCAGCGATGGAACAAGAAAATAACACCACCATCGAAGATGCTGTGATTGTAGATTAAACTTTAAACTCTCAACCTTTACTTCGGTACCAATCCTTCAATATATTTACAGAGGATGCCGATGCCACGTTTGTTTTCGCCACCTTGTGGAATGATGAGGTCGGCATAGCGCTTGGTGGGTTCTATAAACTGTTCGTGCATAGGTTTTAGCACGCTCAGGTAGCGTTCGACGACCATGGAGACGGTGCGTCCGCGGTCGATGGTATCACGCTGAATATTACGGATAAGACGCTCGTCAGGATCGGTATCGACAAAGATTTTCAAGTCCATCAGGTCGCGTAGTTTCTTGTTGATGAGCGTCATGATACCTTCGATGATGATGACCGGCTTCGGTTCCACATGAATTGTCTCTGGCAAACGGTTGCTCAACACATACGAATACGTAGGTTGCTCTATTGCCTTAGCATGGCGCAATTCGTTGAGTTGATGATAGAGCAGTTTCCAGTCGAATGCGTCAGGATGGTCGAAGTTGATGGCTTTCCGCTCCTCGTCGGTCATCCCCGTAGTGTCGTTGTAATAGGAATCAAGGGGAACAACTGCCACATAATGCGGCGGCAATGACTCTACAATTTTCTGAACGACAGTGGTCTTGCCGGAACCCGTTCCGCCGGCAATACCGATAATGGTTATTTTGTCTTCTTTCATATTTCGTTAAACATTTTCTGATAATACGTTGCCTTTTGTTCCACCTTCATCGGATAGGCACGACTGCTGCTCGGCATGCGATAGAGGCGCAGTTGTCTGCCTTCGAAGGTGAAGGTGGTGTAGGTTCCCACTTGAGGCTGGACAATACCAAAATGCGCGGTGAACACATCGGTGGCTTTCTGTCCGGTGGTGACGACAGCCTTACACTGCGGTATCAGCCTGAGCAGGTGGTCGAGGTCTGTCGGTTCTACTACCATCAGGTCTTTGTCCGACGCGGTATTCTTGGTCCTGCACACCACCGTAGCCGTGTCGTAGATGCCGATACGCTTTTCACGCAACAGTTGTTCTATTTCCTGTCGGCGGAACGTCTTCCGTGCCTCATCAACCAATCGGAGTTTGTCACCGAAGAAACAGATGCCGAAAATCCTCCACATATCATTGATGTAGTTCGGGTAGAAAAAATCCATACACCAACGATGGCGTGCCGGCGGGAAACTCCCTAACATCAGCAATCGGCAACCTTCAGGCAGGAAAGGCTGCAACGGATGAGACTCACAGTTGGCGTCTGCCATCATTTCTGCTCTTTCACCAGATAGATACATACGGGCAAGTGGTCGCTGTAACCATCGAGCCATACACCTCCGGCGTGGGTACGCTTGGTATTGCCCTTGTACTTGCCTTCCGTCTGGAACAGGTAGTCACGACGGAAGATTTCCGGTTTCCAGAACTTCAACGTCGAGAAGTCCTTGGCTCCTTTCTGGTTCAGCACGTTCGGTGTCATAGTAATCTGGTCGAAGAGGTTCCAAGCCCCGTCATAACGCAACGTTCCCGTCTTTTTCTTTACCAGAATATTATAGAAAGGATTGTACATCTGATCGGGTTCTATCTTGTCGATGTCTTCCTTGGCACCGAGCGCCTCGTACATACTCTTGTTGGTGGGGTCGTCGTTCATGTCACCCATGACGAAAATTTTGCAATTGGGGTCGTCGCGCAGCAGTGAGTCTTTCACCACACGCACCTGCTTGCCACCCAACTCACGGTAGTAGGAACCGGCAAAGCGACTGGGCCAGTGACAAACGATAGTCGTCACATGCTCGTCTGCCAACGTACCGCTCACCACCAAGAATCCACGCGTAGCACGTGCGCTATCTTGAGGCAACTCATATTTGTAAGGTATGAGTTTCACATCACGCACAGTAAACAGTGAAGGATTGTAGAGGAAACCGCAATCCACACCACGCTGGTCGGGACCTTCGATATGACAGAACTTGAAGTTGCGGGCTTTCAGCTCTGGCTGGTTACAAAGGTCGGAAAGACAACGGGCATTCTCCACCTCGCTGACACCGATGAAAGCACATCCCACACCTTTCAGCACGTCGGTACCCAATTCGGAAAGTACCGTTGCCATATTGTGCAACTTATGTTCATACTTCAATTCGTTCCACCGATACGACCCCTCGGGCAAGAACTGGAAGTCGTTCTTTCCCTCATCATGCTCAGTATCGAACAAGTTCTCAAGATTGTAGAAGCCTACGCCATAGACGGAGAACTTCTTCTGTTCGCTCTGCGCGCTTGCCTGCAAGCACATCAGTGTAGCTGTCAAAAGGATAAAAAGATACTTTTTCATGTTCTTCAAGTGATTATTATGGTGCAAAGATAATTATTTTCTCAGTAATCAAATAGTAAAACACATATCTTTTTCAAAAAAAACTGCAAAAACATTTTTCGTTTAAAATCTTATTCCTATCTTTGCAAAAAATAATCTAATATATAAAAAACCATACTTATGCAAAAGAAGCTGAAATTAGCTGTGATGGTCTGCTTCATCGCTTCGACAGCCTTCGCCCAGACTCCACAAAAGTCTGAGCAGGAGACGACGACTGTCGATGAATCGGCTTTCACCTTCACTGAATCACAGTTGGGCGAAGACGACAACGTTGCACAAGAAGTAGCGATTGTAGGTTCGGGAACCAACGTGTATGCACGCGAGGTCGGGTTCCGTTTCAGTCCCGCCAGGTTCAGGTACAGAGGATTGAATTCCAAGTACGCTGAGGTTTATATCAACGGCAACCCGGTCAACGATGCTGAACGTGGTGATTTCAGATACTCCTTTGTGGGAGGTCTGAACAATTACACGCGAGGTGTCGAGAACAGTCTGCCGTTTGAGGACAACAGTTTTGCCATGAGTGCTTTGGGTGGTTCCAGTAACTACAACTTCCGCCCGAGCGCCCAGTCTGCCGGTCACCGACTCTCGTTATCAGGTGCCAACCGCAACTACACGGTTCGTGGCATGTATTCCTACAACTCTGGCGTCAGCAAGAAGGGATGGGCATTCTCTGCCGGTCTTACTTACCGATGGGCAAGTCCGAGTACGGCATATGTAGAAGGAACCTTCTACAACTCCCTCTCCTACTTCCTCGGCGTTGAGAAGGTCTTAGGCGACCACTCTATCTCTCTGGTTACATGGGGCAACCCGACAGAGCGCGGAGGACAGGCTTCCAGCACCGACGAAATGTACTGGATTGCCAACAACCGATTCTACAACTCGGCATGGGGTTACCAGAACGGCAAAAAACGTAACTCACGTATCATTAAGGATTTTGCGCCGTCTGCCTTGCTGACATGGGATTGGAAAATCAACCAATCGACCCAGTTGACGACAAGCGTACTCGGCAAATATGCCAAGTACAGCAGCACACGTCTGAACTATGACAACAGCGACAATCCGCAGCCAGACTACTACAAGCGGATGCCCAGCTATTTCTATGACGTTTGGGAGCCCTACTCCGATGATGACAGAAGTGCTACCGCTTACGAGAAGTGGAAGTCGGCTTACGACTACCTGAGTTCTTCCAAGGCCAACCGACAGGTGAACTGGGACCAAATGTATTTTGCCAACAAGCAGAATTCACGTCCTGACAATGACAGAACTGCCATGTATTACCTGCAGGCTTATCACGACGACCAACTCTCGCTGAGTATTGCCTCTACGATGAAGAAGGCGTTGTCAAAGGAATCTTCTCTTGCCTTTGGCTTCAACCTCTCAACGAACAAAGGTTTTCACTACCAGACGTTGGAAGACTTGTTGGGAGCAGCAAGGTTCCGCAACGTCAACAGCTACATTATCGGAACCTATACCGCTGATGCTCCTGAAGCACAGTTCGACCTGAACCACCCCAACCGCGAGGTGAAGGAAGGCGACCGCTTTGGCTATGACTACAACATCTTAGTGAACAAGGGCAACATTTGGGCTACCTATTCTAAAGACTTATGCAACGTGCACTACTTCCTGAGTGGACGTATCGGTGGTGTGACCATGCGCCGCGATGGCAAGATGAAAAATGGTCTGGCTCCTGACAACTCCTACGGCAAGAGCGGCACGGCAAAGTTTATTGAAGGTGGTTTCAAATTCGGTTCACACATCAATCTGGGTAGCGGCAATGTTGTTACCTTCGGTGTCGGATATGAACAAAAAGCGCCGGCAGCAAGAAACGCTTTCCTTGCTCCACAAATCAACAACGACTTTGTTGACAACTTGAAGTTAGAGCACATCTTCAGTTTGGAGGCTGGCTACCAACTTCAGACATCTTGGTTGAAAGCCAACCTGAACGGTTTCTTCAACCGTATGCTGAACCTTACGGAATACAGCATGTTCTACTATGACACTTCTCACTCCTTCTCGTATGTCTCCCTTACAGATATAAATAAGGTGTACTACGGTTTGGAATTGGGCTTGAACTTCAAGGTGACAGAAGACTTCAACATCAAGGCTCTAGGTACCATCAGCGAAGCCAAGTACCTGAACAATGCCAAGGCTACCTATATGCTCTCTGACGACGGTAAATACAGACAAGACATTGTCGTGACCAGAGGCATTCACGAAGGAAGCACACCGCTGGCAGCAGCAAGCATCGACCTGAGTTACCACAAGAAAGGTTGGTTCATCGACCTCATCGGTAACTACTATGACAGAATCTACCTGTACTACACACCTGTTACCCGCTACGCCAACGACTTCCCTGTCTATGCAGGCGGCGAATATGGCGGCAAGGCTGTGACCACAGTAACAGGCACGGACGGTCAGGAACACAACATCTCCAGTCTGCCCGAACAGGCGAAAGGTAAAGGTGGTTTCATGCTTGACGCCTCTATCGGAAAGTCTATCTACCTGCACAAAGGTCGTTCTATGAGCATCAACCTCATGCTGACCAACATCCTGAACAACCGCAGCATCTGTACAGGCGGTATGGAACAGAACCGTCGCGACATCGACGAGACGGGTGAAGCTATCCGCACCTACTCCTTTGCCAACAGTCCGCGACGTTTCTACGCCTACGGATTCAACGGCATGCTGAACATCACGTATAAATTCTAAAAAACATGAAGAACATGAAACGATTCAGAATCATGATATGGGCAGCCGTCTGTCTGTTGGCAATCACCTCCTGTATGGACGGCGAGAACCTGAAAGGGGAATGGAACAATCCTGATTTCTCTGGCGGGGCGCCATTTGGCAACAATGCCATTGAAGAGACCAATGTCATTACAATACAGCAACTGCTCGACAAATATCCGAACTGCTACGAAGCAAACGACAGGAACGTTCTCATCGAGGAAGATATCCAGATCAAGGGACGTGTCACGGGCAACAGCATCGAAGGCAATATCTACAAGCAGTTTGCACTGCAAGATGCCACCGCAGGTATCATCGTATGTGTAGATGCAGGCGACCTGCACGGATATCTGCCCGAAGGACAAGAGGTGCTGATCGACCTGAAAGGACTTTATATCGGTGGTTACGGACAGTTGCCGGAGATAGGAATGCCTTACAATGGTACCAGTATCGGCAGAATGTCGAACACTATCTGGCAGAAGCATTTCAAGATTGTGGGCAATATCGACACAGAGGCAATTCAACCTGTTGACTTTGCCACCATCAAAAGCGACAAGAAGAAGGCTGGACGCCTGGTCACCCTGTATAACGTCAGCTTCACCGACGCCGGCAAGTATGAGAAAGTGAATGGTGTTGACCAGATAGCCACCTTCGCTCCTGATGACGATGCGATGAAGACGGGTGGAGCCGTCAACCGCACACTCAACGAGCAGCCGAAGACAACCTTCTGCATCCGCACGAGCACCTATGCCGATTTTGCGGCTATCCCCCTGCCCTACGACCAGGAAACGAAGAAGGCTCGCAAGTGTAACCTGACGGGTATTGCCACCCGTTACAAGGACACCTGGCAGATTCTCATCCGCAAGACCAGCGACATTGAAATCCTCGATGCCCTCTATCAGTAATAGCAACAACGAACAAAATAAAAATACAGCATAACATGAAAAAGATTCTCAAATCAATGCTCGCAGTCATGATTGCGGCATTCACATTAGCAAGTTGCTCCGATGTGCCGAGTCCTTATGGTCTTTTCTTCAATGAAAGTGGCGAAATCGAAGGAGCAGAAGGCTCAGGTACGATTGACGACCCGTACAACGTGCCTGCCATTATCAACCTTGTCAAAGAACTGGGCTCGGACATCAGCAGCGACGAACCCGTTTATATCAAGGGCATTGTATCACAACTGGTGGAAGGACAGAATTACGATGCCGGCTATGGCAACGGAACGTTCTACATCTCTCTGGACGGTACAGGCAAGAACCAGTTCTTAGTCTATCGCGCACTTTATTTAGAGAACAAGAGTTACACAGCAGGTCCTGTTGCTAACATCGGCGACGAGGTGGTCATCTGCGGAAAGGTAGTATTGCACAACGGTAACACGCCTGAGACCGTTGAAAAGGAAGCCTACCTCTACTCTATCAATGGTGAGACCAGTTACGACATGCCGGAGTTCGGAACGAAAGATAATCCACTGTCTGTAGCTGATGCTCTTGAAATTATCGAAAACCTCGAAAACAACGAGACGGCGGGTAACGCATACGTCAAGGGTAAGATTTCGAAGGTTGACGCCTTCAGCAGCGGTAAGATTACCTATTACATCTCCGACGACGGTCAGAACAGCAAGACCATTCAGTGCTACAAGGGTCTCGGTCTGAACAAAGCCAAGTTTGCAGCGCAAAGCGACCTTGCTGCAGGCGACGAGGTTGTAGTCTATGGTCCGCTCACCAAGTATGTCAACAACAGCGGTTACGTCACACCGGAATTGAACGATGGCAACTACCTTATTTCCATCGTCAAAGGTAGCGGCGGTGGAGGAGGAGGCAGCAGTACTCCTTCGGGTGACGGTACGCTCCAGAAACCATATAATGCTGCCGCTGCCATTGAAGCCGTGAAGGACTTGACATGGACTTCCAATAATGACTATCAGGCAACGGATGTAGTATATGTTAAGGGTAAGATTTCGCGCATCGCCAACAAAGGAACCTATACAGAAGGTGGCACCTACGGCAACGCCTCCTTCTACATCTCTGACGACGGCACCGAATCGACCGAGTTCTACTGCTTCCGCGTCCTCTATCTTAACAACACCAAGTTCAATGAATATACGGGCGACAAAGTTGACATCAAGGTCGGCGATGAAGTCATCGTCTGCGGCAAGCTGATGAACTACCAAGGCAACACACCAGAGACCGTAGCTGGAGCTGCCTACCTCTATTCTCTGAACTCAGGAGGAGGCTCTGGCGGTGGTGGCGATACGCCTTCCAGTGGTAATATGACAAAGAGTGTCAATGACCTCATCGTAACCTTCACAGCTCCAAACGTTACGGGAGGAAGCACTGTGGAATATGACTTAACCACTTGCGGATTAACACACCAAACGACCAACCCGTCATTCCAAATCAACGGAGTCACCTTTGCGTTCGACAAGAATACCGGCAACACGAATGCTGTATATTGGAAGACTGGAGACTACGATGAGTTCCGCCTGTATGCACAAAACAAACTTACGATAACAGGAACGTCCAATATTGCCAAGGTCGTGTTCCAATGCACTAAGAACGGTTCAAACAATGCGGTAGGCAACGAGCAGTCTTATGCAAGTGTTTCAGGCAAAACCTTTACGTTTGTCAACGATTGGACAGCTCCATCATCTGGCACACAATGTCGTATCAAGAAGATTTCCATTACCTACGCTCAATGAAAAATAGCCCAAATAATTTGGCAGGGCGCGAAAAACTTCGTACCTTTGCGCCCTGCAAATTATAATCATCAAAAAAGTAACATTAAAAATGAAAAAAGGTATTCATCCAGAAAACTATCGCCCCGTCGTGTTCCGTGACATGTCCAACGGCGATATGTTCCTTACAAAATCTACATGCAAGACAACAGAGACAGTAGAGTTTGAAGGCGAAACTTACCCAGTGGTAAAAGTAGAAATCTCCAACACCTCTCACCCGTTCTATACTGGTAAGAGCACGCTGGTTGACACGGCTGGTCGCGTTGATCGCTTCATGAGCCGCTACGGTAAGCTGAAGAAGTAAGAACGAGCCCTTTGCGGACGAGTACCTGACTGGTCAGACGAATCAGACAAGTCCGACGAGTCCGAATAAGAAAAGAAACATAAAAAAGTGCGATTAAGCGTAGTTGCATATGCGTCTTGACCGCACTTTTTACAAAAAACCTGTCACGAACAGGAAAAGAAATACAGTGAAAGACCGTACACCCTAAACACTAAAACCTATGAAACATCTCAGATTATTATTCTGCTCATTGGCTCTATTGCTTGTCTTTACAGCCTGTGAAGAGGAAGCTGATAACGTTTCCAATACTAACTATTCCCACCTGACAGACGATGCCTTTCTGCCCAGTCTGAACAATGTCAATGCCAACGACCCCAGCGTAGAGCCGGCACTGTCGCGTTTGGAATTCCCACACGTACAACCGAGCGGCACTCAGCTGCTGATCAACAAGACGGGTAACACCATCAACTACTGCGTAGAATGGAACACGGAAAAGCAGTCGCAACTCTATAGCTGCTACCAGCTGGATGCTCAACTTGGCGCAAAGCGTACGAGCAGATATATCGCCACAGGCTCACAGTTGCAATATCCGTTTGACGACCGCATTGCCAACTACTTCAACAACATTGATCCCTTCTATAGTTCTGGCTACGACCACGGACACATCTGCCCGTCAGCCGACAGACTGTACTCCAAAGAGGCAAACATCCAGACCTTCCTGTTGACAAACATGCAACCGCAGGTCAACGGGTTCAACGCTGGCGTATGGGCAAACATGGAGACTCAGTTACGCGAATGGGATAAGGATGGTTTCCGTCAGCAGCTGTACATCGTCAAAGGTGGCACCATTGAGAACACCCCTGCTGTTCCTAATGCCTATGAGACCAAGGCTCGCGCAGGCGGCACCTTGATTGTTCCCCGTTACTTCTTCATGGCTGTGCTCTGCCATACGCCCAACGACGGTTACAAGGCCATGGGCTTCTGGATAGAACATAAGACGAGCACCGACGACTACAATGCCCTATCAAAGTATATGGTCAACATTGACGAACTGGAACGTCTGACGGGCTTCGACTTCTTCTGCAACCTGCCCGACAATCTGGAGGAACAAGTTGAATCAGCTCCGCTCACTGAAGTGAAGACTGTTTGGCCGCTGCGCCAGAAGCAATAAGACTACCCTCGCCACAACCGACATAGGCGAAAGCACCATACAAAAGAGCCTTACTTCGCAACGAAGTAAGGCTCTTTTGCTAATGAAATATGGTTCTTTGGAAACTAGGCTTACTTGAAAACCAATTAAGGCTCTTTTGAAAGGCAATTAAGGCTTACTTGCGAATGAAGTAAGCCTTAATTGAAATTGTCTATTTCTTGTCAGGATCTCCGAAGTGGCGCACTGGAGGTTCTGGTGCTGCGACCTTGCCATTATCGCCCTTAGCGTAGTAATCCCAACCATAATAGTAGTTGTTCCAATTCGGGGAATCAACTTTATACAGGTTGAAATCAACACGGGTTCCACCATCCCAGATGGTACCTATAAACCTGTTGTTATTCAGACTATAGTCATGAATCTCAATGTTGTAATTATCCTCCTCAAAATGAACATAGATCACTTCGTTGAGCACCTTCCATGTGATATGGTTAGCCACATAGTCGCGCCCCCAAGGAGATGAAGAGTATTGGTCTAACCAATAACCTGTTCCTTGAGTAAAACGGAATGCATCGCTGGAGAAGCAAATCTCTGACCAGGAAGCTTCATACGTTTTGCCACCATAAGTATGGTATATATCCATATCGCCGCGCCACGTTCCTTCGAGGGTCATACCAATCAGTTGGTCTTCGGTACAGCCGGAAAAACTGAATGTTGCCAATCCCATGACCAACATTACAATGTAAGTACTTAGTTTTTTCATCTTGCTAAAGTTTTTATGTTAATACTATTTTCTTGTGTTGAAGAAGAGAAACCCGCATACGGGTTATCTCTTCAAGAGTTTTTTCTGTACAGGACCGCTGACAGGCGCCTTGGCAACAGTCTTAGAACCAAACTGCTTGTCGTTGGCAGCCGAATCTGCTCCATCGGCCTTTGCCTTCAGACTCTGTGGGCGCTGCAGGTCAAGGAAGAGCATATCGGTGGTATTCGTACCGAAAGCATAACCGTAGAAGATGCCCTTACCCGTGTCCAGGAAGAATCCATAGTTTTCGCTGTCGATATCCATGACGAAAGTCTTTCCTGTTTCTGTATAGCGAATGTAGATATCCGACGTTTTTTCGTCAACATACCAAGCAAACTGCAATGTCTGCGTGTTGCCATCGTTATCATAATCGGTCTCAACGCCTGTACCGCTGAGTGACGTTCCTGTCCCACTGAACTGGTCGAAACGGAACTTGGCCCCAAATTCGGCCTGGGCTTTCTGGTTGTCGTCGTCGGTATATTGGTAAGTTACAAAACCTTCCCACTCACCCCGCAGGGCATCGGCAAGGTCATAAGCCTCATTATAGTCGCTATAGTTTCCAGGATGGTAATAGCTGTCACGGTTGTAATCCCAGCTACGGCCATGATAGCCATAATCATAGTCCCAATAAGTGTAGTAACGGTCACGCCAACTGTCATAGCAACTGGTGACTGCCAGTGACACGGCTGCTATCGCAAGCACGGTCAATAAGTTGTGAATCTTCTTCATCTCTATTCTCATGGTTTAATTGGTTTGTATTTCTTAAATCTGTTGCAAAAGTAATGAATAAAATCACACCATACAAGAAGAAAAAACATATTCTTCTGTAGGGATTTCCCTATTCGCTTCTCTTTTTTGCACATGATTATTGCAGATATTCTGCTTTTTTTGTAATTTTGGCATCATGATGCTCACCCCATCCAGTTGTAAAATAATCATAATAAAACCAACATGAAGTATCGTTTATCAATTATAATCACTATCTTTGCATTGATAACAACTCAATGTAAAACAACTAACCAACAACACATGAGAACAGTTTATGAATTCTCTGTCAAGGACAGAAAGGGAAAGGATGTATCGTTGAAGTCTTACGCCAACGAAGTATTACTCATCGTCAATACGGCTACCAAGTGCGGCTTTACGCCTCAGTACGATGAATTGGAAGCTCTATATAAGAAATACCACGCTCAGGGATTTGAAGTGCTCGACTTCCCCTGCAACCAGTTCGGACAGCAGGCTCCCGGCACCGACGAGAGCATCCATGAGTTCTGCAAGCTGAACTTCGGCACGGAGTTTCCACGTTTCAAGAAAGTGAAAGTCAATGGTCCTGATGCAGACCCGCTGTTCAAGTTCTTACAAGAGCAGAAAGGTTTTGCCGGATGGGATGAGAGCCACCCTATTGCCCCGATTCTCGACAACATGCTCAGCGAGGCTGACCCCGACTACAAGCAGAAACCCGACATCAAGTGGAACTTCACGAAGTTCCTCGTGAACAAGAAAGGACAGGTCGTTGCCCGCTTCGAGCCGACAGAGAAAATGGAAGTGATTGAAAAAGCAATTGAAGAACTGTTGTAATGAAATGCTTAATCATCGGCAGCGGTCCTGCCGGATATACAGCCGCCATCTACGCCGGACGTGCCAATCTGAATCCCGTGCTCTATTGCGGTTTGCAGATGGGAGGTCAGCTCACACAGACCACCATCGTGGAAAACTTCCCTGGCTATCCAGAAGGAGTCGATGCCAACCAGATGATGATGGAACTGCGTCAGCAGGCAGAACGCTTCGGAACAGACATCCGCGACGGCATCATCATGAAGGCAGACTTCTCCAAACGTCCTTACGTGCTCACCACCGACCGCGGAGAGGAGATTGAAACTGACAGCGTCATCATTGCTACCGGTGCCAGCGCCAAGTATCTGGGACTGGACGATGAAAAGAAATACAACGGCATGGGTGTCTCTGCCTGTGCCACCTGCGACGGCTTCTTCTACCGCAAGAAGGTGGTAGCGGTCGTTGGCGGTGGCGATACAGCTTGTGAGGAAGCCACTTATCTGGCTCAGCTCTGCAAGAAAGTCTATATGATTGTGCGCAAACCCTATCTGCGTGCCTCCGACATCATGAAGAAGCGCGTTGAGGGCAACGAGAAGATTGAAATCCTCTACGAACACAACACGGTGGGACTTTATGGCGAGAACGGAGTGGAAGGTGCACACCTTGTCAAACGCATGGGTGAGAAAGACGAAGAACGTTACGACTTGCCCATCGACGGCTTCTTCCTTGCCATCGGCCACAAGCCCAACACGGATGTCTTCAAGGAGTGGGTGGCAACCGACGAAACGGGTTACATCCTTACACAAGGCGACACACCGCGCGTTTTCAATGCCAGTCATCCTAGCGAGATACTGCCAGGTGTCTTTGCCGCCGGCGACTGTGCCGACCCATACTACCGACAGGCTATCGTTGCTGCCGGCAGCGGCTGCAAAGCGGCTCTCGAAGCTGAACGATACCTTCAGACACTGTGAGAGCATCAAACATAATATTTTACATGATTATCTTTAGTAAACAATAAAAAAATTCTTATATGTTTTTCTATTATTCATCAGTGTTCAATGCATGGCACAAGATGAAGTTTACTTCCACAATGGAACAGTAGCAAAAGGTACTGTTTCCGAAGTGACAGAACAGTTTATCAAATTCTGCTATCAAGGAGAAAATGTCGTCAACACCATCTCTAGAAACGCGCTGGCGCAAATCCGTTTCTCCAGCGGACGCGTTCAAGAGATGTCGCAGAAAGTAATCGTCAATTCTCCTAACGACTGGGAAAAAGTTCGTGTCGTTAACGACAAGAATGAAGTCTTGGGACTCAAGTCTCTCGGTCAGATAGAGAAACACTCCAGCGGCACTTGGTCGTTTTCTATTACTGCAGGACACTTCAGCGAGAAGACGCTAAAGAAGATACGTAAAGAGGCAGCACAGAGAGGTGGCTGCATTGTGCTGATCTTGAGCCAACAGAGTCAATCAGGAGGTTTCTTCCAAGACGGACATGCGTCAATGACCGGCGAAGTCTATACGTATTAAGACAACTGTCGGTTGATCCAGAGCCCTACGAAGGTTAGCACTCCGTTCAACATCAGCAGTTCGTAACCGAACTGATAGTCAAAGCATAATTTAGTAGCGTTGTCGATGATAAAACATATCAACGGCGACGCTATTGCTATATAGGGTACATAGCGGTCGTTTGTCTTTCTGCGTGTCAACAAACCGAAGGCAAACAAGCCCAGCAGAGGACCGTAGGTATAGGAGCACATGATGTAAATGGCATCGATGACACTGTCGGAGTTGAGCATGCGGAACAACAGAATAAACATCACAAAGACCATTGCCATCATGAGATGTGCCCGTTTGCGCAACCGTTCATCGTCCTTCCGCCCCATGATATCAACACAAAAACAGGTCGTCAAAGCTGTAAGAGCCGAATCGGCACTGCTGAACGATGCTGCTACGATACCGATAGTGAAGAGCACCACAACCAGTTGTCCTAACATGCCATTGGCTGCAAACATCGGGAGCAACTGGTCTGGCGTGTCGGGAAGTGCCAATCCCTGTTTCTGCGACAGGAGTACAAGAAGAACGCCAAGGCACATAAACAGCAGATTTGCCGGAGCGAAGGCAAAACCATACGTACACATGTCTTTCTGTGCATCGCGCAGGTTCTTGCATGTCAGATTCTTCTGCATCATGTCCTGATCCAAACCCGTCATCACCACGACGATAAAGATACCACTGAGAAACTGTTTCCAGAAATTCTGTTTCGACACCCAGTCGTCGAAAACAAAGATACGACTATGACCGTCAGCCATGACCGCATTCATTGCCTCGCCCACGGACATATCCAACTGCCCTATCACCTTATATATAATAAGGAGCAACGCAGCAAACATACATACCGTCTGCAGGGAATCTGTCCAAACCAGCGTCCGAATGCCTCCCCTTCGCGTGTAGAGCCATATCAAGGCAACCAGCACGACGACGGTAAGGGGAAACTGCCAACCTCCTCCCAAGGGGAAGGAAAAACCTTCTGATACTACCAAAGGAGCTATTACATACTCATAGAGTATCATGCAAACAATATAGAAGCGAACAGCTGCCCCCGTCATCTTCGACAACAAGAAGAATGATGCGCCAGTCTTATATGAACGATGCCCCAGCCTACCCTGTAGATAAGTGTAGATGGTAGTTAAATTCAACCGATAATAGACTGGCAGTAAGAGGAAGGCAACCGCAAAATAACCGACAATAAACCCTAAGCACGTCTGGAGATAGGTCATGTCGGACAACAAAACCATACCTGGTACACTGACAAAGGTAACACCCGATATGGAAGCTCCTACCATACCGAATGCCACCATGTACCAAGGCGACTGCCGATTGCCGCGATAAAACGCAGCATTGTCCGAACGTTGCCCTCCCACCAGTTTGCTAAACGCAAACAATATGGCGAAATAGGCAAGTACCGTAAGAAGAATCAGCACCGCACGTTAGAACAGCGGGAACGAAGACGGATTGTCCACATACTTAGCCTCGAACTGTTCGTCAGTCATCGTCAGCATGAGGATGCCTTGGATGAATGCCAGTATCGACGGAATGCCAGTGCAGCACAGCAGCAGGAAGACGATGCCAGCTACAGACTTTCCAAGATAGAAGTAGTGGATGCCCAGACCACCGATGAGCAATGCAAGAATACCTGCCGTTGTCTTGTCTTTTGATGATACCGGAGCGGCGGGTTTGCTTGTCTGATCAGCAAAACGGTTTGGCTGCGGGGTTGCTGCACGGTGAATAGGTTGACCACATTTTGGACATGATGTTGCATTTTCGGAAACTAGGTTTCCACATTCTGAACAAGGAATAAGTGCCATAATGATTACTATTTATTAAATGAATATTACAATTTCTGCGTGCAAAGGTAAATAAAATAATTTATAATTTAGAAAAAAACACAGTTTCTGCTACTTTATTTGGTATTATTGTTTGGTACTATTGTCAAAATTCTATATTTTTGCAACGTTTTCGTCAAGCCAGGTGAGCAGAGTGATACTTGTATCAACTCTGCCATGGCGAGAAAAGGTCGGATTAATTCCAACGTTTTCGTCAAGCCAGGTGAGCAGAGTGATGCTTGCATTAACTCTGCCATGGCGAGAAATGGTCGGATCAAATCCAACGTTTTAGCAATAAAAACTAGCATTATGAAACAGAAAAAGTTTATTTTACAAGAGCAAGACATCCCTACACAGTGGTATAACATACAGGCAGACATGCCTAACAAGCCCATGCCACCCATTCATCCAGTAACCAAGCAACCGTTGGGCGTGGACGACCTTGCTCACATCTTCCCACGCGAGTGCTGCGTGCAGGAACTCGACACAGAACATGCATGGATAGACATACCAGAGGAAGTGCTTGACAAGTATAAGTTCTACCGCTCTACCCCACTTGTTCGCGCATACGCTTTGGAAGAGGCTCTCGGCACACCTGCCCACATCTATTTCAAGAACGAAAGTACCAACCCGCTGGGTTCACATAAGATCAACTCTGCACTGCCTCAGTGCTACTATGCAAAACAAGAGGGAACAACCAATGTCACCACAGAGACAGGTGCCGGACAATGGGGCGCTGCCCTTTCATACGCAGCCAACCTCTACGGACTTGACTGTGCGGTATATCAGGTGAAGATTACCATGCAGCAAAAGCCTTACCGCTCCAGCATCATGCGTACCTTCGGAGCCGTGGTCGAGGGTTCTCCTTCGATGTCCACACGTGCAGGAAAAAACATCCTTACAAGGGATCCTATGCATACGGGTTCACTGGGTACGGCCATCTCTGAGGCGGTGGAACTGGCCACCACCACCCCCAACTGTAAGTACACCCTTGGTTCGGTACTCAACCATGTAGCCCTCCACCAGAGCATCATTGGTCTTGAGGCAGAGAAGCAGATGGAGATGGCTGGCGAATATCCTGATATGGTGATAGCCTGCTTTGGTGGTGGTAGCAACTTCGGTGGTATAGCCTTCCCCTTCATGCGCCATAACATTCTCGATGGCAAGACCACAGAGTTCATCGCTGCAGAGCCGAACAGCTGCCCGAAGCTCACACGCGGTCAGTTCCGTTACGATTTTGGAGACGAAGCCGGCTATACCCCACTGCTCCCAATGTTCACACTCGGCCACAACTTCAAGCCGTCCAACATCCATGCAGGTGGATTGCGCTACCATGGTGCCGGCATGATTGTATCTCAGCTCATCAAAGACGGATTGATGAAGGGTGTTGATATTCCCCAGTTGGAGACCTTCGAGGCTGGTGTACTCTTCTCGCGCACCGAGGGTATCATTCCTGCTCCGGAGAGCTGTCACGCTATCGCAGCTACTATCCGCGAGGCTAAGAAGTGCAAGGAGACAGGCGAAGAGAAAGTCATCCTCTTCAACCTCAGTGGTCATGGTCTTATCGACATGCCTTCCTACGATGCATTCATCAAGGGTGACCTGCAAAACTATACCGTCACCGATGAAATGATTGCAGAAAACTTAAAGGCATTGGACTAATAGAATATCATAGTATAGTAACCATAATATGGATAAATTTTGCACCATCAAAATTTATCCATATTTTTTAGCCACATAGCAACGCAAAGTCTTCCAAATGGACTATTTCGGGTTTTTCGTCTCCTACCCGACCTACTACCGTAATCACATCGAAACGCCACGGTATATCTAAATTCCGGTATTGAATGTAGTGGTTGATGGCAAGACGAAGATTCTTTTGCTTCTTATAGTTTACAGCCTCTTCAGGTTCCGTCAGGTCACGGTTACGGCGTGTCTTCACCTCAATGAATACCAGACAGTTGTCATGTTGAGCGATGATGTCTATGTCACGATGTTGCGAATGCCAGTCGCGCTCCACAATCACATATCCCTGTTCCTGCAAATAGGCAGCAGCCATATCTTCACCCCATACTCCCATTTTCATGTGGTCTGGTCCGTGCCTCAACAGTTCTTCACGTGTTTCACCACTTTTAATAACGGCCTTACACTTCTTCATGGCATCAGCCATCCACCCCTCCTTGTCTTCCACTCCTGTCATCAGCCGTTCTAATGCCTTGTAAATTTTACGAGCCTCCTCCATATGCTTTTCCAACACCTTTCTTTTCAGCATATCGACAGCCGTCCAAAACATCAAGGACGATGCTCGCTCACCTTTATCAATGGCATAGATCTGACGAGCCGCATCATAAGCTTCTTCTATGCGTCCCTGTCTTCGCCATTCATATATTTTGTTGACATCCATGTCTTACTACTGATTGGTGAGAGTTCCGATATTAGATTTGCTGCAATATATCTACTGCTGCACTAACACTCTGCACATCCGTGACAACAGCCATACGGCGTCCTTTCACCTCTTTCAGCATACACTGCTTGGGATGCGCCATCATATAATCTATGATACGCCCGAAGACAGCACTCTGATAATAAGGGCTATCGGCATTTCTCACCAACTGAAGTTGCATACGCCCTTGCTTCAGTATAATTTTCTCGCACCCCAACAGTTTTCCCAAACGGCGCAAGCTAACAACACGCATGAGTTCTTCGCCTTCGTGAGGAATGGTACCGAAGCGGTCGATAAGCCGCTGGCGATAGGCTTCCAGTTCACGGTCATTCTCAATATTGTCGAGTTCTCGATAGAGCAACATACGTTCGCTACTGCCGGGAACATAGGTATCGGGAAAATACATTTCAAGGTCAGATTCCAAAGAACAGTCGGAAACATAGTGCCCAAGACGCTCCTCTGGCAGATTCTCCCCCTGCCCCTCCCTGTGAGAGAGGGGAGCAGATTGTTTCGCCACATGCTCTGCATTTCTTGACTTGGCATCTTGAGAGTCATTGCTCTCCTCCCTCACAGGGAGAGTCTGTTCATTCCTCAACTCCGCCATAGCCTCTTTCAGTATCTTCAGATAGGTTTCGTAACCCAAGTCTTCCATAAATCCGCTCTGCTCTGCACCGAGCAAGTTGCCAGCACCACGAATGTCAAGGTCTTGGACGGCAAGGGCAAAACCACTGCCGAGGTCGGAGAAAGTTTCCAAAGCCTCCAAGCGACGACGGGCATCGGCACTGAGCACCGACAAGGGGGGTGACAACAAATAGCAGAAAGCCTTACGGTTGCTACGCCCCACACGTCCACGCATCTGGTGAAGGTCAGAAAGTCCGAAACGATGTGCATCGTTGATAATGATAGTATTGGCATTGGGTATGTCTATCCCATTTTCCACGATAGTAGTCGAAAGCAATACATCATAGTCATGGTTAATAAAGCCCATGACAATCTCCTCCAACTGTTCAGGCTTCATCTGCCCGTGACCGATGGCTATGCGGCAATCGGGTATGTATTTCCTGATGACATTGGCAATATGGTCCAGTCCCTTGATGTTATCGTTGACAAAGAAGACCTGACCGTTGCGCGACATCTCAAAGTTGATGGCATCAGCAATGACCTCACTGCCGAATCGTGCCAATTCCGTCTGTATGGGATAGCGGTTGGGAGGCGGAGTGCGCATGATGCTCATGTCGCGTGCCCCCATCAGTGAGAACTGCAGGGTGCGCGGTATGGGAGTTGCCGACATGGTGAGCGTATCTACATTGGTCTTCAACTGGCGGAGTTTCTCTTTCACCGACACACCAAACTTCTGTTCCTCGTCAACTATCAACAATCCCAAGTCTTTCCACTTCACCGTCTTCCCTATGAGTTTATGTGTACCTATCAGGATGTCGATACGACCCGCTTCAAGGTCTTCCAATATCTGGCGAGTCTGCTTCGTCGAGCGAGCCCTCGACAAGTAATCAACCCGCACAGGGAGACGACGCAGGCGGTCACGGAAAGTTTGGAAATGCTGGAATGCCAGCACCGTTGTAGGAACGAGCACCGCCACCTGCTTCGAGTCGCAGGCAGCTTTGAAGGCAGCCCTTACGGCAACTTCTGTTTTTCCGAAACCCACATCGCCACAGACGAGGCGGTCCATAGGGCGGGAACTCTCCATATCCGTTTTCACCTCCAACGTGGCTTTCATCTGGTCGGGCGTATCTTCATAGAGGAACGAAGCCTCCAATTCCTGCTGCATGAACGTATCAGGGCTGTAGGCAAACCCTTTCTCCTTCTGCCGCTTGGCATAAAGGCGTATCAAGTCGCGCGCAATATCCTTCATGCGCGCCTTGGTTTTCTCCTTCATGCGCTCCCATGCCCCTGTGCCGAGCGTAGAAAGTCGTGGTTCCTTGTCACCGTTATTACTGCGGTATTTGGAGATTTTATAGAGCGAGTGGATGCTGACATCCACAATATCGCCACGCTGATAAATGAGGCGTATTTTCTCCTGGTAGCCTTCACCCTGTTCCTTGGGGACACGCACCAATCCTGCGAACTTTCCGATACCGAAATCCACATGCACGATGAAATCGCCAGGTTCCATCTCCTGGAGTTCTTTCAGCGTCAGCGCCATCTTTCCTGCCCGTGCATGTTCGGACTTCAGGTTGAACTTATGGAAACGGTCGAAGATTTGATGGTCGGTAAAGAAACACGCTTTGAGTTCATGCTCAACAAACCCCTCGTGTAGTGTTTTACTGACAGGAACGAAAATGTTGTTTTCGCTTTCTGCACCCTCCCACGGCTCAGGCTCCCGTTCCATTAAGATGTCGTGCAGTCGTTGTTGCTGCTTCATGCTGTCTGCCAGGATATACAACGTGTATCCCTGCTGTCGATAGTCTTTCAGTATCTGTACCAGCAAATCAAAATTCTTGTGGAAAAGCGGCTGTGGCGACACTTGAAATGCTATGCGCACACTCTTTGATTGCTCATGGGGTTGGTCAACACGTTTTGAAAGCATCACATGCTTGAAACGTAGCGCATCCTTATCAAACTGGGTTGCCATCAGCAACTGACTTTCGCGCCGCATCTCACGTTCTATTTCAGCTTGTTCCACCTCAGTGGCACCAGCCAATCGCTCAGTCTTTGCCTGTTCCGAAAAACCAGCGTCGTAGATATTGCCAATCGTATCGCGAACAAAAGCATAGTCCTTCATTACCAGCACACTGTCGTCGGGCAGAAAATGCAGAAAGGGAATCTTTTCTGTGTCCGTTCCTGTCAGTTCCGGTACGATGGAAACGTCGGTCTTCATCTCGTGCGACAACTGACTCTCCACCTCAAACGTACGGATGGTCTCTATCTCGTCACCGAAGAAATCTATACGATAGGGCAACTCGTGACTGAAGGAATAGATGTCGAGAATGCTGCCACGAACAGCAAACTGTCCAGGTTCATAGACATAGTCGGTTTCCTGAAAGCCATATTCACGCAACCTCTTCTCTATCGCCACTATATCTGCGGTCTGTCCAACACTGAGGTTAATCATCCTGTCATCGATAACCTTCTTGGAAACCACCAGTTCTGCCAATGCCTCTGGGTAAGAAACGATAAAGAGTGGCATAGCACCATTCCCCTGTTTTTCACAAGTAGAACTCTCTTCGGCATCCCCCGTTCTCTCCGTTCTCCCCGCTAATGCCGCCATCACCTCTGTGCGCAAAATCTCGTTTGCGGCATCGCGCTGGCCGTACTTCACCGCCCTGCGGTAGCTTGAAGGAAAGAACAGGACAGAAACCTCCTCTTGAAGAAGAGCTTCCAGATCGTGGTAGAAATATCCTGCCTCGTCGGCATCGTTCAACACAAAGAGAAAGGTTGCGCCCCTTGCTGTACGGTTTTTCTTCATCCGCTCAGCCATCCCGCCAAAGAACAATGGCGACGATGAAGCCAATAAACCATCGAGGAAAATCGTCTGAACCGACTTTTTTCCCATCTCATGCAACATGGCTGCCGTCTGCGGCAATGCTGCATATTGTTTCGTCAACGCTTTGATGTCCATTTACATCGGCAAAGGTACGATTAAGCGAGCAAAGTACAAAACGAAAACTTGCTTTTGTTTTGTACTTTCAAGCATGAGTACCTTCGACGTCAGTCAAAAAAAAGTGTAGCGATGAAGTCAATATGATACGCCAGTTCGGGATAATCTTAGACCAATTGTAGCGAGTTCGCATCAGTTCGAAACGTTCGAACTGCTAGTACGAACATTACAAACTGGCAGTTTTAAGCACAAAAACTGCCAGTACGAAGCCTTCGTACTGATGTTTAATGAATTTTTCTTGGTACTTTTATGTTGTTTTTGTAACTTTGCAGTCATAACAATATCATACAATTCATATATGAAAAAAAGCAATGAGCAAAGAGAAGCTGATGTCTTGCGCGAGAAGGCGAACCACTATCTGATATGTTTCCTGGATCGCTGCCCCCTGCGCGACCGTTGTCTGCGCTATCTCGTAGGACAACATGCCAGCAGTGAACCATGGGCACACACCAGCATCAACCCCCTGCACGCAAGCGTGCAGACGGCAGAATGTGCGATGTTCCGTCCAAATGTTCGTGTGGTGAAAAAGAAAGGCATGATGCATTTTTACCACGACATGCCTGGGTATATGGAAAACAACATTCGTCAGGCTCTCATCCGCCTGTTCAAGCGTACCTATTATTTCGAGATGCGACGCGGCGACCGCCTGATCACGCCTGAACAGCAGCAGCAAATAGAACAAGTCTGCCGCCGTCACGGATGGCAGGGCGAACTGAACTACGACGGCGAAGAGGAAGACTGGGCGTGGTAGGGAGGAATTCACTCTTGTTGCAAACAATATAGAGTTAACTTGACTTAGGATAATATGAGGCAGGAAATTCTTCTTGACGCACATACGCAGTTGGAAATCAACAACCACTCGCTGGCACCAGAACGGAAGAAGACTGAGGCACGTGACAATAACTTGGAGATTCTGCGCCTATGTAAGAAATATGAAGTTCCGACTATCCTCGGCAGCGATGCCCATATTTCCTTCCAGATTGCCGACTACAACAGGATATATCCTCTCTTGGAGGAGACCGACTTCCCTGACGAACTGATTATGAACTACTCGCCGCAACGGTTCTTCGATTATTTGGGACTGTGACACAAGCTGTAGGAGAGGCACTATTCGATTTTATTTTGTATGTCATCAAACTATATTTGGAATTATTCCGATAAAAAAAGCATGGTCAACAGTATTTCTGCTGCTGACCATGCTTGTAGGTAAGAAAGGAGAAGTCCTCTGCATGAGGACCGTCATGCCAATATTCAGTAAAGTCTTGGGAACAAGGAGGCAGATCGTCGCCTTGACCGTCTCGGAAAATCTGTCGGGTTTCCTGTTCAGCTTCGGCTTTTTCCATATCCTCTTCCCATTTCCCTATCGGTTTATCGTAGTATTCACTGAACTTTTCGGAGTACAGAAAATCATAAGTGGTACCATTGTATTTGCTAGTCAAGTATTCTACTTTGTCATTCCACCAGTCGTATTCGGGATGACCAAGTGCTCTCCATAGCTGACTGCATCGACGCTCTAACGATTCACATTCTGCTTCAGAAATAACATCCCTCAGCCTTACCCGATTGTTATCAAAATGCACGTAACGCCAATCCATGTAATCCTTCCATTCAATAAGTCCTGACGTGAACAGCCATATCCTTCTTGCCCATCCGAAATGCCCCGTCTCAGCACAGAGGTCGCCAAGTCTCATGCCTTTCAAATATTTGCGCTTGCAACTTGCCGCACATCGGATGGGATGAATCTCACGGCTCACTATTTCCTTGAGCAACCGCGCTTCAAGATGGGTGACAACACCACTGGGCAGGCATCTGCATACCCTATAAGAAACCCTTCGACGAGCGAAGGGTCTTTGTCGATTACTTCTTTTCATCATCATTAGTTATTAAAATCCTATTTTCGTTCTCTGACGGGGAATCTCAATGGGCAAGATGTCTTCTGGAGTTAGTTTTAACAAATCGTACTTGTCTTTAGGCTGCTGCTTGATACAGCGAGTAGCATGCTGGATATAAATCCGCTCTATTTGATTAGCAACGAAACGGGCATTTCCCCATGTTTCCAGATCACGCATCTTATACGCCTGAGCCAATAATGTGCTGTATTTTTCCCACGCTTTAGCGGTAAATTTGTATTGGTAGTCATTCACTCTTCGTCGGGTTATCTCCAGCAATTCTTCGACAGTAAAATCAGCAAATTCAAACCTGTTAGGAAATCGAGACAACAAACCCGGGTTGCTCTCCAGCAGTTTCATCATGGGTGCCTTATAGCCACAGAGCACAACAGCTATATCGCGCTGTGTCTCGTCGGCAAGAATGTTCATCAGCTGCGGAATCACCAGTTTGCCGGGGTCATTATCGTTCTTTCCATCCAAGAGATAGGCTTCGTCTATCATCAGCACACCCCCTTTGGCAATCTCCAGCACACGACGAACGGAGCGTTCTTCGTCACCCCATAGTGTGCCGATGAAAGTACTACGGTCGCAAACCACCACGTGACCCTTTGACAGAGCACCTACCTGGTGCAGTAGCGAACCGAATATTTTGCAGACGGTAGTCTTGCCTGTTCCCGGGCGTCCAAGGAAAACGCTGTGTAGCGACACTTTGTGTGCTTTGCTGTCGGGGAACAAATCATGCCGCATCTTGTTATAACGCGTCAGAGCCACCAACTCGTCCAGCCGCCGTTTGATGTCGGCACACCCCACCAGCTTATTGAGTTCTTTGCGAGGAAGAGCCATAGGTCGAAGGATTTCAACCTTCACACTGACGTTGTTGTTCTGTTCAATCTCTTCATCCTGGATAATGGTGTCATCTGAGTCGTTGTCTGCTTGTTTTTCATCCGACTCGCTGTCAGATGTTTTGTCAAATCCACCATTGATAAAATCATTGAGCATTTTTTCAAAATCGTCATCCTGAGTCTCCGACTGAATACTTTCTGTCGAAATGGGTTCCTTTGACAACGATATGTCAACATACTCCTGACAGCGTGAACTGTCTGTTACCACATCCACATAGGCTTTACAAGACAAATCATCATCGTTGTTGGTACGAATCTGCTTGTATTTCATACGTTTGAGTTCATCAATCACCATGATATGATTCGCATCCCACATCTCGTGTAGTTTGTAGGCATTGAGAATCTCTGCCTCTGTCAGCAGGGCTCCGTAAACTTGGATATCGGAATCCGTTTCCTGTATTCGCGCCTGTGCTAATTGGATGGTCTTTTCCAACTTCCATACCATGCTCTCTCGAGGTTCGAAGGTTTCGTCGAAGAGCATGGAACTGATGGTCTCTGACTCCGAATAGACTTGTTCTTCGGTATGTCCGCAACAGTCGAGGCAAACTATCACCATGTTGGTGTCGTTACAGTATAGATAAACATCGTAATCGGTTAAAAAGGGTGCAAAACCCTTTAGGTGAGTAGAAAAGACGGTATAGTTAACCGCCATAGCGTCAAGAAATTTCCAAATAGTATGGGTTGACTGGTTCTTGAAATCATTGATCAGTCTGTTTGTTTTTCGCATAATCATCATCATTCTTTCACATCAATAATAATAAAGGTATAATGCCCTTGATACGGGCGCAAGAGGAAATAGACCAGTGACAATTCACCAGCCTATAGCATCAATAGGGATTTTTGAGGATTTTACCCTATCACAAAACCATCGACATTTTGTAGCAATGTGTCAAAGAACGCTTCAGCGAGTAACGAGCGAAGGCTTGCCTTGGCTCTTTCAAACGCCAAAGTTCTTCGAGGCTATGCCTCAAAGCATGCACCAAACGACAAGATACAATCTTCCCGCAGATTCTTAGACTCAGTGTTCACTTCGTCATTGAACCGCTCGAACTCGGACTGTTTTCTTTGTCATTTTGTTCATGCTTTTTGCTACAATGTTTGTTTGATTTGTGATAGAATGATGATTAACGGCTGCAAAATTATGCGATTCTTTCTATTCCTCCAAGCATTTTCTAAAATTTTTCTCCTGTGCATCAGAAAATTATTCAAGAGAAGCCACAATTCGACTATACATTTATCTTGGGATACTTGCGGAACCAACCATCCCAGCGCAGGCGCATGACGCCAAAGAATGCTTCGCCAAAGATACCTCCGCTCATCTTTGATACGCCCTCACGACGGTTCACGAAGATGACGGGTACTTCCTTGATGCGGAAACCTATCTTATAAGCAGTAAACTTCATTTCTATCTGGAAGGCATAACCCTTGAAACGAATCTTGTCCAACTCTATAGTTGCCAGTACGCGACGCTTGTAGCATTTGAAACCTGCTGTCGTATCATGAACTTTGAAACCCGTTACTAAGCGTACGTACTTCGAGGCGAAATAACTCATCAGCACCCTACCGATAGGCCAGTTGACAACGTTCACTCCGCTGACGTAGCGTGAACCAATAGCCACGTCATAGCCCTCGTCAGCACAAGCACTATACAGGCGCGGCAAGTCATTCGGGTCGTGAGAGAAGTCGGCATCCATCTCAAAGATGTAGTCATAGCCGTGCTCCAACGCCCATTTGAAACCCGTGATATACGCCGTTCCCAATCCCAACTTTCCACTTCGCTCGATGATAAAAAGGCGGTCGGAAAATTCCGATTCCATCAGCCGATGCACAATCTGTGCCGTACCGTCTGGACTGCCGTCGTCGATAACAAGGATATGAAAACACTTCTCCAACGAGAATACGGCACGGATAATCTTCTCCATGTTTTCCTTCTCATTGTAAGTCGGGATAATCACTATCGAATCGCTTGCGTTCATAGAGCTTTGCTACTAATTAAGAAATACGATGCAAATATACGATTAAGTAGGCAAAATGCCAAATAATTATTAGAATATTCAGGACGGAGAATCTATTGGTCGGGGTTCTCTACAAAGCCTTGGTATTCAGGAACGAGACCTGACATGACCACCTCGTAAGCCTCAGCCATCGTCTGTTTCTCGAACTCTATGCCTTTGCCTTTCGGCGGTATCGGTTCGTGAATGGTGAGGCGCAAGGGATGCCAGAAGACGAACTTACCATCTCGCATACGTGGCATAACATGGAAAGAACCGTTAATGGTGAGTGGACAGACAGGCAACTGCAACTCGTCGGCAAGCATGAAGGCTCCACGCCGAAACTGTCCCATGTGACCGGTAAAGGTACGGGCTCCTTCCGGGAAGACGACGAGCGACATGCCGTCGCGCAAAGTCTCACGAGCTTTGTCGTAAGTTTCCTTGACCTTTCGCGGTCCGCTCTTGTCAACGAAGATGTGTTTGGCATATTCGCAGGCAATGCCCACCAACGGCATCTTGCGCAGTTGTTTCTTCATCATCCACTTGAAATTGCGACCTAGATAACCATAGATGAGGAAGATGTCGAAAGCCCCCTGATGGTTGGCAACAAAGACGTAGGACTGCCCCTTTTTCAGGTGTTCCCTACCCTCGACCTTGACGGGCAACAAGAGGATGGTGCAGATAAACCGTGACCACCATTTACCAGGATAGTATCCCCAGAAATGACCGTTGCCCAACCAACAGCCGATGACTGTGGTCAGAGAAGTGAAGATGGAATCGAGGAGTATCAGCGGCAAAGCTACGATGAGCTGATAGATGCAGTAGAGAATGCGTGTCATTGTTGAGGGTTGAGAGTTGAGGGTTGAGAGATGAGAGTTGAGAGATTATGGGGTTTTACGATGTAGAGTAATAACGGTGATGCTACCAGGGATGCCCAAGCGGAAGGGGACGACACCGCCTACGCCACCACTGACCAAAAGACTTTGCCCGTCTTGTTCATAATAGCCGTAGTCTTCGCCATGTACCAGTTGCGTGGGCCGCCAGCCAAAGAGAGAGAACTGACCGCCGTGAGTATGACCGCTGAGGGTGAGCTGTGCCTTTGTCTGCGGCAGGATATTGCGTTTCCATGCCGAGGGATCGTGTTGCAGCATGATGACGAAAGCCCCTTGAGGTATGCCTTGCAGCGCTTTCTTGTAGTCGGCTTTGTTGGGAAATGGTGCCTTTCCGTCGTTCCCTGTTCCTGCGATATAGATACGTGAGCGACCAGTAGAATCCGAGATGCTGACGTTGGAATTGTCCAGCAACACCCAATCCAGGTGCCGACGTTGCACCTCCTTCATCCGGTGTTCCACCGCTTGACGATCTTTTTCGTCTCCACCGATATATTCGCCATAGTCGTGATTACCCATGACGGAGACGACATCGCCCCATTGACTTAATTCTTGTTTCACTTCTAAAACTTCATCGGGACGGATGTTCTGCAAGTCACCCGTAAAACAAATGAGGTCAGGATGCTGGTTTTGGATGCTGTCGGCAAGGTCGTGGAGCACAGCCCGCCGCCAACCGTTATATGTTCCTGCATGCAGGTCGGAAACCTGTACGATGCGGTAGCCGTCGAAAGTTTGTGGCAGGTCAGTGAAATAAAGGTCTTGGTGATCTACTTCCACCTGATTGAAGCCTAACGTGAAACCATAGACAAACGCCAGCAGCCCCATGGATGCCACCACTACACCAACACGTTCGGAGAGGTGGAACGATGTAACCTCGAAACGCTTCTCTTGCGAAGAACGTTGACGGCGACAGCGGCATTTTTTGAAGAGCAATCCCACCAACGAACAGATGGAGAACAGGAGTTTGGGAATGACGAGAACTCCCAATAATCCGATGTAAATCTCCAACAGTAAATAGTTGCGAGGAATGAAATCATCCTGTGCCGCCATAAAACAAGTAAACGCTGCCATGAGGAAACAGGGTGTCCACCATAATAGCCGCTTCCATGCTGGCATGTCCTGCCGTTGGCGAAGGAAACGGTAGTCGATATAGAAGTCGGGAAGAACGACCAGCAGGATGAAGAATATGAAATGGCGGAGTATCATTGGAGGGTTTAGAGTTGAGAGATGAGGGTTGAGAGTTGAGGGTTGAGAGTTCTTGCGCCGCTTCGCTCTGCAAGCGAGCAAGCTCGAACGAGAGTTGAGGGTTTAGAGATGAGAGAATTTTATGGGTTTTCCGAGGGTATGCGCATCAAAGGTACCCTTATTATAGATATGGTGACCGTTGCAGAACGTATGCGCCACCTGCCAATGGTAGGTGTGCCCCAGCATGGGACTCCACTTGCATTTGCTCTGGATACAGTCTTCTGCAACCGTCCATGGTTCACCTTTCCTGACGATGACGACATCTGCATGATAGCCTTTGCGCAAAAAACCGCGTTCACAGACCTGGAACAGGTTGGCAGGCTGATGACACATCAATGCCACCATTCGTTCAACAGGCAACACACCAGCATCGACCAGTTCGAGCATTGTCACCAACGAGAACTGTACCATCGGCATGCCGCTGGCAGCTTTGGCACTACCACCCTGCTTCTGCGAAAGCAGATGGGGTGCATGGTCGGTACCTATTGTGGCGATGCTGCCAGCAGTCAAGGCGTCGCGCAACGCCTGTCGATCAGCCTTTGACTTGATGGCAGGATTGCACTTGATGAGAGCACCTTTCGTGGCATAGTCGTCGCTAGAGAAATAGAGGTGGGCAATGCAAGCCTCACCAGTGACGTTACCGCCTAACAGTTCCAATTCTCTTGCCGTAGAAATATGTGCGATATGCAACTTTGTTCCAAAGGTGCGTGCCAGTTGTGCAGCCAATGCCGACGACTCGTAGCAAGCTTCCTCGCTACGGATGATTGGATGGAGCATCACAGGCGGATCGTCGCCATAGACCTTCCGCATCAGCTCCATGTTGCGATTGATGGTTTCCGTATCTTCACAATGAGCCATCAGCGGCAATCCCAGTTTTGCTGTTGTTTCGAAGATTTTCAGCAAAGAGCCATAACGGTCAACGAGCATGTTGCCTGTTGACGAACCCATGAAGAGTTTGATGCCGGGAATACGGCTTTTGTCGAGGTCGGAGAATTGAGGATAGTTGTCGTTGGTGGCACCAAAGAAGAAACTGTAATTGACATGACTTTTCTCTGCCGCCAAGGCGAACTTCTCTTCCAATGCTTCGACAGTGGTGGTCTGGGGTACGGTGTTAGGCATTTCGAAATAGGAAGTGACACCGCCGAAAGCAGCTGCCCTACTCTCGCTCTCGATATCTGCCTTCTCCGTCAGTCCTGGCTCACGGAAATGGACGTGGTCATCGATGACACCAGGCAGGACAAGACACCCCGTGGCATCTACCCTTTCGTCGTAGTTGCCATGAGGAATTTCCTGACCTGGAATGATATTGGCAATTTTGTCGTCTTCTATCACGAGTGAGCCCTCAAACGAGTGTCCCTCGTTGACGATAGTGCCGCCATAAATCAAGATTTGCATTTCACTGATTGTCTTTTGCCATGTCCGACGGTGTTGGCAATGCCGGTGCTGCTCCTTCTACCGTTCCTGGTGCTGGTGGTGCCGGAGCCGTTTGTTCAGCCATGCCGTTCATCAGATTCTGGTTGTGTTCTGCTGCCTCTATATATTGCTTCACATAGGGGTCGTTCTTGAAGCGGTCTGTTGCTTTACTGAGGATGTCTTCTATCCATGGTGTAAACACAGGAACATCATAATTGGCTGTCACCATCATGAAGACACCCGGTCCGAGCACGTTGTCGAAATTCTCAACGATGAAAGAAGTGACCAGTTTGTCCATCTTCTGCGTTATCTGTGCGTCCTTGGCCGATAGCTGACGGTTCACCGCATCCATATCCTTACCATTCATGATGGCTTGGTCATGCAAATGGACGAGTTCCATCGACTCATTCTGCAGTTGGTCGAAGTCTTTCATGAAAGAGTACAGCTTGTCGTTAAGAGGCGTACCACCAAATACTTGCTGGGTGTTGTTGAGTTTCACCGAGATGTCTCCTGTTTCCAACACCACGGGAAGTATGCTCATGTCGTCCATATAGAGGTTTGCCATGCAAACGGTATCCACACTTCCAGAGAACAGGAATTGCCCGTGGACAACGTCGCAGGAGTCCAGATTCTTCAGACTTTCGTCTTTGATAATCTTCAGATATAGCTTATGTCCATCCAACGTTGCCACGTTCGATGAGCCTTGGATATTATATGAGCTGCCACATGACACCAGCATCGCCATGGATACCGTCAATAGGACTAACGTGTAGAGTTTCTTCATACCAAATCGTTTACGGAGGACAAAAATACAACGGTTCGATGAAGTGATAAAATAAATTTGCGCTATTTAAAACAATCCCCCCACTTTTAGCGTTTTTTCAGTCTTCAACCCCCGTCTATAAACTCTCATCCCTTATCCAACTCACTGGAAATACGATGCATGGTATAGAGTTCCAAGACGGCGGCAATAAGCAGCACGACAACCCACTTTCCGTAAGTGGCACTGACAAAGGTGACATACCACGAAGGATGGTCTGCCAACAAACGGGCAACGCATCCAAACTGCTGTTCAACCATCAGCAGTCCTGCCACAATAAACAGGATGTCGGCAAAAGTCATAATCTTACGCAAACGGCGCAACGTCAGACTTGTTCCCTGATAGGTCTGCATCATCTGCATGGAGGCAAAGGCTACAGCTCCAACAAAGGCAACAACGGCAGCCACATCCTGCACCAGCAGGAATGCATAGCAACCTGCTCCTAGCGTCATCAGCCCACCGCCGATAATGAAAATCCAATTCTGGACGTTATTCAGCTCCTTCATTTTTCTTGTCTGCCGAAGGTTTCTGCACATCATCGCTCAAAACAAAGATGTCTTCGTCGTCAGCCTTCATGAAATAACGTTCGCGTGCTATCTTGGCAATGGCCTTTGGATCGCGATTCAAATTCTTCAGATAGCGTGTATCCGTCTCGTAGCGCTTGTTATATTTAGCGACCTCCTCCTTCAGCTCTTCAATCTGATAATCATACCTGATGCGCTGTACAAAACTGTTCTCATCGACAAAACCAACGATAAGCACACCAAGCACCACGACAATGTGATACTTGAAACGGCCGATGAACTGCCACACTATATTTGTAATCTTACTCATGAGCTTGCATATTTGCCTGCAAAGATAGTGCAAATCGAAGACAATACAAAATAAGTCACGATTTATTTTGCATTGTTGGGATGCAGCCTATCTTCGGCCGAAGGTACTAAATAATTCATAATTCACAATGAACAATTCAGAATTCACAATTCACAATTCACAATTCTTTGCAAGCAAAGCGCTGCGCGGTTACACAATTCATCATTAATAATTCAAAATTAACAATTCACAATGAAGAATTCACAATGAAATGACTATCTTTGCAACACGAAATACAGAATTACATTATGGAATACATTGTATCAGCACGTAAATACAGGCCGATGACGTTCGACTCCGTAGTGGGGCAATCGGCTTTGACTACAACGCTGAAAAATGCTGTAAAGAGTGGGAAACTGGCGCATGCCTATCTCTTCTGCGGTCCGCGAGGAGTAGGAAAAACCACTTGCGCCCGCATCTTTGCAAAAGCAATCAACTGCGAGCATCCCACCTCCGACGGCGAGGCTTGCAACGAGTGTGAGAGTTGCAAGGCGTTTAACGAGCAACGCTCGTACAATATCTTTGAGTTGGATGCGGCATCAAACAACTCCGTTGAAAACATCAAGTCACTAATGGACCAGACCCGCATACCGCCGCAGGTGGGTAAATACAAGGTGTTCATCATCGACGAGGTGCACATGCTGTCGGCTGCAGCCTTCAATGCCTTCTTGAAAACGTTGGAAGAACCGCCGGCACACGTCATCTTCATCCTTGCCACTACAGAGAAGCACAAGATTCTGCCTACGATATTGAGCCGTTGTCAGATCTACGACTTCGAACGCATGTCGGTACCCGACATCATCAACCACCTGAAGATGGTGGCAGAACGTGAAGGCTACACCTACGAAGAAGAGGCATTGGCTATTATCGCTGAGAAAGCCGACGGCGGCATGCGCGATGCTTTGAGCATCTTCGACCAGACGGCAAGTTTCTCACAAGGCAATGTCACTTACCAGAAGGTTATCGACGACTTGAACGTGCTCGATTCGGAGAACTACTTCAACATTGTCAACCTCGCCTTGGAGAACAAAGCAGCTGAAATCATGGTGTTGCTGAACGACATCATCAACAAAGGCTTCGACGGCGGCCAGTTGGTCAACGGACTTGCCAGCCACATCCGCAACGTACTGATGGCTAAGGACCCGCAGACGCTGCCCCTGCTGGAGGTGAGTCAACAACAACGCGAGCGCTTTCAACAACAGGCAGCCAAATGTCCTACACCTTTTTTATATAGGGCATTACAAATCGCCAACCAGTGCGACATCAACTATCGCACCTCGTCCAACAAGAGGCTGCTGGTAGAACTGACACTCATCCAGATTGCCCAGGTGACACAACCCGACGACGATACTCCTTCGGCGGGGCGTAGCCCTAAACGATTGAAATTCCTGTTCAGAAAACTCGTATCCAAAGTTCAGCCGAAACCGGTAGCACAGGTGACTGGGGCTGAACGACGGACAACGAAGGTTGAGCACCAAGAGCCGAAAGAAAACCTTTCGCCAAAGAAGAAACCCACCATCTCGCTGGGAACCATCGGCATGTCTTTCAACAGACTGCTCAACGAAGAAAATGCCAAGCCCTCTTATTACAAGGAGCCGGAAATAGAAAACAAGAATGAGAAGTCAGACTTCACTGAAGAAGAACTGATGCTGCAATGGCGCTCCATGTGCAACCGCATGGCCCAACAAGACAAGCTACGGGGTATGGCATCGAGAATGAAAAACCTCAACCCCGTCATCACCGAATATCCCAACATCGAGGTCATTGTAGAGAGTAAGATGCTGCTCGACGAGATGAATGAGGTGCGCAACCGCATCCGTGTGACCTTAGCCCATAACTTGCACAACAGCGACATCAACTTCAACATCCGCCTTGCCGAACAAGAGGAAATCAAGCCACAAATGTCGCGCCGCGAGATTCTCACCCATCTGCAACAAGAAAACGCTGCTGTGAATCGACTCACAACAGCGTTAGGGTTGGAATTGGCGTAACAGTGATCCATTAAATTAACGGCATTCCCATAGCCTCACATTCCTGACGCATATCGCCAGGCCAGATGCTGGCTTGAATCTCGCCAATGTGTCCTTTATGCAGGAGTACCATACAGAGACGGCTCTGTCCGATACCTCCACCAATGCTCAGCGGCAATTTGTCTTCCAACAACTGCTGGTGGAAATACAACTGCTCGCGGTCTTCTTTGTGTTCTAGCTTCAACTGGCGAAGCAAACTTTCCTTATCCACACGGATGCCCATCGACGACAACTCAAATGAACGTCCCAAAATAGGATACCAGATGAGGATGTCGCCATTGAGTCCTGCCAGTCCGTTTTCAGCCACTGTTGACCAGTCGTCGTAGTCAGGAGCTCGTCCGTCGTGCTTCTCGCCATTGCTCAGTTTACCACCGATACCAATGATGAAGACGGCGCCGTATGCCTTACAAATGGCGTCCTCGCGCTCTTTCGGTGTTTTGTCTGGATACATCTTCAGCAAGTCCTCGCTATGGATGAAGTGAATCTTCTCCGGCAAGAACGGCTTAATCTGCGGATAGGTCTCACAGGTCAGATACTCCGTCCTTCTGATGGCGGCATAGATGCGCTCCACGATGTTCTTCAGAAACTCCAGCGTGCGCTGCTCCTTGGTGACGACCGCCTCCCAGTCCCATTGGTCTACATACAACGAGTGCAGGTTGTCCAGCTCCTCGTCGGCACGAATAGCGTTCATATCCGTATAGATGCCATAACCAGGCTCTATCTCATACTCTGCCAGCGTCAGACGCTTCCACTTCGCCAACGAGTGCACCACCTCTGCCTGAGCGTCACCCAGGTCCTTGATGGGGAACGTCACGGCACGCTCCACACCGTTCAGGTCGTCGTTGATGCCGAGCCCCTTCAGCACAAAGAGGGGTGCCGTCACACGACGAAGACGAAGTTCCGTTGCTAAGTTAGCCTGAAAAAAGTCCTTAATCAACTTAATACCTTGTTCCGTCTGGCGCATATCCAAAAGCGCCTCATAGCCCTTAAGCTTTATCAATTTGCTCATTATTTTATCAATTCTAGTTGCACTTTGCGCCTGCAAAGATACGAATTATTACTTAATGCGCAAGCATTTCACCCGAATTATTTTACAATTTGCTAAATCCTACGATTTTCTGAGCAATCATGCTTTCTGCAAATAAAATCATAAAAAAGGTAATTTCGTGCGTAAAAAGTACGCAATTTATTTGGCAGTTTAAATAATTCTTCGCAACTTTGCAGCGTAAATATTACGCAACAAGATAAAATCTACAGCTATATGGAAGAACTAAAGTATCATTATAAGTATCCGCATCCGAGCGTTACCACGGATTGCGTGATATTCGGATTTGATGGGACACGACTGAATGTTCTCTTGGTAGAAAGAGGTATTGAACCCTATAAAGGCCGTTGGGCGTTTCCTGGGGGATTCCTAAAAATGGATGAGACGACACTCATGGGTGCCAAGCGCGAGTTATTTGAGGAGACAGGATTAAAGGATGCCTATATTAAGCAGTTTCATGCCTTCTCTGGTGTAGATCGTGACCCTCGTGAGCGAGTCATTACCATCGCCTACTTTGCCTTGGTGCGTCTCAGCGAGGTTAAGGCTGGCGACGATGCCGCCAAAGCCCAGTGGTTCCCGCTCGACAAAGTACCGTCGTTGGCATTCGACCACGACAAGATCCTGCGAGAGGCCACCAACGAACTGCGCCGCCAGATTCACTTCGAGCCCATCGGCTTCGAGTTGCTGCCGGAGAAGTTCACGATGACACAGCTGCAGCATCTCTACGAGGCTATCCTCAGTGTGAAGTTCGACCGCCGCAACTTCTGCAACAAGATGCAGAAACTGGGCATTCTCACGCAGCTTGACGAAACACTTCCCATGCCCAACAAGAAAGTAGCATTCCTCTATAAGTTCAACCCCGAGAGCTATAACGAGATGAAGGAAAAAGGCTTCCGCCTGGAATTCTGACGCTCCTGTTGTTTACCTTTTTTGATTTTGGGGTATTATGTATTGCAAGGGTGATGCCCAAACTGACCAAGTAAAAGGAAATGGATTATGGAAATATTTGCTGTTATTGTTGTAGCTGTTGTGGTTGGCGTCTGTGCCAACATGTATATGAAGAAGAAGAACGCAGAGTGCACAGATGTGTCTTATGAGGCATCTGCCTGTCAGACAAACTTAGTATCAAAATCAGAAGGAAAGAATATGGAGGACAAGGTTATGGAAGAAAAGAAAGGATCGAGGGATTTATTCCTGGAGACGCTGACAAAGATCGGTTGTCAGTATGAAGTTGCCGAGGGAGAGGAAGGCGACATCAACTTCGCTTATCAAGGCGAGTATTTCGTGGTACAAGCGTCAAATAATTGGCGTTTCATCCGCATCTACGACACCCACTGGGGGCATGTGGAACTGTATGATGTTGATGAGTTCACCCGTCTGAAAAAGGCCATCAACGAAGCCAACCTCAGACATAGTGTCACTACTGTTTACACCATCGACGAGGCAGGCAGCAATGTTGACGTCCATTGCAAATCCGTCATCCTTTTCATCCGTGAGATTCCCGCCATAGAAGAATATCTCCGTCTGGAATTGAATGATTATTTCAGGGTACACGAAACCATCAACTTAGAGATGGCAAAATTAAGAGAGGCCGAGAGTAAATGACAAGGCAAGATGCCCTTTCCCTGGAACAAAGCCAGAAAAAAAAGATTTTTTGGCTTTGTCCCTGCTTAATTGTACCTTTGTATAAGATACTTTCGCTCGACTAAGAAAAGAAAAAAATTAGTTTTTCTTTTGCTTTGTCCTCGCTTAATCGTACCTTTGCATCCGCATTCCGGTCCCGTAGCTTAGCTGAATAGAGCGTCAGATTCCGGTTCTGAAGGTCTTGGGTTTGAATCCCAACGGGATCACAAAAGATTAAAAGGAGTTATGGAAATGAAAGCTCGCTTTCAGATTTTCAGAACTCCTTTTAAGATTTCGTAGGATGGCTGGCGCCAGCCTATAGGGATCGACGAAGTCAATTCCAACGGGATGTCAGAGCTGCCCGTGGCAGGGCTTGGGATCGACGAAGTCAATTCCAACGGGATCACAAATACTAAAAACTGAAACAACATGAAAGAAGTAATCAACACAAAATCAGCTCCAGCCGCTATCGGCCCATACAGTCAGGCCATCAAAGTAGGAAACCTAGGATATACCTCTGGTCAAATTCCCATTGATCCCACCACAGGCAACTTTGTCGATGGAGGTATCAAGGAACAAACCCGTCAGTCATTACTCAACGTACAAGCCATTTTGAAAGAGGTCGGACTATCGATGTCCAATGTCATAAAGACAACCGTATTCTTGGCAGACATGAATGATTTCACTTGTCGATAGCCACCGTTATTCAGTTGCGCCATCTCCTCTATCTCCACCATGTGCTCCTTTAGGTCTAAGCCCTTCTCTTGCTGCAGGAAGGAGGATACCTTGTCAATCAGCCGTTCGAAGTTCCAGTACTTCTGGTAACCCATGAGTCGAGCTAACTTACGCGAGTTCCACCACTCACGACCTTCACCATCTGTCTCTTTGATAGCCTCAAATGGCGACTGCATCTCTTCGGGTGAGAACATCTCGATTTAGTTTATATAGTCCATATCGTTTGCAAAGATAATCACTTATTATTGTTTCTCAAAAAAGTAATAAAAGAACCGTCCTCCTGTTATTCGATCAGTTCAAAACTATATCTATATTGCAGTTACCCACTAACTGCTTTTTGTAGAACTTTTTTTAATGATTCTACATAATCATAGGCAGCTTTCTTCAATTTGTATATCGGACTTCCGTCACTATTGGGCCGATCAATATCAGCAAATCCAAGTTCCATTAGTCGCTCAAAGAAATTGTCCCATTCTGCTCTTTCTCTCCCAGTATTAATACAAAATTCCTCTTCTCCGATCTGAATAAAAGAACCATCCATTGTTTCTATTATCCAGCATTCCCCATCATCGCTATCTGCCCATTTCTTTAAGTGCTCTTTGTCAAAATCAGACAAAGAATCCAGTATCGGATTCACACCATCTTTTGCTTTTTCCCTTTGTTCTTCAACTAACCCCAATTTGCAAACTTCCTTGAGAAACTCATCCCGATCTGTTTCCCATTGTGATAAAGTAGAGAGGTCAGGTTTGGGCATATTGAAGAAATCTAGGACTTTCCCCATAAACTCATTCATTCTGTCTTTTGCATCTTTTGCATTGACTTTTATGGATATGTATTTACGATCTATAACTCCTTTCAAGTCATCATATTCACAATCTGCAGTAAGGAATGAATAGCATTCTGTGTCTTGTATCCATGCAGCCCCCATTTCATTAAGGCATACAGAACTTTGATAGTATCTGGGAGAATGAACAATAATCATAAACACATCATTACCCTCAAACTCAGATTTTATTTCTGGAAAGATTTCTTTGCCTATTCCAATCTTATATGTTGGAACAGAACTACAGAAAATCTTTTCTGCCTCAGAACCTATATAAAGTCTAAGTAACTTTATAAGAGCCTTAACAAATGCTTCGTCTTCACTTTTATGACTGATAAAGATTTTTGGAGGACGGGAATAATTTGCCTTCAATATTTTAAGAGAAGTTCTAATGTCACCAAAGAAAAAGGCATTGATAATTCCATTCTCTATAAGTCTTGTTTCCGCTTTAGAAAGTATATCCCTTAACAATGGGTAATCATTAGAAATAAGAGGATATAAGTTCTTTACAATTTCTTTCAATTTATTGGTGTTAGGTCCAGCATAAGAATCTGACCTAATCTTCATTTGGCTAATGATTGAAAGCCCTTCATTTATCAATTCTTTTATTTGTCTGTCTTCTTTTGCCATATCACGTATTATTAATTTCTATAACGTCTTGCATTCGTTCTCTGTGTACCCCAGAATATATTGTTGTAGATGTTCTGGGATGTACTTTTCGATCTTATCCCTTTCATATATTGACTCATCCCCATTGCAGAAATATAATATGCTTTCTTGGCCACCTCCTTCCCAGTACAGGGTAGAAACAACGAAAGCTTTACTCATGAATGATTCTACGTCATCTATAGGAACTTCAATTTCCACATGACCAAATTCGATTTTCTCTTTGGGGAAGATGGATTCAATTGATGGCGTTGATATTTTAGTACAATACATGTCTCCAATTTCAAGAGTTTTTGCTTTGGTAATGAGAGGGAGTGCTGGGGTATATTTTGGCGATAGATTATCATCAACACAAAAGAAATATGATATGAGCTTATAATCGTGACACAAAACTCTTCCATAGTTGTCTATCATTACTACGAATGAAAATTTAGTGGATTTCTGATTCCCTAATTTTTGGGGCATCTTGCTTAGGAAACATCCAATTATTCCTAATTTAGGGATAGAAGTTCTATTATACAAGTCTCTAATTTCATAATCTTCCATTGGCACAGATTCGAAATTGAACCGTCTATAGTAGATGTGTCTTTTGACACACATATGAGGAGCATTCGCGCTACGAGGTATCTTAACAACATACACAGTTTGTTTTATATCCCCATTTACTCTTATTGGGGAAATCTGTATTCCTAAGATACGCCTTTGGACGCCATCATTGATAACACGTTCTAGCCATTCTTTTGTATATTCATTTCCATCTAAAAATGAAAAATTACTTGCTACATGGTTTTCTTCAGTTATACCATATACTATTATCCCTCCATCCGAATTCGCAAAAGCTGAAACATCTTTAGCTATTTCAGCCTTTTTTTCATTGGTCTTATCTAAGGCACCTGCAGCCTTAAAATCCAAATGTATAGATTCTTCGGCTTGAGAACTAATCAGTTCTCGCAAATCTTTTTCCGTATATTCTATCTTTTCAAAGAAGTCCATATTACATCTGTTCCTATTCTTTCTACTTCGTCGCTTTAAATTACAGTCTACATGTTACCCAATAGTATATGCTACAGCTTTTTGTAATAGAGTCCCTCCGTTATATCGAATTTTTACAAATTAGTTTATCTATTATCACATTCATTTCCTGCCTTTTAATCTGTCTTTCAAATTTGACTGGAAGTGAAGGATTATCTTTTGAGATTCGTTCAAAGAACAATTTCGCACAATCTATCTTGGCCCTTTCCTTGGGACGCAAGTCTGTTTCTTGATAAATGTCTTTTGTTTCAATAACAACATTCATTTGCATTGTGCCATCTTTCTTTTTGACCACATACATGAAGTCTGGCGAATAGGTTTCATCTGTAATTGTTGGGATACGAATACTGCTATTGGGAATCTTACCATACACAATCAACTCTGCCACATCTATTTTATCTAAGATGTTAGTTCTTTCCAATGGTGAATCGAAAGCGATAGGTTCGTAGAGATACTCTGCTGGGCTCTGCGAGTTATCCGTTTTCTTGCCAAGTCTGCCCATAACAACTTCATCCCTTACGCTACCATCAGCATTCGTCAAGGCTGTTGTTTTTGTACGATAGTTCGCCTGCTTATATGAGATACATCCTCCAAGATGCTCGATTTTCCAATCACGGAATCGACTAATAAACTGTGATAAAGTCAAGTCGTTGATTAGGTTGTTTTTGAAACCTTCATGACTCTTGGCATAATCACAAATGGCTTTATGTATCATTTCAATAGGGATAGCAGTAGCTTTATTGGCTCGTTTAAGGAACTCATGATAAGGCATATCCCTACCATATAACATATATGTTACGTTAGCCTCACTAACTACAGTGGCTCCATTTTGATCTACTTGAATCTCAGAACGCTCTGAAGAAACAGACATCTTTGAGAAAACTCCCTCTTCCAATATAGATGGTAGGGCTTTCTCTATTTCTTTGTCAATATCCTTCTGATAGAACATCAGATATTTCTTATTAATCTCTTGCCACAAAGCTTCAATCTTCTGGTAGTTGGGCTTTCGAATCTTCACCATTAAGCGATTATTCGAAGCATTACGGTCAATGACTCGGTTCAGGTTCAGACTGTCAAGATTGAACTCTGGGTATTCATTCTTAAAGTCAATAATTCTATCATCAAGAACAACGATGTCAGAACCTTGCATAGTAACCCAACCATTCTGCATAAGTTCCATAAGTAAGACCATGCCATTACCTAATCCACGAATATTAGCCACACGTCCTAATTCATCGCTATTCAATATAATGTGCTGTGAGTCTTTTTTCGCAATGTCACCATTAATCTCGCGAACAAGTTTGTCGGCAAAGTCTTTTTCCGTAAAGTCAACGATGTAGTTAAGCATGAAGTCATTGCTGCTTGTCCTGTTACCATATTCATCAACTGGCAAGCGCAAGCCTCGACCCACTTCCTGCAATTTGCTAATTTCACTACCACTTGAGCGCAATTTTGCTATAGTAAACACATTAGGATTATCCCATCCTTCTTTCAGCGTCCACTTAGAGAACAGAAAACGGCGTATGTTCCAATTCCCTTTTTCGTCCTTGAACGAAAGAAGTTTTTTCTTATTCCTCAGAATATCATCTACTTCTTCAGCAATTGCCTCATCACTATCATTATTGTCTTTTGCAAAGTAGCCGGCCCTGCAACCAGCAATATCTTGCAGGCTTGCATTTAGGAAATCAGTATATTCTTTGGAGTTATTATCATTTCTCAGTTCTTCTTTTAACTGATACTCCAACCACTTGTCGAAGATGTCACGCAGCCAGGCGCCATTTCCTTGCTCATCGCCTCTAAATGATACAATATTATCAATAAAGAACAATGCTAGAGTCTTGATTTTGCTTTCACGATGGAACAATTGACGTTCTGTTTCAAAATGGCGCTGAATAGCCATTCTAATCATATTCTCTTGATATGAAGTCGAATAGATATCAGCCGTAAATTCGTCACCCACATGCTTTGTCTGTCCGTTCGATAGTTCCACTTCTGAACTGCTGATACCTGTTACCGTAATACCAGAAAGGTGTTCACTCATGATACCAAGCGATTCATCCTTATGCAGTACGAAACGCTGGCTGTGATCCTTTTTAGTAAAGTGCATGGTAACACTTTCTTTCCCATCTATACTGACAATCTTAACTTTCTCATTTTCTGAAGTTGTAGGATTAAAATGCTCTTTAGCAACACCTTTAATCAGATTTTGATTGAAAGCATCACACGCTGTCAGATTATACAGAAGATTCAGATAGTCTTTATGCGTTTCTTTTTGTTTACCCTTGCCCTCTGTAATCTGTGGAAATGTAGCACCAAAGCGGATAATGCATTGAGGTGCAATCTCACTAAGGATTCTTTTATAAGTAGTATTACTGCGTTCAAAACGGTGGGGTTCATCAATAATCACGATTGGATGTGTAGCCTTGATAGCATCCAAAGGACGAACGAAACCCTGTACAGCTATGTCGTAGTCTTTCTTATCCAATAGTTTTCCTTTCTGAAGCAACTGCTGATTGACTACTATGACATAGATTCTATTCTTGTTCTGACATGAGCCATTTACAAAGTCGCGAACAGATGAAGGGAAATAGTTATGTCCCTTTTTCTTTTTCTTCAGGGCCGCTATTTCGCACAATTCTATCTCCGAGCCGTAACCCAATGTATCGCGGAAATGCCTCTGAACGTAGGGATCGCTTATAAACTGAACAGCACCAGACTTTACAGGCAGAGAATGGACGATTACTACAAATTTATTAAAGCCATACTGCTTATGAAGCTCATAGATGGAGTGTGTATAGACGTATGTTTTACCTGTTCCTGTTTCCATCTTGATGTCCAAATTCAGTACGCCTTTTTCTGCCATTATCACCTTGCGGTTATAGGCTTTCAGCTCTTCTGTGTTTTCAATACGACGAAGTGCCCACTCAGTTGAAACATCCTGATGGTCTATATGCGGATTCTCGTAAGGCTTTAAAGGCGCATCTAAATGGGTCTTTTCAAAGACGCTTGCCAACCTTTCAACTGGTATCTGCTGATGGGGCAGCCCTGCTTCAAGTATGATATCCATATCTTAGTATCTGATGTCAATGTTGATTTTTATCTGCTTCTCGCCTTCATTCAGCAATGGCAGGTTTTTCTTCAAGGCGTCAGTAGTGCCGAAATTAAAGCTATAGCCAAAGAGTACCACATAATGGGGGCCCCAATCCGATTGTTCACCATATTTATCCACTAATGCTGTAACGGCTTCATCACTCATGCCTTCATCTGTCAGATAAATGTGGTCGCCACATTGATAGGCAGTATAGTCTGCCAATTGCACAGGCTCCACTCTGGCATTCATACCATAGCCATCGTTTACTTTCCAAGTTTCCAAAACGGTCTCGCGTCCGAACTCTTCCAATATGTTATTGGCAAAGCCTGAAACTCGTGGGTCGAACGCTTCTAACTTATCCAGCACATCGTCTGAAACATCTCTCAGTGTGTAGTGCTTAAAGCCTAAGTCACCAGCAAACAAAGGATTCTCCTCACGAATCTTCGCAGCAGCACGTTTGATGCGCTCATAACCTACATAATCATATGTGGCAGGATGATTTAAAGATTCTAACCAGTTAATTGTATTTTCAATCTGTCTTTTTTTTGAATTATCACATTCTTTCAATCTTTCTCTTAGATCAAATGGTAATTGAACTAAAACAAATCTGATATTACTATCATTCACGTTTAGCCGATATACAGAATCTGCAGTAGTTGCACTTCCTCCGAAAAAGTCCATTACAATACAATCTTCAGCATCAGCAAAATCTAAAACCATTTTTATATATTCACTCGGTTTGGGATAATCTGCATATTCTCCACCCAACAAAGCATTTACCTCCTGTGTTCCATTTTGGTTATTAATTGCCTTTTCCAACCAAATACTTTTGCGTTTTCTACTTCTTTCGCCATCCTCTTTTTCGAGATAGTCCTTAACGTCAATATCAAATTCATTTCTCTTTTTTACAAATCTTGGAACTAGACGTTTGATTTCATTCCTACATTTGTCTACTCCCCACATCCATCTTCCATCTCTCCCATCAGATTTATGAGGCAAAACGCATTCCCATCCTTCATGTGAATCCAATGATACTTCTTTTGTCTGAGGATTAACATAAACTGGGAAGAACATATCTTCTCTATCCTCTCTCAGAGAAGCCACACCTCGTTGACGTAGACCAAGCAACCGATACTTCTTTCCGTCACCATCGTCATAACAAAACTCTGCTCTTTGCTTTTCTGTTAATGCTTGCCCTTTCAGTCTTGCTTGTGAGGCATCTTTTGAATAACACAACAAATAATCGTGTACTGTGGCCATAAAAGTATCTGATTGCCTTCCGCGAGGATTTGACTGTACAATCATTTGACCAATTAGATTCTCTTCACCAAACACATAGTCGCAAAGTAGTTTCAGATTGGCCTGCTCATTCTCGTCAATTGAGATAAAGATAACGCCATCCTTGCTTAGCAGGTCACGTGCCAATTGCAAACGAGGCGACATAAACATCAACCATGCAGAATGAGTGCTACTTCCACGAGAGGTTAAGTCGAGAATGCGCTGGGCTTCGTCTTCGTCGATACTAAGTTTCTTTTCCAGTTCTTCTGGCGTAAAACGGAACTTGTCATTATAGACAAAACCATCCGAGCCTGTATTGTAAGGCGGGTCAATGTAAATACACTTCACTTTACCAGCATACGATTTCAACAGGTGTTTTAGCGCATCCAGATTGTCACCACTAATATAGATATTCTCACTATCCTTGTTCTCAGGCTTGCTATTGTGCTCCAAATCCGGCTCTATCACCGTTGTCGTATCAATCGAGGCTATCAAGTTTGCATAGTCCTTACCTAAGAAATCGAGTGAATAGCCTTCATTGCTGATATCCACCTCGTCCTTCATCATCTCCTTGAACCTTTCAATGTCAAAGGCCCCTTCTTTGGTAAAGCACCCTGCAAAATATTCCTTCAAAGCCTCCAACTTCTTCGAGTTTGGCTTCACTTCTGCATTTTTATCAATTATCTGTTTTATCATATTTGTTTATGTTTATTATCCACGATATGGGACTTTTGATGCTCTTAAATTAATATGATGCAAATCGTATTCATTAATTAAAAGCATATGTGTTATTGATTGTATTGTAAGTTCGCTTTTATTGGTTGGCCCAATAACGATACTTTTCAGTGCATCTTTTGGTATTTCGATATTTAAGAATGGAATTACCATTCCATTTTTAACTTTAAAATGAACCTCATTCTTGTTATAATGATTTCCAATAAAACACCTTATTTCATCTTCAAATCTGTAATTCTCGTTCTTGGAACCTAAGCAAGTTGCTATGTATTGATTTGTTATCATCCCCTCAAGATCTTTGCCACTATTTTTCTTGAAAGTAGCGGGGCCTCCATTCGCAGGAAAAAATGTACAAACACCATTTCTAAGGAGATTTAAGAAATTGCGTAACTCATTATCAATATCTTCTTTTCCATATGTACATCTTATGAAACCGTCGAATGACCTAGAAATAATATCTAAATCAAAACCAATAGCACAACCACTTCCATTTGCTGCATACATTCCCCACATTGACAAACAATCTGGTTGTTGGGAAAATGAAGTTAAATAGTAACTTCTGAAAGCACTATCACTGATGTTTGTATTCTCAACCCTTTTAATACTTTCGATGCCTTCTATTATCTCATTTGAATCATTGAGATATAGGCAATTCGTCGCTCTGAGTGTTATACAATTTTTCCCTAAGATACTAATTAAAGCATTTAGATCCGTATAATGATATACAATTTGACTATTATTCTCCATCTTCTGATAATATTTCTTTCTCTTTCCTAATCTCATCCAGCACCTTCCCATTATATGAGAAATACTTGGCGCCTTGATAGGCACCAGAGGCATTGCGATGTTCTTCTGGCATGAAAGTGCCAACGAAGGGGGAGAGTTTATAGATGCGGCCTTCGTATTCGATGCTGTCATCAGAGGCAACTTTTACTATAAGACCCGTTGGATCGAAAGTGACTTGTTCGCCAATTTTGATGCCACACATGGAGAACTTGAAACGAGGGCGTTTCACTTCTCGCTTCTGTGGTTCCTTGTGTTCGCTTTCCACGATGGGCTTGTTATCTTCGTAGAGTGTCACTTCGGCATCATCTATTGCGCTGGCAATATCGCGGAAAATGTCGAGGGCCATCTGTGGAGCCACATTGAAGAACTCGCGGTTTTGGCGAATGCGCAAATCGGTGAGGCGATCAATAGTCTTATGTACCAACTTTTCAACCTCGTTGTATTTCGTGGTCTTCATCGTGGCAAATATCTCAAAGGGCAATGGAACGGCAGTATTATCCAGTTCCTTGCTTCTCACATCCACGGGACGTGAACTCTTGCCTATCTTCACCCAATCCTCGCGAAAACTGGGATTTGTCAGTATGTAAACGTAGCCAGGTTCTTTATTGCTCATACTATAAATAATGCATTATCTGGTGGGGTTCAACAAATCTTTAATATCCACATCCAAAATGGTTGCAATCTCATTCAATTGTGTGATGGATGGCTGCACCTTATTGGCGCACCATCTGGAAACGGTGTTCTCTGACTTTCCAAGCTGTTCTGACAGCCAGCGATTGGTCTTCCCTTGTTCTGCTAAGGCTGCTTTCAGCCTGTTTAGCATCGTATTCTGTTGATTATTCGACATAAATCAATGATTATTTTGCTGCAAATATACAAAATATATCAGAGATTATCGTGTTTTTTGATGCTTTTTATAGAAATACACATAAATAGGTGTTTATTTGCACCACCTTAGAACTCAAACGAGATGACACCATTTGGAACAAAAGCACTATAAAACTACCAAATTATAAATTTTAATCTTCAATTTTGGTTAAATCGTGCTAATTTTAAAAACAAAATTTGATTTTATGACGGATTTGATGTCAACGAACGAAAATTATTCGTATCTTTGCGACGTAATTTCGCTCTTAGATATGCTACAAGAATTAAAGATAAAAAACTTTAAGTCGTTTCGTGACGAGGTGGTACTGAGTTTCGAGACATCAGGGAATGACAAATACAATAGTGTCGTGACCATGCCCGATGGTGTTCAGCTGCTACGCTTCGCTGTGGTGCTGGGTGCCAACGCCAGCGGCAAGTCGAACCTGCTTGAAGCCATCGACTTCCTTCGGGTGTTCTGGAATAAGATTCCGATGAAGAACGATGAGGGTACGAATGTGCAGCCGTTCTTGATGCAACCTGACGCATTGAAGTACGACACGGAGTTTGACGTAAAACTCTACGTCAACGGCATACGCTATTGGTACCAGTTGGTGGTCAATCCTGAGAAGGTGTGCAGCGAGGTTTTGTATGTCTATCTCAGCAACCGCCCCACCAAGGTATTTACCCGTGAGGATGTCAACGGCATATCGAAGCTGACTTTCAACCCTGCTGCAGTCAAACTCTCACAGGCTGAGATTGATGCGCTCTCTGTCAACTGTCTGCGTAACATGTCTATCCTGGCAGTGTTGAAGAAAGTGAATGTGGCCGTGAGCTACCTTGACGATATGCGCCGTTGGATTGACAGTCGCATGATGCCACTCATCAATGGTTCAGACACTGCTATCTCTGACACGACCAAGAACATGCTGTCGGAGGATTCTACGTTCAAGGAGTATCTCATGCACTTTGTGAAGGAGGCAGACTTCAACATCTCCGACATCAAGATCAAGAAGATGGCTGCGCTCTTTGGACACAAGGTGGAGACGGAGCGAGGCGAAGAGGATTATGTACTGCCAGAAAACAGCCAGAGTGCCGGTACGACTCGTATGGTGGAACTGGAGTCCATCATCTACTCGCAACTGAAATGCCAAGGGCTGTTGTGTGTTGATGAGTTGGAGGCTTCTATCCATCCGAACCTGATGGAGTATATGCTCACTCGTTTCGTCAACAAGAAGGACAACCAGTCGCAACTGATTGTCACCACCCATTACGACCCCATCCTGCGAGATATTGATGACATCTTCGGCAAGGATTCCGTCTGGTTCACGGAAAAGGGAAAGGACGGCAACAGTAACTTGTTCTCGTTGGTTGAGTTCCGAGGGCTCAACAAACTGTCATCCATCCACCGTGCCTACATGAACGGTCAGTTTGGAGCGTTGCCTAACATCATCATGTAAGGAGGACTGTAAATGGCAAGAAAGACCCAACAAAGATCACTCAGACAGCCTGAGATTACGATTATAGGCGAGGGAGCAACAGAACGCTTCTACTTCACCAATCTTCGTAGGCTCAAAGGCTACCGCTATACCTGTAAGCCTCGCAACTTCACAGAACAGTCATTAGACGAGATTCAGAAGCAAGTAGATAGAGTTTTGGCAGACCGAGGTATTGCCGTATGTGTCTTCGATACTGACATCACACGCAACAATCCTACGGAGCGTGCTAAGTTCGAGGCGCTATGCCAGAAGTATAAAGACCGTAAAGACGTTATCATCTGCGACAGTATGCCATCCATCGAGTTCTGGTTCCTGCTGCACTATCTGAACACCAACAGGTATTTTGCAACATCCGACGATGTGATTGACGTGCTTCATAAGTACATCCCCGACTTCTCCAAGCAAGAGAAGTTCCTCTCGAAAGAAAAATGGGTGGCAGACCTATTGGCAGACCACCGCCTTGAAACAGCCATCCAACGTGCCCAGGCATTTGGAACGAAGGGAGAATCATACAGCAATCTCCCTAAGGCTTTTGAGGTCATTGAAGACAAGTAACAATTTAAAGAGAAATAAGCAAATGAACCAAGTTCCCGTCTATGATAGCCGCAAAGTGAAAAGGGCAAATCCTTGAAATGCCGATAAATAAAGGCGTTTTGGGAGATTTCAACGTTTGTTTCCGCTTCTGAAGGTCTTGGGTTTGAATCCCAACGGGATCACATACAAATAAAAAAACTCCAACATATAATAACTGAAACAACATGAAAGAAGTAATCAACACAAAAGCAGCTCCAGCCGCTATCGGCCCATACAGTCAGGCCATCAAAGTAGGAAACCTAGTATATACCTCTGGTCAAATTCCCATTGATCCCACCACAGGCAACTTTGTCGATGGAGGTATCAAGGAACAAACCCGTCAGTCATTACTCAACGTACAAGCCATTTTGAAAGAGGTCGGACTATCGATGTCCCATGTCATAAAGACAACCGTATTCTTGGCAGACATGAATGACTTTGCCGACATGAACGCCATCTATGCAGAATTCTTCTCAGAGCCCTACCCTGCCCGCTCTGCCGTTGCAGTAAAAACCTTGCCTAAGGGCGCATTGGTAGAGATTGAGGTTGTAGCGGAAGTGTGACAACGGGAAGAGCGTCAAATAACTCCATCATCTACTCTACACTAAGCCACACATCCTCGCCATCGAATCGCACACAGACTCGAGCGATGACGTTATCATTCTGACAAATTACTTAGGGCACCCTTTTTCCGCTATCTTTACACTTTTCCGTTGGAAACGTAAAGTCCGCTTTTTGACAAAAAAGACATATTCTTTCATTTTCCGAGGCGAAGTGTATAAAATGTATAACGTATAACCGTATAACACATAGCGAAAAAAGGTGCCTGGGAAAAAACACCTTATAATTAATTCGCGCGTACATTATTATATAGGCATAATCCACTGCACTAAAAATCAAAAGTTGTTATACGGTTATACGTTATACATTTTATACGTTTTCTCAAAAATCTTCTCCTTTCCCTTGCTTTTTTCCAAAAACTTGTAACTTCGCAGGTGAAACCAGAGTCGACGACAATGAAGTATTACCACCATCCTCCCGTCGTTATAAATATCGCTCCGCATAGAGGATTTTTGCTTCAAAACGTCAAAAACGTCAAACGTCAAATCGTCAAACGCATAGCAAAAAAAGGTGTTGCTAGTAATGGTCAGGGTACAGAATCTGACAAGGGACAGCCCCCCTGTCAAGTCAAAGAATACCAACGGAACCAAACGGTCAATCCTTTATAGAATCTCTTCCAACGCTCCTGTTTCTGAATCAATGATGAAACCTCGTACCTTGATATCTTTTGGAATGAGAGGATGCGTCTTGATGGTTTCGACGGTCTTGCGCACCGAGGTTGGTGTGTCCTTGAATCCCTCTAACCACTGGTCGAGGTCGATACCGCACTTGCGGATGGTATCGAGAGTCTCGTCTGTCACACCACGGGCAATCATCTCATGATGGAAGTGGTCATAGCTCATGTGACAGGCGCCGCAATGCGAATGTGCCACCACCATAACCTCCTCGACACCCAGTTCGTAGACAGCCACTATCAGACTGCGCATGGCGGAGTCGAAAGCCGAGATGACCAGTCCTCCGGCGTTTTTGATAATCTTTGCATCACCATTCTTCAATCCCAAAGCTGCCGGCAGCAGCTCCGTCAGGCGGGTATCCATACATGAGAGCACTGCCAGCTTCTTGTCGGGATATTTGTCTGTGACATACTTCTCGTAGCCTTTTTCTGCCACGAAGGTCTTGTTGTATTCGATAATCTGGTCTATCATAACTTATTTATATCACTCGTAGTCATCGATGACGGCATTGATGAAATCCATCATGGGCTTGGCAGCCTTGAACATGCGCACAGCCTCGTCAATCCATCCGTCGCCCTGGAAGAAGTCGTCTGCCACACGATGCCAACAACAGTAGTCTTTCATGCGCAGGTATTCTATATGCTCCCAGTCGCGGGGAAATCCGGCAGGGCAAGTCTTCAGTCGCTCGATTCCGAAGCCTTGCGGCTGGTCCCAGGAAGACACATCCAGGGGATGCTCAATGCTGCCGATGGATTTACTGCCGTAGTATTTCCTGAAAGTTTTGTTCTCCACACACCTCAGCCACTCATCTGTGTTTGCCATGATTTCGTTGCGGCACGCCGTCAGAATGTTCGTAGGCAACCAGTAGTTGCCGCAAGCCACCATGCAATGGTCGGGTTCCAGGTGCAGGTAGTAGCCTCCGTGCAGCGCCTTCTTGCCGTGAGCCGCGATATACGCCCCCAGGTGGTTCTTGTAAGGCGACTTGTCGGGCGAGAATCGTGTGTCGCGGTTGAACCTGTACGTGCAATCCTTCACGCTCAGGTGGGCAATAGTGCCGTCGAAGGCAGCAATCCTGCCGAGAGCCAGTTGAACACCCTCCTCAAAGTCAGCCCTGACGGCGTCATACTCTGCCTTATGCTCCCAATACCATTCACGGTTGTTGTTAGCCATCAGCACGCGCAGGTACTTCAAAATTCTTTTTGCATCCATAGTCTTAGTTCACAAAAAACACTTGAATGAGAAACGGGGCTAATCGTGCCCCCACCATTCATTACATCTGCAAAGGTAAGATTTTTTTTGGTTTCCTGTTCACTTTTTCGGCTTTTTATACTACCTTTGTTGGCACGAATCGCATTCAAAGCATAGTAACCCTATCACAAAAATCAGACACAATGAAGAAAATTCTCCTTATCCTTTTGGCTGCCGTCAGCCTCACCACGGCATGTGGCCAACAGCGCAAAGACCAGCAGGCAGCCGCAGCAACCACAACCAACACCCACGAAACAGACACTTTCAAGACCAAGAGCGGCAAGCCCGTCGTGTTCCATGCCCTCATGCACGCCAGCATCCGCATCCAGTACGACGGCAAGGAAATAGAGATAGACCCCGTGCTGAAACTCGGCAACAGACAGACAGACTACACCCAATTCCCCAAAGCCGACTATATCTTCGTAACCCACGAGCATCAGGACCACTACAGCCCCGATGCCATCAAGCAACTGACCAAAGAAAATACCCAGCTCGTCACCAACAAGCGTTGTGCCGACATGCTGGGCTACGGACAAGCGATGAAGAACGGCGACAGCAAGACGATTGCCGACGACATTACCCTTGAAGCCGTTCCTGCCTACAACATCACTGATGGTCACCTACAGTTCCATCCCAAGGGGCGCGACAACGGCTACATCCTCACCCTCGACGGTCTCCGCATCTACATTGCCGGCGACACCGAGGACATCCCAGACATGGCAGCCCTGAAGGACATCGACATCGCCTTCCTGCCATGCAACCAACCCTACACCATGACTACCGACCAACTGATTCATGCCGCCCAGATGGTCAAGCCCAAAGTCCTCTTCCCCTACCATTATGGGAAAACAGATGTCTCTGCCCTGCCCTCACAGCTACAGTCGGCTGGCATCGAGGTCAGAATCAGGCATTATGAGTAACGAAAACATGCTTTTTCGGCTATGGTTTACTTGCGATTCAAGTAAGGCTTGTTTGGAGGCGAATTAAGCCCAGTTCCGAACCCAATTAAGCCTTACTTGAAATCGGCAAACAGGTCGCCTTCCACCATGTGGTCTGCATCGGAGAAGTGGATGGTGGGAATTTGCGGGCGGGGTTGGCACTGCGGGGTTACGGGTTCTACCGTTGGCGCCTCGAATTTGTTACATACATATTCTGCCAGTTGAAACAACTTGCTCATCGAAATTTCAATCAGTCTGTCCATAATCCTTTTCTCTTTTTAGGTTAATAATCTGGGGCAAAGGTATGGGCAGGTTGTTTCAAATCGTGGAACAGTCTAAAACTTTTTTAGATTTTTTTCTCATACCTGCCGATAGCATTTTTGTGCATGGCTATCAATTCGTCTGCCAGCGACTGGGGTTCGAGGACCTCTATCCACTCGCCACGCGAAAGAAGTTTGGACATGAAATCGGAGGTGAGTTTCAGGTGCAGTTCGAAATCGGTGAAATCGGGGGAGGAACGGATTTCTCGCTGGGAGGGATGCAGGGGCAGGTCGCGCAGATAGTAGGGCTCGTAGCCATAGGTGCGCAGGACGACACGCTGGACGGGAGCCTTGTCATCGACAAGAATGCCGAAACTATTGCGGAAGAAGTCGGCAGCATCGAAGTCGTCGGGCATCTTGAATTTCTCGTCGGCAAGCTCTACTTCTTTGATGCGGTCGAAGGAGAAGGTGGAGAGGTAGCCGTTGGAGAGTCTGCCCAGGACATACCACCTTTGGCGGAACAACTTGACGCAATAGGGCGACAGCGTGTAGTGGCTTTCTTCTGTCTTGCCGTAGCGGTGGTAGGTGAGGGCTATCGTGCGGTTCTCCTTCATTGCCTGGATGACGAGTTGTAGCTTCTTGCCACCCGACGGGATTTGTTCGAGCAGGATGCGGTGGTGCAGACTCTGGCTCTCTTCGACGATATTGCCGACGCTCAGCGTGGAGAGCATCCAGTTCTGGATAGAGTCCTGGCGCAGGATGTGGTCGTTGCCGATGAAATACTTGTTGTTTTTCTTGTCGCACTCGATATAGAGACCGAAGATTTCTTCGATGGCGATGCGGTGGCGGTGGAAGGTGGTGCGCGACAGGGGAACGCCTTGACTCATGTCGGTCTGCTGCCAGCGTTGGTTGATTTCTGCCAGGGTGATGGCATGGGCTTCGTAGATGGTGTTGACCAGCCAGATGTATTCCTTGAACTTGGCATAGATTGTCATAGGATTTGATTTTGGGGATTTTCGCGACAAAGGTATAAAAACCAGAACGAAAAAAGAAAGTTCTTTTATATTTAAAAACTTTTTGCGCGCAAGTAACAGGGGTTTTTCTATTTTTTATTACCTTTGCAATTGGAAAAAAAATGAAAGCGCAAGATAGAGAGAAATGAGATGGCGTTCATATACGTTTGCAGGTAGGTTGGTGCGGCGACTGATTTGGATGCAGGTGCTGCTGACGGCTTTGGTGACCTGGATGATCCTGGACTTTGCATTCCAATTGATGCACGATGAGGCTACGGCACGTTACGAAAGTGTGTTGGCTCTGACCGATGAGAAGGTGGAACACATGCTGACGGCGGTGGAGGTGGCTGCAGCGAACAACGTGGACGAGATAGAACGCTCGCTGACGGAACATACCGACATCTACAGGACATTGGAGGGCGAGTTGAAGGTGAACCCGCACGTGATAGGGTGTGCCATTGCCTTCATTCCCAATTTCGACAAGCGTCAAGGCAAATGGTTTGAACCTTACGTGGTGAGACGCGACAACGGCAAGATGGAGCGCATGCAGCTGGGAGGCGATGACCATGACTACACGAAGTCGGACTGGTATAAGACGGTGATGAGCTCCAACAAAGGCCATTGGTCGGACCCTTACTTCGATCAGGACGGGGCACAGAAGATGTTGTGCACCTACGCCCTACCCGTTCATGACGAAACGGGGAGGATTGTGGGCGTCTTTGCTGCCGACATTGATTTGGACTGGCTGAAGGTGCAGATGAAGGAGATTGACAGGATGAACAACGACATGCACTATGCGACGTCGGGCAACGACACGACAACGGCAATACACAGCATCATTCTTTCGCGCGACGGCAAATACATTGTTTGTGACGACAGCAAGCGCGTGCTGAACAAGAGTTTTGCGGATTATACAAGACTTACTCCAGACTCTACCGACGACTACGTGGGACACCAGATGTTGCTGGGGAAAAAGGGTAATGCCAAGATGACGGGCGAGAACGGCAAGACGACTTTCGTCTTCTATGGTCCGCTGGAACGCACAGGATGGAGCATGGCCATCATGGTGCCCAACATCACCATCAACCTGATGGGCTACGTCATGGGTATCTTCATCGTCTTCCTCATGGGCATAGAACTGTTGGCAGTAGTCCTGGTGTGCCGCTTCACGATACGCCGCTTCACCAAACCGCTGCGATTCCTCGCCAACTCTACCGATGAGGTGGCGAAGGGCCACTTCGACACACCGCTGCCTTTCATCAAGTTTAACGATGAGATTCACAGACTGCGCGACTCGTTTGAGAAGATGCAGTACTCGCTGGCTAAATATATAGGCGAACTGAAGACGACGACTGCCCAGAAGGCTTCGATGGAGCGCGAGCTGGACATTGCCCACGGCATACAGATGGCAATGATACCTGTGAAGTTCGACCTGCCTGAAGAGGGCCGTGCCATGAACGTATTCGGGGCGCTGACGCCAGCTAAGGCCGTAGGCGGAGACTTGTACAACTTCAACGTCAGCGACGGCAAACTGTTCTTCTGCATCGGCGATGTCAGCGGCAAGGGGGTTCCTGCCTCGCTTGTCATGACGGTGATCAGTACCATGTTCTATACGCTGACTGTCCGTGAAAGCCAACCGGAAATGATTGTCACCTCACTCAACAAGGCGGTATGTCTGAACAATGAATCGGGCATGTTCGTCACCTTCTTCGTGGGTGTCATCGACTTGAAGACGGGACGCATGCGATATACCAATGCTGGTCATGATGCGCCGCTGCTGATAGCCAATAACGGTAAGTGCCAGTCGCTGGAGGTGGAGGCCAACCTGCCCATCGGGGTGTTGCCTGACATGAATTTCAAGATGCAAGAAACGATGCTGGAACCTGGAACAACGCTCTTCCTTTATACCGACGGACTGACGGAGGCAGAGGATAAGACGCATGCTCAATTCGGACAGCACCGACTCATAGAAAAAGCTGAAAAGGCGTTTGCTCAGGAACAAAAGCCGACTATGGAGGAGTTTGTGAACGACATAACGGAAGCGGTCCAGAAATTTGTGGGCGATGCCGAACAAAGTGACGACCTGACGATGCTGGCGATACAATATAATAATTGACAATTGATAATTGATAATTGATAATTCACAATTCTTTGCAGCAAAGCGCTTCGCGATTACATCATTCAAACTATCATACATGGAATTAACGGAAAGATTCATCAACTACACTACTTTCGACACGCAGTCGGCTGAAGATTCGACGAGCGTGCCCAGTACACCTAAACAACTTGACTTTGCCCGCTACCTGAAAGACGAACTGGAACGTGAAGGGTTCGCCGACGTGGAGATGGACGAAAAAGGTTATATCTATGCTACGCTGAAGGCTAACACGAAGAAGGAGGTGCCGACGATTGGTTTCATCTCGCACTACGACACGAGTCCCGATGCCAGCGGCAAGGACGTAAAGGCCCGCATCGTCAGCAACTACGACGGCACAGACATAGAACTGTCGCCAGGCATCGTATCGACAACGGAGAAGTTTCCGGAACTGCTGCTGCACAAGGGCGAAGACCTCATTGTTACGGACGGGACTACTCTCTTGGGAGCCGACGACAAGGCAGGTATTGCCGAAATTGTACAGGCGATGTGCTTCCTGCGCGACCATAAGGAGATAGAACACGGAAAGATTCGCGTGGCTTTCAATCCTGACGAGGAAATCGGCATGGGTGCCCACCATTTCGACGTGGAGAAGTTTGGCTGCGAATGGGGCTACACCATCGACGGCGGTGACTTGGGCGAGCTGGAGTTCGAGAACTTCAATGCTGCAGGTGCAAAGGTCTTTGTCAAGGGCGTCAGCGTTCATACGGGCTATGCCAAAGGAAAGATGGTGAACGCCAACCGGCTGGCTTGTGAGTTCAACAACATGATTCCAGAAACCGACCTGCCGGAAACCACAGAGGGCTATCAGGGATTCTACCATCTGCTGAATATAGAAAGCCGCACGGAGGAAGCTAAACTTTCATACATCATCCGCGACCACGACCGCGACCGCTTTGAAGACCGCAAACGCTTCATGGAACAGTGTGTGGCGAGCATGAACGAGAAATATGGTGAGGGAACTGTGCGCATGGAGATGAAGGACCAGTACTTCAACATGAAGGAGAAGATAGATCCGAACATGCATGTTATCGATGTGGTGCTACATGCCATGCAGGAGTGTGGGGTTCCGCCAAAGGTGGTTCCCATACGTGGCGGTACTGACGGAGCCCAACTGTCGTTCCGCGGACTTCCCTGCCCCAACATCTTTGCAGGTGGAGTGAACTTCCACGGTCCTCACGAGTTCGTATCGATTCAGGTCATGGAGAAAGCCATGCAGGTAATCGTAAAAATCTGCGAACTGACAGCAGGGTATAATGATTAATTGACAATTGACAATTGATAATTGACAATTCATAATTGATAATTCATAATTGATAATTCATAATTGATAATTCATAATTCACAATTGAGATGGCTGAGCTTCCTAAACTTGTACAAGACCTTGCGCTGATTCTGGTTGTTGCTGGAATCGTGACTCTTGTGTTCAAGAAATTGAAGCAGCCACTGGTTTTGGGATACATCGTAGCTGGCTTCGTGGTCTCCACCCACATGCCCTATACCATGTCCGTCGTAGATAAAGCCAACGTACAGATATGGGCTGACATTGGTGTCATCTTCCTGTTGTTCTCGCTCGGTCTAGACTTCTCTTTCAAGAAAATCATGAAGATGGGTGCCTCGCCGGGCATTGCCGCCATCACCATCATATTCTCGATGATGATGCTGGGCGTCTGCGTAGGACAGTTGTTCGGATGGGGAAAGATGGACTGCATTTTCCTGGGTGGCATGCTTGCCATGTCGTCAACAACGATTATCTACAAGGCTTTCGACGATATGGGACTGCGCCAGCAGCATTTTGCACGTATGGTGATGAGTGTGCTCATTCTGGAAGACATTCTTGCCATTGTCATGATGGTGTTGCTGTCGGCTATTGCCGACGGTAAGGATCCTGACGGTGGGATGATGGCGTTCAGCATCCTCAACATCGTCTTCTTCCTCGTGGTTTGGTTTGTGGTGGGCATCTTTGCCATTCCGTTGGCATTGCGCAAGACGCGCAAGCTGATGAACAACGAAACGTTGCTGGTGGTATCACTGGGACTCTGCTGCCTGATGGCGGTCATCTCTACTGAGGTGGGCTTTAGTGCTGCTTTCGGTGCCTTTGTCATGGGCAGCATCCTTGCCGAGACGGTAGAAGCGGACAAGATTGTGAAACTGGTAGAACCAGTGAAGAACTTCTTCGGCGCCATCTTCTTCGTGTCAGTTGGCATGTTGGTCGATCCGAAGATATTGGTGGAATATGCTTTTCCCATCATCATCATCACGCTAACCATCTTGTTTGGGCAAAGCATCTTCGGCACCATTGGCTATCTGCTGGGCGGGCAGTCGCTGAAGAATGCCATGCGCTGCGGGTTCTCTATGGCGCAGATTGGTGAATTTGCCTTTATCATCGCCTCTTTGGGATTGTCGCTGGGAGTCATCAGCGACTTCCTCTACCCTGTCGTCGTAGCGGTTTCGGTAGTCACCACCTTCCTGACACCATATATGATTCGCTTTGCCGAACCTGCCTACACCCATATAGAAAAACGACTACCCAAACAATGGGTGCGCCGCATCAACCACTTGTGGGGAAGCAGCGAGAACAACGCCACATCGGCAGGACAGCATCAAAGCAGCAGGAGGCAATGGCATTTGCTGTTGCGTGGAATGATCATCAACACGGTGGTCTATTCCATCCTTACCATCGCTGCCATCACCCTGATGTTTACCTTCGTCTTGCCGTTGCTACGCCAGATGTTGCCAGGATGGGAATTGCACTGGTATGCAAATGCCATCTGCGCCGTGCTCACCCTGGTGCTGATTTCACCATTCTTGCGCAGCATCGTGATGAAGAAGAACCGCTCGGAAGAATTCCGCGCTTTGTGGACAGGCAGTCGTCTGAACCGTCTGCCGTTGATTTTCACGGTATTGGTACGCGTCGTCATCGCTGCCGCATTTGTCTTCTATATCGTCAACTATCTGTCGCGTTTTGCCAATGCCATCATCATCACTATGGCACTGGTCATCATCGTCTTGATGGCAATGTCGAGGGGACTGAAGAAAAGAAGCATACAGTTGGAGCGGCTCTTTATACAAAACCTGCGTTCACGAGAGATTGCGGCTCAAATGAGTGGCAAGAAACGTCCATTGTATGAAGGGAGACTGCTGGATCGTGACATCCACATCAGCGAATTCGTGGTGCCGGAAGATTCTACATGGATAGGACAGTCCCTGCGCCAGTTGCAAACAGGAAACCGCTTTGGCGTTCACGTCTGCAGTATCTGGCGTGGAACCAGACGCATCAACATCCCTCGCGGCGACAATGTCATATTCCCTGGCGACACCATCCAAGCTATCGGCAACGACAGCCAGTTGGAAACGTTCGAACAGGCGCTGAATAGTGAAGTATATGAGAGTGATGCAGAAATGGATAAGCACGAGATGAAACTGCGCAAGCTGGTACTCAGCGGTGACAGTCCGTTTGTTGGAAAGACGCTCCGCGAAAGTGGTATCCGCGACGAATACAACTGTATGGTGGTAGGTGTGGAAGAGGGGCAGAAGAACCTGACCATAATTTCGTCAAATCGCCTGTTCCAGAAAGGTGACATCATCTGGGTGGTTGGCGAAAAAGAATCACTCAACGCTTTGAAAGTTTGATGAAGGTCCGCAGCTTTTCGCTGAAGGAAACAGACCGTTGACTGAAGTTTTTCTTGAGATGACTAAACTTAGACTTGAGTTATGCGTCTTATTATTATATGTATAACAAAGTAACAACAAGAACTAAATACATTAGCATGAAGAAGTATTTACTAATGATGTTGCTCATGATGGTTTCTATCGCCATGGCAGCACAAGAAGAAAACGCCAACACTCAGCTACAGGCTGAAGAAACGCCCGCGACAACCATCAGCGGTCAGTTGTATGACAGAGACACCTACGAGGCGGTTCCGTTTGTAACGGTACAGGTACTGAAGGCTGACAGCACGTTTGCTGGTGGTGCCATCACCGACGACGATGGAAGTTTCAAGGTGACGCTTGCTGAAAGCGGCAAATATATCGTGAAACTGTCGTCTGTGGGCTATAAGACGGTATATAAGAATGTCACCGTCGGTGAAAATCAACATGCCGAACTGGGCAGAGTTGAAATGGGGGCCGACGCTATCATGCTAAAGGGTGCCACTGTGACGGGACAGGCTGCAAAGGTGACCGTGAAGGAAGACACCTTTGTCTATAATACATCTGCTTACCGTGTGGCAGAGGGTTCGACGATAGAAGCCCTCGTTAAGAAACTGCCAGGAGCTGAAGTCAGCGACGACGGTACGATAAAAATCAACGGCAAGGAGGTCAAGAAGATTCTTGTTGATGGCAAGGAGTTCATGACTGGCGACACCAAGACTGCCATGAAAAACCTGCCGACATCGATTGTGGAGCGTGTGAAAGCCTACGACCAGCAGAGCGACCTGTCGCGTGTCACTGGCATTGACGATGGAGAGGAAGAGACCGTGCTCGACTTCGGCATCAAGAAGGGCATGAACAAAGGTATGTTCTCCAACATCGACTTGGGCATAGGTACGCAGAAGCGCTATGCTGAACGATTGATGGGTGCTCTTTTCACCAGTAAGTCAAGGCTCATGCTCATGGGTAGTGCCAACAACGTCAACGACGTGGGATTCGGAGGAGGACCGCGTGGGGGATTCGGACAAAACCGTCAGGGATTGAACGCCACGAAAATGGTTGGATTGAACTACAACTACGAGGACAAAGGCAAGCTGAAGTTCGATGCCAGCGTCAGATGGAACCACAGCGACGGCGATGTCTATTCGAAATCATCTTCACAAAACTTCATGGCTTCTATCGGCTCGTTCTCCAACAGCCTTTCACAGAAATATACGCGTACCAATTCATGGGACTTCCGAGGTAGGTTGGAATGGACTCCCGACTCCATGACCAACATCATGTTCCGACCCAGCGTACAACTCTCAAAGAGCGACGGCACCACCGTCAGCATGTCGGCAACATTCAATGAAGACCCATACGAATATACGGAAACACCCTTGGAACAGGAAGCATTAGAAAAGATGAGCTTAGCTGGCATCGTTGTCAATGCTCAGGAAACCAAGGGCATCACCTATGGCGACAACCAGTCGGTAAGAACCATGCTGCAACTGAATCGGAAACTGAACAACAACGGCAGGAACATCACCTTGCGTGGCGATTTCAACTACAAGAATGCAGAATCGACAAGCTTCTCGGCTCAGGATGTACGCCTGTTCCTGGCAGGTGAATCTTATCAAACCAACCGTTACAACCTCATGCCCACAAAAAACTGGAGCTACTCGCTGCAAACCACCTACAGTGAACCCATAGCCCGCAAGACATACTTGCAGTTCAGCTATAAATACAGCTACAGTTTCAGCAAGAGCGACCGCTCCACTTACGACTTCTCCAACCTGGGCGAAGGATTCTTCTACGGCATCCCTGTCGAATACCGTGGCTGGGACCGTTTCTTAAGTCTGCTGCCCAATCCGCTGGAAACTTATTTCGACCAAGACCTGAGCCGTTATTCTGAATATCGTACTTATACACACGAAGGTCAGGTCATGCTCCGCATGAATCGTCAGAAATATCAGTTGAACGTCGGCGTGATGGTGCAACCGCAGCGTTCACGCTACATGCAAGACTATCTTGGTGTCTATACAGACACCGTCCGCAACGTTGTAAACTGGAGTCCTACCTTCGACTTCCGTTACAAGTTTGACAAGCGCAGCAACTTGCGCATCAACTACCGAGGAACGACCACGCAGCCGTCGATGTCCGACCTGCTTTCTATCGTCGATGACACCGACCCGCTGAACATCAAGATGGGTAACCCGGGACTGAAACCGGCCTTCACCCACCGCATGCGCCTGTTCTATAATCAATATATCCAGAGCCATCAGCGCAGTATCATGACTTTCCTCAATTACTCAAACACGCAAAACAGCATCTCTAACAAGGTCACCTATGATGCCGCCACTGGTGGACGCATCACACAGCCGGAAAACATCAACGGAAACTGGAACATCAATGGTGCCGTCATGTTCAATACGGCTATCGACTCTGCTGCTGTATGGAACGTGAACACGTTTACAACTGCCGGATTCAACCACTATGTGGGCTACCTTGCTCTCGACAAAAGCAGCGATTCGCAGCGCAACGTCACCAAATCAACAAGTCTTGGCGAACGACTCTCTGCCAGCTATCGTAATTCGTGGCTGGAGGTTGAACTCGATGGTTCTGTCAACTACACCCACTCGAAGAACAACCTGCAGAGCAACAACAATCTGAATACATGGCAGTTTGCCTATGGTACGAATATCAATATCACTACACCGTGGGGCACCAGCCTCTCTACTGACATTCATGAAAACAGCCGAAGAGGATATGAAGATGCATCGCTAAACACCAACGAACTGATTTGGAACGCACAGATTAGTCATAGTTTCCTTAAAGGCAACGCCCTGACGCTCAGTATTCAGTGGTTTGACATCTTGCAGAAGCAGAGCAACTTCACTCGTGTCATCAACGCCATGCAGCGCACCGACACCGAATACAACAGCATCAACTCCTACCTCATGTTCAAAGCTTCCTACAAACTGAATGTCTTCGGCGGTAAAGACGCCATGAAACGTCCGGACGGCGGTCCTGGCTTCGATCGTGAAGGACCGGGCATGGGACCACGTCCTGAAGGTGGTTCACGCGGTAATAGAGGTGGCGGCTTCGGAGGCGGAGGTCGCCGTGGCGGAGGTTTCGGAGGTCCGATGATGATAGACTAAACCCTCATTGACATTCAGTCGATAACAACTGGCAACACAGAAAAACGCTCCTTGATAACGGGAGCGTTTTCTTCGTCTCATAAAAACCTCCATTTTTATTTGGTGGTTTAAGGGATAATCCTTATTTTTGCAACAAAATAGAATGATGGACATAAAGGTTTCACAAACAATAAGGGAATACTTTAAGACCCAGCCCATTGAAAAGGCATGGGTCTTTGGTTCGTTTTCGCGCGGAGAAGAGCAAGAAAACAGCGATGTCGACATTATGGTTTCTCTTATTCCCGGCACTCGATTGGGGCTGAAATTCTTTGCCATGAACTTAGAGTTAGAACAGTTACTGCAACGTCCCGTTGACCTTGTCATAGAAGGTGACCTTCTTCCTTTCGCTGAAAAAACGGCAAGCCACGACAAAGTATTAGTTTATGCGAGAGCCTGAGGATATTTATCAGAAAACAAATAGTAACAACCTTATGTCAAACCTAATAATAACGTAATGCCTATGAGATAGGAACAAGCAACAATAACCAAGACATATATAAATAAAGAGCGTTAGCTTTTGCTTCTTCTTTTGGAAATCTGGACAATTTCCACTGTGTACGAACAGCATCAGTAATAACGCCCACGCTATGCAGCGTGGGTATGACAGATTTCGTACACAGGCAGTCCAGAGCCTCCAAAAGGAATCCCATAAAGTCAGCCCCACGCCTTTTTTATTTCCCTGTCACTAACCGAAATCTAACACAAAACTCATCCTTTGGGGCAAGGATATAAAAAACAAAACAACATCATGAAAAGATTATTTTCACTATCCGTGTGTCTGATGATAGCCATGCTGTCGCTGGCACATGACTTTGAGGTGGACGGCATCTATTACAACATCACCTCGTATTCAGCACCTCTGACAGTAGAAGTTACTTGCAAAGGAACAGGAGCTAAAGAATATGTTGACGAATATACAGATGCTGTCTCCATTCCTGAAAGTGTTAATTATAATGGGAAGACCTATAGCGTGACAAGCATCGGAACAGAAGCTTTCTCTGACTGTAACGGCCTGACACAAATAGAAAGTAAAGCGACAACTCCTCCTGTTTGTGAATCTTACGCACTGAGTGGAATTGACTATACTGCATGCACCCTGACTGTACCAAGTGGCAGTAAGTCCGCATACCAGACTGCTGATGAATGGAAGAACTTCCAAAACATAGTAGAAGATGGCGCGAGTGACACTGGTGTCACCGAGACCTATATCCATTCCTACCATAATCGTTTCTATCGTTATGCCACAGTCACCGTAAAGACGAATGGGAACGATGTTTCGATTACCAACCTGCTACATCTCGGCACCACCGTAACGGGAGTGTACAATGAGGCAGCTAAGACCATCACCATTCCTGCCGGTCAGCAAGTATATAGCAGTTCGACAAGGAAGGCATTCCTCTACACCTATACCGTTGATGAGAGCAATCAGCGAGTGATAGACAAGAAAAGTCCCATTGTCTTCAGCATTTCAGAAGGAAAGACTTACAACACGTTCAAGTCTGACCAGGACTTTATAGTCCTGTATGAAGACGATGCTATATATGGCAACTATACAAACATTGGATTCCGTAACTATCAGAATGCGGTCATGACATGCGATGTGTTGAGTTATAACAACAAAGAACAGGTGGTTAGGACGGAGGAATACCCGGTCTATGTAGAGCGTGTCGAAGAAGGTAAATACCTGATACGCAACTTTGACCAGCGTGCACGCCTCTATGTATATACGGATCGCGAAACGTCAAGTTGCTCGACTCCGTTTGGCGACTACCCTGCCATCTGGAATTCGTCGCACCAGAATTACTATTATCCAGCTACATTTGAGTGGTATGAATATGCACAGCAGTTTGCCGGAGCTCCGTCATGGGCACTATCGGGTGAAGTTTCAGACAAGTCCATCAAGCTGAATGGCTATGTCGGCTATCTGTTAGATAACAGAGAGAATGGGAAAGTTGCTGAGGACGACCGCAAAATCTACATTTACGGTTCGAATGTTTACAGCAATATGACCATTACGCTGACCAATCCGGACATGCGTTTCCAATTCCCTCATGCAACCCACGAAGTGACAACCGAGGAGAACTTGCTGATGACCAAGGACAATTTCGACAATGCCTACCAAGCAGGATGGATGTGGTCGGGCAACGAACTGGATGACCAACAGGTGGGAGTTATTACAAACAAGACGAGCACCATTGAGCCATTCACCGACAACACCATCAGCAAAACCACCTTTACAGGATTGAACATCAAGAATGATGGCAATGGAATGAAGAACATCTACATGCGCGTGAAAGGAATAGACGGTTTGAAGTTCTATGTTACCAGCAACGGAAGTGATGAACGTACAGCTATCGTCACAGCTACACCCGATGAGGGTGAGGCTGTCACAGTGAACTTGCCGAGCGGAGGCTCTGGTGCCATGAAACTGATTGACGGACTTGATGCTTCAAAAACCTATACCATCGAGTTCTATACGTCAGAGAAGGATATGACTCTCTTTGCTGTTCAACTTCTGAAGACGGCAACCGGTATCAACGCAATTGACAATTCACTATTCTTGGACGGGTCAAGCGGCAAAGCCGAGCGGACAACTGACAAGAAGACTGGCGATTGGTACACGCTTGACGGACGAAAGCTGAGCGGTAAGCCAGCACAAAAGGGCGTGTATATCGCAAATGGTAAGAAGGTGGCAGTGAAGTAAAAGCCCACCCCCATCCCCTCCCTGGGGAGGGGCTTCCATTCTTGCTGAAATGGAAGGCGGCGAAGTAAAAGAGAGCCGTCAGTGGTTGTATAGGAACAGGGATATGGGAAACCCCATCCCCTGTTCTTTTTTGAAAACAGATTGAACGTGCGACGCAAGCAGGGGGAAGTGACTGTAGGACAGGAATATACGGAGAGAGGGTTGCATGAAAGTCGTGCGCTCATCGAGCGCTCATCGAGCGCTCTTTTCCGTTAACATTCATTAAGTACATGGGATGCAAAAACCGAACAAATAGTCCTTGGCTTGCAACTGTTATGTGTTTGCCTTCCAACTGTTATGAGTTTGGAACGCAACTACATAGAGTTTGGCTTGCAAAACCTATGTAGTTGGAGGGTCGAGTGCTCGACTTTCGCCCGAAAGCGTAGTTCTTTATGCAATCTCAACCCCGTAAACTGCTCTATTAGAGCTATTTACAGAAGTAGCGTCGCACGTTCAATTTGAACTTTTTTCATCGCCTGTAGGGGAAAACAACGGCATTGCCTGCGCTCGATTCTGCATTCCGTTGTCGCTTGATAGAGAAATTTGTGGTCTCTATGCCTCTCCGTCAAAAGAATATAGTCTCTTTGTCTCTATGTCAAAAAAATGCCCCTATGTCTCTTCGTCGTCAAACTCGTCGTCGAAGAAGACTGGTTCGGTGAAGGCTTCCATAGCGCGCCGGTCTTTTTTGGTAGGTCTTCCGGTGCCTCTTGCACGATCGACAAAGCCACTGATGCGGCTCATCTCCAGGATTTCGTACTGCTTGGGGTCGGTAACGTTCTCGTAGATTTCCGGCAGCAGCTTCGCCCCCACCCGCTGTTCGATGGCTTTGAGCACCTTGAAGGAGTAGGTCACAGGCGGCTTCCTGACGTGTACCGTCTCGCCCACCTTCAGCGGTCGTGACGGCTTCACGCTGACACCGTTGACCATCACACGCCCGTTCTTGCAGGCATCAGCAGCAATGCTGCGCGTCTTGAAGATGCGGGCTGCCCACAGCCACTTGTCAATACGTGCTTCACTATTCATGATTCAATTTACTATTCTTTCAGTCGCTTCGCTTGGTGAAAGCGCTTCGCGGTTACACAAATCATATTAGACTTTCGCCTTTCCCAACTTATTATATTGATTCATGGTAATGTCGATGCCAGCAAGGACGAAGCTCTTGATGATGTCAATACCATGTTCCAACGCGGGCTGAAGCACCTTCATCTCATCTTCTGAATACTTTCCGAGCACCCAGTTGATTTGCTGACCTTGTGGATAATCGTTGCCAATACCCATACGCAGACGAGGGTAATCTTGCCCTATAAGTTGCTGGATATGCCCCAGTCCATTGTGGCCACCGTTGGAACCTGATGCTTTCAGTCTGAAGTTGCCCAAGGGCAACGCCACATCGTCGCTGATGACCAACAGGCGGTGCTGGTCGATGTTCTCCTTGTTGAGCCAATAGCGCACGGCGTTGCCTGAAAGATTCATGAACGTAGTTGGTTTCAACAGGAAAATCTTACGACCTTTGAGCATCGTCTCTGCCACAAAGCCGTAACGCTTGTCTTCAAAAACGATATTGGACGCCTTTGCGAAAGCGTCCAATACCATATAGCCTGTGTTGTGGCGGGTTTCGGCGTATTCAGCACCTGGATTTCCCAATCCACAAATCAAATACTTATCCATTATTGTTGATTATTCAGCAACAGCCTCTTCTACAGCGGCAGCAGAACGAGAAGCACGTGTAGCCCTAACGGAGCAAACGACAACTTCTGCAGGTGTAGCGATTTCGAGTCCTTCGAAACTCAGTTCACCAACTTTGATGCTCTTGCCAAGCTCCAGAGCGGTAACGTCAACGTTGAGCACTTCAGGAATATTCTTGTAAGGAGCGGTAACGTTCAGTTTGCGAACAGCGAGGTTCAACTTACCACCTGCCTTCACACCTTCAGCCAGACCGTTGAGCTTAACGGGAATACCAATTGTGATAGGCTTCGTTTCGTTAATTTCGAAGAAGTCAACGTGGAGCAATGCGTCAGTTACTGGATGGAACTGCAACTCCTTCATGACTGCTACATGACTCTTACCGTCGATATTGAGGTTGATAACATAGACATGCGGCGTGTAAACAGCCTTACGCAGTTCTGTGAAAGGAACAGTGAAAGCAAATGCTTCAGGCAGTCCGTTAGCATCTTTCTTCTCACCGTAGAGGTTACATGGAACGAGTCCTTCTTTGCGAAGAGCCTTACTGGCCTTCTTGCCAAGCGCCTCACGCTTCTGGCCGTTGATTACAATTTCTTTCATAATTGTGTTACTCTAAATTAAGTTGTTAATACTTGCCTTAATTCACCATCACACGAGTCGGGGCACTATCCCCTTGACACCTGAGGGTGCTAAAAAGCGGCTGCAAAGGTAAGCAGAAAAGATGAAAGACAAAAGAATAATACTAAAAAAAATGATGAAAAGTCTATGAAAAAGCGATATTTTCTTGCAGGTTTAGCCAAAAAGAGCTATTTTTGCAATCGTAAAACACGAGAAAACGATGATAAACAGGGATTTGATTAGAACAAAGATAGTTCAGTTAACCTACGCATACTATCAAAACGGCAACCGCAACATGGAAACAATAGAGAAAGAACTCTTGTTCTCTCTCTCAAAAGCTTATGATTTATACAACATTTTGCTAGAACTGATAGTTGCCATCACCAAAGAGGAACGCCATCGTTTAGAAGTAGCGACTTCTAGAACTAAGCGTGAAGGCGGAAAAGAACCTTCACCGCGTTTTGCATATAATAAGTTTGCCGTGCAACTGGAAGAGAACAAGCAGTTGCTGGAATTTATGGAGGTGCAGAAACTGAGGTGGGAAGACCATATCGACAGTGTCAGAAAGCTGTGCGACCAAATAGAAGAATCGCAGATATACCAAGAATATATGTCGCTGGATGAGACCGATTACGAAATAGACCGCGAACTATGGCGCAAGATTTACCGCACTCTTATTCAAGACAATGCCGACCTAGACAGCGTGTTGGAAGAGAAGAGCCTCTATTGGAACGACGACAAGGAAATTGTTGACACATTCGTACTGAAGACCATCAAGCGCTTCGACCCCAAGAACAAGAGCAACCAGGAATTGTTGCCGGAATACCAAAGTCAGGAAGACCAGGAATTTGCCATCAAGTTGTTCCGATCAACCATTCTCAATGCCGACACTTATCAGCGGTATATGAGTGAGACATCGAAAAACTGGGATTTCTCCAGACTTGCCTACATGGACATCGTCATTATGCAGATTGCCATTGCCGAAATTGTTAACTTCCCGAACATCCCCATCAGCGTCACCATCAACGAATTTGTCGATCTTGCCAAACTCTACAGTACGCCCAAGAGTGGCGGCTATATCAACGGCATGCTCGATGCTATTGCCCACTATCTGGTGCAGACGGGGAAAGTGATGAAGGCAGTAAAAGGATGAAGAGGCTAGAGTTGAGAACCAAAATTAAAGGGAAAAAGAGTTTAGCGTGAAGAATTAAAACAACAATAAAACTACAAAAAAAAAAAATGAACACAATGACATTTCTTGCCGCACAGGCGGCACAAGGACAAGGTGGCAGCATGATGCCTATGTTGCTGATGATGGTAGCCATCTTTGCTATCATGTGGTTTTTTATGATTCGTCCACAACAGAAGAAGCAAAAGGAAATACGCGCCTTTCAGAATTCGTTGCAGGCTGGTTCTAAAGTTGTTACCGGAGGTGGTATCTACGGCACGGTGAAGGAAGTGAATCTGACCAATAACACCATTGAAGTGGAGATAGCCAAAGGAACTGTCATCATCGTTGACAAGAACTATGTCTTTGCCGATGCGGCATCACAAATGCAGTCTAAGTAAACCTTGATTTCCCTCTGCAAAAGAGAAATCCAACATGAAAATCGGTTTTTTGCGAAAATATAGCAAAATCAAGAAATTCCTTTTATCCTTGGTAAAAAAGGAATTTCTGATTTTTATGTTCTTCCTCTTTCTAAGCGGTAGTTTCTGGTTGGTGATGACGCTGAACGAGACTTACGAAAAAGAGATTACCATCGGTGTCAATATCATTAACGTTCCTAAAAGCCTCATCATTACTAACGACGTCCCTGCCACCATCCGCATAACAGTGAGGGACAAAGGTTATATGATTGGCGGCTACCTCTATGGTGACGTTCTGAAACCTCTTAACATCGACTTCCGCAACTATGCCGACGGAAAGGGTCACGGCACCATCAGCTACGCCGACTTGCAGAAAATGATCTACCAACAGCTATACAACTCGTCAAAGATAACGAGCATGAAACCCGACAAGGTGGAATTTTTCTACAACTTTGGCAAAAGTAAGAAAGTACCAGTACGTTTGTCGGGAACCATCTATCCGCAAAATGGTTACTACTTGGCAGAAACACGGTTTTCACCCGATAGCGTCACTGTCTATGCAGCCAAGGAATTGCTGGACAGCATCCACAACGCCTATACATCACGTTTCTTTGTAAGCAATTTCGGCGACACACTAACAAAAACTATTGAGTTGCGCAAGGTCAAGGGAGCCAAATTCGTTCCTGCCAGTGTCAGCATGAAACTTATTCCCGACATATTGACTGAAGAAACGGTGGAAGTGCCCATAGAGGCCATCAACACCCCACCCGATAAGTTGGTACGTACTTTCCCGTCGAAGGTAAAAGTTAAATTTGTGGTTGGTGCTGCCCGACTGAGCCAGATGCCCAAGAATGCAGAGACGAAACAACTGCTACCACAGGGGTTCCGCGTTGTTGTTGACTACAACCAGCTCGTTGCCAATCCGACGGAGAAATGCCGCATCAGTGTGTTTACCACTCCTAAAGGCATCCGCAATGCCAAGCCAGACATTTCTGAAGTTGACTACCTCATCGAGCAACAATGACTAACTCGCACACTCATCAGTCGCCAGTCATCGCTCTTACAGGCGGAATCGGAGCAGGAAAAAGCTATGTCTGCACTCTGCTGAAACAACGCGGCATCAAGGTATATGACTGCGATGCGGCAGCCAAACGTTTGCTGCGTACCTCCTTATCCCTGCAAGAAGACTTGAAAAGGTTGGTGGGTACGACGGTCTATCGGGACGGCATCCTGCAAAAGCCTATACTGGCTAAATTCCTGCTGGCAAGCGAAGCCAACAAGCAAGCCGTCAACAACACCATACATCCCACGGTTGCTGCCGACTTCCTGGCATCTGACTGTCAGTGGTTGGAGAGCGCCATCTATTTCGACAGCGGTTTCGACAAGCGTGTGAATGCCGACTATGTCATCTGCGTCAGCGCTCCCTTGGAAGTACGCCTAAAACGTATCATGCAACGCGATGACATCAGTCGCCATGAAGCTTTGGCATGGATTCAACGGCAGTTGCCACAAGAAGAAGTTGTCAGCCGTTCCGACTTTGAAATCGTCAACGACGGTCAGCAAGCCATCGAGCCACAAATAGAAAACATTATTCATCAGTTGTCAGCCTTGCGCTGACGGCATAAAAAAAGAAAACAATATGTTACAAACCATTCTTTCCATCGCAGGCAAACCCGGACTTTACAAGTTGGTGAGCCGCGCAAAAAACAGTTTAATCGTAGAAGCCCTCGACGAGACTCATAAGCGTCAGCCAGCATTTGCTACCGACCGTGTGACCTCCCTCGCCGACATTGCCATGTTCACTGAATCAGAAGACATGCCGCTCGGACAGGTTTTGGCTAAGGTTCGTGACCATGAAGGCAGCAAGAAGGCAAGCGTCAATTGGCGCAAGGCATCCGCCAAAGAGCTTACAGAATATTTTGCCACCGTGTTGCCCGACTATGACCGCGACCGTGTACACAACAGCGACATCAAAAAACTGCTGCAGTGGTACGACATACTCATCGACAATGGCATCACCGAGTTTGAGAAAGACCTTGCTCCTACCGATGGCGACAACGTTGACGACCGGCAGGAGGAGGAATAATAGGAAAAAAGAGCAGACAGGCTTCAGCCCACTAATCGTAGTTGAGATACTTGCCACGCAGAGTTGCTTTATCTTCCTTCTTCTTCTTCGGCGTTGGTATCTTTGCCGTGTCCGTCTTGGAACATTCCACAGAATCGATGATAGCAACGTCACCGGCAAGTTGTTGTGGACGCTCAATCAAGCCATTCACTTCTGGACGGAGAATTTTGTGGCAGCTCGTCATCGAAGCAACACCCAGTGAGAGTCCTGCCACGACAGCTGCCTTTCCTGCCAGTTTACGCAGGTTTAGTTCACGCTCAATATAACGAACCTCTGCATCACAGGCAGGACATGTGCCAGCACAGTCTCCTCGATGGTTGCAAGGTTTTGGGTCATAAGCTATCCCATTGGCATCGGCTATTGCCTTTCGAATGGTTTTCAGCTCTCTGCAAATCTTCTTTCCGTATCTCATAACAACTGCTATTTTCGGCAAAGATACAACGATACAAGGACAACTCAAAATAAAAACAGGTTAATTTTCAAATTCTTGTCTAACGTTTTTTATCATCTCACCGCCGTCATCGTTGTGCTCTTCTGGGGCGCAACGTTCGTCAACTCGAAGTTTCTGCTTCTTGCCGGCATGCGTGCAGAGGAGATTTTCCTCGTCCGTTTTGTGTTGGCATACGTCTGCATCTGGTTCATTTCCCCACGCCGTCTTTGGTGCAACAACTGGAAAGACGAGGCATGGATGATGCTTCTCGGCATCACGGGCGGCTCCCTCTATTTCCTTGCCGAGAATATCGCTGTCGGCATCTCCTATGTCAACAACGTGTCGTTCATCGTCTGCACAGCCCCACTTTGGACTACATTACTCGGCTTGCTACTACTGAAAGACGTTTACGCTTCACGTAATCTTTTCGGAGGTTCGCTCATGGCACTCATCGGCATGGGCATGGTCATCTTCAACGGGCACTTTATCCTTAGACTCAGTCCTGTAGGTGACTTGCTGGCGTTAGCGGCAGCCCTCTGCTGGGCGGTCTATAGCATCCTTATTAAGTTTGTTTCCGGGCGCTACGGTGCCGTTTTTATCACCCGCAAAGTATTCTTCTACGGCATTGTGACTATCCTCCCCCTCTTCGCTTTCCATCCTTGGTCGTTTCCCGTGTCGGCATTTGCCAACCCCGTTGTGTGGGGCAACCTGCTATTCTTAGGCCTCATCGGCTCCTTTGCCTGCTTTGCCGTGTGGAGTTACATCATCCACCGTCTTGGCGCCATCCGCACCTCCAACTACGTCTATCTCAACCCCATCAGCACCGTCATTATCAGTGCCCTCTTCCTGCAAGAGCCTATGACAGCTGTCGCCTACGCTGGCTCTGCTTTGATTCTCGTCGGTGTATTTATTGCCAATAAGAAATAATAAGGAGAAAAAATGACTGGTATCAACCATATCGAAGCGCCTCTGATAGGTATCAACCGTCACCGCATGGGTATTGACGGCAACGGTGTCACCACCCTCGTAGCCTTTCACGGATGTCCTTTGCGTTGCCGTTATTGTCTTAATCCACAATGCAACCATGCCAGTGGTATCGGTCAGATACTGACACCCGAAATGCTGTTGGAACAAGTCAAGATAGATAACTTGTATTTTCTCTCCACCGATGGCGGAATCTGCTTTGGTGGTGGTGAACCATGTCTGCGCAGCCAGTTTATCAGCGAGTTCTGCCAGTTGGCAGACCCGCGTTGGCGCATCACGCTGGAAACCAGCCTGAACGTAGAACGCCGTCACTTGCAAACGCTCTTGCCTTTTGTATCACAGTGGATTATAGACGTGAAAGACATGAATCCAGACATCTACCATGCCTATACCCGACGCAGCAACCGACGCGTGACAGGCAACCTGCGGTGGCTGGCAAAACAAGGAGTGGCCGACAATTGCCTTATCCGCCTACCGCTTATCCCCGAATACAATACAAAGGCGGCTGTTGTCAGCAGCCGTCACATACTCTTGGAGATGGGCTTCACCCATTTTGACGAGTTTGAGTATATAGTTTGAGAGTTCTTGCGCTGCTTCGCTCTGCATGCGAGCAAGCTCGAACGAGAGCCGAAGGTTTAGGAGTTAGCGTTTAGACGTTTACTATAAGCCATACAAGATAAACCATAAAGATAATTGTCAGTACGGCACCCTCCCATCGTTGTATGGTAAGCTTCGTAAACGAGAACAGCCACAGGAGAATCATCGAACCTACCAGCACGGTGAAATCCACTTGCGTAATCCCTTGAATCGTCATTGGGCAGATGATGCCCGTCAGTCCCAATACCATCAGAATATTAAAGACGTTAGATCCCAGTACGTTGCCGATGGCAATGCCGCTGTTTCCCTTGCGTGCCGACACTACGGTGGTAGCCAGTTCCGGCATCGATGTGCCCATAGCCACGACAGTCAGACCAATCACCGCGTCGCTGACACCTAAGGCAGCCGCCACTTCGGTTGCGCCTTCCACAAAGATGTTCGAGCCGCCAACAAGACAAGCCAGTCCCAACACAATCAATCCTACAGATTTCCATAGAGGAACCCGTTTCCTGCCTTCCTCGTTTTCTTCACTCTCTCCGCTCATCGTTCCGTCTGTCGCCTGTTTCTTTGCTCCTTCTCCCATTGCGCCCTTTACCGAGATATACATAAAGGCAAGGAAGAGGAAGAACATAGTGGCAGCATCGAAGCGCGACAAGGTGCCATCACCACAGATGATGACCAACCATGCTGATGCCATCACCGCAAAAGGAATATCTTTGCGCACAGTAGTGCGCAAGATGGTAATGGGGGCAACCAGCGATGCAACACCCACGATGAGTAAGGTATTGAAAACATTACTTCCCACCACGTTGCCCACAGCCAAGTCGGGCGTACCTTTTACTGCAGATACAAGGCTGACGCAGAATTCAGGCATCGACGTACCCATCGCTACGACAGTCAGACCGATAATAATCTGTGGAATACACAATCGTTCAGCGATGCCCACAGCACCGTCTGTCAGCCTGTCGGCGCCCCACAACACGAGGGCAATGCCTCCGACAATCATCAGGATATTCAGCAACATGATTTCCCTAATTTGTTTCCTTGCTCCTCGTTCTGGCTTGCCCGTCTGCAGGGGCCTCTGCAAAGCGCCTGAGCACCAACGGAGCGCAAGAAATCATCTATGAATTCCTTATTGATATATTTTTTCCAGCGTCGTCAGCAGTTTTTCACCACGCAAGTCTGTTGCAACAATCTTACCCGTTCCGTCCAACAACACATTCGAAGGAATAGAACGAACACCATAGAGCGCTGATGCAGCACATTCCCAGCCTTTCAGGTCGGAGATGTGGTGCCACGGCATCTTCAGCTGCCCGATGGCAGCCTTCCAAGCGTCAACCTTGTTGTCAAACGACACACCTACCACGTCAAATCCCTTCTGGTGATACTTTTCATAAGCAGCCACTACGGTAGGCATCTCCATGCGACAGGGTCCGCACCACGAAGCCCAGAAATCTACCAGCACGTAGTTGCCCTTGCCTGCCCACTCGCTCAGTTTGTGCTGCTTGCCGTCGGGGTCGGCCATCGTCAGTTCGTGGAACATCTTTCCCGGTGCTCGCTTCTCCAAAGCCTCCAGATGAGCTTTAGCCTCTTTCAGTTCCGGTTCGTTATAGTATGCAGCATCCGGTGTCAGAATACCCTTCAGCTGGTCGTATGTCAAGTCATAATATACCTGTGAGATATACTTTGCGGGCACCTTCGACTGTTTGTTGGTTTCTGCCATCTTCAACACAATGGCAGCCTGTTCGTTTGACAAGGTCTGAAGCGAATCCATCAGCTGCTCCAAACGCTGCTTGCCAGCCTCCGTCGGTGCCAGCTGCTGTTTCATGCCCAGTTCACGATAGGCTTGCATCATGCGCTCGCCCTCCTTGTCTATCTGAGCCAACTTTTCCTGATAAGACTCCAACTTGTCGTTCTTCGGTCCGTCTTCACCATTCTTCTGCGCCTGTACAGGCTTGCAACCCAGCGTTATCAACACTGCGGAAACCACCAACAAAAACTTTTTCATTTTTCCTTTATCTTATTGAATTGCGGGACAAAGGTAGAAATAATAATTGACAATTGATAATTGATAATTGATAATTATGAATTATTTGCTAACTTTGCAGTCGATCAGAATGAAGAAACAATGCAACATCGCCATCTTTTTATTTGCATAGCCACCCTCTTGCTTACCTTGTCAACGGTCAAGGCAGCCCAACCTTCACCCTATACACTCGAAGACTCTCTCCTCGTCGAACACCTATTGCGTGAGTCAAAAGACAAGCACCTCTCTGTCGGTCAAACCATGCTCCACTTTGCCCGAGCCTTGAAAGGGATTCTTTATGTCGGTCATACCCTTGACCGTACCGACGACGAACGCATGGTTATCAACCTACACGAACTCGACTGCACCACCTATGTAGAGAGCGTTCTTGCGCTTACCCACTGTGCACAGACGGGCAAGAACCAATTCCGCGACTACGTCAAAACGTTGCAGACCATCCGCTACCGACAGGGCAAGCTCAGTTATGAAAACCGTCTGCACTATTTCGAATGGTGGGCTGACGACAATGCCGAAAAGCATCTGGTTGAGATTGTTGACACGCCACGTCCTCCTTTTCTTGGTGCTCAAAAGCTGAAAATCAACTTCATGAGCACTAACTACCAAAGCTACGACATGCTGAGGAATCACCCCGAACGTGTGCGTGCGCTAAAAGTGTTGGAAGACCAAACCAACGGCAAATGTGTGCGCTATATCCCCAAGGCCAACATTAAGAACACTCCGCTGCTGCGCCAAATCGTTCATGACGGCGACATCATCGGCATCGTCACGAACAAGAAGAACCTCGACACCACCCATCTCGGCATTGCCGTATGGCATAAAGATGGTCTGCACATGCTTCATGCCTCCAGCGTCCACAAGAAAGTGCTCGAAGACCCTACCTCCCTCTATCTCTACCTCAAGAAGCAACCAGCCAGTCTTGGTATCAGAATTGTACGCCCCCTTTGAGTGCTTACCGCAAGGAACTAGTTTCAAATCATAGCGAAAGGAAAACGTTAGGGAAAAAAGACAGATTTTCGCAAATTCTTACAGCCATACACCCCGTTTTCAAGTAAGCCGTAATTGGGCGGCAAACAAGCCCAAATTCATCGGCAAAAGAGCCGTAGTTGAATTGCAAGTAAGCCTCACCCGAAAATCGGGAAATCCCACCGCGTTGCGACGTTGCCGTTTTATGACTTTTTTGCCGTTTTTCCCATCAAGAATATTGCAGATATAAAACCTTATTTATATTTTTGCAGCGGAACAGATTAAAAAAAATAAAAAAAGAAAAGAAATGAAAGACAGAAAACAGGAGGGATTGAAAGTATTGGGCAACGATACGGAATACCTGCCCCAATATACTCCGGAAGTACTGGAGACGTTTGAAAACATGCATCAGGAAAACGATTACTGGGTGCGTTTCAACTGCCCGGAGTTTACTACGTTGTGTCCAATCACGGGACAGCCTGATTTTGCAGAGATTCGCATTTCGTATATCCCCGACAAGCGGATGGTGGAAAGCAAGTCTCTGAAGCTATACTTGTTCAGTTTCCGCAATCACGGCGGATTCCACGAAGACTGCGTGAACACCATCATGAAGGACTTGATACGGCTGATGGACCCACGCTATATCGAGGTAAAGGGAATCTTTATGCCTCGCGGCGGCATCAGCATCTGGCCGTATGCCAACTACGGCAAGCCAGGTACGAAATATGAAGAAATGGCGAAAAAGCGAATGATGCAACAGGAAGTATAAGGCAATAATTCTTTATTCGTAAGTGGCGATACCATCGCCGCCCAATTCTTCACGCTTCACTTTTTGATAGTATCAGCTGCTGCCTGCTTGGCTGCCGCTGCTTGAGCTTTCTTATTGGCATCACGGGCATTCTCTTGCCTATGGAAACTGATGACTTTCCCTGCAGAGCGCAGCACCAGCGAGTCGTCTTTCATATAGACAAACTCCAAAGTATCGTGCTGAATTTTATGTTCGGGCAGTCGCTGGCGAGTCTTCATATCTGCAGTATCGCGTGTGAGAATGATCTTGCCGTTCCAAGTTACCCAGCCTGTATAATGAGGAACGGGCGGATACTCGACTAAGTCTTCAGTAGTCAAGGAATTTCCTTTATAAACGTTGCCGACAGAAGAGGCCGCACGATGGCGCTTGAGCGTGAAACCGTATTCGCGCGGAACGAAAAGCAGGGCACGCATGGAATCAGTAAGGTTGGCTTCTATCTCATGCTCCTTTTGAGTTGCTGTAGCACGAATGGTTGGTAAAACCTGATAGGTCCATGTGCCTTTCAGTTGGTCGAGATCAACAACAAAGATGGCTTCTGTAGAGTCTTTCGGATTGAGCATGATACCCACCCAGTCGCCAACTTCAGGATGACCGTATACCTGATGCTTTCGCATGGCTTGAACAATATTGTAGGTTACGGGATCGCCGCCATCGTTAGGCAGGAACACCAGCACGGAGTCGGTACAGCCGTCGCAGGCAAGACCGTAAATCATTTGGTCGCCTGGTAGTTTTTTACTGAGGTCGATAGCTTCTTTCTCGTTGCCTTTACGCGAGCCACAGGCTGCCAACAGGAGGCAGACAGCCAGCAACACGAGATATGGTAATCGTTTCATTTTTCACATGTTTCTTTTCTTGGCGACAAAGGTACTATAAAATAATTGATAATTGACAATCGTCAATTGAAATTTTTTCGTACCTTTGCACCCCAATAGGGACTTGAAGGATAAAAGAATATGAAGAAGAAAATACAGTTTAGTCTCGTTTACCGAGACATGTGGCAGAGTTCTGGTAAGTTCCAGCCACGCAAAGACCAGTTGGAGCGTATTGCTCCCGTGATTATTGAAATGGGCTGTTTTGCCCGTGTTGAAACTAATGGCGGTGCCTTCGAACAGGTGAATCTGTTGGCTGGCGAAAACCCTAACGATGCCGTGCGCGCCTTCTGTAAGCCGTTCAACGAAGCTGGCATTAAGACGCACATGCTGGACCGCGGTCTGAATGCACTTCGCATGTATCCCGTGCCCGACGATGTGCGTGCTTTGATGTACAAGGTGAAGCACGCCCAGGGTGTGGACATCCCACGTATCTTCGACGGTTTGAATGATGTCCGCAACATCATTCCAAGCATCAAGTGGGCAAAGGAGGCTGGTATGACGCCTCAGGCTACACTCTGCATTACCACCTCGCCAGTTCACACATTAGAGTACTACATGAACATTGCCGACCAGGTGATTGCAGCTGGTGCCGAGGAAATTTGTCTGAAGGACATGGCGGGTATTGGTCAGCCTGCATTTTTGGGCAAACTGACGAAAATGATCAAGGAGAAATATCCGCAGATTATCATCCAGTATCATGGTCACAGCGGTCCGGGACTGTCTATGGCAAGCATTTTAGAGGTCTGCGAGAATGGTGCCGACATCATTGACACCGCTATTGAACCGTTGTCATGGGGAAAGGTACATCCTGACGTCATCTCCGTGCAGTCGATGTTGAAGAACGAAGGTTTCGACGTGCCGGAAATCAACATGAACGCCTACATGAAGGCACGTTCGCTGACTCAGGAGTTCATCGACGAATGGCTGGGCTACTTCATCAATCCGGGCAACAAGGTGATGTCGTCTCTGTTGCTGGGATGCGGTCTTCCGGGCGGCATGATGGGTTCGATGATGGCTGACCTCGGTGGCATCATGGGTACCATCAACAACATCCGCAAGAAGCGCGGTGAAGAAGAACTCTCTACCGACGATATGTTGGTGAAACTGTTCAAGGAGGTGGAATATGTATGGCCGCGTGTAGGCTATCCACCACTGGTAACGCCGTTCTCTCAGTATGTGAAGAATATCGCCTTGATGAACCTGCTCACTATGGAACAAGGAAAGGGACGCTTTGTGATGATGGACGACTCGATGTGGGGCATGATTCTCGGCAAGAGCGGCAAAATTCCTGGCGATATAGACCCCGAACTGATAGAACTTGCCAAGAAGCAAGGTCGCGAGTTTACGACAGCCGACCCGCATACACTCATTCCCAATGCCCTCGACGACTTCCGCAAGGAAATGGACGAGAACGGATGGGAATATGGCAAAGACGATGAAGAACTGTGGGAGCTGGCTATGCACCCTGAGCAGTATCGCAACTACAAGAGCGGACAAGCAAAAAAGAACTTCCTGGCAGACTTGCAAAAAGCTAAAGATGCCGAGTTGGGCTCCTCCCTCTCGGCTGAGGAAATGGCTGCCTTTAAACATGCCAAGGCTGATGCCATTGTAGCTCCTGTCAAGGGACAGGTGTTCTGGGAGTTTGGCGGCGACGGCGAGGCTGTGGCTACGGTAGAGCCGTATATCGGCAAGGAATACGAAGAAGGCGATTCCTTCTGCTACATCCAAGCGACCTGGGGCGAATTTGTCACCATCCCTGCTGCACTCGGAGGCAAACTGGTGGAAATTGCTGCCAAACAAGGTTCAAAAGTCAACAAAGGCGACGTGCTGGCTTGGATTGAGAGAAAAGAAAAATAGAACGTCCCTGCAAGACCTCTCTTTCGGGGAGGTTGACAAACGGGACTTGAAAACATGGACTATCGGACGCTGATCGATAAGTATTACGGAGAAGCGGATTCAGAACTGAAAACAATTCTCCTCAGACATAGCCAATCTGTAGCGAAAAAAGCGCTGCAGATTGGTTCTATGCATCCGGAGCTACACCTCGACATGCCTTTCATTAAAGAAGCTGCCATGCTACACGACATCGGCATCATCCGTTGCAACGCACCAGGCATACAATGCTTCGGCAACGAGCCTTACATCCTGCACGGGCGCATAGGAGCCGAGATGCTGAGAAACGAGGGATACCCCAGACACGCAAGGGTGTGCGAACGTCATACGGGTGCCGGCATCTCCTGCGAGGAAGTAATACAACAAGGACTGCCCCTCCCCCATCAGGATTTCTTACCGGAGACTTTGGAAGAGCAGCTCATCTGCTATGCCGACAAGTTTTTTTCCAAGACCAAGCCCGACCGCGAAAAGACCATTGAACAAGCAGAATACAGCTTAGCCAAATTTGGCGCAGCGGGTGTCGAACGCTTCAGAAAATGGGAACAACTGTTTGAATGAGAACGAAAACCACCATATCACTTTTGTTGTTAGTCATACTCTTTGTTGTGACCGACAACTACCTGTTTGCCCAGCGCCCACAGAAGAAGCGGATGCGCAAGACGGCAGACTCGACATTGGTGGATTCGACTCTAGAACAGACAGTTGCTGACGACAAGGAAATCGACAAGAACGACACCACGCAGATGGACTCCTTGCAGAAAGCCATCTACCACCACAACCGGCAGATTGACGACTCCATACGTTTGGACAGCATCCAGCGGGCGAAAGCCAATGGCATTGAGGCTCCTGTACAATATGCTGCTGACGACTCGCTCATCTACGATGCCAAGACAAAAACGGCTTACATGTTCGGAACATCGAAGGTGGACTATCAAAACATGAAGTTGAACAGCGACAAAATCTACATGAGTCTGGACAGCAGCATCGTCAGAGCAACTGGTTCTCCCGACACCACCGCTGAAGATGGCATCAAAGGTAAACCGCAGTTTTCTATGGGAACAGACGAATACAAGAGTGACACGATGGCATTCAACTTCAAGTCGAAACGCGGTCTCATCAAGGACGTCTATACAGAACAGGAAGACGGATACCTGAAAGGTGAGTTGGGAAAACGAGACTCAACCGGAACAATATACCTGAAACACGGACGATACACCACTTGTGATGACCCGCATCCCGACTTCTATATCGCCCTGTCACGAGCGAAAGTACGACCAGGGAAGGATGTGGTTTTCGGGCCTGCCTACCTGGTGGTTGCCGATGTGCCCCTGCCGCTTGCCATCCCCTACGGTTTCTTCCCCTTCTCAAAGAAATATAGTAGCGGTTTCATCATGCCGTCGTACGGTGACGAACAGACACGAGGATTCTACCTGCACAACGGCGGATATTACTTTGCCATCAACGACAAAGTGGATTTGAAGCTGTTGGGTGAAATTTATACCAAAGGCTCATGGGGTATTACCGCCACCAGCAACTATAGAAAACGTTACCGCTATTCGGGTTCGTTCATGGCCAGCTACCAGGACTCCCGTGAGGGCGACAAGGGTATGGCTGACTATCACAAGACGGAGAGTTTCAAGGTGCAATGGAACCACACGCAAGACCAGAAGGCAAACCCCTTCCGCACCATGTCGGCAAGTGTCAACTTTGCCACATCGAGCTATGAGAGCAACAACCTTACATCGATGTATAATCCACAGGCAAGGACACAGTCAACACGAACGTCATCGGTAAGATGGTCAACTGGATTCTCCAGTTTGAACATGACCTTGGACGGAACGTTCAACATTGCACAGAATATGCGCGACACAACACTCGATGTCACCCTGCCAAACCTCACTGTTAACGTCAGCCGATTCTATCCCTTCCGCAGAAAACACATGGCTGGCAAAGAACGATGGTACGAGAAAATATCGCTAACCTATACGGGTGAACTGAAGAACTCTATCGAGAAAGTAAAGGAAAACCGCATTCTGAAAACAAACTTCTTCAAGGAATGGCGCAATGGCATCTCTCACAAAGTGCCTATCCAAGCAGACTTCTCTTTGTTCAAGTATATCAACGTAAAACCCAATATTACCATCACCGACCGCATGTATTCTCAGAAGGTGATGCGCGGATGGGACAAAGACAAACAGATGGAGGTCGCAACAGATACGGTTTATGGATTCCATAACCTTATCGACTGGAGCATGGGCATCAGCGCCTCGACAAAAATATATGGTTTCTGGACACCCAACCGAAAAATCTTCGGTGACAAGATTCAAGCCATTCGCCATGTCATTACGCCAACCATTTCGTTCTCTTATACACCAGACTTCAGCGAAAGCCGATATGGATACTACGACACCTATCTGCGCACAAACAGCGATGGCAGCGTGTCGCTAGTAGAATACTCGCCATTCGCCAACAATGTGTTCGGAGCACCTGGCAACCAGAAGAGCGAGAGTATTTCGTTCGGCATCAGCAACAATCTCGAAATGAAAGTGAAGAGCGACAAGGATTCTACTGGTTACAAGAAAATAAGCCTTATTGACAAATTGGCTATCAACATGTCGTATAATGCTGCAGCCAAAAGGCATCCCTGGAGCGATATCAATGCCGACCTTGTATTGAAATGGTGGAAGAGCTACACGTTCAGCATGCATGCTCGTTTTGCCATGTATGCCTACGAATTGGACAACAACGGGAATCCTTTTGTCAGCGACCATACGGAGTTCCACTTTGGACGCTTCCCGCGCTTCCAAGGTCTTTCGCAGAACTTCTCCTTCATTATCAATCCTGAAAAAATAAAGAAATGGTTCGGTGGTGGCGATGATGAAGAAGAAGAGAACTCCAACAACAACGAAGGCATTGACACGAAGATGGAAAGCAACATCGACGACAAGATGGAGCAAGGTAAACATGCTGCCAAGAAGAAAGGCGGCATTGCAGAGACCGACCGCGACGGGTACATGAAATTTTCTATGCCGTGGTCACTGACCATTGGATATGGTATAACCATGCGCGAGAACACATCAGGAAAATTTGATAAAAAGCACATGCGCTATCCTTATACCTTCTCTCATACGCTAAACTGCACAGGAAATATCCGCATCAGCGATGGATGGAATATCCAATTTGCCAGCGGATATGATTTTGATGCCCACAAATTATCCATGACGACAGCGTCACTCTCCAGAGACTTGCACTGTTTCAACATGAGTGCATTTGTAGTGTTATACCCATACACCAGCTATAACTTTACCTTCCGATGCAACGCCTCTACGCTCACCGATGCGCTGAAATATGACAAGAATAGCGGATTCACCAATGCTGTGCAATGGTATTAACCTGACCACATACGCACAGAAAAACGTAATAAACAATAGCACACACTCTCTCTAAAACGCAAAAAATGTTGCACACTCACACCTCTATGTGCGCAATTTGACACTTTTTTCTCTAAAAAAACGCTAAAATATAAGTTTTTTTTGCGCGCGTAAGCGCGTAAACATTGTATCTTTGTCTGCGAAGGAGAGCCTCAACAAGAGAGAATGTGAGGTTGGATGTTTTAAGAATGGAATGTTATGGAACAGAGAGTGATTATTTCTTCAACGGGTGAAATGGGATCATCTATTACCCAAAGTTTCCAAAATGATTTAGCAATGGCACTCATCGAATGTGAGCGCGACCATATCTTTGTACTCACCGATGAGAACACCTATAACAAATGCTGGCCAGTACTCAGCAACTTCTTCGGATTGAAAAATTCGAAGATGATAACCATTCCTGCCGGCGACCAAAACAAAGGATTGGAATCGGTATGCCATGTGTGGGAAGAATTGGACAAGGGCGGCGCTACGCGCCATTCGTGCCTGATTAACCTAGGAGGAGGCATGGTAACCGACCTTGGAGGATTTGCTGCCAGTACCTTCAAACGGGGCATCAACTTTATCAACATCCCCACAACACTACTCTCGATGGTCGATGCCAGCGTGGGCGGGAAGACGGGTATCAACTTCGGAGGACTGAAGAACGAGATTGGTGTCTTCAACGACTCGAAATACGTCATTCTGAACACAGAATTCTTACACACACTCGACACAGAGAACTTGCTGAGCGGCTATGCCGAAATGTTGAAACACGGTCTCATCGCATCAGAAGAGATGTGGGCAGAACTAGTAACCTTTGACATCGTAGAGGAAAAGGCAGACGGTCAACAGTCAACGCTCAACTCCCAAATCGCAAAGCGCTTGCCAAAGCAAGAACGCTCAACATTAAAACGCCTGCAACGCATGGTGGCTGACTCTGTAAAGGTGAAAGAACGCATCGTGGAAGAAGATCCCACAGAGCAAGGCATACGCAAAGCGCTGAACTTCGGACATACGTTCGGACATGCTTTCGAGTCGTGGAGTTTGGCAAGAGCCAACAACCATCAGCCCCTATTACACGGCTATGCTGTTGCCTTCGGAATGATATGCGAACTATACCTTTCTGTTGTCAAGGCAGGATTTCCAACGGACAAGATGCGGCAAACCGTCAGCTATATACGCGAACAATATGGTACGCTCCCCATTACCTGCGAAGACTACGACCAACTGATAGAACTGATGGGGCACGACAAAAAGAATACAGCCGGCACCATCAATTTCACCTTGTTAGGTAACATAGGAGACATCCGCATCAACCAGACGGCAACAGTTGAAGAAATCAAGGAAGCACTTGATTTCTTCCGCGAAGGATGACCTTTTTTTCTTGTTTGCTTTGCCGATTGCAAATAAAACATTATATTTGCACTCAAAATACACACAGACAAGAAAGAATGAATATTTTAGAACTGAGCGAACAGGAGATTGTTCGCCGACAAGCACTGCAAGAGTTGCGCGACATGGGCATTGAACCCTATCCCGCAGCCGAGTTTCCGACAAATGCATTCAGCACCGAAATAAAAGCAAAAATAGCCGATGGCGAATGGATAGTTGATGTACCTGAGGGCGAAGAACCTATTCCTGTTGAAAAACTGCCACAGGTGTGTATCGCCGGACGAATGATGAGCCGCCGCGTCATGGGGAAGGCGTCGTTTGCCGAGATACAGGATTCCAAAGGAAGAATTCAGGTATATGTCACCCGTGACGACATTTGTCCGGGCGAAGACAAATCCTTGTACAACGCAGTATTCAAGCGGCTGTTGGACATCGGCGACTTCATCGGTGTGAAAGGTTTCGTCTTCCGTACACAGACAGGCGAGATTTCTGTCCACGCTAAAGAATTTACACTCTTGTCTAAAAGTCTCAAACCTCTGCCTATCGTTAAATATAAGGACGGTGTGGCTTACGACAAGTTTGAAGATCCTGAACTGCGCTATCGTCAGCGCTATGTTGACCTTGTTGTCAACGAAGGTGTGAAAGACACGTTCCTACAACGCGCCACGGTGGTTCGTACCATGCGCCGCATTCTAGACGAAGCCGGCTATACTGAGGTGGAGACACCGACGTTGCAAGCGATTGCAGGCGGTGCCAGTGCCAGACCTTTCATCACCCATTTCAATGCACTTGATATTGACATGTATATGCGTATTGCCACCGAGCTCTATTTGAAACGACTCATCGTGGGTGGTTTTGAAGGTGTGTATGAAATAGGCAAGAACTTCCGCAACGAGGGTATGGACCGCAATCACAATCCTGAATTCACCTGCATGGAGTTGTATGTTCAGTATAAGGACTACAACTGGATGATGTCGTTCACAGAGAAGATGCTGGAGACAATATGTATCGCCGTCAATGGTAAACCAGAGAGGGAAATTGACGGTAACATCATCAGCTTCAAGGCTCCCTATCGCCGACTCCCTATCCTCGATGCTATCAAGGAGAAGACTGGATTCGACTGCAACGGCAAGACGGAGGAGGAGATTCGTGAATTCTGCAAACAAAAAGGTATGGAGGTGGACGAGACCATGGGCAAGGGAAAACTCATAGACGAGCTCTTTGGTGAGTTCTGCGAGGGAACCTTCATCCAGCCTACCTTCATCACCGACTATCCGGTGGAGATGTCACCATTGACAAAGATGCACCGCTCTAAGCCCGGACTGACTGAGCGTTTCGAACTGATGGTGAATGGTAAGGAGTTGGCAAATGCTTATTCTGAGTTAAACGACCCGATAGACCAGGAGGAACGATTCAAGGAACAGATGCGACTAGCAGATAAGGGCGACGATGAGGCAATGGTTATCGATCAGGACTTCCTGCGTGCCCTGCAATACGGTATGCCACCGACAAGTGGCATCGGCATCGGCATCGACCGTCTGGTGATGCTCATGACAGGCAAGACGTTCATTCAGGAAGTGCTCTTCTTCCCGCAAATGAAGCCAGAGAAGAAAATCCCACAAAGCACGATAGCCGAATGGGCTGAGATTGGTGTTCCAGAAGATTGGGTCTATGTGCTGCGCAAGGCTGGCTTCAACCTGATTTCCGACATCAAGGAGGAGAAAGCCCAGGGCTTACAACAGAAAATTGGAGACATCAACAAGAAATATAAATTAGATTACGAGAAACCTAGTGTGGACGAGATTCAGGGTTGGATAGAGAAGAGCAACTTATAATTGACAATTGATAATTGACAATTAGGATATGTATAACTGCGGTAAGATAGCAATCATCGGTGGCGGTAGCTGGGCAACGGCCATTGCCAAGATAGTGGTGAGCCACACTCACCATATCGGATGGTATATGCGCCGCGACGACCGCATCGAAGACTTCCGTCGCTTAGGACATAACCCTGCCTACTTGACGAGTGTGCGGTTTAAAATGGACGAGATTGCTTTCACCAGCGACATCAACAAAATAACCCAACTCTATGACACCCTCGTATTCGTAACGCCATCACCCTACCTGAAGAGCCACCTGAAGAAGGTAAAGACTCGACTGCGCGACAAGTTCATTATCACGGCTATCAAGGGTATCGTGCCTGATGAAAACCTTGTCTGTTCGGAATATTTTCATCAGGTCTATGACGTACCCTACGAGAATCTTGCCTGCATCGGTGGACCAAGTCATGCTGAAGAGGTTGCCATGGAACGGTTGTCATACCTCACCATAGGATGTGCCGACGAGGAGAAAGCAAAGGCTTTCACCGAAGTGTTAGCCTCTAATTACATCAAGACGAAGACATCCACCGATGTCATTGGAATCGAGTATTCCAGTGTACTGAAAAATGTTTATGCCATTGCTTCCGGCATCTGTTCCGGACTGAAATATGGAGATAACTTCCAGGCGGTACTCCTCTCCAATGCCATGCAAGAAATGAACCGTTTCTTGCTAACCATCAACCCCATGAGCAAGCGGAGCATCATCGACAGCGTCTATTTAGGCGACCAACTGGTGACTGGCTACTCCAACTTTTCACGTAACCGAACCTTCGGCACTATGATAGGCAAAGGTTACAATGTGAAGACTGCTCAGATAGAGATGGAAATGATTGCGGAAGGATATTTCGGTACAAAGTGTATGAAGGAAATCAACCGCCACATGCACGTCAACATGCCGATACTTGATGCTGTTTACAACATTTTGTACGAACGCATCTCACCGCAAATAGAGATAAAACTGCTCACTGACAGTTTCAGATAAGATGAGAACAAAACTGCAAAATCTTTTATTATGAACAAAAAAGAGAAATTCGTTATCACTATCAACCGTGAACTCGGCTCCGGAGGTCGCACTGTAGGTGAGATTCTGGCAAAAAGCCTTGAAGTTCCTTTCTATGACAAAGCCGTCATTAAAGCACTGACCGAAAAACTTCATCTCACCATAGATGAGATTGAAAAGTTGAAGGGCAAAAAAGATAACTGGTGGACTGATTTCCAACGGAATGTTTTCCCTTTCTACGATTCTGCAAAATTACAATATTACAACGTAAATGACAATACAGACCCTGAACTGATTACCAGTGCAGAACTCTTTCGTACGGAATCAAAAGTGTTGACGGAGATTGCAGAAAAAGAATCGTGCGTCATCGCAGGACGCAGTGGATTCTTCGTGCTTCGCAACCACCCTAACCACTTGAGCATACTGATACAGGCACCGTTGGAAAATCGCATCCAACGCGTCATGGAGAAACAGGGTTTGGAACGTGATAAAGTTGTCAAGGACATCAAGAAGGTGGACAAATGGCGTGAGAACTATATCAAGAAATACACGGGAACTTCGCGCTACGATACCCGCAACTACGACCTTGTCATCAACATGGCCAACTTGTCTGAAGCGGATGCTGCGAACATTATTCTCGAATATATTGAGAAAACAAATCATTAACCTATTTATATGACGACAATGAAAAATATCAATCTTGACATCACGAAGGCTACTTGCTTCCTCGAAGCAGGCGCAGTGAAGGCTTTCGAGCCGAAAGTGAAAGCAGCGCAGGAAGCGCTGGAGAATGGAACATGTCCAGGCAACGACTTCTTAGGATGGTTGCATCTGCCGACCAGCATCACACCAGAATTTCTCAATGAAGTTCAGGCAACGGCTGACACGCTTCGCGAGAAGTGCGAGGTGGTGGTGGTTGCTGGCATCGGCGGCTCTTATCTCGGTGCTCGTGCCGTCATCGAAGCACTCGGCAACTCCTTTGCTTGGCTCATTCAGGACAAAAAGAATCCTACGATTCTCTTTGCCGGCAACAACATCGGCGAGGACTACCTTTCTGAGATGACTGAATATTTGAAAGGCAAGAAGTTCGGTGTCATCAACATCTCCAAATCGGGTACAACTACAGAGACAGCTCTTACATTCCGTCTGCTGAAGAAGCAGTGCGAAGAACAAATGGGGAAGGCAGCTGCCAAGGAAGTCATCGTAGCCGTGACCGATGCGGTGAAAGGTGCAGCCCGCACATGTGCCGACAAAGAAGGTTACAAGAGCTTCATCATCCCCGACAACGTCGGAGGTCGTTTCTCTGTGCTCACACCTGTAGGCCTGCTGCCTATTGCTTGTGCAGGTTTCGACATTAAGTCACTTGTGCAAGGAGCTCAGGACATGGAGAAAGCATGTGGCAAGGACGTTCCTTTCGAAAAGAACCTGGCTGCCCAGTATGCTGCCGTCCGCAATGGTCTCTATGGTGCTGGTAAGAAGATTGAGATTATGGTGAACTATCAGCCTAAGCTCCACTTCGTATCCGAATGGTGGAAACAACTCTATGGAGAGTCAGAAGGTAAGGACAAGAAGGGCATTTTCCCCGCATCTGTCGATTTCACTACAGACTTGCACTCTATGGGACAGTGGATTCAGGATGGCGAACGTACCATTTTCGAAACCGTCATCAGCATAGAGAAGCCCAACCGTGAATTGCTGTTCCCCAGTGATGAAGAAAACCTTGATGGTCTGAACTTCCTTGCCGGCAAGCGTGTTGACGAAGTGAACAAGATGGCTGAACTTGGCACCCGTCTGGCTCATGTTGACGGTGGTGTTCCTAACATCCGCATCAGTGTACCCGAACTGAACGAGTACTATATCGGTCAACTCATCTACTTCTTTGAGATTGCCTGCGGCATCAGCGGTAACGTGCTCGGTGTTAATCCGTTCAATCAGCCGGGTGTAGAGGCATACAAGAAGAATATGTTCGCTCTGCTCAACAAACCTGGTTACGAAGCTGACAGTAAAGCCATCCAGGAACGCTTGGCAAAAGAAAAATAAAAGACTCGAAGATATCTAGAAAAACTAGAATATCTAGAACATCTAGAGCAACTAGAATATCTAGAAAAAAAGCCATGAAAGAAATCTTCAATTCCTATAAAAGAAAGCACGGCTTCAAGCGCTTTGCGCCCAAAGCCGTGCTCTTTGATATGGACGGAGTCCTCATCAACTCGATGCCTAATCATGTCATTGCCTGGCAACGCTCCATGGCAGAATTCGGCATCCATATGTCTCTTGATGATGCGTATGCCACCGAAGGGGCACGTGGTGTTGACACCATTCGTATGATGGTAAAACAACAACAAGGACGTGACATCGATGAGGAGGAAGCCCAACGGATGTACGATGTGAAGAGTCGGCGTTTTGCCGAACTGCCATTGGCTCCTGTGATGAATGGTGTCAAAGGACTGCTGAGAAAGATGAAGCGCGACGGATTGAAGATTATCGTTGTTACGGGAAGTGGACAACGCCCGCTCATTCAGCGTCTGACGAAAGAATTCCCACAATACATCACCGAAGACCATATCATTACCGCCTACGATGTGAAACACGGTAAGCCCAATCCCGACCCTTACCTGATGGGATTGGAACGAGCTGGACGTCTGCGACCGTGGGAAGCCATCGTCGTCGAGAATGCCCCTCTTGGTGTGCGTGCCGGTGCTGCAGCCCAAATTTTCACAGTAGCCGTAAACAGCGGTCCGCTGCCAAATCGAGTACTGGCTGATGCTGGTGCCGACATCATATTCAACAAGATGACCGACTTTCGCGATGCTTGGGACCAGTTGTTTTGCAGTCAGCCGGCAACCAGTCAGCAAGAGTTATGGGACCGTATGTACCAGAAGATTATCAACTACATGCAAGTCCATGAGCGGCGCCCATCCAAATATCGTCCAGAAGACAAGAAAATGGTAAACTGGATGAAGTTCAATAAAAAGAGAATGGCAAGGAATCTCATGCCAGCTGAACGCATGGAGAAATTCCAACAATTACTGGAAATGGCAAAGATGTACCAGAGAGTCAACCAGTATGAATACGTCAACCTGTAATCTCACCACTGCCAAAACAACGATGGTGGTGTTCATCATAGACAACACAGAACTGTCCGGGAGCAACCCCATGAATGGGAGCATCTGCCCGAAGGGAAAATACTGCCCCTTCCTCTGTTTGAGTTGAGCCGGTTGTTATCGTTGCAGGAAGATATTCCGCAGTATGGCGAATCTTGAACGTTACACGGAAAGACATTCTTCCATCCTTCTCTTCCCGACCGCCATCAAACGGAGCCGTCAGGAAATGGAAATCACGCACGGCAAACTCCTGCCTGTAAGCCTCCTGCGGATCATATCCGTGAGCCACATAAAGGATGTTCTTCTCCATATCCTTCTTGACTACAAACCACGGACCGCCGCCGAAGCCCATACCCTTGCGTTGACCTATCGTATGAAACCACAAGCCCTTGTGCCTACCAATCTTCTTTCCCGTATCCAGTTCTATCACATCACCAGGATTTTCCCCTAGATAGCGACGGATGTAGTCGTTATAGTTGATTTTACCCAAGAAACAGATTCCCTGAGAATCCTTGCGCCGGGCATTCACAAGATGCTCACGCTCGGCAATCTCGCGCACCTCCTCTTTCAGGTAGTGCCCTATCGGAAACAAAGCCTTCTGCAACTGCCAGTCGTATATCTGTGCAAGAAAGTCCGTCTGGTCTTTCACTGGGTCAGGACTCGTTGTCAACCACTTTCGCCCGTCTATCCACTCCGTCTGCGCATAATGTCCAGTAGCTATCAGGTCATAGTCGTGTCCAGCTTTCTCGTGAAAGGCACCAAACTTAATCAGCCGATTGCACATGACATCGGGATTAGGCGTAAACCCCGTTCGCACCTTCTCCATCGTGTAACGGGTTACCCTGTCCCAATACTCCCTATGACAGTCAACCACCTGCAAGCGGCAGCCATAGCGATGAGCCACAGCCGTAGCCATCTCAAGATCCTCCTCAGAAGAGCAGTCCCATTCCTCCTCCTCGTCTGGACCTATCTTGATATAGAAGCAGTCGGGATGCAATCCCATACGGGCAAATTCATACACCACAACGCTACTATCAACACCGCCCGAAAGCAGTACAGCTATACGCTTGTCCTTGACATCTTCCCATTTCATGTTGCAAAGGTACGATTAAGCGAGAAAAAAGCCAAATTTATATTTGAGCTTTTCCGAGCACAAGTACCTATGGCGAAGTCAAAGATACGAAATAATTCACAATTCATAATTTAAATCATTATCTTTGCACACAGAAATAAGAAAGTTATGAGACGGGCACGAATCAAACACTATCTACACGTCGGTATCTGGCGAGCCGATGAAAACAACACGGAGAAAGTATCCTTGTTATCGCGCTGTATGCGCACGCTATATCTGGCACTGCGTTTCTTCATCTTCCGCGGTCATTCCGACTATGCTACGGCATTGGCTTTCAGTACCATGCTCGCCATCGTCCCTGTCGCTGCGGTCATCTTTGCCATAGCACGCGGTTTCGGACTCAACTACCACATCGAACAATGGTTTCGCGATGCTTTGTCCAGTCAACCACAGGCTGCCGAAGCCATCATCAACTTTGCGAACTCCTATCTGGTTCACGCCCGCAGCGGTGTCATCCTCGGACTTGGTCTTATCTTCATGCTCTATAGTGTCATTTCACTCATCTATAACATCGAGCATGCCTTCGATGAAATCTGGCAGGTAAAGAGTAGTCGTCCTGTAAGCCGTATCGTTACAGGCTACACCTCTATGATTTTCCTCGTACCCATTGTCATCATCCTCATTTCGGGTATCAACATCTTTGTCTATGGTATAGCTGACAAACTACAAACCTTTGCCCTATTGGGACCGATATCGCGCTTCTTCATCAAGTTCCTGCCATGGGTATTAATGTCTGTCGTCTTCACTCTACTCTATGTCGCCATGCCAAACACGAAGGTTCACTTCTCCAAAGCCATCGTTCCTGGCATCATTGCCGGCACAGCCATGCTGTTGTTGCAATTCTTCTATATCAAGGGACAGATGTTCCTCAGCGGTTACAATGCCATCTACGGTTCCTTTGCAGCGCTGCCGTTGTTCATGCTATGGATGTTGTTCTCATGGTACATCTGTCTGTTCTGTGCAGAATTGAGTTACACCAACCAGAACATGGAATACTACGCTTTCCTCATCAGCACGAAGGACGTCAGCCATCAGAAACGCTTAGAGATGTGCATGATGCTGCTCAGCCTCATCTGTAAACGCTTCGCCGAAGGCAAACCACCCTATACGGCATTGGAACTAAAACAACTCACCCACATCCCCATTCGCATCACTACCGACCTGCTCCACCGGCTCCAGCAAGTCAACCTCGTCAGCGAGAACGGCGGAGCCGGCACCGACGCTGAACCCACCTGGCAGCCCGCTCAGGACATCAGTAACATCACCGTGGGGCGCGTCGTCGAGCTGCTCGAAGGCTACCCCGCCCACAAGCACCGCTACCTGCAAGCAGACGCCCGCCAGCTCGTCGGCGACGAACAGCTGCAACGCATCGCTGCCGTCCGCCACCAGTACATCAGCGAGCTCAAGAAGATACCCGTCAAAGACCTGTAGCGCGCCCCCCCGACGGGGCGATTTCCGCCTTCAGCCGCCGTTGCCTGCCCGTCGCCCGTCCTCTGTTTGCGCCAACACACAGATTCCCCGTTATTTTCATCCGAATTTATTTGGAGGAAAAGAGAAAAAAACATATCTTTGCAACATCGCTTGTTAGCCCCCAAGGAGGGTAAGCGGGCGGTCTTATATATGAGAAAGACGTTTTCGAACGTCTGTCGTTGTGCATCAAGAATCTCGCAAATTCCTAAACTCACAACAGACAGATGACAACGAAGCGTCTGCGTGGAGCGTTTCTATATACCTTGTTTATATATAGTTCGTTCTGGCGTGGGCTAACTGCGTTGTCTATCCTGTGTGAGTTGGGCAATGCGAGAGCCTTTGATGCCAGGATAGACAAAAGAACAGACACCTACGCCTTTTTTGTATCATAAGCTAATCTGGATCAAAACTTGTAAGTGCCGACTTTGGGGTGTCTATAGGCAAATGGAGTTGTTATGATTACTAACACTATAAATTTACCTATTATGAAAGCAAAACGATTCATTACCCTGCTCGTGCTGATGCTCAGCATCACAGGAGCTATTTGGGCAGCACGTACTGCCCCGACATTGCCTACAGCACAGACACTGCAAAGCGGCAAAACCTATTACTTGTACAACATCGACAGCCAATTGTTCCTACATCGGTACAGTACATATGGTGTAAATCTGGATGCCGTCGGTTCTGCTATCACATTCACCAGCAGGAGCGACAAGGGAGCAGGTGCCTATATCCTGCAGTTTGCCGATGATTACTATCTGCATCTATGGAATAGTGACAAAAATGCAGACAGCTATGAGGATAACAACTCTTATCAGCTTATAAGTGGCAATAGTTCTGCATACAGAATCCAAAAGTCATCTTATGCTTCAGGCTATGATGCCAGCCACTACTTCGGACACGATGTGACCAGTAGTGATGCATCTTCGCTTCGCTCGGATTTGGCTTCTGGAAACATCACGTGGAGATTGATAAATGCAGACGCTGGTGCGCTTTATTGTGCACGCGTACAACTTTACAATGCGATGGCATCAGCAGAAGAACACAATATCTATGTTGCCGACTATGAGTCTCTCTACAATACTTCAACTGATGCTGCTGCAATTGCTGCTGCTGCTACTGAGCTCACGAAGTCCATAGAACTCTCAACTAACATCACATCGCCCGATTGGAGCGACTATCAAATACGACTTGCATACGAAGGAGCTAATCCTTGGAATGTATCTGGAAGTAACATATATGCTACCAGAAGAGATGTTATTGAGAACAATGTGTACACCTTAAAGGCAACGGTTACGGTTGATGTTCCCTCAACATTTGTCTATGAGTGCGATGGTGGTTTTAACGGATCTGCAGTTGTCTATGTCGATGGTGTAGAGACGGAAGCCATCAGCAGATATATGTTGAACTATGGGGGATTTAACAAACGCTATTTCGAGGAACTGACTCCCGGTACCCATACCATTACTTGGGTGTATACCGCAGAGAATAATGATAACTGGCCCAGTAGCTTCTATCTTCGCAATATGGGTGTTGAGAAGACTCCAACGATTACGGTTTCCTTGCCAGAGCCGGGCAGTCTTGTGACAGAAGTTCGCCACCAGTTGGACCGTATGGAAGATGTCCGTAAGATTATCATCAATGGTGCAATGAACGACACCGACTGGGCAAGCATTCTGACGATGACCAGTCTATTTACGATAGACCTAAGCGGAGCCACGTTCACCACAGTTCCACAGGGAGCATTGAGTAAAGACCAACACAGCTCGCAGCTAAGTTTCCTTCATGAAGTAAAACTGCCTAACATGGTTCAGACCATCAGCAATAATGCCTTCAAGGGTACGGCACTTGAGAGTATCACCATCCCGTCAACGGTACAGACGATTGGCGAAGAAGCATTCCGGAATACACGACTGAGAAGCCTGACACTCCCAACAACAATGTCAAGCATTGGCAGCCACGCATTTCGTAACATTCCCTGCTTGGCAACGACGAACTTTCCAACGAACCTCACACGCATTCCCACCAGTTGTTTTGAAGACTGCTCTGTATTGCAAGGTTTTGAATTGTCTGAGAATGTTGACACGATAGGAAATGGTGCATTCCGTTATTGCTACGCCTTCGAAACCGACATACCGCTGACCATCTCCCGTTTTGAAGATCATGCTTTCGGCGATTCTGGAATCCGACAGGTAGAGTTTGCTGAAAATGCGGATATCCTTTACAATTGTTTTGAAAATTGTGATAACCTGCGCTCCATCATCTTCCCAACAACTTTTAGTAATGTAAATTGGTATCTTCATAATATCGTCATTAATTGTGATAATCTTACCGACATCACCTTCCGTTCCGGTACAGTTATTATGGGTGATTATTACAGATATTTCTTAAATGGAATGACAAAGTCCGCCATTACGCTCCACGTACCTAATCACCTGGTTTCTGGTTATATGTCTGATGCCTACTGGTATGAGTGTCAGGTGGAAGGTTTCAGCACCGCTTCTATTCCAGAGTTTGTGATTACACAGCCGTTGAAATTAGGTATGAGTTCTCGCTTCGACGGTGCGCCTTCGCTGACTTTCAAGGAAGATGCAACCTTTGAAATATCCGGCGACAACTCGCAAACCATCAACAATCTCTATACAGAGACAAGGTTTAGGGGTTGGGAAGACATAGAGAAGTCCACCTTGGTGATGAGCACCTGCAACAACATCAATATCCAAGGTGACTATATCTATGGTTATTACTTGGCCGATGCCAACCGCTGGTATTTCCTCTCCTTGCCGTTCGACACCAAGGTGGGCGACCTGCAGCTCGTTGAAGGCGGCAGCTACGCTATCCGTTACTACGATGGTGCCGAGCGTGCCACACGCGGTGCTACGGGCAGTAGCTGGAAGAACTATGCTGCCAACGATATTATTCCTGCCGGTACAGGATTCATTATCCAGGTGAGCAAGAGAGGTTATGTGAACTTCAAGTCACAGAACAATGCAACAAAACAGTATGCGTTGAAGAACATGGAATTCGTGAAGCCGATGGCTAAAAACACCTGTGAGAGCAATGCCCACAAAGGCTGGAACCTGGTAGGCAACCCCTTCCAGTGCTACTACAACCTGCACCGTCTGGGCTTTACTGCTCCTATCACCGTATGGGAAGACAATAAATATGTAGCCTATTCGCCTATTGACGACGACTATGCCATCCTGCCCAACGAAGCCTTCTTCGTACAGTGCCCTGATGACTTGGACGACCTGACCTTCCCGATTAACGGCAAGCAGATGACCAACGTAATAGAGCAAGAGAATGCTGCCAGGGGGCAACTCACGGCAGTCAATCCCAGAAAGGTGATGAACATAGAGCTCTCTGACGGCGACAACGCCGATAAGACACGTCTGGTAATCAACTCCGATGCCAGCAACGGCTATGAGCTGAACCGAGATGCAGGCAAGTTCCTCAGCAACGGTGTTCCACAGTTGTACACCATCGACGTTGAGGGAAACGAGTACGCCATCAACGAGCGTCCTATAGCCGACGGGAAAGTACTCCTTGGCATGGTGATTCCTACCGACGGAGACTATACGATTTCGATGACCCGCAGCGATATGACGAAGGTAATGCTTACCGACCTGCTGACGAACACAACCATCAATATTGCAGAACAGGAATATCAGTTCAATGCCACAGCCGGAAAGCTGAACAGCCGCTTCGTGATTACCTTCGAAGAGGGTAATGCTGCAACAGGTATCAATGGCATCGAATCCAAGACAACTGAGTCTGAAGTTTGGTACTCTATTGATGGTCGCAAGGTCAGCGGCAATTCAGTCAAGAAGGGTATCTACATCAAGGATGGCAAGAAAGTGGTTGTGAAGTAATCTCCTTAAAAATGTATGCGTATGAAACGTATCAGATATTTATCCCTGTTGGTGATGCTGTTTAGCATCATCAACGTGGGAGCACAGGAAGAATTCAACCCCAGCAGCCCGCCGGAGCCTGGGCAGCCACCAGTCAAAGTGACGCTATTGGCTGACCCTGATGACGGGGGAGGCTTCTACGGAGCTGGGAAATACGAGCCGGGCAAGAGTGTGACTGTCACAGCGAATGCCAATACGGGCTACGTGTTCGACTATTGGTATCGGCCGGAAACACCAGACGAGGTTGTTTCGCGTGAACGCAGCTTTAACTTTATCATAGGTGAAGAACCGGTTACGCTGGTTGCACACTTTATCTATGACCCCTCGTCACCAGGAGAACCTGATCACCCCAACTTCTTCAGGCTGAAGCTGATCAGTGGTGTTGGCGGTAGCGTATCGGGTGGCGGTAGCTACAGGCCCAACTCCAGTGTATGGATTTATGCCAACAGTGAAACGGGTTATCGATTCACAGGATGGTATGAGGATGAGACGCTGATTTCAGAGAATGCGTCCTATAACTTCATCACACGCGAAGAGGATGTAACGCTTGAAGCACGCTTCACTTACAATCCGGAGTCGCCGATAGAACCCAACGAGCCGGCGGTAAAACATGGTGTTACCCTGAAAGCTGGCGAAGGCGGATATACCAACTTTGGACGCAAGAGCTTTGGCGAGGGCGAGGCCGTAAATATACAAGCTTATTGTAATACGGGTTACCGCTTTGTTGGATGGTATCAGAATGACGAACTCTATACTTCCCTGCCGTCGTTCAACTACGAAATGGGTACGGAGGCCGTCTCCTTCGAGGCACGGTTCGTCTTCGATCCGGACAATCCAGAAGAACCAGCGATGCCCACCACTAAGCTGTACTCCTTCTATCTGCTGAACCAACAGTGCAAACCGGGCGACCTGATTTCCATACCGCTCTACCTGAACGCATTGGAACCCATCAAGGATATGTCCTTCCAACTGACCTTCCCTGCTGCCTATAAGCCGTCGCTGAGCAGCCTGACCGTCTCGCCAAAGGCTACGGGCTATACGGTGACGACGACGGAACCAAACAACGAGACCTACTTCTTCTCGTTGGTCGGAGGAGACACGCCGACAGGAAACACGGCGATCATCACGTTGCAATTGCAGATTCCTGATGACTTTGAGACGGGCACCTCATTCCAGATAAAGATAAACCAGGTGAGTATCGTACAAGCTGATGAAAGCCACCATACGGCTTCCACCCACAACGGCCGCGTGGCTGTGTACAGACCTGGCGATGTCAACGGCGACAACTCCGTGGATGAGGTGGATGCACAGCTGATGCTGGATGTGTCGGTAGGCGATTTGGAGCTCAACGACTTGGCCGTACCTGTAGCCGTGGATGTTCCTGGCGGTAACGATTCCGCATTGGAGGTCAACGCACAGGTGGTGCTCGACTACTCTGTAGCTTCAGTTAAACCTTGGTAAAGAACAAAAACAAAGAAGAATAACAATGAAGAAAACGATTATCGGCCTGCTTGCGCTTCTGTCATGGGGATGGGGCGCACAGGCTCAGAACATTACGGTGGCCGACGTAGAGGCGCTGTCGGAAGGAGGAACTGTTCAGCTTACGCTCCACGTGTCGGGGGTGACGGGAATGACGTCGACCCACTTCGAGATAGCTCTGCCCGACGGGTTTACGGTCAGCGAGGTCAGTGCCACAAGTGACTGGACGGCGTTGTTCTCCCATCAGGGCGGCGTGGTGGGAGCTATCAGTACCACTGCCAATGCCCTGAACGGCGAGGGCGACGTGGCAACTATCACGGTCACGGTGGCTCCGGGAACAGCCGTCGGCACCTATCCTGCCACTGTCGGCAACATCCGCATCAACGGGCAGACGCTCGACACGACGGTGAATTTTAACATCAATGTGGTGGAAAGGCACTCCGTAGTCCTCGACGAGAACGCGACGACTGCCCCGACAGTATCCGACGGCGACGTGGATATCCTTGTTAAGCGCACCATCAATGCCAACGAGTGGAGCACCATCTGCCTGCCCTTCGCCATGACCGGCAGTCAGGTGACAGCTGCCTTCGGCGAGGATGTCAGGCTGATGGACTTCGTCAGCTACGAATCTACCTACGATGACGACGACAATGTCACACAGATCGTAGTCCAATTTGATGATGTCAATACGTCGGACGGAATGGAAGCCAACCATCCCTATCTCATCAAGACCTCTGCCAACATCGGGGAGTTTACGGCTACTTCCACCCTTGAACCTAATGAAGAGGATGCCGTCATCGAGTACGACAACGGCAAGACAGGAAAGCGACGGGAAGTCTACGGATGGTTCTCAGGCAACTACACGGCGCAGAAGACCTTGGAAAGCAATACGCTCTTCCTCAGCGAAAACAAGTTTTGGTACTCCAAGGGGCTTACGAAGATGAAAGCCTACCGTGCGTACTTTGAATTTGTTGACGTGCTCACCGATGTCGAAAATGCCAGTGCAAGAATATCTTTCGCCATTGATGAAAAAATCAGTACGGGTATTCAGGAGATTCAAAATGGGGAGAATACCGTCGGAGGCATATACTCCATTCAGGGGCAATACCTTGGACGCGACCTCAGCCACAGGCAGCTTCCACAAGGTATCTATATCATTAACGGTAAGAAACACATAGTTAAACAGACGAAATGATATGAAAAGAGAATATATTATGCCACAGATCAAAATAAGGGAATGGCAATTAGAGGATATGCTCACAACGAGTGGGGTCAGCGGCGACAACGGCATCAAATACGGTGGCGTCGACGAGGAGGGAACCAAGGAGCCTTCTGCAAGATGGACCACCTATAGCGTGTGGGACGAGGAAGAGGAGTAAGGACACCTCACCTTCGGCTTCAAAGAAACAAGAAAAGAATCTCTCTGATGAGGATGTGCCATTGCACATCCTCATTTTTCTGTTCCAGATGCCTTCATCATGTCCGTATGAACGAGCTACCAAGCATTATTGGATAGCATGATAATAACACAGACAGAAAAAAAAAGTATTTATCGAACATGCGACGCAAGTCGTGTATGTCGCTATGCCATAGCGACTTACCCAACAGAGGTCGCAAAAAGAGCTACGCTAATCGAGCGCAAGTCGTGCGCTAACATTTCCTTCCTATTTTGCCAACAATTACTCCCTGACTTGCAAGGAGGTGCTCCTTGCTCTGCAAAGTGCGGCACTTTGGACGGCAAAGAGGCCCTCCTTGGAGGTGGGGGTGCTCGATTTTCGCTCGAAAGCGTAGGAATTAGGGTGACCCCCGTCGTGTATGTCGCTATGTTATAGCGACTTACAGAGTTGGCGTCGCACGTTCGATTTAAAGTTTTTATTTCCCCTGTAGGGGGAAAACAGCGTAGCATTAGGGACCGGTAAGTGCGCCATCGGTGTAAGAAAACTCGATATTGGCTGCTTTCTTATGCCGTTTAACTAACTTTAAGGGGGGGGGTAACGGTCGTTAACGGTCTATTTGCTATCTTTGTAACCAGATTTAACAATGAAAAACCAAATAGTATGAAAAGATATACAAAGATACAGAAAAGGCAACAAAGCGCCAAGCGAAATGGAAGAATGTTTTGAATTTATGTATCATATTTTTTCTAACTTTTTACTAAGGAATTTGGGAATGTGGGAATTTAATCCGTGTCCATCCGTAGAATTCCATTGTTAAGTTTTTGCTTTCGGAAATCCTCTGTGTCCTCTGCGGCTCTACGCGAGATTCTCAGTGGAATCCGAGTTCGTGAAAGTGACATCGTTCATTCACGGACGCAAAGACAAGGTATAGTTTTCGTTTCTCCAAATAAAAATCGTACTATTTTTGTATAAAGGCTCACTGAATTAAGAAAGTCACAAAGTCACAAAATCACAAAATCGGGGCGTGCACCCTTCGCAACGAATCTTTATGCATTCCGTAATGAATCTTTATGCAGCTCGCTTTCAGAAGCTTAGCAGTTGAAAACCGTCAGCGCTGTTGTAAACTTTTCCAAAAATCTGCATTTTCTAACGAAGATTTTTATCCCTTTCGTTTGCATATTATCAACTTGTTTATACTTTTTGTACTGTCGATTATGACAAGCAACTGAATGGCTCTTGAGCTGAGACCCCTTTACAGAAATAGGGATTTCCCCCGCAAAGTGTAGGTAATATCCTGCTTGGAGGCAAAGCTAAGGATGCTATCTTTGCAGCGGAGAAGAGACCCTCCCCTCCGACTCCTCCAGAGCATCACAGACCCCTCCCTGTAAAGGGAGAAAGGATGTAGGGAGGGAGAAAAAAGTTACTAACTTTTAAAATATACGAGTTATGAAAAAGAATGTATTGTTAGCAATGATGGCGCTGATGTTGTCGGTGACAGCATCGGCACAGTTCTATCCCGACGGCAGACCCATACACCCCAGCAAGCGGGCTGCCTACTACGGACAGACAAGATACTCCGTTTTGGGCGACACGTATGCAGGATTACGCTTCGGCCTGAGTGTGGGAACGGTAAACTCCGACTCACCCTATCTCGATGGCAACAAAGCAAGGGCCGGTGTGAATGCTGGCATTGCTGTAGGTACGCGACTGACACCTACCATCCCCCTCTATTTGGAGAGCGGTCTGTACTATACACAGAAAGGCGGAAAGAGTGAATCTCACGGCGAGAAGTTTTCCTATAATTTGGACTACTTGGAGTTGCCGATTGTTTTTAAGTATAAGGCTCCGCTGGGTGGCGGCGTGACTGTTGAACCATTCTTGGGTGGCTTTGTAGCTTGCGGTGTCGCTGGCAAGATTAAGGACTATCAGTATCGTGAGGCTTACAGCAGCTTTAGCGACGACTACCGCGACAACTTCAACCGTTTCGACGGTGGTCTGAGGGTGGGCTGTGGTTTGGCTTTCGACCGTCTCTATCTAGAAGCAGCCTACGACATCGGTTTGGCTAACGTGGGCAAGGATGCGTTTGACGACACCCATACCGGCTGCTTCAACCTGACGCTGGGAGTGAACTTCTGATTTCCAACTTCCTGAAAGGGAGTGTAGAGTGTGAAGGGCGGAGGCTCCCCCTTTAGGGGGTCGGGGGGCTTGGTCAAAACGCTTCTCGGTATTTGTTCTCCTCCTTGTCTTCGAGCATGGAGAGATAGGAATGATAACGGCTCTGGGCGATGTAATGTTCGTCCAGAGCTTTCAGTACAGCACATCCTGGTTCGTGGGTGTGCGTACAATTTGAAAAACGGCAGTCTTTGGAGAATTGGAAGATTTCACGGAAATAACTGGTGAGTTCTTCCTTTTCTATATCAAACGTTCCAAAACCTTTGATGCCGGGGGTGTCGATGATATAGGATGCCTCGCCGAGACTGATCATCTCACTGAACGTGGTGGTGTGCATTCCGGTATTGTGCGCATCGGAAATTTCTGCCGTCCGCAATTGCACTCCGGGCACCAGCAGGTTGATGAGTGTTGATTTGCCGACTCCACTGTTGCCACTGAACAGGGTAATCTTTTCTTGCAGCAGGGGGAGGAGAGCCTCACGTGCCGAGCTGGGGGCGAGGCACGAAATGGCATGACAGGGATAGCCGATATGCTCATACAAATCCATCATCATGTGTTGATAGCGCAACTCGTCCTCGTTGAGCAGGTCGGTTTTATTAAAAATAAGGGTTACTGGCACGCGGTAGGCTTCTGCCGATGCCAGGAAGCGGTCGATGAAGGTGAGGGAGGTCTCTGGATGGTTGACGGTGACGATAAGGAATGCCTGATCGACATTGGCGGCGATGATATGACTTTGTTTGGAGAGATTGGACGACTTGCGGATGATGTAGTTGCGGCGATCTTCGATTTCAGTAATCCAACATACTGTCCTCTCTTCTCGCGCTCCCCCACTCTCCCGCTCTCCCGTCTTCGCAACAATAACCGTCACACGGTCACCCACAGCCACTGGGTTGGTGCTGCGGATGCCCTTGAGTCGGAAATTCCCTTTGATTTTGCACTCAACAACTTGTCCGTCGTCAGTCTTGACGGTGTACCAGCTGCCGGTGTTCTTAATGACAAGCCCTCTCAATTGTCAATTGTGAATTATGAATTGAAAGCCCCCCAGCCCCCTAAAGGGGGTGTTGTGATTATGAATTGTCAATTGTCAATTGTCAATTGAACTAAACCGTCATGATCTCCTTGGTCTTGGCTTCCAGGAGTTCTTCCAATTTCTTAATGTACTTGTCGTGAAGTTTCTGAAGGTCGAGTTCGGCGTCCTTCTCATTGTCCTCGCTGAGTCCGTCCTTGATGGCTTTCTTCAGTTTGTCCTTAATGTCTCCACGCACGTTGCGCACTTCCACCTTTGCTTTTTCGCCAATCTTGTTGCACTGCTTCACGAGGTCACGACGGCGTTCCTCAGTAGGCTGCGGAATGTTCAGGCGAATCACTTCACCATTGTTCTCTGGAGTGATGCCGACATCGCTGTCCATGATGGCTTTTTCTATGTCACGGATAGCTTTTCTGTCCCATGGTTTGATGGCTATGGTTCTCGGGTCGGGAACCGACACGTTAGCCACTTGGTTCAGGGGTACCATAGAACCGTATGAATTAACTTTCACACCATCAAGGATGGCAACATTGGCACGTCCTGCACGGACACGGGCAAGCTGTTCTTCTAGGAACATGGCTGCCATCTCCATGCGCTCCCCAGCATCGCTCAAAGTTTGTTTTACGTCTATCATACTATTTACAATTTAGCAATTTACCATGTACAATTTATTTTTCAATCTTACGATTTTCGGATTTACAAATGAATATGTGCACAAAAATAGACAATAAAAATGGAACGGACAATAAAAAAACAAAAAAGTTTGTCTAATTCTTCACTCTCTATCAAGCTCAGCTCTCCACTCTCAACACTAAACACTAAACTCTAAACTCAAGACTCTAAACTTTCAACTCTCTCAACTCCCCTGCTACAAGGTTAGTCAGTTCCACAAACTGAGGGATGGAGAGTTGTTCGGGACGTTTCGTCATGATTTCCTGTTCAAAGAAACTGGCGGGCGGCTGTACGTTGGTAAACATCTGACGCAGAGAAACACGCAACATCTTGCGACGCTGGTTGAAGACGGTCTTCACCAACCGCTTGAACAACGCCCAGTCGCAGCCCAGGTCCTCGACACCGTTGCGCGTCATGCGGATAACGGCACTCTTCACCTTCGGTGGCGGATTGAAGACGGTCTCGTCTACCGTGAACAGGTATTCCACGTCGTACCACGCCTGCATCAGTATCGACAGAATGCCATACTGCTTGTTTCCTGGCTCTGCTGCCATACGGAGTGCCACCTCGCGCTGAATCATGCCCGTACAACAGGGTATGAGTTCTTTATTGTCGAGCATCTTGAAAAAAATCTGCGATGAGATGTCGTAGGGATAGTTGCCTGTCAGTACAAACGGTTTACCACCAAACACTTCGTTCAGGTCCATACGCAGGAAATCGGCGGAAATAATCCAGTCCTTTCCATCCCCTTCTCTCCCATTTTCCCGTAGGCTTCCCTCTTGCCCCTTGGAGAGGGGGTTAGGGGGTGAGACTTTCCCATCGCTCCATCGCTCCTTCAGATACGCCACGCTTTCGCGGTCTATCTCCACCACTTTCACCTCGCGGGGTTTAGGAATCAGGTATTGCGTCAACACACCCATGCCCGGACCAATTTCCAAGACTGGTATATCCGGACAGGCATCCACCGTATCGGCTATACGCTTGGCAATATTTAAATCCGTCAGGAAATGCTGACCGAGATTTTTCTTTGGCTTTACTCGTTTCATGATGCAAAAATACTATTACTAGTTCTATTAACCCTTTATTCCTTATTTGCCAGTTTCTTAAACTGATGTTCTGCATTCTGTGTATTAAGCACCAGCAATTGTTCTTTTGCAATACGTTGCAATACTTCAAAGCGCAAATCGCGAGGCATATTTTGCCTGATCAGTTCAGAATTAAGCGATTCCATGTTAGAGAGGACAACCAGTTCGTTGATGGAAGCTGTGTCTCGCATGTTCAGTTTCTTTGCCAATTCTGGATTTGCCTCTTCCCAATCCTTGGCAGTATAACCAAAAAGAGCCAAATTTAGCAAGTCTGCTTCTGTGGCATAGATAATTCCTTCTTTCTTTTTGGCAATGGAAAGTTTTGGAATAATGATATGCTTGATTGCATCTGTATGCAATGTATAGTTTGTCTTTGCAAGAATACGTTTTACATCCCAGTGCTGGAGCAGTGGGTCGTTTTGCGTTTCCTTCAGTTGTTGATATTCCTTGACGACATATAGCTGAAAAGTTGGACTTAACCACATACCGAAGTTGAAAGCGATATCCTTGTGGGCGTATGTACCACCATAACGTCCAGCTTTCGAATAAATACCGATAGCACCAGTTTTTTCAGTCCATTCCTTTGGGGTTAAAGAGAATGTATTAAGACCCGCCTGTTGCCTAAACGCATCGAATTCGATGCTTTTAAATTGTGGATTATGCAACTGTTCCCACACCCCAAGGTATTCAATTGTACTGCGGGAACGCATCCAGTTTTGAATGATATAATTCGTTCGCTGCTGATCTTTGAACCTCGCCATATCCGTCAGACAAATATAGTCATTTTCATTTCCTTGAAGTAGCACAGAGATCTCAGTGCCATTGGCATTTATCTTTTTTGTTGTTGCCATTTTCTCTACGTTTTATACGATTCAATAAATGCAATTGCAAATATAACACATTTCCGCGCCTCAGCAAAATAAAAAACGCTTTTCTTTTGTTTTATGCTCACTTAATCGTATCTTTGATTACATCGAAGATACTTGCGTTCGATATAACTAAAGGAAAATGACTTTTTCTTTTGTTTTATGCTCACTTAATCGTATCTTTGCACCAATATAACAAATTGAAAAGCCATGAAAAACTATTTTGATCTCAAAGGACAGGTAGCCATCGTGACAGGATGCTCAGGCGGACTGGGTGTTCAGATGGCAAAAGCACTCGCTAACCAAGGTTGTAACATCGTACCCATTGCACGCCGCATGGAGAAACTGGAGGAAGTCGCCGCCGACCTGCGTGCCGACTACGGTGTGGAGGTACTGCCCATCCGCTGCGACATCACGCAGACGGAGATGGTCGAAGATGTGGTTACAAAGGTGATGGAACGGTTCGGACGCATAGACATCCTCGTCAACAATGCCGGAACGGGAGCCGTGGCTCCTGCCGAGGACATCACCGACGAGCAGTTTGACAACGAGATGAAGATTGACCTCTTCGGAACGTTCAAGATGGCACGTGCCGTAGCCAAGCGTTCCATGATTCCTGCCAAGTACGGACGCATCATCAACATCGCTTCGATGTACGGACTGGTGGGCAACAAGATAGCGCCCTGCTCACCCTACCATGCTGCCAAGGGCGGCGTCGTCAACCTCTCGCGCGGCCTGGCTGCCGAATGGGGCAAGTATGGCATCACCGTGAACACCATCTGTCCGGGATACTTCTGGACGCCCCTGACCAAGGAGACGCTTGAGACCGACTGGTTTACGGAGTATGCCAAGAGCACCATCCCCGTAGAGCGTTACGGCAACGAAGGCGAACTGGATGCCGCTGCCATCTTCCTCGCCTCGCCAGCCGCCAGCTATGTCAACGGTGCAGCCCTGCCCGTCGACGGAGGCTATACGTGTGTGTAGCAGGTGGAGTTCGGTTGAAGCATGAGTGTAGGATGACACCGTTTCGAGCGCAATCCTGCGCTGTGGTGCCCCTACAGGGGAAATAAAAAAAATAAAATTATACATACGACACCAACCCTGTAAACCGCTAATTCATAGCGACTTACAAGGTTTGGGTCGCATAAAGTACTACACTTTTAGGCGAAAGTCGAACACCGACCTTCCAACTACTATGAGTTTGCAAGCCAACTACTATGTAGTTGCGTTCCAAACTCATAGTAGTTGGAACGCAAACACATAACAGTTGCAG
>JAFRYZ010000023.1 GCA_017442825.1 Prevotella sp. | reverse complement strand
GGTACTTGCTTAAACACAAAAATACCGATGAGTGTTATCAACACGATGCCGAGGGCACTCCAAATAGCATAGGCGATGCCAATAGGCATTGTGCGCAAAGCATGGCTCAGACAATAGAACGACAGCAGATAGCCAACTGCCATTGCGATGGTAGGCAGTAGCCTGGTAAACTGCTCAGAGTATTTGAGCATCGAGGTAGCGAATGTCTCTAAGACAATGGCACCTATCAGAAACAGCCATTCTTTCATTTGCTCTCAGATGATATGTCTTTCTTATAGATATATGTGGTGTAGCCAGGAGCATAGGAGTCATAGACCTCGCTGAGAAACTGACCTGCCAGTGTGAAACCATGCTGAGGGTAGTATTCGTGGGTGCAACTGGTGTCAGTCCAAAGGTAAAGATGTCTTAGGCTTCTGCACTGGAACTCCTCCATCATTGCCTGTAGTAACAGTTTTCCACAGCCTTTCTGATTGCTGATGAAAAGCGATAGTTTCACATCACCATCACTCATGCACTGCACCGTTTTCCCATCAACCTCTAGCATATAGTCAGCCAATAGACAGAAGCGTCCACGCTCATGGTCGGTCATCTGGGCCTCAATGTTTTCACGCCACTGAATAACATCTGCCTTGTCGTCATGGAAGTTGGCAAACAGCACCCCATGAATCACGCCATCATCGCCCACAGCCTTCAAGGCCAGCAAGGGATTGCTGTAGTTATAGCGGAGGATATACTCTGCCACTGCATCGATAAACCATTGCCGTTCGTCGGTATAAAATTCGCCCCATGCACCAGCAGCCAGCGATGCTGCTTTGGCAAAATCATCATTCGTGAATTTCTCAATTTTCATCTCTATCATAATTGTTTTATTAAAGACTTATAATTCTCAAATAAATTGGAAAATTACTCGTCAGGCTGCTGACCGTCGTGAGCTTTCCATGCGCAGTCGGTAATCTTCATATCCGAGAAAATGGCCGTGAAGGATGACTCTTCGGGCGAGCAGGCATAGATGCCAAAGCTGATTTCCCCGGCGGCTGCTGGCATGTGGCAGACGCGCATCTGACTGAACGTCTGACCATCAGCAGAGCACTCAATGCAGTAGTCATCCTCGCGGCGGGAGAATCGGTACCACATCGTCTTCACATCGGCAGGAATGGCCGTCGTGGCCCAATCGGAATAGCCGTTGTTCGTCACCACGCTGCCCAGGTGTTGGAACTCCTCGTTCTCGTATTCCACCGAGCCTTTCAACCAGTTCTCGCTATCAAGGTACATCACGATGCCGCACTGGTCAAAGCGATGATGACTGCCCGTGAAGTCGGTCTTCACCACGAAGCTGAAGAACTTCTCGCGCGTCTTCATCTGAAGCACGGGCGCATTGTCGTTCTGGAAGTGATAGTACGTCCGCTGCCAGAGGTCGGTCTTGGGAGCGGTGGTGATGCGAATGGTATCGCCTTTCACTTCAAACCCTGCTGGTTCCCTTGTCCACTGAAGGCTGTCCAAACTGATGCGGCCACTATCGGTAAGTGCCATTTTCACGTGGTCGGTAAATTCCATATTCGTTTCTTTCTGATTCTGCTGTCCGCAAGCGATGAGCATGAGACAGGCACCTAACAAAATAATAATTGAATTACGCATAGATATTTTTGTTTGCTTGAATAAACCGCTAAATCCCGAATTATAAGTCTTTTTCCTCTATCTTTATATGAACTTTCTGAAAACAAACATCTCGTCGTCTTCGCTCCAGGACGATTGGCGCTCACCATCGTCTTCTTCAATATCGTCGGGAACGGCAGGGCCATGATGATATTTATTCCAGAATTCTACGATGTGGAAGCCCAGACGGTTTACATAGAAATGAATGTTGCGCTTCTCGAAATAGGGAGTGATGGTTTCCCAGACGCGGATTTCAGGGTGCATGGCTTCCACGGCCTTCCATGCCGCCTGGCCGATGCCCTTGCTATGTACCTCCGGATTGACGAATAGGATTTCCAGTTCGCCTTTCACATGCTGCTGGTCAATCTGAAGAATCAGACCGCCAACCACATTTCCGTCACAGACGATGCGATAGGTCTCTGCCCGTTCTCCGTTCATACAACGCTCGATGGTCTTCCTTGAAATAACCTCTTCGCCTTCTTCCATGCGGTCATCGCGCATGCCAAACGCGGTTTGTGCTCCATACTTGAATGCCCGTTGGTTGTCGAGGATAAACTGTTCTTGATCGTCGGGAGTGACTGGAACTAATCTGATGTTGTCTGTCATATTGTAAATGGTTGTTCCGCATGAAAAAGGATGAATCTTATCACCCATCACACCTTGCAGGACGGCAAATGCTGCACCACCTGTGCAATGGCTGGTATAGAACTGTGTCTGAGGATAGGCATCCGCCAGCCTGTGAGAAAGTTCTTCAAGTTTGGTTTCGCTCTCATGATTGTCGAGCAAGTGGAAGCCACCGACAACTGTATTAACCAGTAACGGACAGGCAGCAAGGATGTTTTCCAACCCACTATGAGCACATCCCGTGAACAACAAGCCATCTGTGTACAGAGCCAACTCGTGTCGGAAATCATCCTGAATGTACTGTCCCTGCGTATCTTGGACGAAAAGATGCCGGTTTCCTTCAGGCATCGGATGAATCTGAGGTATGCGTGCTATGATATAGATGTCATCGCCAATGCTTCCGCTATGCTCAATCGGCAGCAATCGCTCTTGCGGAATCTCCGGCCAAGCAGTTGTTATGCTATGCAGATGCCCTCGTTTTGAGAAGAACTTTCCACTGATGGCATCGGGTGAGACAATGACCTTTGCCTTCTTGTTGATTGCCATGAAATGCTT
>JAFRYZ010000022.1 GCA_017442825.1 Prevotella sp. | reverse complement strand
TGCCAAATGTGAAATGGGCAACGGTAGATATCCCAGGCGAAGCCACGTTTGATGATAGTACAAACCCTTGGATTAGTGGAAAATGGAGGTTCCCAACAAGGATGGAATGGATAAATTTAATTGCTTATTGTTCACAAAGTTATAACAGTGCTACAAAGACTTTGACTTTGAAGTATGGCGATAAGACTTTAACTTTTGAGAATGTGGAGGAGGGAACTATATACTGGACGGGTGATGAGCCGTATGAGTATACTACTTATATCCCTGGTAGTGGTGATAATGGTTATGTGACAAAATATTTGCCGTATTATGTCAAATTCGAGAATGGTAAGTTCTCGAGTCCTAAATATGATTATAATGTGACCTCTACTAATACAAATGGTCGTGTTCGTCTTGTTGCCACAATCGGAAAAGTCGTGATTAGTGATGTTCCTGATGGATGGACGGTGAACGGAATGTATCCAACGGATGGAAAAGTCAGCGTAGAAATGGGGTCAAAACTGACGGTTGTTCCGGGAATGATTCCTGCAGGTAAAAAGATTAAGAGCATCAGACTCGATCCCGTCACAGAATAACCTAAAATGACAGACAGGTATGGGAATAAGAAGAATAAGATGGCTGTTTGCCCTGCTTGCAATCCCGATACTCACTTGTCATGCTCTTGACCTGAATAAAACGGTAACTAAAGCGGGAACAGAGTTTTGGGGTGTGGATGAACTGGGTGGCTTGAAATGGGCGTTGGTGGTGGAGTATGAAGATATGAATCTCAACTTTACCAACAATAGCCATAACAAGTATGGCTATGACACCAATTGGACTCTTGTTGAGGTTCCCGATTTCAACACCAAGTTGGTTGTAGAGTATGAGGATATTCCACAGCAGAATCTCAACTTTACCAAGAATACCGATGGCAAGTATGACGATGGCAGCTGGACTCTCGATAAAGTGCCAGACTTTGATACAAGACTGGTAGTGGAGTATGAGGATATAAATCTCAACTTTACAGAAGAGGCTACAGGCAACTGGACTCTCTCTGAGGCACCAGACTTCGAGACAAGGATGGTGGTGGAGTATGAGGATGAGAATGCCACAGGCATAGAGGCGACAGTAGCAGAGAAAGCCGAGACACGGGAAGCCGCGGACGTATGGTACACCATTGATGGGCGCAGGTTGATGAAACGGCCTGAGAAGAAAGGCATATACATCAATAGCGGCAGGAAAGTGGTTGTAAGGTAATACAGATAACGCAATGTAATAATAAGAACGGTGCTGTGCGGAAAAGCACGGCACCGCTCCTGTGTGAGAGAAAAAAAGGAGTTTTGTTCAAACCCTTCACACGCTTGTAACAACTTGATATACTGTGCGATGCTGTGAAGGGTTTGTAATCCTTTACCGAACTGGATTAAACAGATTTAACGGACAGTATCTCCAAACTTTCTTCTTTCGATTTCTTTACATTTCTACTCATAAGTTGAACTCTAATTTTGTCAACTTATTCAGTACACTACAATGAGAAAAGTTACGTCTTGCCGCGTAGCGGCATTATCTTCGCTGCGTAGCAGCTTAACTTCGTCGCGAAGCGACATAACTTCCCTTTAACTCCCTTTCTCCTCCTCCGGATACTGAATGCGGGTATGGTAGATGTTGCGCAATCTGTCGGCAAGCACTTGCTTGGTTTGTGCGATGTCACGGAAGGTGATGGGGCATTCCTTGAAGAAGCCCGATTGCATCTGTGAGTCGATGATGCGGTCGATGAGTGCGCTGATGCTCTCTTCGGTATATTCCTGCAGGGAGCGTGAAGCCGCCTCTACACCATCGCACATCATGAGGATAGCCTGTTCGCGTGTTTCTGGATTAGGTCCGGGGTACTGGAATCGGGTTTCGTCCACCTCCTCGTCGGGGTGTGCATTCTTGTAGCTGACGTAGAAGTAGCGTGAGAGTCCTGTTCCGTGGTGTGTGGAAATGAAGTCTTTGATGATGGCGGGCAGGTTGTACTTCTCTGCCAATTGCAGTCCTTCAGCCACATGGTTGATAATGATGCGGGCACTCTCAAGGTTACTGATGTTGTCGTGCGGGTTGACACCAGCCTGGTTTTCGGTAAAGAATACGGGGTTGACAATCTTTCCGATGTCGTGGTAGAGAGCACCTGTACGCACCAACTGTGCGTTTGCATCAATCCTGTTGGCTACTTCTGCGGCGAGGTTGCCGACGGTGATGCTATGCTGGAACGTTCCAGGAGCAATCTCGCTCATCTTGCGTATCAGTTTGTTGTTGGTGTTAGAGAGCTCGAAGAGCGTCACGTCGGAGGTGAACCCGAATGTCTTTTCCACGATGAGCATCAACGGATAGGCGAAGAGCAGGCAGAAACCGTTGATGGCGAAATGGATGTAGATGGTGCGGTCGAGCTTCGACACGTCGTCGCTCTGTATGAGTTGCAGCGCAAAATAGACGGCAGCCGAGCCTAAGGTAACCAGTATCGCTGTCATAAAGATCTGCGAACGTTTGGAGAGTTCGCGCAAAGAGTCGATGGCAACGAGTCCAGCTACCAGTTGCACGATAATGAATTCGTATTGGTATTTCACCGCCACGGCACAGAGGAGAATCATCATGACATGGGTGATGAAAGCTGTTCGCGAGTCCATGAAGACGCGGACAAAGATGGGGGCAATGGCGAAAGGGATAAGATAGACGCTGAACTTGTTGAACTGCATCATCAGCGACACCAGTACGGGGAAGATGACGAGCAGCGTATAGAGCATGGCAAGCGAGCGTGGTTTTTGGAAATAGTCTTTACGGAAGAGTACGAGGTAGGTGGTAAAGAGCAACACGAGGACAAAGACATAGATGGTTTGTCCGATGATGGTGGACACGATTTCCTCTTCCGATGCACTTCGCCGCTCCATTGCCTGTTCGAAACTGTTCAGTACGAGGAAGGTATGGCTGTCAACGATGTCGCCACGATCGATGATGCGCTGCCCTTCCAATACCATGCCGCTGGCTTTGGGTATCAGGCTGAGCATGTCGTTCATCTCCGTCTCGCTGCGTTCCTTGTCATAGATGATGTTTGGTTCGATGAAATCGTTCAAATTGCAGCGTTTCAGTACAGTCCGTTGCGATGCCAGCAACTCGTCTTGGAACAAGTGCTCGTAGGCAGTGACGGTAGAGTAGAAGCCCTTTGCTGGAGTGCTGATAGCCTGTTTGCCGTCCACGATGCGCACTGTTGCAGTGCTGTCTTTCGCCACTTTAGCATAGTCGGCAGGCGTCATGATGCCCTGCTGGTAGATTTCGTGCAGCCGCTGACCAACAATGTAGGCGAGTGCCGGTGTGATTTCGGGGAAGTTGGAGGCCACCTTACTGCGGAATGATGCCGTTTGTTGTTCCTCCACCTTGGCATTTCTGAAAAAGTAAGGTTGGAAATTCTTAATAATCGAGTCGCGTTCGGCCTTTAGAGTCTCTTCTGTCTTGAAGATGGGGAAGTCGAATTTTGCAATCAACTGTCCATACATCCACGGTTTTCCTTCGTCGTAGTGGAAGAGTCTGCCTTCCGACCGTGGAAGGAACCAAACGATGATGAACACCGTGGCGATGACAAGTGCCATTCTGGTGATAAGATTGCGCCAATAGTGGTTGCCGGTTTGGCTGAATGGAGTCATGTCGTGTAGCGTTTATGGGCGTTTGCCAGTGTTTCTGTTTTGCCCGTTGTCATTACTTGATGGTGCAAAAATACAAAAATAAACGTCATCATGAACAGTTTATGGTTAAAAAACACTACCTTTGCAGCAAAATAGTAAAAGATACGAATGGCAGAACGTAAAGTGAGGGTGCGCTTTGCACCCAGTCCTACGGGGCCGCTCCATATCGGCGGCGTGCGTACGGCATTGTATAATTATCTTTTTGCGCGCCAGCATGGTGGCGACCTTGTGTTCCGTATCGAGGACACTGATTCCAACCGCTTTGTTCCAGGTGCTGAAGAATATATTCTGGAGTCGTTTCGCTGGCTTGGCATTCAATTTGATGAGGGTGTCAGCTTCGGTGGTGACAAAGGTCCCTATCGTCAGAGTGAGCGCCGACATATATATAAGGTATATGTGAAACAACTTTTGGATGCAGGGAAAGCCTATATTGCTTTCGACACTCCCGAAGAGTTGGATGCAAAGCGTAAGGAGATACAGAATTTCCAGTATGATGCGAAGACGCGCGGCATGATGCGCAACTCGCTGACCATGTCGAAGGCCGATGTCGATGCCCTCATTGATGACGGCGTGCAGTTTGTCGTCCGTTTCAAAATCAATCCGGGTGAGGAAGTACTGGTCAACGACATGATTCGCGGTGAAGTACGCGTGAAGACCGACATTCTCGATGACAAGGTGCTCTACAAGAGTGTCGATGAGTTGCCTACCTACCATCTTGCTAATATCGTTGATGACCATCTGATGGAGATTACCCATGTCATCCGTGGCGAAGAGTGGTTGCCCAGTGCCCCGTTGCATGTGCTTCTCTATCGTGCTTTCGGTTGGGAAGATACCATGCCGCGGTTTGCCCATCTGCCGTTGCTGTTGAAGCCAGAAGGAAAAGGCAAGCTGTCGAAGCGCGACGGTGACCGTCTAGGATTCCCTGTATTCCCATTGGAGTGGCGCGACCCGAAATCGGGCGAGGTGAGCAGCGGCTATCGCGAAAGCGGTTACTTTCCTGAGGCTGTCGTCAACTTCCTTGCTTTGCTGGGCTGGAATCCAGGTACGGAACAGGAAATGTTCTCCCTGGAAGAACTGGTGCAAGCTTTCGACATCAGCCGTTGTTCAAAGGCAGGTGCGAAGTTTGACTATCAGAAAGGAATATGGTTCAACCATGAATATATCCTGTGCAAGAGCAACGAGGAGATAGCCGACCTCTTTGCGCCTATCGTTGCCAACAACGGTGTGGAAGTTTCCATGGAGCGTGTCACCGAAGTGGTGCGGATGATGAAAGACCGCGTGAGCTTCGTGCGTGAGCTCTGGCCATTGTGCTCGTTCTTCTTCATTCCGCCAACGGAATATGATGAGAAGACGCGCAAAAAGCGTTGGAAGGAATATTCGCCACAGCAGATGACGGAGTTGGCTGAGGTGCTGGCAGGCATCGACGACTTCTCGATAGAAGGTCAGGAACCCGTTGTCATGAAGTGGGTGGAGGAGAAAGGTTACAAGCTCGGTGACGTGATGAATGCCTTCCGTCTCTGTCTTGTCGGCGAAGGAAAAGGTCCAGGCATGTTCGACATCTCAGCCTTCCTCGGCAAAGAAGAAACACTCAACCGCATCCAACGTGCCGTTGACGTTCTTCGGACGTAATTGACCGTTAAACGTTATTCCGTTATACCGTTATTCCGTTATACCGTTATTCCGAAATATTATTGCCTATGTACCACATCATCATGTATCTCATCCAGTTCGGCATCATGATTGCCAGCCTTTTCAACGAAAAGGTACGGAAGATGTGGCGTGGTGAGCGTGAGGCTGTGAAGGTGCTCAAGGCTAAGGTTGACCCAACGGCGCAGTATGTGTGGTTCCATGCAGCCTCCCTTGGCGAGTTTGAACAGGGGCGCCCGTTGATGGAACAGTTGCGTAAGGACCATCCTGAGTATAAGATTTTGCTGACGTTCTATTCCCCTTCGGGTTATGAAGTGCGCAAAAACTATGCTGGTGCCGACATTATTTGCTATATGCCTGTCGATACCGTCACCAATGCCCGTCGTTTCTTGCGTGCGGTGCGCCCCGTGATGGCATTCTTCATCAAATATGAGTTTTGGTATAACCACCTGCACATCCTGAAACATCGCGGTGTGCCCACCTATAGTGTCAGCAGTATCTTCCGTCCCGACCAGGTTTTCTTCAAGTGGTATGGCAGAGAGTACGGTCATGTGTTGAAGTGTTTCACCCATTTCTATGTACAGAACGAAGAGAGCAGGCAATTGTTGGCGAAAATCGGTATTACGAATTCTACGGTTACCGGCGATACACGCTTCGACCGTGTGCTGCAAATCAAGGATGCCGCCAAACAGCTTCCTCTTGTTGAGGCTTTCGTAGGGAAACAAAGTTCAGACGCACAGCAGAAAGTCTTTGTCGCTGGCAGCAGTTGGTTGCCTGACGAGCAGATTTTCATGAAGTATTTCAAAGAACATACCGACTGGAAACTGATAGTTGCCCCACATGTCATCGGGGAGGATCATTTGAAGCAGATTGCAGCACTCACCGACAGGAAGATGGTCAGATATACGCAGGCAACCCAGGAAAATGTTGTCGATGCTGACATTCTCATCGTGGATTGCTTCGGGCTTCTTTCCAGCATCTACCATTACGCTGACATTGCCTATGTGGGCGGTGGTTTCGGTGTGGGCATCCATAACGTGCTTGAAGCTGCCGTATGGAACATTCCTGTGATTTTCGGTCCCAACAACAAGCGTTTTCAGGAGGCTCAGGAGCTAATAGCTGCTGGTGGAGGTTTTGAAATCACCGATGATGCCTCCTTCCGACAGCTGATGGATTGTATGGATTCTGATTCTTCGCAGCTTCATGCCGCCAGTAAGGCTGCCGGCAACTACGTCGCCAGTGGCGCAGGAGCTACCCGACGCGTACTCGATGAGGCTTTTAATGCAAGCGCTTGCGATTAGAAAAATTGAAAAATAAATTGTAAATCAATATATGGATAACGAAGTATTGAAAGCCATTCGTGAACGTCGTTCCATTCGTCGTTTTAAGGCAGACCAGATCACTGACGATGAACTGAAGACCGTTCTCGAAGCAGGAACGTGGGCTCCCACAGGCCATGGCACCCAGGAACCATTTATCATTGCTGTACAGAACCCACAGTTGCGCGACCGCCTCATGCGGATGAATGCTGAAATCATGGGCGTTACCAGCGATCCTTACTACGGCGCGCCTACTATCGTCCTCGTCGTGGCTCCGGCAGCTAACAGCAACAGCGAGCGAGATGGCAGTCTCATTCTGGGCAACATGATGCTGGCAGCCCACAGTATCGGCTTGGCTTCCTGCTGGATTAACCGTGTCGATGCCATGTTCGAACGCGAAGACGGTAAGGACATCCTCCGCGAATTGGGTATGCCCGAAGGTCTTGTCGGTATCGGCAGCATCGCCCTCGGCTATGCTTCAGCCCATCCACATACGGTGAAACCGCGCAAAGAAGACTATTACAAGATTGTGTAACCGCGAATCGCTTTTACAAAGCGAAGCGACTAAAAGTAACCGCGAATCGCTTTTACAAAGCGAAGCGACTAAAAGAAATAACAAAAAAATGGGAAAGATTATATTGACCGGCGACCGCCCCACGGGAAAACTGCATTTAGGACATTATGTAGGTTCGCTGCGCCGCCGTGTACAGTTACAGAATGAAGGTAACTACGACCGCATGTTTGTGTTTATGGCAGACGTGCAAGCACTGACTGACAATGCCGACAATCCTGAAAAGATTCGCCAGAACATTGTGGAAGTGGCTTTGGACTATCTTTCGGCAGGTCTCGATCCAGAGAAGTGTGTATTGTTCATCCAAAGTCAGATTCCAGAATTGGCAGAGTTGACCACATATCTGATGAATCTCATCACCGTAAGTCGCGTTCAGCGCAACCCGACGGTGAAGACCGAAATCAAGATGCGCAACTTCGAAGCCAATATCCCGCTGGGTTTCTTCTGCTATCCCGTCAGTCAGGCAGCAGACATTACGCTGTTTAAGGCTACGACAGTGCCGGCAGGTGAAGACCAGGAACCCATGTTGGAGGTGACGCGCGAACTGGTACGTCGCTTCAATCAGACCTATGCCCCAGTGTTGGTGGAGCCGAACATCATGTTGCCGGAAAATGCAACAGCACGCCGCCTTCCCGGCACCGATGGCAAGGAGAAAATGAGTAAGAGTCTTGGCAACTGCATCTACTTGAGCGACTCTGCCGATGACGTTTGGCAGAAAGTGCGCTCCATGTACACCGATCCCACCCACGTCAACCTGAACGATCCCGGGCATGTTGAGGGAAATGCTGTCTTTACCTATCTTGATGCTTTCTCTACCGATGACGACTTTGCCGAGTTCTTGCCCGAATACCAGAACCTGGAAGAATTGAAAGCACATTACACCCGTGGCGGTCTCGGTGACATGAAGTGCAAGAAGTTCCTGAATCAAGTCATCAACAAGATGCTCGACCCCATTCGTCAGAGGCGTGCAGAATACGAGAAGGACATTCCTGAAATATTCAATATTTTGAGAAAAGGAACCGACGAGGCACGCGCCGTAGCAGCACAGACCATGGACGAGGTTCGGGCTGCTATGCGCATCAACTATTTCGACGATGCTGAACTCATCCGTCAACAAGCGGAGAAGTTTAGGAAAGACTAAAGTTTAGAGTATAGAGACTAGAGATAAGAGACTAGAGTTTTTCTTATCCGCATGAGCCCCTCCAGCATCTGCTGGCGAGGACAGGCAATGTTGAGGCGCAGGTAGCCTTCACCAGTATGCTGTCCGTATAGCGTGCCACTGCTGACCATAACCTTCCCCTCCTTCAACAGTTTTTCTGTTGCCTCGTCGGAAGTCAGTCCTGTGGCAGCGATATCAATCCATACCAGATAGGTTCCTTCAAGTTCGCACACCCCTATTTGGGGCAGTTCTTCCTTGAAAAAAGTTTTCAGCACCTGATAGTTGCCCCAAATGTATTGGTTCAGTTCGTCCAACCACTCTTCACTCTCGTTGTAGGCAGCTTGCAATGCTACAGGTCCGAAGGGATTGACGTCGCAAACCTCATTGATGTTGATGGCACGGTTAATACGGCGGCGCCATGTCGGGTTCTTGCAGACGATATTGGCAATCTGCAGACCAGCTATATTGAAAGCTTTCGACGGGGAGTTGAGAGTGATGCTGTTGTCCAGACAAGCCTCGCTGACCGTACCGAATGGCGTGAACGAATGTTCAGGCATTATCAATTCACAATGAATCTCATCACTGACGACACAAACATCATGTCTTTTACAGATGTCGTTCATCCGTTCCAATTCCTCCTTTTTCCATACGCGCCCAACGGGATTATGCGGATTGCACAATAGGAACACAGTAGTCTTCTCGTCGGCACATTTTCTTTCGAAGTCATCCCAGTCGATCACGTATGAATTGCCTTGACGCCTTAAAGCGTTCTCAACAATATTGCAACCGTTGTTCTTGATACTGGAGAAGAAACAGTTATAGACGGGTGTCTGTACCAAAACATTCTCGCCAGGGAGCATCAATGCCTTTAAGGTGCACGAAACGGCAGGCACAACACCTGTGGTGTAAAGAATCCACTCTTTATTTATCTGCCATCCATGTCGTCGGTAGAACCAGTTGACAACAGAATCGTAGTAACTGTCGGTAACCATGGTGTAACCGAAGACACCATGGTCCAGTCGCCGTTGCAATGCTGATTGTATGGCAGGAGCAGCAGGAAAGTCCATGTCTGCCACCCACATAGGTAGGACACCCTCTTCTTCTGGTTCGTCCCATTTGTAGCAGCCCGAACCTCGTCGGTTGGTGATTTTATCGAAATCGTATATCATAATTCACAATTGACAATTCTTGCTCTAAACTCTAAACTCTCAACTCTAAACTCTCAATCTTGCAATTATTAGGTTCCTTGACGAATTTGTCGTAGGTAATCTTTCCGATGGAATCGGCAATAATATGCCCAGAACGGGCGTTCTTCACCTCTGTGATGTGTCCCTTGATAGTTGCTTGCACATCACTGTCTTCGAAAGCTCGGTCGCAACTCTCGTCGAAAGTACAGTTTTCCAACACAAGTCCTTCAGCATAGCATAAGGGTTGTTCGCCGGCAATGTGACAATTGACCAGTTTTACATTCTTGGAATGCCATGCCAAATACTCTCCGTCAATGGTAGAGTCGTAGATGGTGACATTCTCGCACTCCCAGAAAGAGTCCTTTGTTACGATGTCAGCATGATGAATCTCCACGTTTTTACAATATTGAAAAACATATAGAGAGTCACACTTCAGACCGTCTATATAGACATTCTGGCAGTACATGAAGGGATAGGTGCCTTGGTGCAATGTCAGATTGCTGCCGTGCAGACCGTCGATGTTCCAAAAAGTTTCATCGGCATCATTGATGGTGACATTCTCTATGGTAAGTCCTTTCATCTCCCTAAACAATTTGGGGGCATCGATGGTGCAGTTGCGCATGGTCATATCCTTGCTGTACCAAATAGCAGAGCGAGAACCTGCTTCGAAATAACATCCAGAAATAACGCTTTTGTCAACGTGCCACCATGGATATTTTCCGATAAAACGGCAGTTTTTAGCTTCGATATTGGTACAACATTTAATGCCCGATTCTCCATCAGTGATGGTGACGTCTTCCAAGACCGTGTCCTTTATGCCAAATAAAGGACGCTCACCACCAAATGTTTTATGCTTTATTTGTTCCATATACCCTATAAAAGCAAACATTATGCCACTTTTTTATGTGTCTTTTTGGCAGATTGGCAATATTTTACACCAAATCTAAATTTTTTTATCCCCTTTGGTCATGTATTTCCACCTACCTTTGCATCCGTCAAAAGTAATTATATGATAACGAAATGACGTGAGTCATCAAAATATACAACTTTTATCAACTATTACATGAAAGTGCTTGAGGCACATTATATTTGAGTAATTATTTTTTGTAGATTGTAAAATTAGGTTTGTTTTTGTAGTAGGAAAAGTGGTTTTCGGGATGAAAACCACTTTTTTCTTTGGTTTTTCTTTGTTTTTAACCTCAAATCCGCAACTAAGCTCTTCAGCGTCCTTCTTGCGTCTAAACGTCCTCTCATCACTGAATTAGCAGATAAATTGAGGCTGAAATACCCACTTCTGCCCACAATATCCCCTTGCCCCACTATGCGACTTGAGGC
>JAFRYZ010000021.1 GCA_017442825.1 Prevotella sp. | reverse complement strand
GCCTCAAGTCGCATAGTGGGGCAAGGGGATATTGTGGGCAGAAGTGGGTATTTCAGCCTCAATTTATCTGCTAATTCAGTGATGAGAGGACGTTTAGACGCAAGAAGGACGCTGAAGAGCTTAGTTGCGGATTTGAGGTTAGATAATTTGTCGGTGCAAAAGTACTATGATAGCGTAAGTAGCAGGTGGATTTTTTGATGAAAATGGGGTGAGATTTTGTCATTATGAAATATTTGTAAGGCGTTTCGCTTACACATTACATTATTAATATATACCTTTGCTGGCAAATTAAAACAAAATACTAACTTATTTCACTAAAGTATTCCAGACAATGAAAAGGTTTATGTTATTCTTGTTGTTGCTGCCGGCGATAGCAGTCATGGCTCAACAAACAGAGAAAACTCCCGCTTTCCCAGGAGCAGAAGGTTTCGGACGCTATGTGACGGGCGGACGCGGAGGCGCAGTCTATCATGTCACCAACCTCAACGACTCCGGTACGGGTTCACTGCGGTGGGCATTGAGTCAGAGCGGTACCAAGACCATCGTGTTCGACATATCGGGTACCATCCACCTCAGTTCATCACTTTACATCGGGAGCAACACCACCATAGCCGGACAGACAGCTCCCGGCGACGGCATCTGTCTGGCAGATTATCCCGTTTCCATCAGCGGCAACAACGTGATTGTGCGCTATATGCGCTTCCGTTTAGGCAATGACTACGTAACTACCAACGGTGCCGACGGATGGGACGGCTTCGGTTCGCTCGACTGCAAGGACTTGATGATAGACCATTGCTCCGTCAGCTGGAGTATTGATGAGTGTCTGTCTATCTCCGGATGTGAGAACGTCACCGTCCAGTGGTGCCTCGTGGCACAGAGCCTGCGTCATAGCGGTCACAGCAAGGGTAACCACGGCTACGGTGGCAACTGGGGCGGTAAAAACACTTCCTTCCACCACAACCTGTTGGCTCACCATGAGAGCCGCACGCCGCGACTGGGTCCTCGCCCCACCACACAGTTGGAGGAATGGATGGACATGCGCAACAATGTCATCTACAACTGGACGAATAACGGCTGCTACGGCGGCGAGGCCATGAAAATCAACATGGTCAACAACTACTATAAACCCGGTCCCGGCACTCAGCAGATTTCCAATGAGGTAAAAAGAAAACGAATAGCAGGACTTGGCATTCGTACCACAGAATACATCGAAACCTATCCGGCATACGCCGATGCCTGGCACATTTGGGGACGATACTTTATCGACGGCAATGTGAACGCATCGTACAGCGACGTGACCAACGACAACTGGACATACGGCGTTTATAACCAAGTGAACCTCAACGGGGACGACTGCGACGGCACCTGGACGGCACAAACGCAGCAGGATATACACCTTGACAGTCCGCTCACCTTCTATGCCACCACTACCCACAATGCGGCAACAGCTTACGAGCGAGTATTGGACTATGCAGGAGCTTCGCTGCACCGCGATGAGTTCGACGCACTGATGGTCAGCGATACCCGCAACGGCAATGCCACTTATACCGGTGACTACTACGAGGGAAGTGCCACTGAACCTACGGCGGGAAAGAAAAACAGCTTGGGCATCATCAACACCCCATACGACAACAAGCCTGCCAACGCCAGCAGTTCATGGACACCCTGGCCTGCGCTCTCCAGTTCATCCGCCCCTGCCGACAGCGACGGTGACGGCATGCCCGACACCTGGGAACAGAACAACGGACTGAATCCCAACGATGCTTCCGACGGTCCGCAAGAGGCTGAAAACGGCTATACCAACTTAGAGAACTATCTCAACTCCATTGTTGCAACCATTACCACCGCACAGAACAGCGGCGGAACACTGATGGGTACCGTGGAATACCAGAGCAACGACATCGAGGTAGATGACAGCTATGAACTGACTGCTGCCACATACGAGGAAACAGCTGACGGAAAGTGGCTGTTCAGCAACGACTTCAGCATTACTACCTCAAAGACACAGGCTGCGGGCAACTACTCAACGCTGAAATACTCTGCTGGTGTGGAATATACCATCAACATCCCCAACGGCTTAGCGATTGAAGGTATGAAGATAGAAGGATATGACAACTATGATACCAACGATGCAACGCTCACGCTTTCTGTCAACGGGAAGGCGCAAAGCGGCACCTATACATTCCCGAAAGACAGATCCACCGTCGAACATGAGATTACCTTCAGCACCATGGCCACCAAGACCATCGCCTTCAAGCCTGCTGTGAATCAGGTGTGTCTGAAGATTACCCTCTATCCAGTGAAAAACCATCAAAGTGCGGCGGCAACACAGACGGGTGCCATCACCCTGCCGTTCTATGACGGCAGCACCAATTTCGCCGTCAACTATTCCGACGAGGTGAACGGCAAAGCCACTGCCTCTGTCATCCTCGGCTCTGCTTTGGGCTGTTCTAACAGAAGAACTGTCAACAACGCAAATTTCAACGATATCAGTACCACAGAGAAAAAAGCAAGTGCCGCCAACGCCAATAATGCGCTGACCATACAGATTGCCACCGACGATGAAACCATCACATTCAAACCCACAAGCATTGCCTTCAATGCCTGCAAGGTGGGCACCGATGGCGGCAAGTTTGATCTGTCGTTAGACGGCAACAGCCTCATCTCAGGCGCGGAACCAAACAGAAACAATGAAAACAGCGGTTGGTATTCCAGCTACAACCAAACACTTTCATCCACGGCTGCCACCGAGCACAACTTCGTATTCAATATCTATGCGCTCGACAACAAAACCTTGGGACTTGGAAATATCGTAATCACAGGCGACCTGACCTCTTCAGCTACCCGGACAGTGGTATTGAAGGAAATGGCACGTGCCTTGGATGTCACTGCAGGCGAGGCTGACGTAACGCTCCACCGACAGTTAGGCACCACATGGAACACGCTCTGTCTGCCCTTCTCACTCACTGCCAGCCAGATTTCGGCAGTATGGGGTAATACAGAGATTTATGCCTATACCGGACAGAACGGAACCACCATGCACTTCAGCCCCGTTGAAGAGATTGAAGCCGGCGTACCTTATTTAATTAAGGTGCAGAACGTAGTGGCAAAACCACAATTCAGCGGTGTCAACATCAGTGCTCTGCAACCACAGGTCATCAACATTGGTGACTATGCCTTTGCCGGTACATACACGCGCTATGCCATGGCGTATGGCGGTTCGCAACTGATGATGAAGACCAACGGCATGCTGGCAGCTCCCACCCCGGCACCCAACAACTGGCTTAACGGCATGCGTGCCTATTTCGTCGTGCCGGTAAGTGATAGCAATGCCGCCAAAATTGATGTCGCGGGCATCTCCGATGACTTGCGAAGCATCAACGACAGCGGTGTCATCCTCACCGACAACCGCATCTACAACCTCAAAGGTCAGCTGATGAAGGCTAATCCCAGCCAGTTGCCCTCAGGAATATACATTATGAACGGTAAAAAGATAGTTATCAGATGAAAAAAATAAAACAACCATATGCCAAGCCGCACATCGAAGTGCTGCGCATCAACGCATATCAATTGCTTGAAGGCGTATCTATAGACCCCGAAAATAACCTGGATCCCATAGAAGTTGACCCGGAAGAAGAAGGTGCCGCCAGATTCAACAACTTGTACTCCATTTGGGAGAACTGGGAAGACCCTTCATAACCTAACCTCCCCCCTCCCCTGCTTAGGGGAGGTTAGGAAGGAATCTCACCCCATGAGGGTGTGTCAAAACAGCGGAATCGTTTCGTTGTCGGAAAAAAGAAAGGAGGCATGCCACGAATAGTGAAACTGCTCCGGTTGATGAAAGAAGAGAGTAAAAACTAAGAACTAAAAACAGCTTTGTCTATTAACGACAGCAAATCATGATACGTGGGTATCATCTATTACTAACATTCTAACTTAATTTATTAAACAAATGAAAAAACTTTTGTTACCCCTATTGTTGCTATCAGCAACGGTAGTTACGGCTCAGCAAACGGAAAAGACACCTGCTTTTCCTGGTGCTGAAGGTTTCGGACGTTATGTAACCGGAGGACGCGGCGGCACCGTCTATCATGTAACTAATCTCAATGACTCCGGCACGGGTTCTCTGCGGTGGGCTTTGAGCCAGAGTGGAACTAAGACCATTGTGTTCGACAAATCGGGCACCATCCATCTCAAGTCAGCACTTGCCATCGGAAGCAACACCACCATAGCCGGACAGACAGCTCCCGGCGATGGCATCTGTCTGGCTGACTATCCCGTTTCCATCAGCGGTAACAACGTGATCGTGCGCTATATGCGCTTTCGTCTGGGCAATGACTACGTAACTACTAACGGTGCCGACGGCTGGGACGGCTTCGGTGCACTTGACCAGAAGAACATCATGATAGATCATTGCTCCGTATCATGGAGCATCGATGAGTGCCTGTCTGTTTGCGGTTGTGAGAATGTTACCGTCCAGTGGTGCCTTGTGGCACAGAGTCTGCGCCACAGCGGTCACAGCAAGGGCAACCACGGCTACGGCGGCAACTGGGGCGGCAAGAAAGCTTCCTATCACCACAACCTGCTTGCTCACCATGAGAGCCGCACGCCGCGACTGGGTCCGCGCTATACCACGCAAAATGAAGAAATGATGGACATGCGCAACAATGTCATCTACAACTGGACTTCCGATGGCTGCTACGGCGGTGAGGCCATGAAGGTGAACATGGTAAACAACTACTACAAGCCTGGTCCGGGTACCTTACAAAATTCTACAGTAAAACAGCAGCGAATAGCGTCTTTAAGTGTACGTACCAATGATTATGTAAAAACATATCCCGACTACGCCCCTACCCTGCACGTATGGGGTCGCTATTTCATTGACGGCAACGTGAACACAAAACACAGCGACGTCACCAAAGACAACTGGACATACGGCGTCTATAACCAGGTCAACAGCAGCAACTGCGACGGAACATGGACAGAGAAGACGCAGCAGGAAATACGACTCAACAGTCCGCATTCCATCTATGCCACCACGACCCACGATGCAGCAACAGCCTACGAGCGAGTATTGAGCTATGCTGGAGCATCGCTGCACCGCGACGAGTTCGACGCACTGATGGTCAGTGACACCCGCAACGGTAAGGCTACCTATACCGGAGACTACTATGAGGGAAGTGCCACCAAACCTACATCGGGAAAGAAAAACTGTTTAGGCATCATCAACACCCCATACGACAACAAGCCTGCCAACGCAAGCAGTTCATGGACACCCTGGCCTGCACTCTCCAGTTCATCCGCCCCTGCCGACAGCGACGGTGACGGCATGCCCGACTCTTGGGAAAAGAACAACGGACTGAATGCCAACGACAAAAGCGACGGACCAAAGATTGCCGCTAACGGCTACACCAACTTAGAGAACTATCTCAACTCCCTCGTCGAAAAAATCACCACTGCCCAGAACAGCGGAGGCACACTAACGGGAACCATGAAATATAATACCACTGATACAGAAGCCAGCCAGAATAGTGTCAACAAGGCTACCTACGACTATGTGGTGAAAAATGCCTCACAACTGGATGCTGCCTTAGAAGCACTGAAGGAGAGTAACAAATCTGCCAGTGCAGCCCGCAAGACGGTCTTCCTGAGAAACGGCAAATACACCTACGGCACCTTGGAGGGCAGATACCAATATAACGTATCGCTGAAGATTGATAACTGGAACAACGTGTACAACGTATCGCTCATTGGCGAGAGCAAAGATGGTGTCATCATCGAAGGTACTACCGACGGTATTACATCCTCAACGTTGAACCTCGGCAACGGCACTGGTATCTATCTGCAGGACATGACCATCCGCAACAACTACGACTTCCACTCCGGCTCGTTCAAGGGTGTCAGCGTGGCAGTCACCGGTGGCAACAAAGCAGTATTGAAGAATGTTGCCATGCAGTCTTGTCAAGACACCTACGTCACAGGTCAGCGCACGTATCTGGAGAATTGCGACATCTACGGCACCGTTGACTTCATCTGCGGCGGAGGCGACATCTTCTTCAATACGTGTAACCTCATACTCCTTAACCGTGCAGGCAATGTCATTGTTGCTCCTAACACAGCCAGCGACCTCAAGTGGGGATACGTCTTCCAAGGCTGTACCGTCAAAGCAGAAAAAGGTGCTACTAACGTAGTGGATAAAGGTTGGAATCTGGGGCGTCCCTGGCAGAACGAGCCGCGAGCCTACTACCTCAACACCAAGATGGAGGTGCTACCGTCGGATAATGGCTGGTCAAGCATGGGTACGCTGCCCACCCACTTCTACGAATACAACTCGATGAATACAAGCGGAAAAGCCATCGACCTGAGCGTGCGTGGCAATTCTCCTACCTCTACCAACCATTACACACCCGTACTCACCGCTACTGAGGCTGCAAAGTTCACCGTAAAGAACGTACTCGGCGGCACCGACTCATGGCAGCCTGCAGAGGAGTGTGTGACACTGGCTGCACCTGTAAACTTCACGTCAACCTATAATAACGGTACCTATACCTTAACATGGACTGGCATGAGCAATGCCCGTTGCTACGTTATCTTCAAGGATGGTAAATACTTGACGAACGTGACGGCTACATCGTATAAGACCACCGCAGCAGGTGTTTATGCCATACGTGCAGCAAACCTCAACGGAGGACTTGGCAAGTCATCAACTATCACCGTAACTCCCGACGAGTCAGACAATTATCAACTCAACCAGAAGACCTACACGAGCACTTCTGGCGGAAAGTGGGGCTTCAACAACGGATTTACAATCACCACCTCAAAGGCACAGGCTACGGGCAGCAACTCAACCCTGAAATACTCTGCCGGTGTGGAATTCACCATCAACGTTCCAAGTGGCATTGCCATTGAAGGAATGAAGATAGAGGGATATAACAACTATACCGACAAGGATGCAGTTGTTTCAGTCAGCGTTGACGGACAAGCCCAAAACGGCACATACACCTTCCCAAAAAGCAGGTCAACAGTTTCACACAACATCAAATTCAGCAATTCTGCCACCAAGACCATTGCATTCAAGCCTGCCAACAGCCAGGTATGCCTGAATATCACCCTCTATACAGTGAAGAATCAGCAAAATGATGCTTCCAAACAGACTGGCACATTCACGCTGCCGTTCAATGATGGTACCCTTAATGCAACATTGGTTTGCTCAGACGAGGTAAACGGCATGGCAACAGCCACCATCACTACCGGCAGTGCACTGAGCTGCTCAGGTGTGCAAATCGTAAATGGTGCCAACTTCAATAAAATGAACTCTACAGAGTCAAAAGCTACTGCAGCCAGCACCAAGAATGCACTGACCATCAATATTACCACCAAGAATGCGAGCACTACATTCCAACCCACGAGTATCACCTTCAATGCCTGCAAAATTGGCACCGACGGCGGAAAAATTGATGTAACGTTGGACGACACCAAACTCTATTCAGGTGAATCACCGAAAAGAAACAATGCCACAAGCGGATATTATTCCAGTTACAAAAAATCGGTATCTTCAACGGCTGCCCGTGAGCATAGTCTGATTTTCAACATCTATGCGCTCAACAACAAGCCATTGGGACTGGCAGACATTGTCCTTACGGGAACCGTAACCTGTAACCGCGATGTCACACTGAAAGAATATGCCCGTACCTTGGGTATTGATAAAGGCAAGGCTGACGTAACACTGCTCCGGCGATTTGACAACACCTCATGGACAACTGTCTGCCTGCCGTTCTCACTCACTGCCGACCAGATTAAGAGCGCATGGGGCGAAACAGAAATCTATGCCTATACGGGACAAAGCGGTACGACTATGCAATTCAGTCCGGTAACGGAGATAGAGGCTGGAGTACCCTACATGATAAAAACGGGCAAGAGCACTGAGAAATCCAAATTCAGTGGTGTCAATATCACGAGCCTGCAACCGAGCACCATCAGCTACGGCAGCTATGCCTTTGTCGGAACATACACCTACTATGGTGTGGCTACCGACGGCACGGAAATGATTATCAACAGCAGTGGTAAGACGGTGACACCTTCTGCTGCACCCAACAACTGGTTGAGCGGTCTGAGTGCCTACTTCAGGGTACCGACTACCAGTGCCCGGATAGCAAAGGCAAAAGCCAATATCTTAGGCATCACGGATGACTTGGAGTATATTACCCCTCAGGAAACGAAGCCTGCCGACAACCGAATCTATAACCTCAAAGGTCAGTTGATGAAAGTAGCTCCTAACCAGCTACCTGCAGGTATCTATATCAGGAACGGCAAGAAATTCGTCATCAGATAAGTTTCTTATCTTAAAATGATTACATGCACATGCATACAAAAAGCCACGCTTCTTTACCAGAAACGTGGCTTTTAAGTATTTACTAATAAGATATTGCAGTCAAAAAAACATCCTATTCCTTGCTTGCCTTGGCAGCTTTCTTCGCTGCCGGCTTTTTGTCGGCAGACTTATCCAACTTGGCACGCAACTTGTCACTCTCTGCCTCAATCTTCTCAATCTTGGTCTGCAGGCGGATGATTTCCTTCTCCTTCATGGTGATTTCATCGCCTTGGTTCTTGATGGTAGTGAGCAGGGCATTGAGTTCCTCGTTGTCAATCTCTTCGGGATAGAGACTGTTGACACGGCTCATGAAGTCGCCGAGGATATTCATGTAGTTGGTGAAGGCATCGAAAGGACTGCTGTAGATGCCGCGGTCGAGACCCACGTTACTGGGCTTCGTTGTCATGAAGCGGAAGTTGTTACTTGCCTGCAGATAATCCCAGTCTTGGTTGATGCGCGGGTCGTTGGCAATGCGCACACGATCGGCAATGCTGTAGAGTTTGTTGAAAGCTTCGTGCTGCATGCTGTTACCCAGCCAGCAGCTGACATCGCGTTCTTCGTCAACCCACGACAAGGTGTCGGGAACGTCGAGGTTGCCCACGCTCTTCACCTTCATGCAGATCTCCGTCGGTGTGGAGAAGGTGATGCCTTTCGCCTTGGCACAGGCAGGGATAGCATGAAGGAAATCGAGGATGTTGCTGCTGAGTGGCTGTGCAATGCCTAATGCTGACAACTCCATGAAGATGTTGATAATCTGCTCGTCATCGGGCAGGCTGGCAATCTCGTTGACATAGGTGTCGGCAAAGAGCGGATAGCCTTCCCAGTCGGCGTTGTTGAAACGCAGAGAAATGTCGTCACTGAGGTTGACATCGCGCAACAAGAGCTTCAGGTTGGGTGCCAATGCACAATTATATACATAGTGCGGCGACTTCCATCCGAGCACGTGCTTAGCACCTTCGGTGAGCATTCCCTTGAAACCCATCTGCTGAGCCTGCAGACCGATATCGTCGCTATAAATCAGCGAAGAGTTGCGTAGCACCTTTGGTTCTTGTCCGAAGTATTCTTTCATCTTCTGACACTGCTTCTTCACGTCGGCAGCAAAGCACTCCTCGTTGACCAGGGCAGAAAGACCGTGACTGTAGGGTTCGGCAAGGAACTCGACACAACCCGTCTCGTTCAACTCCTGCAACTTCTCCAGCACCTGCGGGGCATGCATCTCCAACTGCTCGATACCCACACCAGAAAGCGAGAAGGCAACCTTGAAGTACTTGCCGTTCTCGGCAATCATCTGCTGCAGGGTATTGAGTGCCGGCATGTAGGAACGCTCGGCGATGTCACTGATGCTACGTTCATTCTCGTAGTCATCGTAGTAATAATGGTCGGTACCAATGTCGAAGAAACGGTAACGCTTCAGATGTATAATCTGATGTATCTCAAAATATAAGCAAATTGTTTTCATAATGAAGCCCCCCTCTTATCCCCCCTTTAGGGGGGAAGACCATACAAGGGCATTGGGTCTTTTGTTATTATATCACTTCAGTTCATCCCCCCTTGAGGGGCGAATGAGGGGGGCTTTCAACTCCACCCCATCGTGCGCATATAGAGTTCGCGAATCCATGCACCAACCTTAACCCATGTAATCTGGTCAACTTCCTTCTTGCCTTCTTCCTGTAAGTAGCGGAAAAGGCTTTCATTGTGGCAGATGGAATACATGGCGTCGGCAAGGGCGTGGATGTCCCAATAGTCCACCTTAATACAGTTTTTCAGTATTTCGGCACAACCACTCTGCTTGGAAATGATGGTCGGCGTGCCACACTGCATAGCTTCGAGCGGCGAGATACCGAATGGTTCGCTTACCGACGGCATCACATAGACATCGGAAGCCTTCAGACACTCATAGACCTGCTTGCCACGCATGAAACCAGGGAAGTGGAAACGGTCGGCAATGCCACGCTCGGCTGCAAGATAAATCATCTGATTCATCATGTCGCCACTGCCGGCAAAGCAGAAACGCACATTGCGGGTGCGATGCAGCACCATGTTGGCAGCCTCAACGAAATATTCGGGACCCTTCTGCATGGTGATACGCCCGAGGAAGGTCACCACCTTCTCCTTACCCGTATGGTCGGGACGCGGAATTGCCTGCAACTCGTCCTTCAGCGGATAGACAGCATTATGGACGGTGAAGCACTTTCGTGGATCCTGGTGATAATGGTTGATGACGGTCTGACGTGTCAGCTCAGATACACACATGATACAGTCGGCATTGTCCATACCGTCTTTCTCGATACCATAGACGGTGGGGTTCACCTTTCCGCGCGAACGGTCGAAGTCCGTAGCATGCACATGGATACACAGTGGTTTACCGCTGACATGCTTTGCATGGATGCCGGCGGGATAGGTCAACCAGTCATGAGCATGGATAATATCAAAATTTTCAGCACGAGCAACGACTCCGGCTATAACCGAGTAGTTGTTGATTTCCTCGTGCAGGTTTGACGGATAACCACCGGCAAACTCCATACATCCGAGGTCGTTAACGTGCATATAGTTGAAGTCGGCATAGATATGGTCACGGAGCCTGAAATAGGTATCAGGATCCATGATGTTTCCTACGCGGTTCTTCACATAGTCATAGTCAACGTCGCGCCAAGCAATAGGTACGGCATTCATCGCAATGATGTTGGCAGCCTCGCGGCTCTCGTCTCCGAAAGGATGCGGCAGACACAACGTGATGTCGATGTCGCCCTGTGCCTTCAGACCTTCAGAGATTCCGAAGTTGGCTGTTGCCAACCCACCGAATACATGAGGAGGATACTCCCATCCAAACATTAATACTTTCATCTGCAAGTCCTCCTAAGTTTAGAATTGATATTGATATTTCTCCAACAGTTCCAATGCACGAAGGATTTCTCCAACGTTCATGGCAAACGAAGTGGCTCCGCGACCATGGAACGGCGGGTTGCCGTCGAAGAGTTCACTGATGGTTCCCAACGCATGGTAAGCCATCTCATCTTCGTAGCCCACCATCTGGCGCTCCAGGAAGCTAAGGCGAGTACGTTTGTAGAGTTTCAAGCAGGATTCCATGTAGAAGCCACCGAGCCACGGCCATGCCGTACCCTGATGATAAGCATAGTCGCGCTGTGTCTGTGGACCGACATAGATGGGGTTATATCCACCACTCTTCGGTGAAAGTGAACGCAAGCCCTTCGGTGTCAGCAACTCACGGGTACAGATGTCGAGCACGCTCTTCTTCTGGTCTTTGTTCAGTGGGGAGTAGTCGAAGGCAACAGCGAAAATCATGTTCGGACGAACACTCCAGTCAACCATCGTACCATCGACATAGTCGTAAAGATACCCATACTCGTTCATGAAGGTATCTACAAAGGAAGTTTTGGCAAGTTCGGCTCGTTTCTCCAACGCTTCAGCACGTTTGGAGTTCTTGGCATCGGCTGCCAATGCAGCGCCGAACCGCAGGGCATTGTACCACAAAGCATTGAACTCTACGATAAAGCCGGTGCGCGGAACGACAGGACGGCCGTTGGCTGTGGAATTCATCCAAGTCACCGCCTCGGTACGACCTTCGGAATACAACAATCCATTTTCTTCAATCGTAAGGTTGGGATGCTTACCCTTGATGATATAGTCGAGAATGTCTTGCACCAGTTTACCGTATTTCTCGAGACACTTCTCCTTGCCTACTTCCTTGGCATATTGTTGGATACACCAGATAGCCCAAAGAGGCACATCGGGTTTATCAATCTCGTAGATTTTGCCTTGCGGCTTGCCTGCCATGAAAGCTCGCAGCTCTTTCTCTGCACTGGTCATCACCAGTTCGAAGTAGTTCTGTTCTTCAATGCTGAGCGTCAATCCCGGCAGAGCAATGAACGTATCGCGGGCACGCACCTTGAACCATGGATAACCGGCAAGGATATAGCGGTCGTCCTTGATGCGATAGTGGAACTGGTGGGCAGCATTGACCAGACAGTGGAAGAAGTTGTCGCGGGGAGCACGAAGACTGGCTTCCTCTTCAAAAAGTTTCTTCAACTTGCTAGTCTTAATCTCTGAGGTAGAGGCTGCAAAGACAATGCTCTCACCCTTCTTGATGGTCATCTCAAAATAACCAGGAACATACAGGTCTTCGTTGGAAGCATAGCCGCGTTCCTGCTCTTTCGGATACTCAACACCGCGGTACCAGTCGGGTTGGAAAATGAACTCGTTCTTCTTCGAGAACTGCATATACAAGTCGGGATATCCGGCATACATGCAGGTCTTGATACCATTGTCCACCAGGTGATATTCACGGGATGCGGTAGAATTCTCATGCGTAAACTGGCGCACACTGCGGAATGCCAAGAACGGACGGAACCGTAATGTCGTGGCAGAATGCGCATCTTCCAAAGTGTAGCGAATCAACAGACGGTCTTCGTAATTCTGGAAGAGGAACTCCTTTTTCAGAATGACACCGCCCACACGATAGATGGTGGTCGGCACCTTGTCGCAGTCGAACTCGCGAATGTACTTGTGACCTTTCGGGCTGTAGTTGTTGCCCTGATACTTGTGGAGTCCCAGATTGAATTCTGCACCATGCTGGATGACCGTACAATCCAGCGAACTCAGCAGCACATGATTGTCATCGTCCAGTTCGGGAACCGGTACGACGAGCAGTCCGTGATACTTGCGGGTGTTGCAGTCTACAATTGTGGAACACGAATAGGCTCCTGAGCGGTTCGTACGAAGGAGTTCCTTCGGCAGAGAAGCCTCCAAGTTGGTCATCGTGGCTTTTTCAAATCGTAGATAACTCATATTTATTTAAGGTTTTACAATATTTCTCCTATGTAAGGTAGAATAATAATCTTCTTGCTTAAGGCTGTCACTTCCTTTGTATAAGGTAAGTACAAAGGTAGCAACTTTATTGGTGAGAACAAAAAAAAAGCCCGTTTTTTTACAAAAAACGGACGTTTTTTAGGCTTTTACAAGGATTAGGACGATTATCCAGGTATCAGGAAGTTGACGACTTCCTGTTCTACCGTGACTTTAAAAGCACCGACAGGCGCACCGCTCATCAGTCTGCCATCGACGCCCACCAACGCATGCTCAGCTTCTTCAAAAACAATCTCGCGCGTACGGAACGGATGAACGCTGCGATGGTTCAGAAACTTACCTTTCAGGAAGAGGTAGATGCCTTCAAAGAGCTGTGTCATCTCCGGATGATAAACCACCGAAACATCCAACAAACCGTTATAGGGTACGGCATTCGGTGTCTGCCCATAGCCGGCAGCATTTCCGATACATACCGTCATCACCTTCCGTTTGATTTCGTCGGTGTTGATTTTGATGTGCATGGCATACTCCATACGCTGGAAAATCAACAGGATGAACGAGAAGAAGAACGACAACGTTCGCGAACCAAAGATATGACGGGTTTGACGGCGCAGATTCATGATGGCAGCAATCAGACCTACGTTGACACAGTTCAGGAAATACCTGTGGCAACGCTCATTCTTCTTGTTGACATAACGGATGCAGCCAAGGTCTATCTTGCGCACCCTGCCTTGTTTCAACCAGGCAATGGTCTGCTCGATTTCTCCTTCGTCGAAGCCCCAGAAATGGGCGAAGTCGTTCATCATGCCGTTGGGGATGACACCCAGCACGATGCCGTCACGCACCTTCTGTTCGACCTGCATCAGACAGTTTACGGCATCGTTCAGCGCAGAGTCGCCACCAACAATGACAATGGTCTTATATCCATTGTTAATCATCATCTTAATCAGACGTTCCACACTGCCGACACTCTCACTTTGTATCTTGTCATACACGATATGCTGGTCGTGAAGCGCAGTCTCTATGCGCTCCCACCGTTTCTGTGGCGTACTGATGATGCCACCTTTCGGGCAATACAGTATGCCCCACTTGTTGTCTGTATTATTATTCATAGCTGGTATTATTTCTGAGTATTCCGAATATTCGGAGTATTCTGAACAATCCGAACAATCTGCTCCACCTTTTCTTCCATCGGCAACAGGGCATCAATCCAATGGATGGTGAAGCCTCGACGCTCCATTCCTCGGAACCACGTCATCTGCCGCTTGGCAAACTGGTGGATGGCAATCTCCAACTGGCGGAACATGTCGTTGTAGGTGAGTTTGCCGATAACATACTCCGTTACATACTTGTATTCCAGACCATAATAGATCAGGTCTTCCGCAGGGATGCCTCTGTCAAGGAGTCCGCGCACCTCATCGACCATCCCTTCTTCAAGACGTTGCTTCAGTCGTTTTGTAATCTTCTCTCGCCGTTCATCCCTGTCGATATGGACACCTATTATTATATAAGGTATCTCTGGAAACGGGCGCGAGGGAGTCGGCGTATGAAGGTTATACTCCTCTATCTCAATGGCTCGGATAGCGCGCTGACAAGAATCAACGTCGGTCTTGTTGTGCATCACCGAACCATTCTGCTGCTTCAGTTCCTGCAACATCACCGTCAGCTCGTCCAGACTCTTATCCGCCAACTGCCGACGCAATTCGGGATTCTGCGGAACAGGCGACAGCTGATAGCCTTTCAGCACCGACTCTATGTATAGTCCAGTTCCGCCGCAGAGGATGGGTTGTGCGCCCTTGCTCACGATATCCTCATAGGCATTGAGGAAGTCCTGCTGGTATTGAAACAGATTGTACTTCGTTCCCGGCTCGCAGATGTCAATCAAGTGATATCTTACTTGTTGAGAGTCTAGAGTTGAGAGAGGAGAGTCTAGAGTTGAGAGTTGAGAGTCTAGAGAGGAGAGTTGAGAGTCTAGAGAGGAGAGTCTAGAGTGGAGAGAGGTGGTGGGGATGTTATACTCCTCCAAATCCTTACCCGTCCCGATGTCCATACCCCGATAGACCTGCCGCGAGTCGGCGGAGAGGATCTCCGCCGGTTGACCCTTACGGATGAATTCTCCAGCAAGAGCTACCGCCAGCGATGTCTTACCGCTGGCGGTAGGTCCGAGTATGGTAATGAGTTTATTCAACAGCTTACTTGAGGAATATTGGGCTTGATGTTCCTACACCAAAATTACGCAACGCACTGTATCTACCACCACCAATGTGATCCTGACACCATGAACGGCTGACAGCTTGCTTGCCGTGCTTCGAATTGCGAATCCAATAACCCGTCACAGTACGGTGAGTTGGAATTCCTAAAGCATTACGTACTACATTCCATGATTTTGAGGTGATGACAACATTAATCACCGAACTGTCTTCAGCCTTTGCCAGTTTGAGGGCTGCAGCCTTGAGTGAACCATTCATGGCACCTGCTTTCGGCATGGGCTGACGCTCTATATTGCTGGGATCATTGCTTGCACATGCTTCAGCCAAAAGTTTGGCATACATTGCTGCACGATTCGTTTCAAAAGCCCAGTCGGTATCGTAGCCTGACTCACCGAACACCTTGTTGTCGATGATATTCTCTAGCGATGCCATATTGTCTTGTGTTCCATCTACCCCTTCCAGCAAGAAACCATAGTTCAGCATTCTGCGTGCACAATATTTTGCAGTTTCCAAATCATTATCCTCAAGGTAAGTACCATTTCCATTCAGGTCAAGGAAACGGCCTTTATCATTTTTCACTCCGAGAACAATTCCAAAACCGCCGCCAGTTCTATCGCAAACGAGTCCGGAATTTTTTAAAGAAACCGATGTCTGATGGTCGTTCTTTGGCTTAATGCCGTAAGCATGAATGTTCATGCTGTGCTTAATAGCACCATAGAACTCCCAGTAACGAGCCTGCTCAGCCTTCACTTCTTTAATGATCTCGTAGCCAGCTTCACCGATGGCAGATGACAAGCCACCCGTTTCGTCTGCCAAGAGAATCTTATTGTTGGCAGAATAACGTGCCTTCATCTGATCTCGCAGGGTAGCCATCTCCTGGTTGCTTATGTCACCACAGTTCAACAACCATGTATAGGCATTGGTCATTCCCTGACGCTCACCTCGGTTAAGATCAACAAACGTGGTCTCTGCCATCGTCCAAGGCAGTTCGGGCATCTGTTTTAGTCCAAGAATTTTCTTGGTGATAGTCTTGTAAGCCTTCTGCTTAGCCTTTTGAGTAGCCTTGTCAACAGCTTTGTCGGCAGCTCGGTTAATGGAATTCTTGGTATTGTTTACCACCTTGTCTTTTGCTTTGTTCAGAATGTTACCAAACTGAGCATTTGCTGTTCCTGTGCCGCCTACCAACAAGGCGGTAGCCACCATTGCTTTGAGAATCAACTGCTTTGTTTTCATAATCATTTGGTGTTTATAGGTTAGTAATTATCAGTTTTTTACGAAAAGGAATCGGCTGCCAGTCCACTTCAGTTTGAAGTTGCGCATCCCTTTTGCTGTCTTCAGCTTGAGGGTGATATCCTTACCGACTTGGGGCAGACGAATCACAGAACCATCGGTCAATCCGTATTCCATGAACTCCTCACTACACAAATCAGGAGTCGGTGTCCACTTCATCTGTCGCGTCTTGGAGTCGTAGGAATAGAACGTGAGCCCATCATACTGCCCCATCAGCGGACGTCCGTCCCTACTCGAAGCGATCACCTGTGCTATCACCTTGTGTCTGCCGTCGGCGCAGTTCCAATAGCATGTTTCAATAAACAAGTTCGACCTGTCTTCAGCATAATAGTGGTTAAAGGAGACATAACCGTTGGGCTTGTCTATTTTAATTTTCACCGCCGGCGGCAATTCTTGTTTCTTTTTGTAGATGGTCCAATAAGACTTGAACAAGGACTGCGCCTCCCCCATCTCTTCACCATTGGATAGCAGGGCATCGATAAAGTTTGTGATGTCTGGAGACTTCCCGCTGTAGTGCACTCGCATAGACTCTTGCGCTATGGTGTTCACGGCAAACAGCGACAATAAAAAAGAAACAAAAACGCTTTTCATAAGGCCGTAGTATAGTATGGTTTCGCCCACAAAGATACAATAAACTGATAACTATACAAAAGAAAAGGGAAATATTTTTCAATGAGCAGCAAAGAAAAGACCACCCGAACAACTTCGAGTGGCCTTGATATATACCTTATGTATAATTGCTTATTTCAATTGACTTCGTCGATTCAAAAACGCGACTCGGTAAATTAAGCAAGCTTATTGACTCTCGCTGCTTATTTGAGTTCAGCAAGGTACTTGATGGTACGAACCATCTGAGAAGTGTAAGAGTTCTCATTGTCGTACCAAGCAACAACCTGTACGAGAGAGTTGCCGTCACCAATCTTGCTGACCATCGTCTGGTTAGCGTCGAACAGCGAACCGAACTTCATACCGATGATGTCGCTTGAAACGAGCTTCTCCTCAGTGTAGCCGAAGCTTTCGTTGGCAGCAGCCTTCATAGCAGCGTTGATGTCCTCAACAGTTACCTCACCCTTCACAACAGCGTGCAGGATAGTAGTAGAACCTGTAGGAGTCGGAACGCGCTGTGCAGCACCAATCAACTTACCGTTCAGTTCGGGGATAACCAAACCGATAGCCTTTGCAGCACCCGTAGAGTTAGGAACGATGTTCTGAGCACCCGCACGAGCACGCTGTACGTCGCCCTTGCGCTGAGGACCGTCCAGAATCATCTGGTCGCCAGTATAAGCGTGAACTGTTGTCATGATACCGCTCTGGATAGCAGCGAAATCGTTCAGGGCCTTGGTCATAGGAGCCAAGCAGTTGGTGGTGCAAGATGCAGCTGAGATAACGGTGTCAGCTGGAGTCAGCGTCTTGTGATTTACGTTGTAAACGATAGTAGGCAGATCGTTGCCTGCAGGAGCAGAGATAACAACCTTCTTGGCACCAGCCTGGATGTGGGCAGAAGCCTTCTCCTTAGAAGTATAGAAACCTGTGCACTCGAGAACTACGTCAACGTCGAGCTTGCCCCAAGGCAGTTCAGCTGCGTTAGGAACAGCATAGATAGTAATCTTCTTGCCGTCAACTACGATGTAGTCTTCACCAGCCTCAACAGTGTGCTTGTTCTCACCGAACTTGCCTGCGAAACCACCCTGGCAGGTGTCATACTTCAGCAGGTGTGCCAACATCTTCGGACTTGTCAAGTCGTTGATAGCAACTACTTCATAACCTTCAGCCTCGAACATCTGACGGAAAGCGAGGCGACCGATACGGCCAAAACCGTTAATTGCAACTTTTGTCATTTTTACTCTTTACTTTAAATGGTTTATATTTACCTATTGTTATGATGTTCAGATGATAAAAAAATCAATCTTTTTACATTTTTTCTTGTTTTCGGGCACAAAGTTATAAAAATCTTTCTATATTTGCATCAGATTTGCATCACAAAATGATAAAAGTGCCCGAAAACATGACATAAAACAAGTCGGAGTGGGTTTATATCACTCATATTGTCAAATGGAGATTACAATAGGGAGTTGAGAGATGAGAGTCTAGAGTTGAGAGTCTAGAGATGAGAGTCTAGAGTTGAGAGTCTAGAGTTGAGAGAAAGAAACCATTAACAATAAACCATAACTATTAAAAAAACAACAACTATGGGATTTATCAAAGAATTCAAGGAGTTTGCCTCTAAAGGCAACGTAATGGACATGGCTGTCGGTGTAATCATCGGCGGTGCGTTCGGCAAGATTGTTTCTTCACTGGTCGATGACATCATCATGCCTGTTGTCGGTGTAGCCACTGGCGGTGTTGACTTCACCGCACTCGCAGCCAAGGTTGGCGATGCAGAAATCAAGTATGGTTTGTTCATTCAGAACATCATCGACTTCCTCATCATCGCCTTCTCCATCTTCTGCGTCATCAAGGCCATCAACAAGTTCAAGAAGAAGGAAGAACCGGCACCAGAAGCTCCTGCAGGTCCTACCACCGAAGAACTGCTGGCAGACATCAAGGAAATCTTGAAGAAGAAATAAACTTATTTTTCTGAGGGTTAAGGGAATCCTCCCCGCCCCTCCTTCTTTGGAAGAAAATGTTTAGAGTTGAGTGTGGAAATGTACTACATGATTCCAAACACTCAACTCTAATATTTTTACCTAAGCCTTAGACCTTCGACTCTAAACTCTCAACTCTCAACTCTCAACTCTAGACTCTCAACTCTTTCTACTCCCCTCGCCCGTTGGAGAGGGGCTGGAGGTGAGGCTCCTTCGGCCTACTTCGCATAGAACTTAAAGCCCATCACCTGACTCTTATAGTTGATGAACGTACCTTCATAGGTAATGCCGTTGAACATACCGTTGAAATAGCCGGTCTGATCTCCGTCATCATTATACTCATGCAGTTCCACATGCTGACCGTTCACCTCACCCGTCAGGTAGAGTCGGTGGTTGCTGCCATTCTTGGTATAGTAATAAGAACCCGTAGCCTCGTTGTCACTCAAGTCTAAGTCGATGTGGCAACCATACTTGGAGATGCTGCCGTCCAACGCAAAATGTCCCTGCGGATAGTCCGTCGGTTCTTTCTCCGGCACAGCCACAATCACCTTCTCCACCTGTGGAGCAGGCTTCTCCTCCGTCTCCGTTGTTGTCGTCGGCGTCTCCACCTTAGCCACCTCTTTTCCAGTCTGTTCCTGCGTATCACTCTTTTGTCCGAGGAAGACATACAATCCCAATCCAATCAGACCCGCAGCCAACAAACCGATAATCAGATACAGCAACCCGTTACCCGAACTATTCTGCTGAGGCGGATAGTACGGCTGTTGTGGCTGTTGGTACTGTTGCTGCTGAGTATTTCCCGGATTAGGTGCAGCATTCATCTGCGTAGTCTCGTCCACAGGTTCACCCTTCACAACAAACGGAGTTCCACAGTGCGGACACATCTCCGCCTTGTCGCTAATCTCTTGTCCACATTCTCTACATTTAATCAACATAGTCTTCAGTCTCCTTTATTTTAATGATTATACTTCAATAATATATCGCAGCTTTGCCGCTTAGGAGTTAATGCCTTCAGCTTTTTGCCGCTTACAAAATTACACGATTTATATTATATGCGCAAATTAAAGGATAGAAAAATACACGACATCATTTTATTCGACTGGAAGAAAGAAGTCGGTCAGGCGCAGATTCTTCTGATATTTTTGGCAATTCTGAATATGGTCCTCAACATCATGACCTCAAAACAGTCCAAGTAAAAGTTGGTGGGATTAATGGTTTTTTTGGGGGGGAACTACCGCATTTTGGTAATCCCAATACCACTTTTTGGTAGTTCTGTTACCACAACGTGGTAACCCAGATACCAAAGCTTGGTAACCGCCGTACCAAGCGTTGGTCGCCCTCATACCCAGCGTTGGTCATCCGTTCTCAAAGACAAGATAGCACCAAGCTTATTTTCAAAAGTTTAGGTATTATCATCTGCCGCCATATCAAGGTTCTCGGGGCGCATGGTCACCTCTTTGGCCATTGCCTGAACTGATTCCCTCACCAATGGTGTATATGCTTCAATGATGTGCCGCCAGTCGTTTAGCGACATGTCAGGATATCTTTCACCATATTTAGCGATGACCTCCTGTTGCAGTTCGCCTTCGCTGATAGTGGCATCCATGTGCAGACGGTCAAAAATAAGATTGCGCACATCGCGGTCATCCTCAACATTTTCCAATTTGCGAAGTATCACAGATGCATTCTCTTTAGAATCATCTTCCCGCTCATATTTCTTGAAGTTCTCTGCCTGCTCGAAGATTTCCTTGAACACCTCGTCCTGCGGAACTGGCGGATAACCATGCTCTGCCAATATCAGAATCAAGTCCATCTGCAGTTCTGCTTTGATGTCGGAACGATTGGCCCAATCGGTATATTTAGATTTGTCGTCCACCATCTTCTTTACGGCAGCTGCCAACGTCAGCAGTTTATCTTCGGGATATTCAAATCCAAACTTATGAGCTATCTCTTTCAGAATATCATAGAAAGCCTTTTCCTCGTAGGTGATGCCCAAGTCCTTGAACGACTTCTTCTCTTTGTTTACCTCTTTCAACAGTTCTGCCATCTGCTTGGCAACCTCATTGAGCACCTCTTCGGCAAACACGGCATTGTCGCTACGGTCGTTATATCGCTGCACTAAAGCATTCAGTCGCTTGGTGAAGTCCACGCCCTTCATCTTATTGACCTTCTTGAAGTCAGTGATGACGGTTCGAAGCAGCTTCTCCATCAGTTTCACCTTCGTATTGGGCAACTTCAGTTTCTCCAGCCTCGTCATGTAGTCCTCACTCAGCAAGTCCAAGTCCTTTGTGTTCGCATTCACCTGAGCCACTTCTTCCACTCCGTCCGACTGCAAGGCTTCTGCTATCATCCGGCTCACCTTGCGGTTCATCTGTGAAGCATCAGGAGTATCTCCCTTTGTCAGTTTGTAGATGATAGACCGTACACCTGTAAAGAAATGTATGTCCTCACGATCCTTGTCGCTGATGGCCTCATGGTTGGAACAGAGGTTGAAGGCAGACTTCAGTTTCTTGGCATGACCCATAAACAGGTTTTGTGTTTTCTCCGTAGCCTGCACGAACTCTGCCGCATGTTTCAGACATTCCAACTGTTCCAGCGGTGTTCCCGTCGAGAACTTGCTGTAATCGAAGGTATGGAACATTCTGCGCAGGATGTCCAACTCGTCTTTTACCATCGTTACGCTCTGCTCGATGGTTTCCACGTTGTCGCCCATGTCACCACCGCCAGCATATTGCTTCAGCGCATTGTTCATGTTGCTCTTAATGCCAATGTAGTCAACCACCAGGCCTTTATCCTTACCCTCATACACACGGTTCACCCTCGAAATGGTCTGTACCAGCGTGTGCTTCTGCAAAGGCTTGTCAATATACATTGTGTCGAGACAAGGAACGTCGAAGCCTGTAATCCACATCGACACAACGATAGCAATCTTGAAGTTCGATTCTGGATTCTTAAACAGTACATCCAGTGCCTTGCGGTCTTCGTCTGAGCCAATCAACTCGCGTAGTTTCGGATCATCGTCCTTCTCTCGAGTCATCACCAATCGGATGCGCTCCACTGGCGTTTGGTCCTCCGAACCAATCTTCTCTTCCCATTCAGGACGCAGGGTAACAATATGCTTATAGAGATCGTAGGCTATTTCGCGACTGGAGCAAACGAACATCGCCTTGCCGCAAACGGTACTACCTTCCTCAATCCGCTTCTCATAATGCTCAATGAAGTCCCGTGCCACCACAGCCAATCGCTTCGGGTCGCCCAGAATCTTGTTCATCTGCGTCACCGCCTTCTTGCTTTCCTCTATCTGGTATTCGTTGGCACCTTGTTCGGCACATTGCTTATAATAAGCCTCTATCGCCTCCAGTTGTTTGTGGTCGGCAAATACCTTGGCGGCTCTTCCTTCATAGACGATACGACGGGTGATGCCATCCGCCACTGATTCTGTCATCGTGTAACTGTCCACCACATCGCCAAACACATCTATCGTGGCATCAATTGGTGTTCCCGTGAAGCCCACGTAGGTAGCATTGGGCAGCGAATCATGAAGATACTTGGCAAAACCATAACTGCGCTTCACGCCTTTATAAGTAATGGTCACATTCTGCTCGATATTGGTTTGCGAACGATGAGCCTCATCTGAAATACAGATGATATTGGCACGATCAGAAAGCAAATTAATATCCTCACTGAATTTGCCTTTGGCGAGTTTGCCCTGCGCCTCGGAATAGTGAACAAGTTCACTCTCCTCTCGGCTTGGTGCAAACTTTTGTATAGTCGTCAGAAACACACCACCGCTCTTCCTTCCTCTCAGTTTCTTGCCAAGTTCCTCGCGTGTCTCTACGTTTACCACCGTTTCGTCGCCAATAAACTGCTTAGCATTCACGAATTGTGCTGACAACTGGTCGTCCAAATCTGTGCGGTCGGTAATCAGTACGATGGTAGGGCTTGCCAGATGTCGGCTACGCATCAGCATTCTAGTTAGGAACAGCATCGTGAGGCTCTTGCCACAGCCTGTAGCACCAAAGTATGTTCCTCCCTTTCCGTCGCCATGCAGGTTGATGTGCGAGTGCTCCAAGATGTTTTCGTATAAACGATGGGTGGCAAAGAACTGCGGATAGCGGCAGACAATCTTCCGTTCACTCTTCGAAGAGTCAGGGAAGAATACGAAATCTTTCATCACACTTAGCAGTCGCTCCCGTCGGAACAATCCTGCCATCATAGTATGCAGGGAGTCTATGCCGTCATTTGCCTTATCCGTACGTTCCACCTTGCGCCAGGCATAGAAGAACTCGTAAGGCGTGAACAGCGTGCCATATTTGTTATTCACGCCATCGCTGATGACTACGAAGGCATTATAGCGGAACAACTCTGGAATATCCCTACGATAGCGCACCGTCAACTGTGTATAGGCATTCATGATGGTGGTGTCTTCCTTCACGGCACTCTTGAACTCCAGCACCACTACAGGCAGACCGTTCACATAGACGATGCCATCAGGAATACGTCGTTCCAAGCCCTTTATCTCCAGTTGGTTGACAATCTTGAAAATATTCCTGTCAACATCCTTAAAGGCTATCACTTCCACGAACAAGTCTGGCAATGAGGCATCCTCACGCTTGATGGCGAAGCCCTCCGTCATCAGTCGATACGTCTGTGCGTTCTGCTCGTAGAGTGGAGCACCATTATTGGCCGTCAACTTCGCCATGACTCGCTCCACCTCCAAGGGCGTAATGCCTTCCTCGGCATATCTGTCCATCAGATACATCCGCAAGTCATCGCGTAGCAGCACTTCCGTCTGCTCCTTGTGTATCGTCTCGCCATTCACGTAGCTGTAGCCCTGTTGTTCAAACAGTTCCATGATGGCCATCTCCAGCGTATGTTCGTTAAAGTGTGACATAGGCACTATCTCTCTTTAAATGCTTTATAAACGTACGAATAAGACTGATTCTTCAAGTCATCAGCCGCCACTGCAGCATTGATGTTATCTTCTGCCCGTTCGATGGCAGCATCCAACTTGCCATCAGAACAAAGATTTTTTACCCATGTAGAATCTTGCAGAAACTCTTCCTTTTTTAATAACTTTTTCAAGTTCTTTGTTGGGTCTGCAAAGCAAGGCTTGATGTAAGGGGCTAAGATGTTTGAAATAGCTCGATAATTTTTTAATAAGTCTGTTTTATCCTCAAAATGTAGCAAGAACCAATACTCTATACTTGGCATACTTGGACAGATCACAACATTTCCGTTATCAATTTCTGTTCGAAACTGCTTTTCAAAATCCTCGTGTTTCTTAATCTTCGCATCGATTCCATAAATTGTATCCCAATCGAATACACAAAAGATTTTTGGATTAGTATTTGCATTTAATATTTCATTAATCCTTTTGGGAAATGCTTCAGTGTAATTTGACTCATCAGCAAAATACTTCGGCTTGATATTGAACTTATATTCTGTTGTGTCATTTATATGTGTAAAGTAATAGCGTTCAGTATTGGTTCCGCCACTGATGAGGAATGGGTACAGTGGTCCCATGTCCCTTGTTCCCTCATCTTCTTCTGGAGAGGGAGCAGGCGCAGCCTCAAAATATTGTTGCTGTTCAACGACCTCTGCTAATTCTCTTTCTTCCATCATTTTACTTCATTGTTGCCCCAAAACGTTTGTTACGATAAGCCTCTCTGATTGACGACAAGCGGTTTAATCCTCTGAAATCTGTCAACTTGTACAAATCCGTTACACCAGCCTTGTCCTTTTCAGTAAACCACACGGAGTCTTTTCTGATGAGATCATCCACCAAATCCAGCAGTCCATCATTATGCGTCGTAACAAGTAGCTGAGACCTTGAATGAGTTTTCAAATATTCAAATATAATCTTTTCCAACAATCTGGAATGTTGTGAGGTCTCTATCTCATCAATTGGCAAAAAAGCGTTGTTGGCAAGTGCCTCATACAATACCGTTTCTATTCCAAATGTTCGCAAAGTTCCTGTTGACTCGTCACCCCTATACATCTGGTAAGCCTCTCGCCCGTTTTCATTTTCAACGGTATGCTCGAAACTGGTATGGAGAAGTGAGATGGTTCTCTCTTTCTTGATTCGTTCTCTTTCATCCTTCGGAATACTCTCGTCAGAAATTCGGAACTTTACTTCTTCATCTGATATTTGCCTATTCACAATATCTGAAGAAATATTAGTGATATTGAAATCTGCCTCATGCAGGAAGTTCACAAGATACTGGGTCAAGTCTTTATTCCCTGCCGTTTTCCGCTGTGCATAATCTGTAAGATAGGTTGATGGGAATACGGCAGGCATTGTCTGCTCTTTCATCCATTTTTTGGCAGCATCAATAAGAGGCAGACTTGCATTTACCTGATTACGAGCCACAAAAAAAGAAAGATTCTTCAGGCAATATCCATTTATCAACTCTTTAGCTGAAGCACTGATTTTATCACCTTTCGGATTAATCTCCACCTCCGAATGTCCGTCCACCAGTTTTCTCTCAAACAGCATAGTGGGCTGGGCACTTTTATAATACGAAAGTTTCTCCAAATAGACTTGATTCCTGTCCAACTCCAACTGATACCAATATTTCACATTGCCGACAAAGAAGATCAGTTCAAAGCAGGATGGCTCATTTGGCGAAACAGCGTCAAGTTTGAACGGAACAACCCCAGTTGGCTGGTCCATGCCTTCGGGCTTATAACTCCAGAAGCGAGGAAGGAAATCAAAAGCATAGAGCAAATTTGACTTTCCTGATGCATTATACCCATACAAAACACCAAAGCGAAGTAATCGCGTACTATCGTTAATCTTTACAACCTGACTATCTTCCGCAAACTGGTCGTTTGAGGCAACAAAACTAAATATCACTTCATTCTTAAACGAGAGCACATTCTTTATTTTCAATTCCTGTATCATAGTCTATGCATTTTATTTCTGCTGCAAATATACGGATAAAAACCAACAAACCAATATTCTATCCGTTAAATCTGCATAAAATTTGCAGTTTTTTAAAATAGAAGCAGTGATTCGTCGTTTTCTTTACTTGCTACTCGCCAAATTTCGATGCTATTTCTTTATAGATGATAGCTTTCTCCAAGAACCAACTGTAGGCTTTTGGCCAACATTCCTGTTTCTTTGGATTGATATTAGTTGTGATGAATATGCGACATGCTTTCTTTGCCTCTCGCCATTCCACCTCACTATTCAACATTGTGGAGATTTCATCTTTATGCATCTTGAACCGCTCAAACAATTCCTTATCATCATTAATATAAATATCTGCACCAATACTTTGCTTTTGAGTGTTGATAGTCAAGGCCACATGATAGGCAGAACTGCCTATGCTCAAATCATACCAATGTTGAGGCATTGCTTTGCGGGCATGGAAATTGCGAGTAAAGTCATTGTTGTCGCTCATTACCTCATTAAAACCTGTCCAGAATTCAAGTTTTAGTAAGTCTGTATCAGAAAGTCCTTCTATCGTCTTCATCGTCTTGGACCAGTCATTAGGTCTTTCCACAATATTGAAGCGTGGGGCCTTTGCCGAGTCACCAATCTGCCACAATTCTATTTCTAACAAGAAGAATCCGATATTGTTATCTGTATGCTGGTTCAGCCATTCTATGGCCTGGCGATGTTCGTCACGTGCTCGCTTCACAACCCAGACAATCACTTCTGCACCTTTGCCAGAGGCGTATGTAATCAGTTTGCCAAGATGGTCGTGATTGGTATCTTCCAATTGGTTCTCAATAATCACACGACGATTAGTGCCTACTTCTTTAGCAAAGATATCTACATTGAAACTGCCAACAGAAGATTCTCTTTCCTCCAGTTCCAACTCAATATCTATCGCATCTCCCAACAGCGTAAGATTTTCCTCTTGCGCTAACCACTTCGTGAAATCATTCGCCTCATGAGGCCACACCGACCTTAAATCGGTAATTCTTATCATCTTGCCTAACTTGTCCATAAATCTTTATTTATCTCTTTTCGCTATTGATTCTTTCACGGACTCGGGTAGCCCCTGATATAATGCATTAATCTCGTTCGGTTCCGTTATCATTCTTTCTACAATGATATTAAGTAAACGCATCAGCATTGTCGCCGTCCCTACATCATCAACATCAAAAGCAATCTGTCCAGGATGGACAGCCTTATTACCAACAACCCGTACAACATCAAGAGCCTGCTGAACAGATTGAGGTAGTCCTTTCTTTACAAGTGCTCCAATATTCTTATTTATATCTCTATCATTCTCTCCAAGTTCATTACATAGCCTATCTATTGCTAGGCGAAGTAATGCGCAGGCAGCTCGTGGTGATTTGTTGTAGATAAACCCTGCTTCATTGTATAATTGTTTAACTGGATCGGGCATATCAGTATTTGGCTCTTCCGCTATAATATCTGGATAAATGTAATCTTTATCTATCCAAATTATTTTCCGTCCACAACATTGACACCGATGAATTGTCAATTGGTTATGCACAACTATTCCACGACCAGTAGATGAACTTTGACAATCACTTTGGAAATGATGAAAGTCCTTTTCCATTTGAGAAATTGTGCCGCAGTGCGGACAAGTATACTTTATCAATTCCTTTTCGGGTTTAATATAAATCTTTGCCATATCATTATTGTTTCTATTGCCCCATCTTCGCCAAAAGCAAAGATTGTAATTCGGTTATTCTTTTGGATGCATTTCTACAAAAGTCCTTCCTTCCTTTGTCTTCAACGCTGTAGGTCCTTGCATTGATGTTCCTGTGATTACTTCTGCAGGTAACGAAGGAAGTCCGCTCTCCACTGGAATGTTTGTACTGTGAATGACCTTATAGAGATTACCTTCACGTTTACAGAATTCATTATCTTTGAGTAATAAGGCCCTAACCTTCTTTGCACTTTTTGAGCAACTGGTCTCAATAGCTGAAATCAGGCTACCCTCAAGCAAAGAAAACCTTTTCGAATGGGGAAAATATTGGAGTGTAGCCTTGATTCCTCTTTTCTTAACTTCCACGTAATAATATTCATGAAAGCCCATCTCTACAAAAGCATTCTTTCTCTTTTCGAAGATATTGCAGCCATAGAACTTGGTCAAGAACATGATTTCATCAAAGAACAATTCCATATCATTCTTCTTATCATCTGAAAGACCTGGTTCTTTAATG
>JAFRYZ010000020.1 GCA_017442825.1 Prevotella sp. | reverse complement strand
CATGTCATATTAGAGTTTTGCTTGTCTTCTTTTCGCAACACTAAGGTAAGTGAAAATTCTGACATGGCAAAATCCTGGGCAACTTTTTGTTGCTCAGGCACTTATAAATAATGTTAAACTATAGTGTTGCGGAATTAAGGTCTAACTAAAACATTGATTTACTAATGAACAAGAAGTTATTTTTCAGGATTTACATCCTTTTTATGTGCATCATACCCGGAGGGGTAAGCGCACAAGAGACAACAGAACGCTACACTGTACCATCGGATTTCTCTCGCGTAGCGACGTATTCAACCAACACATCCCATGTAACCATGACGTTAGGCAACGGCACGGGCTGGAAAGTAGCAAGCTTTAAAGACGGCTCCACGCCTACACCTTATTATATATGTACTGCCGAACCTCTCGACGGTATCAATTCCGGTTCTGGTGGCAGGTTTGAAAACTCCGGCAATCTGCCTGCGCAAGGAACCTTCTATAAGTTCCGCACAACCGTAGCCGGCACCATTGCCGTGCAAACTGTCTATAAAACCGCTAACGAAAACTGGCTGTGGGTATTGTCAGAAGACAACGGAACCATATCTGATGTACCGACAACCTTCTCTACGTTGACTCCTTCAACAAGTACCAAACAGGGCCACACCTTGTATAAACTCCCATCGACGTCGTCTGCCGACCATGCTGAGACGATGACGTTCAGCATGGAACCCGGCAAGGATTACTACTTCTTCCTGTCGGGAACAGAAATCGGACTGGTTTCTTATGCATTCACGCCCCAATCCGAAACACTGACTATTTCCGATGCAACAGATCTGACAAGTGGCAGTCTGGCAACCACTTCGACGACGTTGACGTTAGGCGACGGCACAGGAACAGGATGGAGCGTGGCAAATCTGGAAGATGGCGGTGTAACGGTGTGTAATTATGCAATCCACGACGGACGGCCGCTTGACGATAGTAATAAAAATTTTGGAGACGATGCCAACCTTCCCACACAAGGCACCTACTATAAGTTCCGTGCAACCACCTCTGGCACCATTGCCGTTCAGACGTACTACAATACCGGTAGCAATAGATGGTTGTGGGTGTTGTCGGACGATGGCGGCACGATAGCAGATGTGATGACGACCTTCTCTACGTTGACGACTCTTTCTGCAAGTAAAAGAACAATTAATGGTGTGGATTATCACTACTATAATCTTCCGTCGACAGAATCTGCAGACCATGTAGAGACGATGACGTTCCACATGGAAGCCGGCAAGGATTATTACTTCTTCCTGTCGGGTGCTCAAATCGGACTGATTTCCTATACGTTTACCCGCGATACAGAAACGTTTGCCATCCCGACTGATGCAACCGCTTCGGAATACACCATCAACGACACCGGCATCCTGACCTTCCAGATGGGTTACGATACCTATTCTGCAGCAGAAATGAGCAAGACTTACAATGGTGCCGCCTATCGGGCTGAGGGATTGTCTCTGCCGTTGAACAGCACGACAGGCGACTATGCCGATTCCGGCTCACTGCCCACCATTGGCACCTACTATAAGTTCACGGCTAAGCAAGACAAGAACATCATGGTGTTCCTCGATATACAAGAAAGAACAGAGGCAGGCACCGTCTGGGTAACTGACGAAACGGGTACACCTATCGACAAGTTTGCAGAGGGTATTACAACCAAGACCAGTTCAAACCGTCATGGACAACAGACCATCTCCTTCAATATGGAAACAGGGAAGACCTACTATATCTATTCCGGTACCAATCCGGTTAACATCATCGGCTATTATGCCTATGGCGAAGACACCTATATGGTCAGTGACCGTCCTTCGAGCGGTCTTGCTATCAGCGACGTTGAGGGTATCGTGATGACCTATGGTAATGACGACAACTGGTCGGAGCCGGGCACAGACCAGGTAGCCAACTGGCCAGGTTTCCAGATGGCTACATCTGGCAGCGCAAATCCCAAGGACGAGGGTTCTGAGAGTCACCCTGAAGGCAATAACTATACCCCGAATTCAAATACCTTCAACCTGCCCATTACAGGTTCCTACTACAAGTTTGAACCTGCCAATGCCGGCACACTGACCGTTACGGTATTGCAAAACGGCTTCGCTTCTGCAGACGATAACCGCCTTTATACGAACCGCATCCTCTACTTTGCCGACGAGATGGGCAACACCGTTGCTGCCGCTTCCAAGTCTTCACATACGGCATTGACGGTTGAAAAGTCGTCTTATACGAATGGAGATGCCGTCGCAGACGAGTATTGGGAGAACGGTACGGACGGATTCGAGAAGATTATCGAGCGCGACAACAACGGCTATTCCATCATTCAGGAGGCAGCTTGCCAGTATGTCTTTAACGTAGAAGCCGGTAAAACCTACTTCATGTTCGTCGTCGGTTCCAAGATGGCACTCTTCGGCTATCAGTTCAATTCCAATACTGCGGTGACGGTCAAGGAGGCTGTGCTCGACGACACCAAGACCGATGTTTCTTATTGGCTGACAGACAATACAGCCGTGAATGTGCCTGACGGTACTGATAATGTCGTTATCACCACCAGCAACCGAACGCTGACAGGTGGTGTGTGGAATGCAGTTGTTGTGCCGTTCAGCATGACCGAGACACAGGTCAAGGCAGCCTTCGGCGACGATACTAAGGTCATCTACTTCGACAAAATCAACAACAAGACACTGCATTTCAAGCAACACTACTATCAGATGATTGTTGCCGGACGTCCCTGTTTCGTCAAACCCTCGAACACCACAGGCAACCTGAACTTCATCATTCCTGACGACGGAACACCGAACCGTGTCACCTTCAGCGGCTCAAGCATCGAACTGGGCAAGAACGGCGGATCAACAGGAACTGTCACCGACGGTACCCAGTTTACATTAAATGCAGCCTATACCAAGCAGGCGGGCGGCATCCGGCTGAACGACTACTTTATTGGAGCCGACGGTGGTATCCACCGTGCCGGCAAGACACTCGACATCAAAGGATTCAGATTCTTCTTCGAATCCAGCAACCACACAGAAGCGAAAGAATATATCCTCTCTCTCGATACAGACGGCGTGGAAGAAGTGTCGACAGACATTGCTGCCATTGAAGGTCTTACGCTCAACCCCTCTTCAACAGGTGAGGAGACTGTCTACGACCTGCAGGGACGCCGGATAGCACAACCTGTGCGTGGAATTTATATCAAGAACGGTAAAAAGTTTATTGTTAAGTAAGGAAATCATCATGGAAAGAAATAGCATCACACAACAGCCCGTTTTCAGGAAACCATATATCACCCCATATACAGAACAGACGCCGTTGCGTATCGCTGCCGTCCTGCATTCCGCCAGTTATACGGGCACTACAGACTGGCAAGGAAACGTAGTAGAAGGAGGCATCAGCAGCAACATCGACAACTCCGGCGAGTACGACGAAGTAGGTGCCCGACATTACAATGCCTGGACAGCATGGGGCGATGATGAAGAAGAATAAGACAAGTCTTTAATAGGTATTAAATAAGTTAGGTATTATTAAATTGAAAAGTAAGAGTAGTAATGAATGATGTCTTTTCTTATGATTTGTGTGAAAAGACATTAGAATTTGGTTTGAGTTATTGATTAGATATGCCGTGCCCGTGAGGGTGCGGCATGTTGATTTATGCTATAGCTGTGTTCTTTTCCATCCGTAAGTTGAGCGACAAGCGAAACTTGAACTGCTTTATTCTATAAAGATTTCCACCTTTTCCGTGAGAAATTCCCCCCCTTGGCTTCGGTGCTTTCCACCTCTTCTACTATAATCTCTACCTTTGCCTGCTGGAATCTCCATACTTTTGCCGTCGGAAAAAGAATAAAAACCAATTAACACATCAACAAAATGAAAAGTAAAACTATTAAACTACTGACGGCAGTAATCGTCTTCCTGTTTGGAAGCGGTGTGTGTGCTGCCGGAACGGTGACGATTCCGACAACAGCCGGAACGTACATCGACTGGAATGATGCCGCGTTGTCTAATGCCAGCGTGGAGAACAGCGGAGCCAACATCGGCTCGACGAGTGCGAGCACCGTTGCAACCTTTACCATCAGCAACAGCACACAGCAGGACTATGTGATGACCTTTAAAACGGGTAGCAAGTATGAAGCCAAGATGCAGGTTACGGTAACCAATACATCGACAAGCGATGTCGTGTTGACAAAGAGCGTTGATGTTGTCAACACGGGTAACTGGTCGCTATCTACAAAACGGTATTTCCTGATTTCCCAGCTGCCCGCAGGTACCTATGAATTGAAGTTCCAAGTGACAGAGGCTTCAAGCTATGCCGGCAACTGGGGTGATTTAGCCATATATACCCTTGATGATTGTGACAAAGACTGTATTCCCGGTACGCTGACACTGGCAAACGGAACCCATAATGGTTGCCAAACAGAAAACAGCAATACCAATGTCGGTTACATCAAAGATGGTGTCTGGGCAAGCTATCCTTTCATCAGTGCAAAGGATGGTGTTTACAAGATGACTCTGGATATTGCCCGTTATAATGGCGGAACCATGAATATTGTTGTTACAGACGATGATACTAACACGGAAGAGGTTAATATGAACTATGCTATAGAATCAGGAAACCAGGCATATACCTCTACAGACATCACGCTCGAAGGCTTTATTACCAAAGGTGAGAATAAGACCATTAAATACACCTTCACCAGCAACCAAAGCAGTTGGATTTGCAATTACAAAGCACCAACCTTTACTTGGCTGTCTGAAACCTTTGCCAAAATCAATGACGTTGCCATTACCGGACAGACGGTAAGTGAAGGTGCAAGCAGCGACTGGTACTGCCAGCTGCCCGTTACTTACGATGCTACTACTACATTCTCAGTTTCGCCGCAATACGGAACAGTTGCAGCAACAGCTGTTGACGGAAATAATCAGGCAGTAGCTGTTATCGATAATGGAGACGGTACATTCACTATAGCAACGCCGGAAAGGGGGACGACTACCGCAGTCACCCTGGTCCTTACTCCTTCTGCAGGTGCTTATTCAACGCAGACCACCTATACCTTCAATATCTTCCGCATCGGCGAGATGTCGCTGACGGATGTCACCATCGACGGCACCAGTGTTGACGTGCTCGGCGACATCAACAGCAGCAGCACTACCTACACCGCTACCTACGGCGGATGCTATACCACCGCACCGACGGTGGCTGCAGTTCAGATTGACGGTGCCAATGCCACGGTGGGCACTCCCACGGTCAGCGGCAGCACATACACCTACACCATCCATGCTGCCATCGAGAATACAGACATCGAGCGCGACTATACTCTCGTATTGAATAATGTACACGTGTACACGCCTACGGGCAGTGAGCAGAGCGTCAACATCAAGAACAATGAGGGTACACGCGAGAACAACACATGGACCAACGGCATCTACACGCTCTCTACTACCAGTCTTGACGGATATAACGAGTACTTCAAGATGAACGGCAACAGCTATACGCTCAGCCTGCCTGCCGATGTGGTGGTGAAGCAGCTGATTATGAAGGACTGTTCGAACAACTACAGCGGCAACAATGCGCGGCTGACAGCCGTGACCAGCACGGGTGCTACTGCCTACATCCCCGTTGACAACAAGTACTACCACGAGTCTGAAGGTGCCAAGCACGACATCATCGTGAACATTGACGGACATACCCCTGGTGCGGACATCGTGCTGACCCAGCAGAAGAGCGGACAGCCCATGGCATGGATTCAGCTCGTCGTAGTGAAGCAAAATCCAGGTACGGCACCCCAGAAGACTGCCGAAGTAGTGAACGTGGTGAACAACCACGCCGTGGTGACGCTGACTTTCGACCGTGAGATTCCGGGTGATGTCGTTGCCACCATCAACAATACTACGGTGACGGCAGAGGGTGGTTCGGCTGTGCTCGTGTTCCCGATATGGAACCTCGCCTACAGCACCAACTACACGATGACCATTGCCGCAAATGCTGTAACCGACAACTATGGCAATAAGAATGCCGCTGCCATTGAGGTGGCAGTCAATACCAGTGCCAAACCTGCCGTCAGCAAGGCTGCCTACGACTATGTGGTGAGCAATGCCTCGGAACTGGATGCTGCATTGGAAGCGCTGAAGACTTCCAACAGAACAGCCAGTGCCACCCGCAAGACCGTCTTCCTGAAGAACGGCAACTACACCTACGGCACATTGGAAGGATCTTATCAGTATAATGTGTCGTTGAAGATTGACAACTGGAACAACGTGTATAACGTATCGCTCATCGGTGAGAGCAAGGAAGGTGTCGTTATCGAGGGCACTACCGACGGCATTACATCCTCAACGCTGAACCTCGGCAACGGTACCGGTATCTACGTACAGGATATGACCATCCGCAACAACTACGACTACCCCAATGCAAACAAGGGCGTCAGCGTGGCTGTGACCGGCGGCAACAAAGCTGTTCTGAAGAATGTTGCCATGCAGGCATGTCAGGATACCTACGTCACCGGACAGCGCACCTACTTGGAAAACTGCGACATCTACGGCACGGTGGACTTCATCTGCGGCGGAGGAAACATCTTCTTCAACCAGTGCGACCTCATACTCCTTAACCGGGCACACAATGTCATTGTTGCTCCCAACACCACCGCCGACACCAAGTGGGGCTACGTCTTCCAAGGCTGTACCATCAAGGCTGTGGAGGGGGCAACAGCTGTCGTTGACAAAGACTGGGATTTGGGACGTCCCTGGCAGAACGAACCACGTACCTACTTCCTGAACACCAAGATGGAGGTGCTGCCTTCAGACAACGGATGGAAAAGCATGGGTACACTGCCCACCCACTTCTATGAGTACAACTCGATGGATAAGAACGGCAACGCCCTCGACTTGAGCGTGCGTGGCAATTCTCCTACCTCCACCAACCATTACACTCCCGTACTCACGGCTGCCGAGGCTGCCAAGTTCACCGTAGAGAATGTGCTGGGCGGTACTGACTCATGGCTGCCTACGGAAGAGACAGCAGTCGTTGCTGCTCCAGCAAACTTTACAGCTACGTATGATGCAGGAACCTATACACTGACATGGACTGCTGTCGATGATGCCCGCTGCTACGTCATCTTCAAGGATGGTGAATACCTGGCGGACGTAACGACTACGTCGTATGAAACAACCGAAGCCGGAGTCTATACCTTGCGTTCGGCTAATCTGTACGGAGGACTCGGTTCGACATCAACAGTCATCGTGACCGTCAATAATCCGGCGGCTAAAATTACTACCTCATCCGTGGGCTGGTCAACAGGCTGTTTCGACGCAGCGGTGAAAATTCCTGAAGGCACGAAGGCATACTATGTCAGCGATGTGACTACAGCCGACGCGAAAGCCACCATGACCCTTACCGCGCTGACGGAAGTGCCGGCAGCAGAAGGCTTCATCTTCAACGCCATAGCAGGAACCTACTTCCTGGAGGCTGCCGACTCACCTGCAGCCATCGACAACAAACTGGGAGGCACACTGGTGACAACAGCTGTCAGCGACCTCTGTGGAGACGGCATCTATACACTGGCTGTGGTCGATGCCAAAGGCAATGTTGGCTTTAAACCCTATACCCCCTCAACGCTGGGTGCCAACAAGGCTTATCTGCCCAAAACCCTGTCACAGGGTGCCAAGATAATTGGCTTCGTGTATGGAGATGCCACCACTACGGGCATTTCGTCAATGGACAATGGACAATTGATAATTGACAATGGTCAATGGACAATGAGTAATGATGATTCGATGTACAACCTCGCCGGACAGCGAGTCGGCAAGCACTATAAAGGCATCGCGATTATTAATGGACGTAAGGTCGTCATGAAGTAATGAAAAATAAAGTGTAATGAAAAGAAAAAAATATATCAAGCCTTATACCGAGTATGTACCAGTCAACACTGAAGGAATCATGCAAGTGATTTCTGGTGTTGAAGGAACCACAGACCTGACTCCTGTCATAGACGACGGAGAAGGTACTGACCAGGCATTGGCACGCCACTATTCGGTGTGGGAAGCATGGGAAGACACAGAAGATTAGTTTTGTTTTTGTAGTTAAGTTTGGTCCTCCTCCCCCATTAATGGGGGAGGAGGACTTTTTTTTCCTGCTATTGTTGGAGTATTGCTCTTCTTTTATTACTTTTGCATAGGATTCGGCTGCATTCACTGAAAATGGATTCAGCGGGACTTACGCCCACTAAGGGCGAAATCATATTATCAAGAAAAGAAACCTATTCCCTGCAATCATGAAGAAAAGCCTTTTCACGTTATTCCTCTTACTGCTTTGGGCAGGCATCACCCAGGCGCAGCCAGCCTGTCGTGTGCATACGTTTACCATTCGCGACGGATTGGCAGCCAATACCATTTCCGGATTCGGACAGACCAGCGACGACCTGATGTGGTTTGCGACATGGAACGGTATGAGCTGTTACGACGGCTATAACTTCATGACCTTTCGAGATGGTAACAGTGATGCCGACCAGCTGACCTCCAACCGCATTCTGTTAGTGAAACCCAATTCACAGAACGACTTGTGGTGTACGTCGTATGACCGGCACCTTTATCTGTTCGATACCCATGCCTGCCAGTATGTGGATGTGGGTGAGCAGCTGAAGGAGATATGTGGTGAGGAGGTTCGCGTACGTACGATTTTCACGCTGGCGAACGGACGGTCGTGGGTGGTATGCCGCGATGAGGGTATCTATAACTTCTGTATCGATGACAGTCTGGTGAAAACAGGTGGCGGCATCACGGTCTATGCTGCCGACGGTAAGGCCTTCAGGGGCAAGCATATCCACAAGGTACTGCTCGATGATGATGGGCGCGAGTGGATATTCACGGAACAAGGTGCAACGCTTCTGGGCAAGGACTTCCATACGCAGGTGGTTTACGACTATATGCTGCAGTTGGGGAAAACCATATTGCTGGCAGCTCCGACGGGGCAGATGGGACTATGGTGTGAGGGTTGGAGCAAGGAAAAGACGGTAAGCACACCTGCGGAGGTCACCCGGATTAATGACTTGGTGAAGCTCGACGGCAACAGTGCTGTGGCAGCTACCGATGGTGGCCTGCTGCTGTTTGATGTACGACAGCCCGGTTCGCTGCGCCTGCTTTCTGTAGGCGGGGCAGAGGCATTGTCGGTTTTCCCTGACCGGAGCCAACGCCTGTGGGTGTTTACGAAGCAGGACGGCGTGACTGTTGTCGATACGCGCGACTGGTCGCAGCTGCCTTTACCATCGGTATCGGTCAGTCCGCTGTTGGAGACGAAGAGTGAGGTGCCTGTCTTCCATCAGGATAGCTACGGTACAGTGTGGCTGATTCCCACCGGTGGAACTTTCTGTTACTATGACGAGACGGCGAAACGGCTCGTTCCCTATATTCTGCAAACGCCTGGGGCGGTGGATGCCTATGCTCTGGAAACGGGAAGGAGCAATACCGACCTGCCTATCATCACGAAATACATGTCTGACCAGCAAGGAAACCTGTGGTTTACAGGTACGCGTGCACTGACGTTGCTTAACTTCATGTACCGGCGCTATGCCTTTACGCTGGTTGTTCCGAATCAGGAAGCCCGCTCCGTTTGCATCGACAGCAAGGGGAATACATGGATTGGTATGTACACCGGCGAAGTGGCTGTCGTGGACAAGGCGCAGCAAATTTCCGGCTATCTTGCTCCCAATGGTGCCATACAGTCATCGCCTGTGAAGTTCTCCAACCGCATCTACTGCATCCATGAAGACCGGAATGGAAACCTGTGGATAGGTACAAGAGGCGAGGGACTGTTTTGCAGGACTGCCGAAGGCAGGGTGACCCATTATACACATATGGATGAATTGTGGGCACTCAGCAGCGATGATATATATGGGTTCGATGAAGACAGCCACGGAAGGTTGTGGATTGCCACATACGGTGGCGGACCGAATATCCTCCTGCCGGCGGAAGACGGGAAGGTGAAGTTCCTGCATCCGATGAACGGCATGAAAGGTTACCCGAAAGAAGAATGCCTGAAAGTGCGCCGCATCACTCACGACCGTCATGGCGTGATGTTGCTGTCAACAAACGATGGACTGCTAACGATGCGCGACGACTGCAAGGAGGGTAAGCCGGTGCAGTGTTATCGGACGCGACATGTGCAAGGAAACCAGGAATCGCTGATAACGAACGATGTGTTGCAGGTGTTGCGCCTGAAAGACGACTCCATGATGGTGGTTACGCAAGGCGGAGGTGTGCAGATGATTACCAGTCCGTTGCTGCAAGACAACCTGCACATGAGGGCGATAGCACAACTGAATGATATAGAGGGATTGCCGCAGTCGTTGCTGGAAGACGGTAATGGTTTGGTGTGGGTAATCCGCGAAAACAGCATTGACCGCTATAACCGTCAGACGGGGAAGGTGGAATCGTTCGGACCGCATGAGTTGGGTGACCGTTTGAAGTTTTCCGAGGCTCAGCCGGTGAGGAACGAACAGACGGGTAATCTGGTATTGGCAGCCATGGGCGGTGCCATGACGTTGCAGCCTGCAGCCATGAAGAAGAGTGATTTCCATCCGCAGATAGTCTTCACGGGCGTACAGTTCCAGGGCGAGGAGAAGGTGGTGCCTATTCTGAATGCAGACAGACTGCAGGTGGCTTCCGATCAGCGTAACCTGACGATTTTCTTCTCGGCACTCGACTATACGGACAACGAAAAGGTTCAGTATGCCTATAAGATAGAGGGAGAAGACGAGGATTGGAACTTTGTGGGTAGTGCACACAGTGCATCCTTCAACCACTTGCCGAACGGACATTTGCGGTTATTGGTGAAGAGTACCAACAGCGACGGCGTGTGGATAGACAATATAGCCGTGCTGGAGATTGACTCTGCGCCGACATTCTGGGAAACCTGGTGGGCGAAGCTGCTCTATCTGCTGATTTTCGCAGGCATTGTCTATGTTTGCATCTACATCTGGCAGTTACATACGCGCAACAAGATGGAACGTGAACTGAGTGACATGAAGACCCGTTTCTTTACCGATGTCAGCCATAAACTGCGCACACCGCTGACGCTCATAGGCGGGCCGGTGGCGGAAGTGTTGGACAAAGAAAAACTGGGGGAGGGGAGCCGTAAACTTCTGGAAATGGTGGAGCGCAACTCCCAGCGCATGCTGGCATTGGTCAATCGCATGCTGACATACAGCCGTGAGAAAGAGGTGTATATCAGTGATACATCAGTAGCGGGGGAGCTGGTGAGCGATGAGGCAAAGGATTCCGTCAATACCCCAATACCCCCAAACGACCAAACAACGAATTTACCAAACGACGAGACAACAAATTCACCAAATGACCAGACTCTCCTCATTGTCGAAGACAACGACGACCTGCGGGCGTTCCTTGTCTCTATTTTGCGTGAAAACTATAGGGTGCTGCAGGCTGCCAACGGACAGGAAGGCTTGGAGAAGGCAGAACAGGAGATGCCCGACTTCATCATTACCGATGTGATGATGCCCGTGATGGACGGTCTGACGATGGTACACTGTATCAAACAGAACAAGGACATCTGCCATATTCCGATTATCGTACTGTCGGCAAAGGCATCGATGGAAGACCGTTTGCAAGGTTTACGCGAAGGTATCGACGATTATATCACGAAGCCCTTCAGTGCAACCTACCTGAAACAGCGTGTAGAGAACATCATCGCCGGACGAAGACTGCTGCAACAGACCTATCTGGAACGACTGGAATGGCACGATGCTGAGACCTCCACCATCGACCTTACCTCTAACTCCCAGAACAGGGGTGGGTCTCCTTCAACTCCCGACGCTCAACACTATCGGTTGGATGCGCCGCAGATTGTCGATGCCGACAAAGAGATGATGGAGCGGTTGATGGCTTATCTGGAAGAGCATATCGGAGATGCTGACTTGCGCATAGAGGATTTGGCTGATGCCGTCAACCTTGGACGTTCAGTCTTCTACGGTAAGGTGAAGAGCGTTGTCGGCATGACTCCAGTTGACTTTGTGCGCCATCTGCGCATCCAGCGTGCCGAACAGTTGGTTGTAAAGAGTAAGAGTTCCTTCTCTGAGATAGCCTATTCTGTTGGCTTCTCCGACCCGAAATACTTCAGCAAGTGCTTCAAGAAGGAAACGGGCATGACCCCGTCTGAATATCGACAGCAGCGAGAGCATTGCTAAGCTTGCTTAAGCAATGCCGAGTCGCGCCTCGATATGGCGTAGCAATATAACAGCAGCGAGAGCATTGCTAAGCTTGCTTAAGCAATGCCGAGTCGCGCCTCGATATGGCGTAGCAATATAACAGCAGTGAGAGCATTGCTAAGCAAAAAAGAGTCGCATGATGGATGCGACTCTTTTGCTTAAGCAGAATACACTTTTATTTTTTGATGTACTTTACACCATTCAGTACATAGATACCCTTTGGCAGACGGTCGAAGCAGCTGGCAGGACCAACATAGGCACCCATGACAGTGTAGATATGGTCCGTCTTCAACAACTGGCGAGGAGTGACAACAGGTATCTCGTCGATATGTGTTGATACATACGTTTCACCGGCAACGCCTGCTGCAGGCGTGATATTGACTGTCTTTTGGATGTCGCTGTCTGCAGAAGAGGTTGAAACCTGCAAGGTAATCTGCTGGCCATCAACGAGATACTGATGACGGTTTTCGTCGTAATAGGACAGCGAACGATAGCTCAATGGGATGTTGACAGTCTTCGTTTCGCCGGGTTCCAGCTCTACGCGCTGGAAGCCAACCAGTCGTTTGTTCAGCGTGCCGAAGTTGTTGTCGTCGTTGAAGTCGGCATATACCTGAATGACGTCGGCACCCTTACGGTCTCCCGTGTTTTTGATGGTCACTGTTACCTGTCCGTCGGTTTCATTGGTCGGCTTCGTTGCTGAAGCGCTGGTATATTCGAAAGTGGTATAACTGAGTCCGTGACCGAAGGGGAACTGCGGTGTGCCCTTCTGGGTTTTCTTCGTAGCCTTGCCGTAATACATATAGGTGTAGCCCCAGTCGTCGATGTTGTACTCCATCAAGCCGTTGGAACCGTTCTTACCCAGTTGCGACTCAGAAGCCTGCGGCAGTTCGTTGACATCGGCATACCAGGTGGAAGTCAGGTGACCAGAAGGGTTGATGTCACCGAAAACAGCATCACAGATAGCCTGTCCCTGAGCCTGTCCGCCGTACCATGCTTCAAGGATGGCAGGAACGTTTTTGATGGCTGTCAGGTCGAGTGACGAACCACTTTCCAATACTACGATGGTATTCGGATTGGCATCGTGTAGGGCGTTGATGACGTCAGCCTGATTGCCTGGCAGGGTAATCACCCAACGGTCGTGTCCCTCAGTACCCGTCTCGTGTGTGTCGGGTTTGCTGTAGTCGGTACCGCCGAGGAAAATGACGTAGTCAGCCTTCTGCGCAACGGCTACGGCACGCTGAATCATCGCATCGGTAGCCTTTTCGTTGACGCTTGCGCTGGTTTGTACCATATAGAGCGGACCTTGCGTCTCAATAGCAGGAATCAGTTCCTCATCGGGATTCGAGAAGTGGAAATACTGGTAGTTGCCTACATAGCTGTTAGTACCGCCAAACTTCACATAAAGGTCGTGAGAACCTTTCAAGAGAGCTTGAGTCGCTTCATTGAAATCAGCAGTAATGGTCGTCCACTTCGTCCAGTTGCCGGTATCTTCGTTGCTGACCGTCAGGAATGGTTCATTGTCTTTGTCGTCAACGATAAAGCTCACAGTACCTAAACCGCTGCTCTTGGCACCACACGACATCTCAAACTTGGTACATCCGAGGTTTCCGAAGTTTACATCTTTATACAGGAAGATATCGCCAGGAGCGGTATTCTCCAAGTTGCCGGCACCCTTGTCGTTGTTGCTGGCACCACGCTTTGACACAACAGCCTCGGAGAAAGGAACGGCATTTAGGGAGTTTGCCATTTTGACATCAGCCAATTCAAAGTTCATCTTCTTCGAGAAAGCTTGGAACGGGGTTGTGGTATAGGTCGGCGTACCGCTATAGTCACCCAGCATGATGGAGTTGGCATAGGGACCAATGAGAGCTACCTTTGCAGTAGTAGGAATCGGTAGCAGATTGTCCTCGTTCTTCATCAGCGTCATTGATTCTTGGGCAGCTTTCAGAGCCAGCGCTTGGTGCTCTGTTTTCTCGATATCACTTTCCGATACATTGTTCCAAGGGATATTCACATAGTCCTCGTCAAACTCACCCAAGGCGAAACGGGTGGTTAGCAATTCAATGAGTGCATTGTCAACAGTTTCCTCCGTGAGGTTGACATAGCCCAGTTCATCAGCCTGTTTGTATTCGTTTGACAACGCATTGCGCAGTGCGCGCTGTAGGACGGCAGAACTCGAATATTGTTCACAGTTGGAATTCAAACCCGCATTCAGACACAATGCCGTAGCACGAGCTTCCATCATCTTCTCTGCATCGGTAGCATTCTGGTAGGGATCTTTCCATTCCTCGGCTCCCGTAGCAATCGTTCCAGCGGTATAACTACCGAAATAGAGGTGCTTGGTAGCACGATACACATCAGAAACGGCAGCACAGTCGCTGGTGACATAACCGCCGAAGCCCCACTCTTTGCGCAGGATATCGGTGAGCAGCATCTTGTTACCAGAACAAGGCAGACCGCCCTTACCGTCTTTGGCTCCAACACCAGCCGCATTTTTCTCGTTGATGTCGTTGGAAATAGCATTATAAGCCGACATCACCGATTGTACGTTTGCATTGCGCACACACATCTCGAAGGCAGGCAGATAGTATTCGCGCATGTTCTTCTCTGATACGAACGAAGTGGTAGAGTGACGTCCCTGCTCGTAATTGTTGGCAGCAAAGTGCTTGGCACATGCCACAATCTTATAATAAGGATTGGTTGCATCTTGTTCACCCTGGATACCCTTCACAAACTGAGTAGCCAGCATTCCGCAGAGGAACGGGTCTTCACCGTAGTTCTCTTCTTCACGTCCCCAACGTGGATCGCGAGCCATATTGATTGTCGGGGACCAGACGTTCAGTCCGATCTTCCAACCCTTGACCAACGAGTTGCGCTGGTTAGTTTTGTATATATGGTACGCGCGAGCCTCGGTAGAGATGACGTCGGCACATTGATAAACCAGCTCAGGGTCCCATGTGGCAGACATGCCTTTCGATTCAGGGAACGAGGTGGCATTACCCATGCGTGCATAGCCGTGAATGGCTTCGTTCCAATATTGGTAGTGAGGCAGGATGATGTCGTCGCCACGCTTCACCTGATCGGTTACCACAGAGCCGAACTGACCGGCTTTCTCTTCCAACGTCAGTTCTTTTACCAACAAAGTGGCACGTTCACGGAACGTCTTGCTCCGGTCTAACCACGGATACTTCTCAATGTCTTGTGCTGTTGCCATCGTGCCGATAAGCATCCAGGTAACCAATAGGGATAAAGTTCTTTTCTTCATAACAGTAATGTTTTTGTAATTTTGTTTACGTTTTATGTTGCAAAGATAAGAAAAAGCCACCTCAAAAGGGGTGGCTTTTTTGTGGATAAAGGTGGAAAAATCAGAAAAATCATCATTTTTCCTACTTGATGACAACTTTTCTACCATTCTGGATCATCAAACCTTTATAATTTCTATCCACTTTCTGACCTGTGAGTGAATAGAAACTATTCCCATCTCCCTTTGGAGAGGGGGTGGGGGTGAGGGTGAGGCTTTCAATGCCACTCGTCACGAAGATGTCTTGTCCGCTCATCACGATACCGTCAGCATTTTGTGCCGTAGTGATATCTTCCACCAGTGCGTTCAGATAGATCTCCAGATGGGTGTAGCCGCTGGAGGTGATGGTCTTGCCGTCGGCAGCATTGTTCTTGTTCAATCCATGACTGTCTTCCCATGTGTCAGGCATGCCGTCGCCGTCAGTGTCGGTCAGCATGGGCTGACCGACGAGAGTAGGCCATGGACTGTCGGTGCCAGTGATATAGGAAACAGCATCATCTTGTGTATTGATGATACCACTGAGGTTGCCGTTTCCCGTCATGGTTGCCGTACCATTGCGGGTGTCGGTTACCATGATGTTGTCTAAGGCATCGCGGTGAAGGCTGGCACCAGCGTAGGCAAGTACGCGCTCGTAGGCAGTCTGTGCACTATGCGTTGTCACTGTTTCGTAATTCAGGGGCTGACTGAGTCTCATGTCTTGTTTCACTTGGTCAGTAAAGGTATAATCGACGCTGGCATCGTTGCTGATTTGGTTGTAGATGCCGTATGTCCAGTTGTCGGCTGTCACGTCGTTATACTGGCTGTTGTAGTTGCCATCGACATAGAAAGTTCCCCATTTGTGCCACATGACATCCCATTCGTTAGGGCTCGATGTGCCGTGTTTGGTATAGGCTGTGGTTCGTATGCCGATTTTGGCAATACGCTTACCGATGAGGTCGCTCTGGAGACTGCTGACTTTCGCCATTGTTGCCGGACCTGGCTTGTAGTAGTTGTTCACCATGTTCACGTTCATGCCTTCTCCACCGTAGCACCCTTCGCCAGCCCAGTTGTAGATGACATTGTTGCGCATGTCCATGTGTTCATGTTGCTGTGTACCAGGACGCGGACCCAAGCGTGGGGTTCGGCTTTCGTTGTGGGCAACGAGGTTGTGGTGGTACGAGGCTTTGTAACCGCCCCAGTTGCCACCGTAGCCGTGGGCTCCCTTGCTGTGTCCCGCATTCTTCAGACTCTGTGAGGCGATGCACCATTGCACGGTAAGGTTTTGTCCGCCATAGACCGACAGACATTCGTCAATGCTCCAGCTGACAGAACAATGGTCGATGATGATGTTGTTGTGGTCCATCGAACCGAAGCCGTCGCCTTCATGGTTGGCAACATATTTGTTGCCCAGGCGGAAACGCATATAACGGATGATGACGTTGTTGCCATTCAGCGTAACGGGATAGTCGGCTACGCAGATGCCGTCGCCGGGAGCAGTCTGTCCGGCAATGGTGATGTCGCCTTTGATGGCAAGTTCCCTCTTCAGATGGATAGTGCCGGAAACGTCGAAGACGACGGTCCGGAAACCACTCCGTTCGCACGCATAGCGGAAGGAGCCTTGTTGACTATTGTCTTCAAGGGTGGTCACGTGATAGACTGTTCCTGTACGTCCACCTGTGGCAAAGCGTCCGAAACCTTCAGCACCAGGGAAAGCCGGTACCTGCGTCTGTGCATGAGCGACAATACAGCCGACAAAGCAAGCCGTGAATAATAGGATTTTCTTCATCTTTTATTGATTTTGTTTGGTCGTGATGTCGGCAACGATGGAGTTCAGGTAGCGCTCCAAATGGGTATATCCCTCTTTGTCGGTCTTGTTCCCGTCCGCAGCATCGTTGGGATTCAGTCCGTTGGCTTTCTCCCAAGCATCTGGCATGCCGTCACCGTCAGAATCTTTCGGTGCAGGTTCACTCTTCAGAACAGGCCATGCCTGCCAGTCAGCACCGGCATCGGCAGGTTTGTTGTCTTCCTGTGAGTCGATGATGCCAGGGATATTGTTGCGTCCTTTCTGGTCTTTCTTGACTCCCGTATGACTTGCCACACCATTGCGAGTGTCACTGACCATCAACTCATCGACCCAGTCGCGGTGCAGGCTGGCACCAGCATACTGCAACACGCGCTCATAAGCGGTCTTTGCATCGTGAGTGGTAGTGGTGGGATGGGGGATGGGCTGTGCCAGTCGGATGGTGTCTTTAGTCTCCTTGGTGAAAGTACCGTCACACTTTTCGTTGTCAATCTGCGGATAAACTCCTTCTTCCCAGTTCTCGTCGGTCACGTCGCCATACTTGGCATTGACGTTGCCGTCGATGTAATACTTACCCCATCGGTGCCACATCACGTCCCATTTGTTGGGTTGGTCGGTGTCATGGTGGGTGTATTGGGTTGTTCTTATGTTAATCTGGGCAATGCGTGTGGCTATACGTTCACCACGCTTCATGGTGCCTGGACCAGGCTTGTAGTAGTTGTTGACGATGTTTACGTTCTGTCCTTCACCGCCATAACAGCCGTTGCCGCCCCAGTTGTAGAACACGTTGTTGCGGATATCCACCCGTTCATCGGTCTGCGTGCTCACACGCGGACCCAAGCGCGGGCAACGGGAGTCGTGGTGAGCCAGCAGGTTGTGGTGGTAGGATGCACCGCTACCGCCCCAGTTGCCGCCATAGCCGTGGGCACCCTTGGCATGGCCTGAGTTGCGGAGGCTTTGTGAGGCGATGCACCACTGTACGGTGATGTTCTTTCCCCCATAGACCGACAGACATTCGTCGATGCTCCAGCTGACGGAACAGTGGTCAACGATAATGTTGTCGTGGTCCATAGAACCGAGACCGTCACCCTCATGATCAGCAATAAACTTATTGCCCAGACGGAAACGCATATAGCGGAGGATGATGTTGTCGCAGGAGATGACAAACGGATGATCGGCTACGCAGATGCCGTCGCCAGGAGCTGTCTGTCCGGCAATGGTGACATCACCGTTCTTGACCTTCAGTTCCGAGGTCAGGTGGATCGTTCCCGACACATCAAAGACAATCGTTCGCGGACCTTTCTGATTCAGAGCATAGCGAAAAGAACCAGGTTGGTCGTTGTCCTCAATGGTCGTCACATGATAAACCTTACCGCCACGACCGCCGGTTGTGTACATTCCGAAACCTTCTGCTCCAGGAAATGCAGGCGTCTTGTCTTGGGCACACAGGCTGAGGCATCCTGCCACCATCATGCCCATCATCATCATTTTTTTGTTCATGCCAAATTGTTTTTTTTGTTTTCTTGCTACAAAGGTAAGAAGAAAAGGCACAATTATAGGTGGAATTATTGGCGAAATGAGTGGAAAAAGAAAAAAGGCTCACCCGTTTTTATGGTGAGCCTTATAATAGTGATGATCAGGGGTTATCGTGTAGCCGTAGCTTTGGCACCAGTGGGGAAGGTTGCCATTACCAGTTCGTTCATATACACTTCCAGATTGGTGTATTTGCCCGTGATGTTGTAAGCATTGGGTTTGAACTCGCTGACGGCTTTACCCGTAACACCAAGTTTCTGCATCTCATCAATTTCCCATTTGTCCGGCATACCATCTTTGTCGGTGTCGGTCAGAGCCGTGCCAGGAGCAAGGTCGGGATAACCGCCGACGTCGCTCTGTGAGTCGATCAAACTACCAGAACCATTACGGACATTGTTGATGACACGAAGGTCAACAGCATCGCGTATCAATGAAGCACCGGCACAACCCAAGACACTGTTGAAGGCATCCGCTGCAGACTCTTTGAAAGAGAGGGCTGTCAATCCTGATGTCCAGCGACTGTTGAGCTTGGACAGACCGAGTAAAGTCTCATTGGTACGGCTGTCGTTATACGTTATACCATTTACTTTAGTACTCTTTCCCCATTCAACACCATTCCAATCCTTGTTGGCAACGCCGTTGACATAGTTGCCACTGATGTAGAGCTGTGCTGGCGTACACTCACAAGGAGCAACGTTGTTGGTACAGTTGCCGCACATGGTGGTAACCTCTATCAGGCGGTCTTTGTGTGAAGAATAAGACGCAGGCTTGTAATAGTTGTTTTCCATATTGATATGGAAGGTGTACGTATTGCCTGTCTCACCGCCATAGGTAGAGTTGCCACCCCAGCCATAAACCACATTGTTGACATAGTCGATAGGACCGCCATAGGCTCTTGCTACATAGCCGTGGTCGAAACGTGGGTTACGCGAATCGTGGCAGGCAATGAGGTTGTGGTGGTAGGATGCGTTCTTGCCACCCCAGATGCCGCCATAGCCGTGGTTGCCCTTTGGATGTGCCGACTTCTTCAGACTCTCTGAAATGATGCAGTATTGCAGAATGAAGTTCTCGACACGTGAGAAGGACGCACATTCGTCTGTGCTCCATGAGATAGAGCAGTGGTCAATCAAGATGTTGCTGCCGTCTTTGCCTCCCAAAGCATCGCCGTCGTCGGCTTCAAAATTGGGGTTGTCGATGTTCTGGTCGCCCATACGGAAACGGAGATAACGGATAATCACGTTGTCTGGTTTCTTGCTGTTTTCTTGACCAACATATACGGGATAACCGGCAATGGTAATACCGCCACCAGGAGCCGTCTGTCCGGCAATCGTGATGTTGGATTGGTTGATGGTCAGTTTGTTCTTCAGGTTGATTTGACCGCCAACAGCAAAGACGATGGTACGGTTTCCTGTTTGCAGGGCATTGCGCAGCGTACCAACACTGCCGTCGTCTTCAAGACTTGTCACGACATACACACTACCTTCGGCACCGCCCGTAATCGTGCTGGCAGCACCGTCAGCTCCGGGGAATGCCAAAGTGCGTGACTTGGTCTTTACGGGTAATGTACCTGTGGAGCCGCCTCCACTTCCACTGTCGTCACCTCCGCCGCAGGCTACAAAGAGCAGGGCAGAGAACAGATAAATCAGTTTTGATAAATGCTTCATATTTATAATATGTAATTAATAGCTGATGGAATGATGATAATCCGCTACAAATGTACAAAGATTTTGGCGAAAAACAAATGTTTCGCTACAAATTACTACTTCGTTTGTTTTTTCCGGATCCCAAAACGGGTAGTGGATATAGAAAGAAGGAGTGCCAATCGGCACTCCTTCAGACATATAGAGATTGTGATTCTTTTGATACTTAGGCTTTACTCATCGGGAACGAAGATGAATCCGTAGATGTAGATAGCACCAACAGGACAGTTGATGAAGTAGTCGCCTGGCTGATCGGCATAAACCTTGATATAGTTGACAGCTTCACCTTCTTTAGCATTGTCCTTCAAGTTGCTGTCCAATTCGCCGTCCCAAACTACAGTCTCTGAGATTTGTCCATCATTGTTAACTCGATAGCCGACATTCATAGTACGTCCAGCAGTACCTGTGTATGCATAGATGTAGAGACGGCCCTTTGCAGGAACACTCAGTTTGATGTAGTTCTTCGTGTAATCACCCTTTTCAACATCCCAATGGCTTGGAGTTGCCATTTCCTTGGTGTTCGTGTTGAAACGATAGTGGGTAATCTTTTCACCGACAACATTCGTCGGACTAATCATACGGATGTCCTTGTTCTCACCCTTGTACTTGGATGCCTGGTCGTTCATGGTAACCACGAAGTCGCCAAACTGTTCATCTGTCAAGACAGCAGTTCCGCCTGATACGAATCCGCTCAAGTTCATAATCTCACGAGCAAGTTCCATGTTCGGCGCTTTTTCTGTTGACTTAATAGCTTTGCCAATCTGGTTGCCTTCTTCGTCAAGAAGGATGAAAGTGTATTCTTCACCATCATTCAGACCTGTAGCAGTGTAGGTCATAGCTTCCTTTTCCTCCTCGCCCAAATCGTAGAGTTCACCTGTGTTCTCATTGATGATGACAGAAGGAGTAGCATACTTGATTTCGTGCCACTTCATGGTCAGTGTGGTCTCACCTACACCTGTATCGTCAATCCACAGCAAAGGAGGAGTATTAACCTTGAATTTACCGCTGGTGATATCGTCGGTAATCCACTTACTGGGTTTCTTCGTTTCAGAGAGTGCGCGTACGCGAACATAATAAGTGGTGTTCTCTTTGATTTCAATGAGACCGTTATCGCGTTCGATGGTCAGCGGACTTTCAGAAGTATAGAAAGTAGGGATTCCTTCAGTGTCGTCAAATCCTTCTGAGAGGGGAGATTCACTGATTTGGACTTCATAGCCGATAGCACCAGCAGCCTTGTTCCATTTGAGATCTATCTCCAAGGTCGTTTCATCAACTTCCGCCGCAAGTCCGTCCGGAGTGCGCTGGCGGGCAGCAGAAGAATCTACTGTCCAGTCGTTTCCGTCAGTACAGGCAGCCAGCATCCCCAGAAGGGGGATGGCTGCCGCAATGATATATTGATTAATCTTTTTCATTGTTGTTCTATTATAAAGAATTAGTATCCATAAGAATTATACAGACGCCCATTAGAAGAATTGAGCACGTTGGTATAGATAGGCATGAGGTAACGGTTCTTGACTGTTACGCCCTGGTCTGTGCATTTAGCTGAAGCTGTCGGCATCTGGGTTCCTACAAGACCACCGCAGATCGACGGCAGGTCAACAGCGAGTGAGGAAGGAGTTTGTCCGAACGCACCCTTGTTATAGCTGCAGGCATTGAGACCCTTACCGTCGGCACCCTGACCTGGATATACGACACCCTTCGGTGAGCGATAACCGTTGACCTCGAGCCAGTCATTGTCGATTTCCGTAACCTTGGAAGCCGTAGAGATTCCGTAGAAGCCATTCCATGAACCACTCTGACCATACCATGTGATAGAAGCGTCGTCCACTTTCTTCTCAGTGTCATCCGTATATTTCCAGTAAATCTTCTCTGGGAAGTATCCGGCATTCTGCCACTTGAGATAAGTTTGCTTAGCCTTCCAAATCATCTGGTGCAGCTTGTTCCAACGGATGAGGTCCCACTTGCGGAAGCCTTCACCGCAGAACTCCAACTTGTTCTCTTCGCAGATCAGGTTCAGGAAATCTTCCTTGGTGCTGATACCGTCGACATACTCCAAGAAATCGTCCAACTCGCTATTGCTCTCGTCACCATAGTAGGCGCGTGCATGTACTTTCTTGACGCACTCCTTAGCCTCTTCTGTCGGGCCACCGTTGAGTTCGTTCAAACACTCAGCATACCAAAGCAGAACTTGCGGATAGCGCATGCGGATGGGGTTGATACCATAACCAAACTTCGCAGTAGCGGTGAGGTTCTGGTTTCTCCACTGGTCAGACATCTTGCGAACGTCCCACTTACCAATGTAGAGGCCGAATGGCTTGTTGCTCAGGAAGGTTTCAGCTGTTGTCCATGTTCCGCCAGGAATTGTTACGGAGCGGTCGATGTCAACAATCTCGTAGTTGACACAGGTGATGTCGCGACGCTGGTCGCCTGCTGCGTAGGAATAGAGCTGAACGGCGGTTGTCTTCAGCTTACCAGATGAGTTGGTAAATCCAAAGTCAGTAATTTTGTTCATCTTCTTCTTGCTGTCGTTCAGACGCACACCAACAGTGTAGCCCAACTCACCGGCATTTCCGAAGCCCATGGCTATCTCGAACATGTTCTCATTGTAGGTCTGATCGAGTTTCAACTGATTCACATTATACCATTCGTTTACAAATGACGGGTTCATCTTGTGGATACCACTGTCGATGACCTTCTTCAGGTGTTCTTTAGCCTTGGTGTAATAGGTCTTGCAGTCTTCATCAGAAGGACGAAGGGTCTGATAAACATCATCAGAGTAGTCAGCCTTGACATAGCCGGCAGCCAATTTTGCTTCAACACTGTAGGGCTGACCTTCAGCCTGACCACCTGCTTCGCGGATAGCATATCCGGCACGAGTCATATAGATGTTGGCAAGCAAAGCCTCAGCATAGCCCATGTTGATATGCTCGCTGGTTACCTGATTAGCCCAAGGCAGATAGTTCTTTTCTACTACCCATTCCAGGTCTGCAATCATCTGGTCGAGGATGACGTCACGGTCGGTCTTGCCGACATTGGCATTGGAGAGATCTTCCTTGGTGGCTTCTTTCATGAAAGGAACATCACCAAAGACACGTACCAGGTCGAGATAGACCATAGCACGGATGGTATAAGCCTCAGAGAGGTATTTACCCATCAGCTGCTTGTCGGCTTCCGATCCTTCTGTGAAAGTCTTGCTGGCATTGACACCGTCAATGACGCGGTTGCAATCCAGGATGGTTCCGTAGAGATTCTCCCACAGCGTTCCTAATTTAGCCCAACCGCCGGCAGTGGCATTGTAGTTCATGGCACCGCGCTCGCTGGCAGCTGTTGCCGTTGCACCGATACCGTCGATCAATTCAACATCCGTACCCGAACCTTGATGGATGGTCATCAGCTGAGTATATGCCTCACCACAGAGGTCGGCATAGAGACCATTGACAGCCAAAGCTGTAGAGGCAGGATTTTCAAATACCTTCACGTCTTCAGTCAGAGAATCTGATTCCGGTGAAAGGAAGTCGCTACAAGCTGTCAGAGCTAAGACCCCGCAGCCGAGGAACATGGTTTTTAATATCTTATTTTTCATTTTGATAATTTTTTCGGGTTAGAATGTTACGTTAACACCCATCACGTATGAGCGGCTCTTTGGATAAGCTGCATAGTCGATGCCCGGGCACATGGGGTTCTTGCTGACGTCAACTTCGGGGTCGTAGCCACCATAGTTGGTCCATGTTGCCAGGTTGTGGGCGGTGAAGTAAATACGGAGAGATTCAAGATATGCCTTTTTCACCCAAAGTTTCGGCAGGCTATAACCAATGGTAACGCTCTGCAGACGCAGGAATGAAGCCTTCTCCAGTGCATAGTCTGTAATCGGCATGGTGCTGGCAGCAGCGGGGTTGTACATACCCTTGCCATTGTTGAGTTCAGCCAGGCGGTTCATGATAGCCTTTTCATCAGAGAAATAGTCAGAGCCGGCAACCTGCTCGCTTGGACGACCGAGGTTCAGACCTGTAGTCGGGTCAATCCATGAGAAGCGGTTGTCAACATTGAAGTCGGATACAAGGTTCCAGTTAGCTGCAGAACCTGAATAGAAGGCATTGGCAGCCTTGGTTCCATTCAGGATCTTGTTGCCGAGAGAGTAGTTGCAGAAGACGTTGTAGTCGAACGTACCAAACTTGGTGCGCCACTGTCCGTCGATACCGAAACCACCAGTAACAGAAGGAATCGTGTTGCCTAACTTCTGCTTGTAAGGATTACCGTTTTCGTCGACCTCGAATTTCGGTCCACCTGGATAGAGTGCACTACCAGTCTTGGTGTAGCTCTTGTTAGGATAGTTGTCAGGATTGGTAATTGCGTTTCCGTTGGCATCAACAGGATACCATACAGTACCTACGAGGCGGAGGTCGCCTGCCTGACCGGTGAAGTTTCCTTCTGCATCCCAAGTAGCGGGCTTGTAGTAACCATTCATCTTATAACCCCAAACCTCACCGAGGGCACCACCTTCAGTCAGGTAGTAGTCGTTGTACTCACCGAAGGTAGAACCTGCGAAGCTACTGCTCTGCCATGGGTCGTCGGTGGTCAGCTTGTCAATCTTATTGCTGTTCCAAGCAATGTTGAAGTTGGCATTTAAGGTGAAGTTCTTCGTTTCAACAGCTACGATATTGGTAGAGAACTCAATACCCTTGTTAGAGGTCTGACCGAAGTTCTGGTACTGATAAGTTCTACCCGCGTTGCTCTGTGCACGTGCCAGCATCAGCAGGTTTTTCGTGGTGTTCCAGTAGAGGTCCAAGCTACCGTTGACGCGTCCTCTCCAGAAACCGTAGTCGATACCGAAGTTACGTGTAACGGTGGTCTCCCACTTCAGGTTGTTGTTCTGAATGTACTTCACTGTTTCAACATGTGGAGTCTCTTTCTCGTCGAAGTAAACGTGTGTACCGGTGTTGCCAGACATCTTGTACAGTACGGCGAGGATACCAGAAGGAATACGGTTGTTACCTGCGGTACCGTAAGAGAGACGCAGCTTCAAGTTGGAAATCCACTTCACGTCCTTCAGGAAGGCTTCCTCGTTCATACGCCATGCAAACTGTGCTGCTGGGAACCAGCCCCACTTGTGACCTTCGCCGAACAAGCTGGAACCGTCGGTACGGAGGGTCAAGTTAAAGAGGTATTTGTCGTTGATGGTGTACAATACCTGTCCGAAGTAGGAGAGCAGGGTGTTGTCAGGATAGATGTAAGAGTAGTTCGGCTTTACGTTATCTGCTGCAGACATGTGGGAAAGGATATAGGCAACAGTTGCAGTGTTGTCGAACTTGGTAGAAACGCTCTCGCGCTGAGTCTGCTTGGTGCTCTTCCACTCATGACCGAGGATGATGGTCATGCGGTCGCGACCGCCGAAGAGTTTCTTGTTGTCATACTGGATGGTGTTGGTGTTGCTGATGGTTCTACGGTCATCATAGCTCAATACTGCCTGAGGACTACCTGCATCGCCATACTTGGAACTGGTAGCGGCCTTGCCCAGCCAAACCTGATCGGTGTCGATGTTCTTCCACTGATACTGCAACTTGGTCTTGAAGGTCCAGCCCTTGAACGGCTTCCATGTCAAACCTCCGTTGTAGGTCTGTGAGAAGGTGCGCTTCTGCTTGTAGGTACCGAGGATACGCTCCAACGGGTTCACACGGGTAGAAGAAGCATTCTCTTCGTCTTCGTCCTCTTCGCCAGTACCCATAATCGGTTGGAAGCGAACGGTGTGTGCAACGATAGAGTTGGCAGCATTAGACTCGTTGGTGTCGGCACCAGAACCGAGACCGTTCAGTTTCTCGTTAGCCAAAGCAGCCTTGAAGTCGAGAGACAACCACTTGTTGATTTTTGCATTCAACTTGGCACTGACGTTGTCACGTTTGTAGTCAGAACCTAGCATGATGGCTTTCTGGTCGTTGTGAGCATAGGTCACATTGAATTTCAGATCCTTGGAACCACCGCTGACGCTGACATCGTAAGTGTGCTGAACACCAGTTCTTCCGAATACCTCCTTCTGATAATTGGTACCTTCCTGTCCTTTCAAAAGGTCGAGGTCAGCCCAAGAACCATAGTTGGATTTTGTAGAACTGAACTGTGTCGCAGAACTGATTTCATACTGGTAGAGACCGAAGTTGTAGGGGTCCATGACCTTAACTTCCTTGGTCATCTTGCGCCAACCGATAGATCCGTTCAAAGTAACCTGGACGCCACCTTCCTTACCGCTCTTGGTCGTAACGATGACGACACCGTTGGCACCGCGGGCACCGTAGATAGCGGTAGAAGCAGCATCCTTCAGCACGTCGATGGTCTCGATTTCAGAGGGAGCAATGTCGTTGATAGAAGCAACTTCGAAGCCGTCAACGATGTAGAGCGGAGAGTTGTCCTGTGAGAGAGAACCACCACCACGCACGCGAATCTTTACGTCAGCCTCAGGAGAACCTTCCGGAGTGGTGATGTTCACACCAGCCATCTTACCGGTCAGGGCCTCGGTGACGTTGGTCACAGGGACATCCTCAATCTGCTTACCGCTCACCTGAGATACGGCACCGGTCAAGTCACGCTTGCGCACGGTGGTATAACCGATGACCACGACTTCGTTCAGACCTTGAGAGTCGTCTTCGAGAGTGACATTCACGGTAGTCTTACCTTGAATGTTGACGGTTTTGGTCTTCATTCCAACGTATGAGACTTCAAGCGTCTTACTGTTAGTACTGAGGGTAAAGTTACCGTCAAGGTCAGTGATGGCACCATTAGCACTCTTCGGTTCTTTCACCGAAGCGCCGATGATAGGCTCACCTGTCGCATCGACGACAGTACCCTTAATTGTCTGTTGCGCTGAAGCGCTTCCTGCCATGAGCAGGAAGACGAAAAGTAGCGCCATTCGAACAATGTTCTTTAAGCTTTTCGACATAGTTATTATTAATTAGATTAGTGAATATTTGGTTTCTCAATTAGCTATACACTGTTTCTAATTTGCAAAAATACACATATTTTTGAAAACGTGCAAATATTTAGGTGAGAAATCAAAAAATAAAGTAAATCGGGCAGATGAAAAACATCCGCCCGATTTACTTATCAATTATGTAATCGCGTAGCGCTTTGCTTGCAAAGAATTGTCAATTGTGAATTATGAATTATCAATTGTCAATTATCAATTGTCAATTATTTCAATATCACCTTCTTCGCTACATGCTGTCCGTTGTTCAGTTTCTGAACCTGGATGGCTGCGCCCTGAAAGTTCTTGTTGACGCGTGCACCGGCAAGGTTGAAGTATTCAGTCTTGGCAACATTCTCGCCGGCAGCATTTACTTCGGCAATGGCTGTTGATGCGGCGATGATGGCAGCCTCACCGAAACCACCGCGGCTGTTGGCAGCGCGAACGCTATAGACGGGGTCGGGAGTAGCTGTTGCTGTGATGGCACCAGACTGTCTTGCCAACGGAGCGTTGTTGAGGGTAGCGGTGTTGAAGCTGTTTTCGTTGGTCAGTGCAACGAACGCACCGTCCTTCTCAATGAGATAGGTGGTGGCACCTTCAACGGCATCCCAAGAGATGACGTCACCTTCCATCTTGCCGTTAGCAGGAGCGGCAGCCTGAGCAGTCCATGCTTGTGCTGTGGCAGCCCAAGAACCCAAGACATAATCGATGGTATAGGTGGCAGCCTGGTCTGCCGTCAGGATGGTGTTCAACTTCGTGCTTGCCTTTGTGAAAGTAATCTCATTCTTCTCTGGAGTGATGTCAGTTCCTTCTGCATTCTTCGTGCCGTATTCGCCTGCAATGCTGTAGTCGCAGTTAATACCTGTGAGGTTCCAGCGTGTGCTGATGAGTTTGCTGGGATCCAGCAGCGTGGTGTTGAGGTAGATGCAGACGGGGTTGTTGCTCCAAGCGCGTCCGAGATTATAAGAGTTGGCATTATTCTCAACGGTACAGTTGTTGAAGACGTATAGCTCTGAGTTAGCAGAAATGGTAGCTGAGCTACGCTTTTCGTTGACGATCTTTACTCCGTCGAAGTAAACCTTTCCATCTCCGCACAGGAAGTCAACCGTTCCATGCAATTCTCCACCCTTGAAGTAGAAGAGTCCGCCGGTCTTGTTGGAATAGTAGGTATCCTGATAGGACAAGTGGCGTACATTGTAGTTGACGGTCTGCGTACCCTTGTCGTGGAGCGTAGGAGCACGTCCGTTGCTGCCAGCACTATAGTAGTCGAGTCCGTTCTGCAGTGTCAGGTCTTGCATATAAAGTCCCGTACCTGTGTTGAGGAACAAGTCGGCTTTGCCCAGTCCTTCCATGGTCGTGGGAGGAGCATTTCTGACAACAACACCTTCCATGCTCTCACCAATGATAGACACGTTGGTTCCGCTGATACCTGTCAGTACCGTCTCGCCGAAATCGTAGGTGCCGTTGGGCAGGAAAATCTTGGAGTTGGGTTCTGAAGCTGCCTGGTTGAGGGCTAAGATCAGGCCAGCACCATCGCCAGAAGGAATAATGAAGTAGCCTGTTGCCTCATCTTTCTTGATGAAGTCAATCACATTATAGACAACCACTTTGTGGATGTAGTCCTCTTTTTCAGCATTCAAAGTGAACGTCAGTTTTGTTGCTTCACCGCTGTAGTTGACGGTGGCGATGGAGCCATCAGTACCCTCGACATAGGCAGGGATGCCTTCTTGGATTACATTGTTGTTGGCATCGGTAACGGTGTATGTGCCATTGGCACTACCATACCTGCAGATGGTAAGGACAATCTGAGCATTGCCTGCAACATCGACAGTGAACGAACCGCCGTTTTTGATCATCCATCCGTGCTGGGTGTCATTGAACTTTCCATCCGTCACGTTGAGGGTTTCGTGGTCTTCTGGGTAGAAATTCTTCTGAGTGAAGTCGTAGGTCTGAACAGTTCCTACAGCCACACTTTCGATAGGTGTCACCAATGCGTTGACGCTGACATCGCCGTTGACGATATCGGTAGCGTTTACCTTGATTTTGCTGGTATAGGTCCATCCGCGGAATGCTTCTCCTTCAGGAATGGTCAGGTCGGCAACCGTGTAGGGCACCTCGCCAATGGCGTCGCCTTCAAATACTTTCTTCGTACCGAGCACTTTTCCGTTCTGGTCTTTGTAGGTGACGGTTACTTCCTGCACGTCGGTGGCTTCAGCCTTGAAGTAGGGGAGGTACTGGATGTTGTTGAACGTCAGCGTCGTGGGCTCACCTGTATAGATATAGGTCACTACCTGCGTGTTGTCCTGGTCGTAGCAGTTGCTGGTTTGGTTGCTCAGTGTTGCCAAGGTCTGGCTTGCGCTGTTGGTAACCGTGAAGGTTTTGTTGGTATATCGGCATCCGCCAATCGTGAATTTTACAGTACCATCGACAGGTACGGTAATCGAGGCACCACGATAGCCGTGCTGATCGGTGTTGAAGGTGCCTGAGAAGGATACACCTGCTGGCAATGTCGACACGTCGTACTCAGTCGCGAGGTTGTGCAGTACCATGGAGAAGTCAACGAAGGTGCGCTCAACGGTTTCTTTAAATGCAATTTTCACAATCACACCTTCAGAGCCTGTTTTGCGTTCAATCCAAACACCAGTGACGTCGGCACCCAGTTCAATAGTGCCAGTGCCCGGGCTTTCGCTTACGCCAACTGAACCGATAAGGGCTCCTTTTGTTCCCTTGCCAGAGCCGTCGAAGGAGCAGTTGTACACATTCACTTCGTAGGCATCCGAACCTTGTCTTTTACCGATAGTCAGTGACAACTTTCCAGCTACTGCTGCCTTCTTGAAGTAGGCATAGCCGGAACTGTTTAACTTGACACCGTGCAGACCGTTGTTCGTACCTGTGGCATCGTTTACGTAACCGGCATACGTCAGGCCGTTGTCGGATCCTGAGGTCGGGATGTTCTTCTCCGTATAGTCCCAAAGCAAATCGTTCTCGCCGGCATAAGATGCGAGTGCGAAGACAGACATCAGGAGTAGAAGTCCGATTCTTTGTAATGGTTTCATCATGAAATTTTTTGTTTAAGTTATTAATATAAAGTTATTGGTTTTCAGTTTGTTATTGATGATTGTGTAATGTTTGTTTTATGGCAGGACCATCGTGATTTTTAGACGATGGTCTGTCTTTATTTTTGCAAAGGTACGAAGTTCTTGCTAAAGATATAAGGAAAGGACTATTAAAAAAAGTTATGAAATTGAGAGAACTGAAGTCTTATAATATGCAGAGTATAGCTTACTGACACCGCGAGTATAGCTTACTGACACCGTGAGTAGGCTTTACTGACACCGTGAGTAGGCTTTACTGACACCATGAGTAGGCTTTACTGACACCATGAGTAGGCTTTACTGACACCGTGAGTAAGCCTTAGTGACAGTGTGGGTAAGCCTTAGTGACAGTGTGGGTAAGCCTTACTCATGGGATGAGAAAGCTATAGATATAAAAAAGAGCGCCCTGCCGGGAGGGGGATGGCAGGGCGCGGGGGTGACCCCTTCAGGGTTGACGAAGGGGTCGGGGAGGGTTGTTTGTTTCTTATTTCTTGATCATCTTCTTGCCGTTCTGGATGACGATGCCTTTGTAAGACTTGCTGACGCGCTGACCAGCAAGGTTATACATCGGAGCATTGACATTCAGCGGAGATGCCTCGATAGTGTTCAGACCTGAAGCCGCCTTGTCTTCCACCTTGAAGTTCTTGATTTCCCATGTACCGGCAGCGTCAGTAGTAGAAATATAGACGAATTTCACCTGAATTTTCTTACCTGCATAGGCGGTGAGGTCTATTTCTTCGTCAGCCCACTTAGACCAGTTGCCTGATTCGATGGTCGGGGCTGTCAGAGGGATGTCAACATTTGAACCGTCAACCACAATGCGAAGCTTTGCTTCGTCGGCATAGGTGCCGAAGTACTTGTTGATGCACTGTGAGAAGTACAGTGTCGGGGCGGTAGCTGTGCCGAGGTCGATGGTCGGAGAAACCAGGTGGCTTTCACTGGCTTTGTTGCCACTAACATAAGCTGATGCTTTCATGTATTTATTGCTGCTATCCCATTTCCAAACATAGGTGAGTCCTTCTGACAATGTTACATTATCGATGGTAAATGAGCCTTGACCGCCGGTCAGGTCTTCGTAGGGAAGGGTAACATCAGTCTGAACAGGTTCTGTGGCAATAATCTGGTATTCTGCCTGTCCGGCATAGTACTCGTCATTTTCTTCTGTTGTAGCACGAATCTTAGCTGTGCCGGCACCTACGATTTCAACAGTACCCAATGCTTCGTCCACGACAGCAACTTTCGTATTGGTTGAAGAGTAGGTGACATCAGCAGTTGTAGCCTTGGACAAGGTAGGAGCAGTGAACGGTTCGCCGACAACAACGTTGACAGTCTCTTCTGAGAAAGACAAACCGGCATCCTTCTTGGAAGTAACAGAACCGGCATCAGCAAAAGTGACGGTAACGGTCTTGTACTGACATTGACCTTCCTGAGTAAAGGTAACGGAATTGGCAACGCCACTCCAAGTCTTGGATGCGATACTGCCCACATTAGGTGTAGGTTCATTCCATGTACCAGTTGTCAGTTCAATCTTAGAAATTTCCTTGCCTGTGGGAGCGGTAAAGGTAATGGTTCCTGCGTTGGTTTTTGAACCATAGACACGGAAGTCGTAGCTGGTTCCAGTGTTGCCTTTGGGTGACCAGATGCGCGAAGAATTAGTGCCGCCGTCTGTAGAAGTGATGGTCACACCGTTTACGGTGAACGGCCCGTTAGTCTCAAAGGCTACACCAGCACTTGCGGAAGCTTCTACTGTAGGGATATTGGCTTCTGCAACACCCATTGCTTTCAGTCCGTCAGGGGTGGTGAAGTTAAAGGTTGCTTCGTCTGCGAAGACACTCCCGCAGAAGATGAGCATTAAACTTAAAAATGAATAGCGTAAAAATTTGTTCATGGTCTTAAAGTTTTATGGTTATTAATAATTTAACTGCAAAGATACACATTGTTTCCGATAAAACAAATAGTTCGTAGGTTAATTTCTATAAAAATGAAGAAAAAGCAAAAAGGGTACGCGCGAAAAGCGCGTACCCCCATCTAGTGTGAGTCCCTTATATATATAATAAGGTGGAAATTCCCATCACGGGAATTTTTTTTTTATCGCTTGATAACCTTCTTGGTCGTGACGCGTCCGTCGGCAGTGCGTTGACGCTCTATGACGAGACCTTGCACGTTGCCATAGATGCGCTGACCAGCCAGGTTGTAATACTCTGTACTGGTGACAGGAGCGAGGGTGACAGGTGTAGCAATGCCAGTTGTCGTATTGATGAGATATCCACTGATGACGATATCCTTGAAACCATAATCCTTGTAGTTGATTTCTGTTGTAGGATTGCCGCCTGAGTCTTTCTTGTATCCTGTAGTAACGCCGTACATGTTGATGATGAGGCTGCAACTGGTTTCTGTTGCTACGGCTTTGCCTTGCAGGTCAAACGGATAAGTGGTGACATTGGGTGAACCGTTGTCTCTGCTCGGTGTCTCCTCACGGCAGAGTGCGGTCGTACCGCCAGCATCCGTCCAGCTGATATCAATCTTTCCGGCATCGGTTCCCAAGCGTGTTGCTGTCACCGATACATCGGTGGCAAGGAACTGATAGCCGTCAGCCATGTCAACCTTAAAGGTGATGGCATTGGCATCTGAAGCTGCTGTTGACGGGAAGTTGGTCGTACGGTCTTGAATCTTCGTTTCTCCCAGAGCTGTCTGCTTGCCGTCGTACGCCAGGTCGGAACCTAAGGTTACGCTGGTTGCCTGAATACCCTCGGTGATACTTGCCTGAACATTGGCTGCCTGACCGTCAGCACCTGTATCAAATGCCCATACGATGCTGCCTGCTGTTCCTGATGGTGGGTCAACTGGTGTGTCTCCGCCCTCGAACTTCAGGGTGGCACCGGCATAGGTCTTTACGGCATCCTTGACATTGGCAGCTGCAACAACGGTGTAGGCATAAGGAACCGTGACGGTAGCGCCTTTGGAGTCAGGTGTGCTTCCCGAAGCAATGTAGTTGTCGTTCTTCCATGTCACTGCCGTAGCACCACTCTGACTATAGAAACTCTTCACACCCGTGTCGATGTAGTTGCCTTCGATGAGGAATTCAGAGTTCTTGCGCGGATTGATACAGTTACCGCCGGTGGTCGTGCTGTAATAGTTGTTCAGCATGTGAATCTTACCCACGCGAGCCATAGGCATACGTGCTTTGCAACCCGTTCCCCACCAGTTGAAGGCGAAGGTGGTGTTCAGATAGCCTGTAGCCTCGCTGTCGCTGCTGCCGATGAGGTTGGTGTTCTGGTGCATGTATGAGTTGCTGGAGTAGCTGAAAGTACACCAGCTGACGGTGTGGAAGTCGGCTTTTTGGGTGATGTCGAAGTTGCCGTCCATGCCGTCCTGGAATGCACAGTGGTCCACCCAGATGTTCTTGGCACCATTTGTCGAAGAGATGAGGTCGCTGCCGCCGACATCGACAGAGCCTGGACCGATGAACGTAATGTTGCGGATGATGATGTTCTGGCAACCGCTGAGTGAAAGGACTCCCGAATTGCGGTAACCCTCATTGTTGTCGCCGGTAAGTTGCATGATGATCTTTCGCGTATTGTATTCTGCCTCTTCAGACACATACTGACCATTGGGAAGTGTACCGCCATCACCGCTGGTACTCATGCTGGGTACGCCGGCGGCATCCAATGCATTTTTGATCTCTTGAGTCATGTGCCATTGGGTGCAGATGCGGGCATTGTTGATACCGATGATAGTCTTGTTGGATGAGGTGACACCCACGTTGCTCGATACGATGAAGTCGCCTTTGGAGCCGTCAAGGATAACCACTTTGTTGTTCTTGATGGCATTCTGGATGGTACCTTTCATGTCGGCACCGGTAGATGTCAATACCACGGTATTGGCTTCGAGTTCAGCGGGTACGGGATAGCTGTAACAGCCTCCGCCCGTGATGTTGTAGGGGGTGTTGGTAGTACGCGACGACTGGGTACAGAAACCAAAGGGCTGGTTCAGGTCGTATTCCGACTGTGCAAACGCCGTCGTTCCTGCCAGGATAGTTGATAATAAGAATGCTAATTTTTTCATCTTGCGTTATGTTGGTTGTTTCAAATTTTATTTTATGTTTAGGGAGTTAGCCGCTTTGCGGCTGAAGTTTTTAACTCCTTTATAACTCCCTTTTAATTTATTCAGCAATGGGCAGTCCTTGTTGTTCCATTTCGAGTGAAGCCCAGATGAACGGACCGACACCCTTGCCGTCGTTGTCGCGGATGGGTTCACTCATGTAATATTCGAAGGAACCGTCGCGGCGCTTGTTTTCTTTGACGTTCGGAGCAGCCTTGAGTACAACAGGAGTGACACCCGGACCCAGTCCGCTCACTTCGCAACAGCGGGTGAGGGAGATGGTCTTGTCGGGGTTGACTTTGATGAACTGCTTCAGGATGCCGTTGTAAGCCTTTACGCCTGCATCGCGGAAGCTGGCATCGAGGTAACCCTTACGATAACCTTTCAGCAGACAGTAAGCGAACATGGAAGAAGCCGTTGACTCCAGATAGTTTCTCGGATCTTTCACATCGAGAACGTCGTACCATACGCCAGTCTTCGGGTCTTGACATTTCACCAATGCTGTCATCGCCTTTTTGAATACGTTGATGACTTCCTGACGGCGGGCATAGTCGGCGGGCAGGTTGTCGAGTACCTCAACCATAGCCATCGTATACCAACCCATGGCGCGAGCCCATGTGTGCTTTGACAGTCCAGTCTCCTTGTTTGCCCAGAACTGAGTATGAGTCTCGTCCCATGCGTGTTTCCACAGACCAGTCTTGGCATCGAAAGTGCGCTTGTCGGTCTTGACAATCTGGTCAACTGCATCGTCGTAAATCTTAGAGGCTTTCTTTCCCTTCATCATCGGGGCAGCCTTGGTGTAGTAGGGCAGACCCATGAAGATACCGTCGAGCCATACTTGGTAGGCGTAGATGGCTTTGCGCCAGAATACGCCTTCCTTGGTGCGTGGTTGTTTCTCCAACTGCTTGTAGAGCGTCTTCAGGAGTTTCAGGTCTTTCTCCTTCGGGTCGAGCTGATAGAGGTCGAAGAGCACCTTGCCGGGACGTACGTTGTCGAGGTTGAACTCGTTGTAGTCGTAACCCTTAGCATTGCCTTTCTCATCAATCATGAACGCAGGATACTCCTTCAGGTAGTTCAGGATGCTCTCGTCTTTGTATGCCATATACGTGTCGAACATAGCACCCATCTCTGTTCCGCTGGTATAGCTCCAACGTGGATTGTTGTTCTTCGGGAAGTCAAGCAGGTAGGAATGGGGCACACGTGTCATCTCGGAGTGAGTCATCCACTCGCTGTAGTGCTTGTAGGGCTTCTCGGCAAGAATCGTGTTGCCGTTGACGGTCAGGTTGTTGAAATAAACGTCGTGGCTCTTGCCCGTACGCTCTACAGCCTGCTTGGTGACACCATTGAACTGGCAGTTGTCAACATGGATGTTGTAGATGTTGTCAGCATCGTCAAGGCCGTTCAGCTTGATACCGAACTCACTCTTCTGACAGGTGACATTGCTCATATAAACATTACGTACGGTGGGGAGGAAACCACGCTTGGCAGGTTCGTTCGGTTCGTAGCCGAGGTTGATGCGCATGACACTCTCCTTGCACTGTCCTACGGTGACGTTGCGCATGTAGATGTTTTCGATGATACCGCCACGGCAGGTGTTGGTCTTGATGCGCAACACACGGTCAAGGTGAGGAGAGTCCATCTTGCAGTTCTCTACGAGTACGTTCTGGCAACCGCCGGTAATTTCTGAACCCACAACAACACCGCCATGTCCGTCTTCCATCGTACAGTTGCGTACGATGATGTTCTTCGACGGAAGGTTCCAGATGCGTCCGTCAGCATTACGTCCACTCTTGATGGCGATACAGTCGTCGCCAGTATGGAATTCGCAGTCTTCAATGATAACGTTCTCACAAGATTCCGGGTCACAGCCGTCGCCGTTAGGACCTTCGTTCCATATTTTTACGCCTTTGACGAGCACGTTCTTGCAAATCAGCGGGTGAATCACCCAAAACGGGGAACGCAGCAACGTGACGTTCTTGATGGCTACGTTGTCGCACTTGTACAGGTTGATGAGCTGCGGACGCAGACCTGTATCCTTCATGTTGCGCTCCTCAAACGGTTTGCCGGCTTCACTGTACTCGAACAACAGCGGACGACCAATCTTCTGACTCTCTTTCAGCTCTGGAGTCCAGCCGAAGCGATCTTTTCCGCACATCTTCCACCAAGTGTCGTTAGAACCGTTGCCATCGATAGTTCCTTCACCGGTAATGGCGACGTTCTTCTCACCATAGGCATAGATACAGGGCTGGTAGTTCATACAGTCCATGCCTTCCCAACGTGTCAGGACGATGGGGAAGAGGGTCTTGTCGGTAGAGAACAACAACTTGGCATCCTTCTGAATCTCCAAGTTGACATTGCTCTTGAGGGTGATAGGACCAGTCTCGAAGGTACCGGCAGGAACAACCACCTTGCCACCGCCCTTCTTGGAGCAAGTCTCAATGGCTTTGTTGATAGCTTTCTGGTTCTTGGCAGCTGTAGCCTTCACCGATGCGCCATACTTGGCGATGTTGTAAGTGGCATCCTTGAAAGTCGGTTCCTTGACGCTATTCTCAATCTGTTTGTAGAGTGCGTCGTTCCAGTTCTGTGCGCTTGCCGTCATAGCCATCAGCAGGCACAAGAGCGTGAGTTTTAAGGTTTTCTTCATGATTTGTATTTGTTTTGAATGATAGATTTTCTAGTCCTGGATACTAGTGATTCTTAGCTATTGAAATCATACTTTAATCAGTGTGCAAAGGTACGACAAAATAGTGGATTCCTTTTTTTCTAATATGTTAAAAAAATGATTTTCCATCCCAAAAATTTGGAGCATTCAGTTAAAAGGTCTATATTTGCGGCATGTTTTTAGCGATTTCGAGATTGTCGAAATCTTCCCTCGAGGTTGGTAGCATCCTGCACCAACCTCTATTTTTTTTATCTTTTTTCTTGATTTTTCTCTTTTATTCTTGTTTATTCTCCTTTTTTCTCGTACCTTTGCCCTTGTATTTACGAAAACCTTACATGCTTTATGAAACGAATCATATCTACCTTTTTCCTGTTGTCACTGGTTGTCGCCTTTTTATCGTGCGAGAAAGGACAGTTTGACGAAGTGGCGTCGTCACAACCCTCTACGGTGGTTGTGGATGACGATGAACCGACCAATCCTTCAGATGATTCCGAAAAATCAGATGATTCTGATAAGTCTGATGATTCTGATGATTCTGATAATTCTGATAACTCTGATGACTCTGATAACTCCGATTCTTCCGACGGCTCCGATTCTTCAGGCGATGATGGGGAAGATGATACCTCTTTGGATGACCGAACGACACCGTATGAGGAGCCTAATATCGAAGGTGAACCGCAAGATGGTGAGTATAAAGATAAAGTTCTCTCAGTAAGTGATTTCTTGACATTGAATATTTCATACGGTGTGTATGTAGAAGGTTACATTGTTGGTACATGCAAAAAAGATAAGAGCTATGCAAAACTGAAGGCCGACTTTTCTGATTATACTTATATTCTTTTAGCCGACGATCCCAATGAAAAGGATGTTAACAAAATGATGGGATTGGAGGCAAAAAAGGGAACAAAAAATAGAAAATTGTTTGATGAAAAGGATGTTCAAACTTTATACCAACATAAAATAAGTGCCTTCGGCTACCGGGAAAAACATATCAATATGTTGACGTTAGTTGATGTTTCTGATATACAATTTAAATAGAACTTTTGACCTGAAAATCTTCTCAAAGAAATAGAAAAATGGTACAAAACCTTGAATTTGTGCGTAAAAAATTTGCGTGAAAGTACAAAAGTCTTTATATTTGCAGCCGATTTTGATAAAATAGTACATTTAAATAACTAAATTAACAGAAAGCCTATCGGAACAACATTACTTAAAGAACAATAAGAATTTAAGGAATGAAGAATCTGAACGAGATGACCGATGAACAGTTGGCCATGTCATATGTAAACGGAAACAACCGGGCTTTCGACGTACTGTTGTCACGTAATCAATCAAAGTTGTTTGCTTACATCTTGTTTGTGGTGCACGACCGTGATACCGCCGATGACATTTTCCAAGAGACATTCGTGAAAGTCGTTACCCGTCTGCAACAGGGTAAGTATTCTCCAACCGGTAAGTTTGGTGCATGGGTGATGCGTATTGCCCATAATGTCATCATGGACTGGTATCGCGAGCAGCGCATGGACAAGATTGTTGAGGCTCCGAAAGAAAACGACTTGTCGAATGTTGGAAGAAAAGATGACTTGTTGGATGGCAGTATCGAGGCTCAGTTTGTCAACACGCAAATTCTTGCTGATGTCAGAAAGATGATGAATCAGCTTCCCGCTCCGCAGCGTGAGGTTGTCTATATGCGTTTCTATCAGGAACTGTCATTCAAAGAGATAGCCGAGACGACAGGCGTCAGCATCAATACGTCGTTAGGACGTATGCGCTATGCACTCCTGAACCTGCGTCGCATGGCAAAGGAGCACAACATTCAATTGCAACTGGCTTAGAAACGGGTTAGCCTCTTGTGAGCGCTGACCGAGAAGGATTAGGCTCTGTCGAACGGCAGAGCCTTCAGTTCATCAATGGTTTTTAACGGGTCCTTGGATTTGAACACATAACTGCCACTGACCAATACATCGACACCGGCTTCGACCAATCGCGGAGCCGTTTCTTCTTGTACGCCTCCATCGACCTCAATGAGTGCCTTACTGCCGTTTTTGTCAATCATATCACGCAAGCGACGCACTTTGTCAATGGTGTTTTCGATGAATGGCTGTCCTCCGAAACCTGGGTTCACACTCATCAACAGCACCATGTCCACCTCTTTTATAATATCTTCCAGCACGCAGACGGGCGTAGTGGGATTCAGCGTGACACCGGCTTTCATACCCGACTGGTGAATCTCTTGAACAGTCCGGTGCAGGTGGGTGCAAGCTTCATAATGCACATTCATCATCATTGCACCAATTCTAGCCGTCCGTTGGACGAACTTCTCAGGGTGCTGAATCATGTAGTGCACGTCAAGCGGTTTCTTGCACACTTTGGCAACAGCATCTAAAACCGAAAATCCGAATGAGATGTTCGGTACAAAGACGCCATCCATGACATCCAGATGGAGCCAGTCGGCATTGCTGCGGTTGATCATTTCCACTTCCTTTTCCAAGTGAAGGAAATCGGCAGCAAGCAACGAAGGAGAAATCAGAATAGTCTTCATCGATTCGCGTGAAGTCTTGATGTTGTTCTCAGCGGTCAATTCACGAAGATAGACTGCAGTTGTCCGTCCTTATCAACAGGTCTGTAGGAATAGGCGACCTGGCGGATGATGTTTAATGTCCTTTCAGACGGTTGAATTTCTTCAGGGGTAAAATACTTCATAGGCTGATTGTTGTTTAAATGATTCTATCGTATTAACGCAAATGCGATAGTCTTTATTATATAAATGTTGAAAATATTTTTCGAGTCGTAAATGCAAGGAATATGCTGCTTTTATACAATTTGGAAAAGAAAAGTGTAGAAAAAGTATCGAAAAGTTTGCAGATTCAAATAATTGATGTACTTTTGCAGTCAATAAATGACAAAACAATAAAAGTATGAAAGTAGTCGTATCTGCAAATTGGTGGTGGCGTTTCTCAAGATGATAAAAGTCGTGAGCAACGTTGCCGTGTGGATACACCCAATACACAAGAGGCCTGCCGTTCTTACGACAGGCCTCTTTTTCATAGGTAAAGAAAGAATCAGTTCCCTGTTACGGCAGGGGTAGTTTACAGACAAGACACATAAATACGAAGACTATGACAATGAAGGATGTTTTAAACCGGATGTTGAATCACGAGGAACTGACTCGTGAGGAGATGAAGGAGATTTTGGTGGGCATCACCAAGAGTGAGTTCCCGCAAGAACAGATTACCGCCCTGCTGACAGGTCTGCAGATGCGCGGTGTGACCGTTGACGAACTGCTGGGATTTCGTGACGGTATCCTAGAGACTGGTGTTCCCGCCCTATTGGATTGCGACCGCTATATCGACGTTGTCGGTACTGGTGGCGACCGTAAGAACACGTTCAACATCTCCACCACGGCATGCTTTGTCATTGCCGGTGCCGGTTACAAAGTAGCCAAACATGGCAACTATGCCGCCACTTCGACCAGTGGGGCATCGAATGTGATTGCCAATCACGGTGTCAAGTTCACCGATGATGTCGATCAGTTGAACCGCAGTTTGAACGAGGCGGGCATTGTCTATCTGCATGCACAACTCTTTGCCAAGGCCATGAAGTTCGTCGGTCCCATCCGAAAGGCATTGCAGTTTCCCACCATCTTCAACCTGCTGGGACCGCTGGTCAATCCCAGTCAACCGAAATGTCAGTTGCTGGGGGTCGCCAATCTCGACCAGATGCGACTTTACCACCATGTCTATCAGAAAATCAATATAGACTATGGTATCGTGAACAGCATGGACGGTTATGATGAGATTTCACTGACAGGCGATTTCAAGGTGACGACCAACCACTACGAACGCGTCTTCAAACCGCAGGACCTGGGCTTCCAGATAGCCAAACCGGAAGAACTTGTCGGCGGTGCAACCGAACAGGAGGCGAAGGACATCTTCGACAACGTATTGGCGAATACGGCTCTTCCAGCTCAGAAGAATATCGTACTGGCTAATGCAGCCTTCGGCATTCAGGTGCTGGAAAAAGGACAGAAAAGCATTGAGGAATGTGTGGAGATTGCCCGCGAGAGTATTGACAGCGGACGAGCTCTTTCCACGTTCAAGAAGTTTGTGGAGTTGAATCAGTAGGAGTTATAGCAATCTATAGAAGCCTATAGAAACTATAGAATCTATAGAAACCTATAGAAGAAATTGAATATGGACATATTAGAAGAAATCGTAGCTCATAAGAAGGTAGAAGTGGAACAGTTCAAGCAGCTCGTTCCGCCCCGCCAGCTTTATGCCGTTGTTGAAAAGATGATGGACGAAGCGTCGGCGCCGGTTTCTATGCGCAGTGCTTTGTTGCAATCAGACAGCGGCATCATTGCCGAATTTAAGCGCAAGTCACCTTCGAAGGGATGGATCAAGGAGGATGGTAAAGCCGAGGTGATACCGTTGTCCTACCAGCAGCATGGTGCTGCAGCATTGAGTATTCTTACCGATGAAAAATATTTTGGTGGCAGTGATGAATTTATCCAAACAGCACGAGATTCGGGCGTCACCATCCCCGTCTTATATAAGAACTTCGTCATTGACGAATACCAACTTTTCCAAGCCCGCCTCTGTGGTGCTTCTGCCTCCTTGCTGATTGCAGCTGATCTTGAGAAAGACGTATGTAAGTCGCTGATACACACCGCTCATGAACTTGGATTGGAAGTGTTGTTGGAGATGCATTCTGAACCAGAGTTGGAGTATGTAGAGCTGGAACCCGATATGTGCGGTATCAATAACCGTAACCTCGGCACCTTTATCACAGATGTCGAGAATTCTTTCCGTTTGGCAGCTCAGCTGCCAGCAGATGCCGTAAAGGTCAGCGAGAGTGGCATCAGTCATCCCGAAACAGTGTCGCTGTTACGAAAAGCAGGTTTCCGCGGTTTCCTCATTGGAGAGAACTTCATGAAGACCGACCATCCAGGTGAGGCGCTGCAGGAGTTTATCAAGGCGATATGAAAAATCTGAAAAATCTGAGTAATCCGAATCATCCGAGTAATCCGATAAAACCATCAATATGATTATAAAAGTATGTGGCATGCGCGATGCCGAAAACATTCGCGAAGTGAAAGCGTTGGATATCGACTGGATGGGGTTCATCTTCTGGCAGGATAGTCCCCGTTATGTCCAACAGATCAGTAGTCGTGCTGGCATTATTCCCGACTATTCTTCCCTGCAGGAATTAGAAACATTGCCGAAGCGCGTAGGCGTGTTCGTAGATGATATGCCGCAGAACATTGTCACGCGAGTGGTGAACTATGAACTTGACATTGTCCAGCTGCATGGTTCTGAGAGTCCGGTGATGATAGACAATCTCCGTCGCACCCTCGACCCCGATATCCATCCTGGCATTCAGATCATGAAAGCGTTGAGTATCGCTTCAGAAGAAGACTTGAAGCGTTATCAGGATTATGTGGGTCATGTTGATTATTTCTTGTTCGACACCAAGACTCCGTTGGTCGGTGGTAGTGGCAAGCAGTTCGACTGGAGCATTCTGGAAGACTACGACGGTGACGTTCCTTTCCTCTTGAGTGGTGGCATCGGTCCTGATGATGTGGCACGTGTAAAATCGTTCCACCATCCCAAGATGTTGGGCATAGACCTGAACTCCCGATTCGAAACGGCCCCTGCAGTTAAAGACGTAGAACAGCTTCGTTCGTTCGTGAATGAGCTGAGGGGATAAACATGAATACACAAAACACTAAACCTGAAAAAAAGATGAATAAAATCAATCAGTTGTTTGCAGAACAACAGCAGACAGGCAGGAAACTGTTGTCATTATATTTTTGTGCCGGCTGTCCCACGTTGGAAGATACGGGCCATGTCATCAAGACCTTGCAGCGTCGTGGCATCGACATGATAGAGGTCGGCATGCCCTTTAGTGACCCGTTGGCAGATGGTCCCGTCATCCAGAGTGCCGGCACCATGTCACTGAAGAACGGAATGACTACGGATATTCTCTTCAGCCAGTTGAAGGAAATCAAGGACGAAGTCACCATCCCTTTGGTTTGGATGGGCTATCTGAATATCGTCATGCACTATGGTTTCGACCCGTTCTTCCGTTCGTGTGTCGATGCCGGCATCTCCGGCGTCATCATTCCCGACCTGCCGTTCCAAGACTATATAGAAAAGGTAAAGCCTATTGCCGACCGCTACGACCTGCGTGTCATCATGATGATTACCCCTGAGACTTCGGCAGAGCGCATCCGTTTCATCGATGAACATACCGACGGTTTCATCTATATGGTGTCGAGTGCCAGTATTACAGGGGCACAAAGCAGTTTCGGCGATGCAAAACTGGAATATTTCCGCCGTATCAACGACATGAACCTGAAGAATCCACGCATGATAGGCTTCGGCATCTCCAACAAACAAACATTGGAGAGTGCACAGGCTAACGCCGCTGGTGCCATCATCGGTTCCAAGTTTGTCACGCTCCTCCGTGAAACGGGTGACGCCGAGGAAGCCATTAACCAACTCTATCAAGCATTAGAACAATAAACAAATGAAATCAGGAAGAACTTGAGCTACACAAATACTAACAAAAACTATGAGTAAAAACTATTTTGTCGATAAAAACGGATTCTATGGAGAATTCGGAGGCGCATACGTACCGGAAATATTGTATAAGTGCGTCCATGATTTGCAGGACGCCTATCTTCCCATCATCGAGAGTGAAGACTTCAAGCAGGCATATCATGCACTGTTGAAAGACTATGTGGGACGTCCGTCACCTTTGTATTTTGCCAAGCGCATGAGTGAGCACTATGGTTGTCAGCTCTATCTGAAGCGCGAAGACCTGAACCACACGGGAGCCCATAAAATCAACAATACCATCGGACAGATTCTCATGGCGAAGAAGATGGGCAAGACGCGCATTATTGCCGAGACAGGAGCCGGTCAGCACGGTGTCGCCACGGCTACGGTGTGTGCCCTGATGAATATGCAGTGCGAAATCTTCATGGGCAAGACCGATGTGGAACGTCAGCATACCAATGTGGAACGTATGAAGATGTTGGGTGCCGAGGTCCATCCCGTGACCACTGGCAACATGACGCTCTCCGATGCGTGTTCCGAAGCCATTCGCGACTGGTGCTGCCATCCGCAGGACACGTTCTATATTGTAGGCAGTACGATGGGGCCCCATCCTTATCCCGACATCGTTGCCCGTATGCAAAGTGTCATCTCTGAGGAAATAAAATGGCAGTTGCAGGAGAAGGTCGGACGCGACTATCCCGACTATCTCATTGCCTGTGTCGGCGGGGGCTCCAACGCTGCAGGAACCATCTACCACTATATCGACGACGAGCGCGTGCGCATTGTTTTGGCAGAAGCTGGCGGACACGGTATTGACACCGACTATACGGCTGCCACCATGCATTGCGGAACCGTAGGCATCATCCATGGTGCCAAGTCGCTGGTGATGCAGACCGACGACGGGCAAATCAAGGAAGCCTTCACCATCTCTGCCGGACTCGACTATCCCGGCATCGGTCCGATGCATGCCAACCTGGCGCAGAGCGGACGCACCCAAGTCCTTGCCATCAATGACGATGAGGCCATCTATGGCGGTTACGAGCTGACACGCATGGAAGGCATCATCCCGGCTATCGAGAGTGCCCATGCCATAGCAGCCTTGAACAAACTGACCTTCCAACCTGACGATGTTGTCGTGCTGACAGTCAGCGGTCGTGGCGATAAAGATGTGATGACCTATCTCAACAACAAGAAAATGGCGAAAGAATATGGCGACTTTTAAGTATCATACTACCACCCGAAAACTCCTGGCAGACCTCTATACGCCTGTGGGAGTCTATATGCGGCTGCGTGACCTTTGTCCGCAGAGTGCCTTGATGGAGAGTTCCGACTATCACGGCAACGACAACAGCCGCTCGTTTATCGGTATTCACCCGCTGGCAAGCATCGCCGTAGGCCACGATGTGGTGACGACAACCTATCCTGACGGACGGGTAGAACGTCAGCATATCGAAGCCTCGTCAAAAGGTCATGCGAAGAACTTTGTGGCTGATGGCATCAGCCGTTTCATCTCCTCTTTCCGTGTTGAAGGCAAAGCATCCGAATGTTGTGGGCTCTATGGCTATACCACCTTCAATGCCGTGCGCTATTTTGAAGACATTCCCGTCAAGGATGAGACGATGGAGAAGAACGATGCTCCCGACATCTATTATGTGATGTTCCGCGACCTCGTCGTCTTCGACCATTTCAACAATCAGATGACTCTCATCACCCTTGCTGGCGAGGCAGCCCTCGAACAGTTGCAGAAAGACATCAACCGTTCCAATATCCAACCCTACGACTTCCGTCCGGTGGGCGAGACCACGTCAACGCTTACCGACGAAGAACATAAAGCCAATATCCGGCAGTGCATCCGCCATTGTCTGCGTGGCGACGTCTTCCAGATTGTCATCTCACGCCGTTTCATACAGCGCTACGAAGGCGACGACTTCAAACTCTACCGTGCCCTGCGCAGCATCAATCCCAGTCCGTATCTGTTCTATTTCGACTTCGGTGGTTTCCGAATCTTTGGTTCCTCACCCGAAACCCATTGCCGCATAGAGGGCGACACCGCCTTTATCGACCCCATTGCCGGTACTACTCCGCGAACAGGCGATGCCGATCAAGATCGCAAGAATGCCGAATATCTGCGCAACGACCCCAAGGAGAATGCCGAACATGTGATGTTGGTCGATTTGGCACGCAACGACTTGTCGCGCAATTGCCATGATGTTCATGTCGATTTCTATAAAGACATGCAATTCTACAGTCATGTGATTCATCTCGTGAGTCGCGTCAGCGGAAAAATATCGGATGATTCTGAGTATTCTGAAAACTCCGATTACTCCGAAAACTCCGATTATTCTGAAAACTCCGATTATTCTGAAAACTCCGATTACTCCGATATCCTCTCCACCAAGATTCGCACCTTCATCGACACCTTCCCTGCCGGAACCCTCAGTGGTGCCCCCAAGGTGCGTGCCATGCAGATTATCAGCGAACTGGAACCGCATAACCGTGGTGCCTATGGCGGGTGTATCGGCTTCATCGGTTTTAATGGCAATCTCAATCAAGCCATTGTCATCCGTACCTTCATCAGCCGTAATGGTGAACTGTGGTTCCAGGCAGGCAGTGGCATCGTTGCCAAGAGCAACGACGAATACGAGTTGCAGGAAGTCAACCACAAGCTCGGTGCCCTCGTCAAAGCTATCCACATGGCAGAAAACTTATAACCGGATTTATCCATTATCATTTATCATTTAGTGAAGCGTTTATCATTTATCATTTAGCGAAGCCCCCTCATGCACATTGTTATTATAGATAATTACGACTCCTTCACCTACAACCTCGCCCATTTGGTGCGCGAGCTTGGAGCCGCGGTCACCGTCTTCCGTAACGACCAGTTTGAACTGCCGCAGTTAGAGGCATTCGATAAAATCATTTTGTCGCCTGGTCCAGGCATCCCTTCCGAAGCCGGACTCTTGCTCGATGTCATCCGCACCTATGCCGGACGCAAGCCCATGCTGGGTGTCTGTCTCGGTCATCAGGCTATTGGGGAGGTCTTCGGCGGCAAACTATCCAACCTTTCCGATGTCTATCATGGTGTAGCTACCGACGGAACGGTGCTGGACCACAGTGCCACCTCACTCTTTGCCGGACTTCCCGATAGGGTCACCATCGGGCGCTACCACTCATGGGTGGTGTCCAAAGATGGTTTCCCCGACTGTCTGGAGATAACAGCCGAGAGTGACGAAGGACAGATCATGGGACTCCGTCATCGTGACTACGACATTCAAGGCATCCAGTTCCATCCCGAAAGTGTGCTGACGCCCGACGGCAGACAGATGATAGCCAACTGGCTGAACAGCGGGAAAAGGACATAATTGTCGTTCGTCTTTGCCGCTCCTACGAGCTTCAGCGAGCTGGAGATTTTCAATTATCAATTGTCAATTGTCAATTGTCAATTATCAATTATCAATTATTTATATTACCTTTGCAGGCGATTATGGAACAGATACCAGAAAAACCAGCAATAGCCCTGCCGTGGTTTGCCGTCCGCCTGTTTTCGTTGAAGCAGAAAGAGGTAGAAGTATATTTCCAGTCCAAAGGCTTGGAAACGTTCATCCCTAAGCAGTGGGTTGATTTCGAAGGTCGCGATGGCAAGTTGCATCACGAACTTCGTCCTGTGGTCCATAATCTTATTTTCGTCAAGAAGACCATCGACGATGCCCAGCTGGTACAATTGATGATAGAGTCCAACTTCAAGATGGTTGCCATCAGGAAGACAAGGGAGAGTAGGGAACTGTATGAAATTCCGTCACGCCAGATGGAGGAGTTCCGCATCATGTGTAATCCTGAGGTGGAACTGAAGAAATACCTGAGTGAGGAAGAAGCCAAGATGAAACCCGGTGCGAAGGTCTTGGTGAAATATGGACCGTTGAAAGGACTCTCCGGCAGACTGGTACGTATCAGCAAGAAATACTACCTGCTGAAAGAGGTGCCCGGCATGGGCGTAGCCTTGAAGGTCAGTCGGTGGTGTTGTGTAGCAGTTGATGAGGCTTAGAATTCGCTCGTGAAGTGGAACTTGATGTGCTCGAAATCCTGCTGTGCCATCGAGAGCACATAGCCAGAGTCGGCAAGGAACACGTCGCGTCCCTCACGGTCTTTTGCCATATACTGATACTTGCGCTTCTTGAAGTTCTCCAGTTCCTGCTCGTCGTCAGCCTCTATCCAGCAGGCTTTGTACAGGTGGACGGGTTCCCAGCGGCACTTGGCGTTGTACTCGTTTTCCAGTCGGTACTGGATGACTTCAAACTGTAACTGTCCCACAGTACCGATGATCTTCCTGCCGTTAAACTGGTTGACAAACAGCTGAGCCACACCCTCGTCCATGAGCTGCTGGATGCCTTTCTCCAATTGCTTCGACTTCATCGGGTCATCGTTCTCAATATACTTGAACATCTCCGGCGAGAACGATGGCAAACCGCGGAAATGTATCTGCTCACCCTCCGTCAGCGTATCGCCAATCTTGAAGATGCCGTTGTCGGGCAGACCCACGATGTCACCTGGCCACGCCTCCTCGATGGTGCTCTTGCGTTGCGCCATGAACTGAGTAGGCGAGGAGAAGCGCAAAGTCTTTCCTTGACGTACGTGCAGATAGGGCTGGTTACGCTGGAACTTACCGCTGCACACCTTGCAGAAAGCAATACACGAACGGTGGTTCGGGTCGATGTTGGCAGTGATTTTGAAGATGAATCCCGTAAACTTCGGTTCGTCGGGTTGAATGTCGCGCTCTTCAGCCTTCGTCGGTTTCGGCGACGGGGCAATCTCCACGAAGCAGTTGAGGAGTTCCTGCACACCGAAATTGTTCAGGGCAGAACCGAAGAACACCGGTGCCACCTCTGCCGCGCGATAGGTCTCCACGTTGAACTCAGGATAGACACCATCCACCAGTTCCAGGTCGTCGCGCAACTGTTGCGCGTCCTGCTCGCCAATGAGATCATCTACAAAAGGCTGATGATTCCCCTCGCTGGTTGGGGTAGGGGTGAGACTTACCTCCACCTTCTCCGTCACCCGCTGCTTGTCGGGCGTGAAGAGGTCGAGTTTGTTCTCATAGATATTATAAACGCCCTTGAACTTCTGTCCTTGGTTGATAGGCCACGACAGCGGACGCACCTTGATTTGCAGTTCCTGTTCCAGTTCGTCCAACAGGTCGAACGGGTCGCGGCCCTCGCGGTCCATCTTGTTGATGAAGATAATGACGGGCGTATTCCTCATGCGGCACACCTCCATCAACTTCCTCGTCTGCGTCTCCACACCCTTGGCACTGTCCACCACGATGATGGCAGAGTCAACAGCCGTCAGCGTACGGTAAGTGTCTTCGGCAAAGTCCTGGTGTCCCGGTGTGTCGAGAATGTTCACCTTATATTCTGTCTCAGAGCCCTCAGGCGTATAGTCAAATTCCATCACCGACGTCGATACCGAGATACCTCTTTGTTTCTCGATGTCCATCCAGTCGGATGTCGCTGTCTTCCTGATTTTGTTACTCTTCACGGCACCAGCCACCTGTATCTGTCCGCCAAACAGCAGAAACTTCTCTGTCAGCGTTGTCTTACCTGCATCCGGGTGCGAAATAATGGCGAACGTCCGCCTGCGTTCAATTTCTGGATTCACGTTACTTATGATTTTTGTGGCTGCAAAGGTACGATTTATAATTGACAATTGACAATTGATAATTGACAATTTTTTGTTTTTCCAGAACGTCAGTACCTTCGGCCGCAGGTCAAAGGTAAGGCTTTTTTTAAAGGTAGGAACGTAAAATAGGAAAAAACGTAGGACTGACAACACTTGTAAAAAAAATATTTGGAATATTGACAGGTACTTCATATATTTGCAAAATAAAATGAGATGAGAAAAAACTTGTTATAGACAATACCGTGTTAGAATATAGCGCGGACCTTTATGAACAAAAAACGATATGAGTATGAAAAGTATGAAATTTATGTTGGTGGCACTGGTGTGCTTGCTGGTGTCAACCGTGAGTTATGCAGATGGCAGGGTGATTCCCGTAACACAGTTGCCTGAAGGTGCAAAGACGTTTGTGGCTACTCATTTCCCTGGTAAGAAGATTTTCTATGCCCAGAAGGATGGTAGGAAGTACGAGGTTCGCCTTGACGACGGAACCGAGATCGATTTCGATCGTAAAGGCGTTTGGGACAAGGTAGATTGCCACGACTTTCAGGCTGTTCCTGCAACCATTATTCCGGCACCCATTGCCGCTTATGTGCAAACGAACTTCTCTACTTTTTTTATTACAAAGATAGACAAGGAGCGTTATGGTTATAGCATTGAACTGTCTAACGACATTGAACTGAAGTTTGACAAGTTGGGCAATCTCATAGGCGTAGATGACTAAACAGCATCACCGTACAGAAACAGGGTGTGTCACTTCAACATGACACACCCTGTTTCGTTTTTTCGGAGTACGGAGCGATTATCCTAAGGCAGAGATGCACTCTTTGAGACTCTCCTCCCAGTAAGGAATTTCGATGCCGTAGGTTTCCTTGATCTTCGTCTTGTCGAGGACGGAGTAGTGGGGACGGGCTGCCGGGGTGGGGTATTCGCTGGTGTGCAACGGCCGGACATGACAGGTGTCGATGCCGGCAATGCGGTGGATGGCTTTCGTGAAGTCGTACCAGGAGATGACACCCTCGTTGGAGAAGTGGTAGATGCCGGGAACGATGCCCTTGCTGACAGCTGCCATGATGGCAACGGCGAGGTCGCGGGCGTAGGTCGGTGTTCCTATCTGGTCGAAGATGACACCGAGTTCGTTCTTCTCCCTGCCCAGTCGCAACATGGTCTTCACGAAGTTGTTGCCGAAGGTGGAGTAGAGCCATGCCGTGCGGATAATCATCGACTTCCGGCACAGTTTCTGTACGTTCAATTCTCCTACGAGCTTCGTACTGCCATAGACGCTGTTCGGACACGTATCTTCATCTTCGCGATAGGGGGTGTGGTTCGTGCCGTCGAAGACATAGTCGGTGCTGACCTGTACCATCCATCCACCTCGTTCGTCGATGGCTTGTGCCAGATAAGCCGGAGCCTCTGCATTCAGTTTCGTACACAGCTCTTCGTTGCTTTCCGCCTTATCTACGGCAGTATAGGCAGCACAGTTGATGATGCCGTCAATCTGGTTGTCGTTGACAAACTGTCGAATGGCATCAGCATCGGTGATGTCGAGTTCTGCTACATCCGTGTTAAAAAAGTCGTGTTGCGGATACTTACTTTCCAACAGTTGAATCTCATTTCCCAACTGTCCGTTACAACCTGTAATTAATATGTTCATGCGCTTCGCTAAATGATAAATGATAATTATTGGGAGTTCTTTTTCGATGTCTTAATGGATGATATTAAAATACGTATAAATATATTGTTTTCTGTCATGGTAACATTTTTGTCAATTATCATTTAGCGAAGCGCCCAACTCTCCGTCCTTGTCTTTCTGGAAATAGTCGCTGAGCATGCCAATGAAGGTAGTGATTTCCTTGATGGCGTGTTGTGTCTCAGGCGTAATCTCTTTCTTTTGCAGTCGTAGCATCATCGTTCCATAGAGGGCATTGAAGCAGGTTTCCAACTCGTGTTCTTCCTTATTGGCTCCGTGGTTGCGCAGTTCAACGATGAAAGGCAGCACGCGGTAGTATTCAGCAGTGTAGAAGGGAAAATTGTTCGACTCCAACAGGTAGGCGTGCAATTCTTCCAACTGTTGCATCACCACGCGGTTAATCTGCAGATGTCCGCCTTTGCGCAGTCCCTCGCCGTTCATCATGCGGACGAGGTCGCCAAACCAGTCGGTCTCGTCCTCTTTCTGTTCGTCGGTGTATTGAAACTGGTCGATATACTCCTTTCGAATGCGTGTCAGCGAACAGTCGTAGGCACGTATGATGTCCTCCACCTGCCACATATACAGCAGGTATTCGGCAATGCTTTTCTTTCTTAATTCTTGAGCTACAAACACGGTTGTTATTTACTATTAAACGATTTACAATGTATATTCACGCATTATCCTTTGTCATTTATCCGTTATCAATTAGCGAAGCGCTTTCTACCATTCAGGCAACTGATACAGATTGAAGACCAGCCCGACGAGTGCCACCAGTGAGAAGACGATGACGATGGAACCGATAATCTTATTGAGAATCACGATGCCGCTGACATCGAACTTGTTGCGGATCTTATCTACCAGCCACGTCAGCCCGAACCACCAGAGCAGGGCACCGATGACGATGCTGAGGTAGCCGACAGTCATCTCCAAAGGATGATCGGGAATGATGAAGGCAAACGAGCCGAAGGTTGCCATGAAAAGGAAGATAATGAGCGGGTTGCTCAGCGTGACAAGGAATGCCGTCATGCCATTGTGAGTCAGCGACCCCTTCTTGTTGGAACTCTGGTGCGCATTCTTCATGGGGTCCGACATATAACTATAGATACCGAATCCCAACAGCATCAGTGAACCGAAAATCTGCAAGAGGAACTTGTTCTGTGCATTGTTGATGAAATCCATTACAAAACTCATTCCCAAACCTGTAAACAGGGCGTAGATAATATCACTGGCAGCAGCACCAATGCCTGTTACAAAACCATACCAGCGACCTTTGTTCAGCGTACGCTGGATACAAAGGATGCCGACGGGCCCCATCGGTGCTGAAGCCAACATACCGATGAGTATTCCCTTGATAATGCAGTCAAGCATATCTATCTGAAATGGTAGGCCTAAACTCATATCGCCTGCAAAGGTACGATTAATAATTGACAATTGACAATTGATAATTGACAATTTTTTGCTTTTCCCGAACGTGAGTACCTGCGACCTCAGTTCAAAGGTACGATTTATAATTGTCAATTGTCAATTATAAGTTGTATCTTTGCAGACGAAAAAGAAAAAGCAGGGAGTTTGAAGATGAAACGAAAATTGGTTTTATGGTTGTTGATGCTTGTTGTTGAAAGCATGATGGCAGCAACGGGAACATGGCACAGCAGTGTCACGAGCACCTCATTGCCTTATACGGCAACAGCGGCGACGGGCAGTGCGGCTACTGATGTCAGTGGGAAACCGATGACTATCGTCTATCTGGAGAACCTGAACATTCCCAAGATAGGACGAAACAGCAATGCTGAGGATGTGGCATGGCTGCTCAGTCAGGGTTATCAGGTGATAGAGTTGGATTATGGCAATCACAAGAATGCCGTCTCACCTCAGTTGAACAGTGACATCATTGCCATCAACAGCAGCCTGCAGGGTGGTAAGTTCTGCGGACGCGACTGTTCGTCGAGCCGATCGTACATCTTATTGGAGGGTTATCGCATCAACCGCGACATTCCGTACTACCACGATGACCCCACCGTATATAATTATCCTGACGTGTATAAGGATAGTGAGGGCGACTGGCTCTATCTGGACTTGGTCTATCCTGCCAACCCGTCGGCAGAGGTGCCTGTGTTGGTGACGTTCTCCTATAGCAACAGCTATGCCACCAACAGCAGCGGTAAGCTGACCGACGCCAACAAGCATAAGCGCATGTTCCTGCCCTATACGTGGGGTGCCTTTAAAGACAGTTTCGTAGAGGGGGCTGCTGCCGTAGGCTTCGCCTGGGCGATATGCGACCATCCTAAATATTGCGACTGGGGACAAGGAAAATATACCGGTGGCGCCAACAAGAGTCTCAGTGCCATCGAAGTGAATCCCGATGCTGCCCGAAAGGTGAAGTCTGCCATCCGCACCGTGCGCGGTGTGGATAAGGAACTGGGATTGAACGGAGAGGTGGCTGTGACGGGCTTCTCCCGTGGCTCTACTGCCGCCGCCCTGGCTGTCGGCGACGGACAGGTGGAGGCTTATGACGATGCCTCACGCGGTCGCTTTGTCGAGGAAGACAGCCATGTCTCTTGTGCCGTTCTCGGACCGGGGATGTTCGACTATGAACATGCCCTGAGTTCTTCGACAGAATATACGAACATGAGTAAGTATGTTGCAGCCAACAAAGACTGTCCGTGGACGATGCAGGGAGCATTGGCAACTATCCAGACCAGTGCTTCGGCACCGACGTTGTTTTTCTATAACACCGACGACTACTTCAAGGACAACAACAAGGATGCGAAAGGACAGTATGCCACACAGGCGGCATTGATGAAAACACAACTTGACGCGGTGGGTACACCGACAGAGACACTCACTGACTATAGCAGTGGTCATGCCGTTCCACAGACAACAACAGCACTGAAACGCATGTACGACTTCCTGCTGAAATATGTCACCGCACCCACTCCTACAGGCATTGTCGAAATAACGGAGAAAACGACAAACGCACAGAAGGGCAATCCCTATAACCTAATAGGTTGCCGCGTAGGTAAAAACTACAAAGGCATCGTCATCAGGAATGGGAAGAAAATAAAGCAAAACCAATAGGAAGATGGAATATCAGACCAAAGGGAAAGTGCTTAAAAAGGCAGTAGTTTGGAAAGAACTGTATTTCTACCGCAAAAGCGATACAATCTATCAATTGACGGTTGAATTTTGTCATCGTTTTCTTCCTGCCTATGGAGACCGCACTGTAGATCAAATGGTGCAGGCTGCACGTTCTGGCAAACAAAATATCGTGGAGGGCAGTGAGGACGGACAAACAAGTTCTGAGATGGAGATAAAATTGTTAAATGTTGCTCGTGGCAGTCTTCAGGAACTGCGTTCTGATTATCACGACTACCTGAATACACATCATCTTAAGCTTTGGCAGTCCGACAACAAACGACAGCAACAACTACGCGAATTCTGCCATTCTCACAATGACTACGACGCTTACGCCTCTTTTGTCAATAAGATGAACGATGAAGAGATGGCCAATCTGATGATTACCCTCTGCCATCAAACCGACAAAATGATGTGTTCCTATATCGAAAAACTGGAGAAGCGTTTCGTAACAGAAGGCGGAATCAAAGAACGCATGCATGCTGCTCGCACGGGTTATCGACAGCAACAAGATGCCCTTATGCGCGCTATGGAAATAGAAAACAAGCAATTAAAAGAAGAAAACGAAGCATTGAAAAGAAAAATCGAAGAACTGACAAAACTTCTAGGAAATCCTAGGATGTCTTAGGAAAACATAGAAACTCCTAGAAGATCCTAGAAACTCCTAACAACCAGAAAAAAATGGCACGGAAATTATTTTGTGAAATATCTCCTTTCACCTATCGCCTGTCGATGGAGAAAGAAATCTTGAAACGCCATCTGAACGACATCCGTCAGAAGACGCAGTTTGCCAAAGTGCGGACAGAGGAATCATTGCCCGTACTCATCTATCGGCATAACTCCCTCATCCGCCGCCGGCTGGGCAATGTCAACATGCAACTGCAGGAGAACAAAGCCACCAACCTTGCCTTGGCAGTAAAGCATATCGACGGACTCATCATCCGTCCGGGAGAGACCTTCTCTGTCTGGAAACGCGTAGGACGGACGTCCAAACGAAAGGGATACAAAGAAGGACTGACCATTGCCAAGGGAAATCCCACACAGGGCATCGGCGGCGGTTTGTGCCAACTCTCCAACCTGATTCACTGGATGGTGCTGCACAGCGAACTGACGATAACGGAGCATCATCATCATGACGGGGTGGACCTCTTCCCTGACTTTGGCAGACAGATTCCTTTCGGTACGGGCACCAGCATCTCCTATAACTACATCGACTATCGGGTAAAGAACGAAACCCATAACACCTATCAGCTCAGGCTCAAGGTGGATGACGAATACCTGTGTGGTGAACTGCGGGCAATGGAACAGCAAAACCATACGTTCCATATCCATGCTGAGAACGAATTTTTCTCTCGCGAGAACGGGATTGTCTATCGCAACGGGGAGGTCTATCGCGACACCATAGACCGCATTACAGGTCAATGTGTTGACCAACAACTCATTCGTACCAACCACGCCAGAGTCATGTACGACTGTCCGCCGACGATCGAGATAAGAGAAATGTGAGAATACCCTTTGAGGGTGGAACAAACGGCTATACTTCCCAACCTACAGCAGAGGCACCAAGGACAGCAGCACTGGCACCATCGAGGCTGCTGACGAGGAAGCGGGCTTTATTGCGGAAAATGGGCATGACATGCTCGTCGTAGCTGCGGCGGAGCGGTTCCATCAGCAAGTCGCCGGCTTTCACCATGCCTCCGAAAAAGATGAATGCTTCCGGTGAACAGAACGTAGCGAAGTCAGCACAGGCTTCGCCAAGCATTCTCCCTGTAAACTCATAGATTTCCTTCGCAAGAAGGTCGCCCTTGGCAGCAGCAAGAGACACGTCAAGGGAGGTAATCTTCTCAGCATCCAGTGCGCGAAGGAGTGACGGTTCTTGGCGGGTGGCAAGAAACTCGCGGGCGGTTCGTGCCACCCCCGTTGCCGAGCAATAGGTTTCCAGACAACCTGTACGTCCGCAGCCACAGAGACGACCACCTTCGCGCTGCATGACGACATGCCCCAGTTCTCCGGCAAAGCCATCGCTGCCATAAACCAGTTGTCCGTTGACAACAATACCTGAACCGACACCCGTTCCGAGCGTCAGCATGATGAAGTTTTTCATGCCCCGTGCCACCCCGTAGGTCATCTCACCAATGGCGGCAGCATTAGCATCGTTGGTCAGGGCTACAGGGATGCCCACCTTGTCAGAGAAAAGCTTCGCCAAAGGCACCACACGGTCGTGAGCCCACTGGATATTCGGTGTCTGCTCCACTGTTCCATTGTAGTAGTTGGCATTCGGTGCACCGATGCCCATCGCCTGGATGTGATCGATGCCACCAGCCTGTTCCACTATCGGTTGCAAAGCCTCCACACAAGCCTCCACATAATCCTCGGCAAGGTCGTAGCCTTGCGTCTTGATGCTCGTGGTAGCCTTGATTTCTCCTTTTCTGTCCACCAAGCCGAACACAGAGTTCGTTCCTCCCAGGTCCAGACCTATCACGTATGGTTTCTGTTGCTTCATCGCGTCTTCTTTTCTTTTTCGTCTGCAAAGATACAACTTATAATTGATAATTGACAATTGACAATTGACAATTCTTCGACAAGCGAAGCGCTATGCAGTTACTTGCGCCGCTTTCTTGCGCTCCGTTCTTGCTTTGGCAAGCGAACAAGTTCGAGCGGGTGCTCAGGCGCTTCGCGGAGGTCTCTGCAAGCGCTGCGCGATTACTTCGACAAGCGAAGCGCTATGCGATGACAGAATTGTACTCATGTTCGGGAAAAGCAAATTTTTATTTGCTTTTCCGCTCACTTAATCGTATCTTTGCAGGCGTTATGAAAAGAGAAGATGATATTCGTCAGGCTGTAGAGGTGTTGCGACGGGGTGGGGTGATCCTCTATCCCACGGACACCGTATGGGGTATCGGCTGCGATGCCACCAATGCCGAAGCTGTAAAGAGAGTATATGACATCAAGCAGCGCGACGACTCGAAGGCACTCATCTGTCTTGTCGATTCCGATGCCCGTCTGCAACGTTATGTCCGCAATGTGCCCGATGTGGCATGGCAGTTGTTGGATGCTGTCGTGAAACCTACGACGGTCATCCTGGACAATGCCGTTAACCTGGCACCGAACCTCATCGCTAAGGATGGCAGCATCGGCATCCGCATCACCAAGGAACCTTTCTCACAGGAACTCTGCTTCCGTTTCCAGAAGGCTCTGGTGAGTACGAGTGCGAACATCAGTGGCGAACCGGCTCCACAGAACTTCAGCGACATCTCCGAAGACATTCTCAACGCTGTTGACTACATCTGCTTTTCCCGCCGCCAGGAACATCAGCCGCATACACCGTCGAGCATCATCAAACTTACTGCCGACGGCGAAGTCACCATCATCAGGAAGTAATGGAAGACGAAAAGAAAATATCGCTGTTAGAGAAAGTCGTGACGTGGAGAGAGAAACACGTCTCAGACCGCCAGTTCACGCTGTTGCTGTCCTTTTTCGTAGGACTGTTCTCAGCCGTGGCAGCTTTCGTGTTGCATACGCTGATACACCAGATACAGCTGCTGTTACGTTCCGGTTTCAAGATGGAGTCCTCCAACTGGCTCTATCTGGTGTTCCCCGTTGTCGGCATCTATCTCACCTATCTGTTTGTGAAATACGTCGTCAAGGACAATATCTCACATGGCATCACGCGCGTGTTGTATGCCATCTCCTCCAAGCGTTCGCGCCTGAAGCGGCATAACACCTGGAGTTCGGTAGCCGCCTCCGCCATCACCATCGGCTTCGGTGGTTCAGTGGGAGCCGAGGCACCTATCGTGCTGACAGGTTCCGCCATCGGCAGCAACCTCGGTCAGCTGTTCCGCATGGACAACAAGACGCTGATGTTGCTGGTTGGCTGCGGAGCCTCTGCCGCCATCGCCGGTATCTTCAAGGCCCCTATCGCCGGACTGGTGTTCACCCTGGAGGTGTTGATGGTCGATCTCACCATGGCATCGTTGTTGCCCATCCTCGTTGCCTCCGTCACGGCAACCTGTTTCTCCTACCTGTTTACCGGAACGTCGTCGCTCTTCGACTACCACATGGATGCCGCATGGGAGTTGCAACGTGTGCCACCTACTATATTATTAGGTGTAGCCTGCGGTCTGCTCTCCTTGTATTTCATGCGCATGATGACCTGGTGTGAGAACGGTTTCGCCCGCATGGCACGCTATCCCTATCTGAAGCTGTTGGTAGGAGCCATCCTCCTCAGCTCGCTCATCTTCTGTTTCCCAGCCCTCTACGGAGAAGGCTACGACAGTCTGCAGATCTTCATCAACGGCAAGACCGAAGCCGACTGGAACCAGTTGTTGAACCAGTCGCTCTTTGCCGGCAACGGCAACCTGCTGGTGCTCTATGTAGGCTTAGTCACCCTGACGAAAGTCTTCGCCACGTCAGCCACCAACGGTGCCGGCGGCTGTGGTGGAACCTTCGCCCCGTCGCTGTTCATCGGTGGTTTCATGGGTTTCTTCTTCTCACGGGTGTGGAACATGCACCAGATTGGCGTTTATGTACCGGAGAAGAACTTCACGCTGCTGGGAATGGCAGGTGTGATGGCAGGCGTCATGCATGCCCCCCTGACCGGCATCTTCCTCATTGCCGAGCTTACCGGCGGCTATCAACTGTTCCTGCCGCTGATGATCGTCAGCGTGGTGTCCTACCTGACCATCTCCCTCTTCGAACCTCATAGCATCTATGCCATGCGACTGGCACGCGAAGGAAAGCTCATCACCCACCATACCGACCATGCCGTGCTCACCCTGATGAGTCTCGACAGTGTCATCGAACGCGAATATACTCCTGTCCATAGCGATATGGAGATGGGCCAGCTGGTTCATGTCATCAGCCGCAGTCGCACGAACTATATCCCCGTCTGCGACGATGCCGGTGGTTTGCTGGGAGAAATCGACATCACGCGCCTGCGCCATGTTCTCTTCCGCACCGAACTGTACCATCGGTTCAAGGTCTCGCAAATCATGACACAGCCCCTGGCAGTGCTGAGTGTCAACGATGTGATGGAGGATGTGATGCACACCTTCGAGCGTACCAATGCCTCCACGTTACCCGTCCTCGATCGTGACCGTCACCTCCTCGGCTATATCTCCCGTGCCCGCATGTTCACCATGTATCGCCAGATGGTAGCCGACTTGAGCGAGGAGTAAAATTTAAAAAATAATTAAGTTTATGAAGTTAGCCGCTACGCGGCTGAAGTTAAAAGGGAGTTATGCCGCTTTGCGGCGAAGTTAAAAGGACTATAGTATCTGCAAATGAAAACATCTAACGTCCAAGCGGCATAGCCGCGATAACTTCCATGCGAAGCGATAACTTCCATGCGAAGCAATAACTTCCATGCCGAAGGCATTAACTCCCAAGCGGCTAGCCGACTTGAGTGAGGAGTAAAATATTAAATAAACAATATGGATAAGAAAGACATCAGAATCATATTCATGGGCACACCCGAGTTTGCGGTGGAGACCTTGAAAGCATTGGTAGAAAACGACTATAACGTTGTTGCTGTTGTCACCCAGCCCGACAAACCCGTGGGCCGCCACGGTTCGGTCCTGCAACCCTCGCAAGTCAAGCAGTATGCTGTTGACCACGGCCTTCCCGTTCTGCAACCCGTAAAGATGAAAGACCCGGAGTTTGTCGAACAACTGCGCAGCTACCAGGCAGACCTGCAGGTTGTCGTAGCCTTCCGCATGTTGCCGGAGGTGGTGTGGGCGATGCCCCGCTTCGGCACTTTCAATGTCCATGCTGCCCTGCTGCCCAAATACCGCGGTGCAGCCCCCATCAACTGGGCAGTCATCAATGGTGAGACACAGACCGGTGTCACCACCTTCTTCCTCGACCACGACATCGACACAGGACGCATCATCATGCAACGTCCCTTCGACATCCCCGACGATGCCGACGTGGAATATGTGTATGACGGACTCATGCACCTCGGTGCTGCGATAGCCCTCGACACCATCGACCGCATCATTGCCGGCAACGGTCATGTCGATAGCATCCCTCAACCCTCATCTCTCTCATCGCGAAGCGCTTGCCAAAGCAAGAACTCTAGACCCTCCACTCTAGACTCTCAACCCTCATCTCTAGACTCTCCACTCCCCCTTGCTCCTAAGATTTTCAAGGAGACCTGTCAGGTCAACTGGCAACAGCCAGTGAAGCGCGTCTATGACTTCATCCGTGGTCTGAGTCCATACCCCGGAGCATGGACAGAGGTGACCAACAGCGATGGTTACACCTTGGTTCTGAAAATCTATAAGTCGTTGAAAACCAACACTCCTGCTAATGGTGTTGCAGGAACACTTTATACGGAGAAACCCCACTTGTATGTGAACTGTCAGGACTTCCTCCTCGAACTCCTTGAAGTACAGCTGAGCGGCAAAAAAAGGATGCACGCCCGTGACTTCCTCAACGGTTGGCGCTAAAGCCCCCTAACCCCTTTGACCTATAAACCATTTTCCGTGTTTTCCGCATTCTATGTTAAATTCCTAATATATTTTTCGTTTTAACTATATTTTTAACACTTTGACCTTCATGCCACCTTTAGTGCTGCATAATAGTCGTGATCCGGGTTGTATCTTTCTCCTTTTCTAATCATAGCTGT
>JAFRYZ010000019.1 GCA_017442825.1 Prevotella sp. | reverse complement strand
TCCTACCTGCTTCTGCAGACCTCACTCCCCATCGTCCAGATAGCTTACCGCCTGCATTTCTCTGAGTCCGCATCCTTTACTCGTTTCTTCACAAGGATGAAGGGTAAAAATCCGAGAGAGTATAGGAAAGGAAGATAGGTTTTTCATCTTCATCTTTGAGAACTATAAAAGGGACCTGCCCAAGCGGATAAGTCGGCATTTAGAGTACCTTCTATGGTGAAGAGACACCATATAAATATTATCGGCAAGCAAAGCATATTGGCTTAGCTTGCCGATAATGATTCATATCAAGTAGATGTGAAACGATGTTCACATTTGAGTTCGGTCGTTATTCTCCGAGGTTGACGGCGAAGTATGCCTTCTTGCCGGTGGGGAAGATACCCTGGATGAAGAGTACGGGCTCCTTGCTGGTAGAAGCAGCCTTCACTACTTTCTGCAACTGATCAAGAGTTTTGATAGGTTCGTCGTTGGCTTTCTGGATGATGAAGCCCTTCGGCACGCCGGCAGTCTTCAGTGCACCGTTGTTTACTTTGATGACCTCCAGACCATAGTTAATGTTCAGTTCTTCCTTCTGTGTGGCAGTAATCTCACGGAAGTTGCCGCCCAGGACGTCGATGTCGGCAGGTTTCACCACTTCGGTACTGCCCTGTGCATTCTTCAGGGTGACAGACTTGGTGACACTCTTCTTCTTGTGCAGGTAGGTGATGCTCACCTTGTCGCCCGGACGCTTGCTGTTCAGGTACTCCTGCAGCTCAGCCATCTTGGTCACCTTCTTGTTGTCAATCTGTGTGATGACGTCGCCCTCCTGCAGGCCGGCAGCCTCACCGGCACCACCTTCGTTCACCTTGGCAACATAGATGCCTTCGTTGGTGCCGAGGTCAACGCTCTCGCCCTTTGCCTTCTGTGCATCGATATAGCGGTGGGCATCAGAACCTTGGATGTCAAGGACTGCACGCTGAACGGTACCGTATTTCTTCAGGTCATCTACCACCTTATTCATAATTGTTGTCGGAATGGCGAAGCCGTAACCGCTGTATGAACCTGTTTGCGAATAGAGCATGGCGTTGATGCCTACCAGTTCGCCGCTGGTGTTGACAAGGGCACCGCCTGAATTGCCGGCGTTGATGGCAGCATCCGTCTGGATAAAGCTCTCCACACCGTTAGCGCCCAGCGAACGTGCCTTGGCGCTGACGATACCCGCAGTGACGGTAGAGTTCAGGTTGAAGGGGTTGCCTACTGCCAACACCCATTCGCCTACCTTCAGCTTGTCAGAGTCACCGATAGGGAGGGTGGGGAGGTCTTTTGCTGTCACTTTGATGAGAGCCAGGTCTGTGGTCTTGTCGGTACCGATGATGCGAGCTGAATATTCACTGTTGTCATTCAGCGTAACTGTCAGTTCGTCAGCACCTTCTACTACGTGGTTGTTAGTAACAATATAACCATCTTTTGAGATGATGACACCACTGCCTGTAGCCTCTTTCTTAGGAGTCTGCACCTGCTGTTTTCTCGTGCCTCCACCCGGGTTGCCAAACATGCCGAAAGGATCGAAGCCGAAGAAGTCACCGAACGGATTGTCCTGAACTTCTACCGTCTTCACCTTCGAGTTCTGCACATACTTGATATGTACCACTGCCGGCAGGGCTTTCTCTGCGGCATAAGTCAAATCGACGGGTTGTCCTGCGATGGCAGCCGGAGCCTTGGCTGCATTGACCTTGATGAATGCTCCTGTAGAAAATGCCAGTGCAACGACACATGCTGCACCGCACAGATACTGAATTACATTTTTCATTTTTTTCTTCATATTGTTACAATGTTTTGTTTCTTTTCTTTTGTTACTTTTGCCAGACTGTCACCTTGCAGTTGCCAGCCCTTCTTTATTGGCGGTGCAAATATAGGGCAAAAAACGTGAAACTGCCATTTTGTCCGTTATCTTTATTCCAATTTAACACTACCTTTTTTCTTTTTAAGACATCGTGACAAAACGTCATAATTTTATTAAAGGAATTCAATAGCAGACCCACCTGGAGGTGTTTTTTGTTTCTTTTTCTTTCATGTGTGGCGTGTTTAATAAAAATTTTGTAACTTTGCAGGTCTAAATCATCCATTTGTACATGAGAAAGACTATTCTGAAAATCCACCGTTGGCTGGCTGTTCCCTTTGGCATCATTATCTCGGTTCTGTGTCTTACGGGTGCCATCTTAGTGTTTCAAGACGAGATATTGCATGCTGTCAATAGCGAAATCTATCATATTGAAGTACCCAAGGGTGGCATGCCCCTCAGCGAGGAACTGTTAGAAGAACGTGTGGCAGCCCAACTGCCTGACGGTTTGACGCTGGCGTATGTCGTTCCGGGCGAGCAACCCACAGACCCCGTGTTGGTGGCGGTAGAAGAGAGTGATGATGTAGAATACTATGCCAACCCCTATACGGGCGAATATTATGGTGAGTTGCGTGGCAGTGCTTTCTTTGCTATGGTGAAGAGCATACACCGGTTCCTCATTCCCAAGACAGAGTCGGCGAAGGATGGGGTAACAGCCGTAGGACGCATCCTCACTGGTGCCTCTGCCGTTGCCATGTCGGTGCTCCTCCTTACAGGTATTATCTTGTGGTGGCCGCGCAACAGGAAAGTCTTGAAAAACCACCTTACCGTCTCTTTCCGTAAGGGCTTCCGCCGTTTTGTTTATGACAGTCATGTGTCACTTGGCATCTATGTCGTTCTCTTCTTATTGTTGATGTCGCTGACAGGACCAGCCTGGTCGTTCCCATGGTACGAGAAAGCCGTTCGTGCACTTTTCGGCGAGAACTATCACCTGTTGTTCTTCCCTCTTCATTTCGGACAATGGGGCGGCATACTGACGCGCATCCTGTATGTGATTGCAGCCCTCGTTGGTGCCTCCCTTCCTTGGACGGGTTATTATCTATGGTGGAAACGTGTGCACGCGCGCAAGAAGTAATTGTTCTGTCCTGGTCCCATAGTGTTGAAGTTCATGATGAAAAACAGCCTACAGATAGGTGTCTTGTTGTGTCTCCTGGTGTCTTGTACGCACAAGGAGCAGCGCGAACTGACACCATGGGGAACACCGGTGGATGCAGAAGAAAATGTCTCATCGTCTGCTGCCTCTTCAACGAAAGAGGGTGGGAAAGGTATCTGTCTTTTACCTGAAATCATCGCCAACGGAGAACTCATCGTCTTGACCGTCTCCGGTCCAGACACCTATTATGATTATCGCGGTCACGGCATGGGTGTTCAGTATATGATGGCAGAACAGTTTGCCGGCAAACTGGGTGTTTCAGCCCGCGTGGAACTCTGCAAAGACACCGTGGAGATGATGCGTAAACTGGGCGAGGGCATCGGAGATGTCATTGCCGTACAGTTACCGACACAGCGGCAGTCGTCAGGAAAACAGCAAGAATCCTTGCGATTCTGTGGTGCCAATGATAAGAAAAAAGGAACTAGTTGGGCCGTCAACAAGGAGAATGTGGCCTTGGCGGATTCCCTTGACCGATGGTTTACGGCGGAAATGCCTGCCAAGACGCTGGCACGTGAAGACTATCTGCTGTCGCTCCGACTCACCCATTCGGCAACCTATATCGCACATGCATCGTCATATACACCGAAGACATCCACCTTTAACCACCTCTTCCAGCGCTATGCCGGTGCTGCAGGATTAGACTGGCGCCTGCTGGCTGCCCAGTGCTACCAGGAGTCAGGCTACGATCCAGGCGCACGCTCGTGGGCAGGTGCCTGCGGTCTGATGCAGATTATGCCCACCACTGCCGACCGTTTGGGTTTGGCACGCAGCGATATGTTCGATGCTGAAAAGAATGTTGCTGCCGGTGCCCGCCTGATGGGTATGCTCATGCGCGAGTTTTCCGACATTCCCAACACTTCGGAACGCATCAACTTTGCCCTTGCTGCCTACAATGCCGGCTCCGGTCATGTGCGCGATGCCATGGCATTGGCACGCAAACACGGGGGCAACCCCCACAGTTGGGCGTCCGTCGGACAGTTTATTCTAAAACTGCGCCAACCGGAATACTACCAAGACCCTGTTGTCCGTCACGGCTTTGTGCGCGGAACAGAGACGTTCAACTATGTGCAAAGCATCCGCAGACGGTATGGAGGTGGGTGATGTCAAGTCATGAAAGCGATTTGAAAAACAAACAGTTATGTTTTTTTATACTTCTTTCTTTGCGGTTTCAACAAAAAAAACGTACTTTTACGGCATATTTCGAAAGATGAAGTAAACAACAATAACTAAAATGACTATAAAGAAACTGTTTACCTTAGTGACATTCCTTTGCATATGGGTTTCTGTTGTATGTGCACAAGGAAAGTATATGATGGAAATAGGCGATGCGCCGAAGGCTGGAAGTAAGATAACGGGTGTTCCAGGCATTACGTTGACGTTTGGTGCTGAAGGTGACGATGACTTTCTCGAGGCAAGCGATGGAACGGTAATAGAGGGTTATAAAGCCTATACGAAAGGTAACGCGAAGACTCCTAAACCAAATGATAGTCCGACTGAAGGAACTTTCTACAAGTTTGATGTCAAGAAGACGGGAAAGCTTGAGGTGGGAGTTGTGCTGAATATAGGTGACAAAGTTGTCTTCCATGTTTTGGAAGACGGAGTGGAGATGCCATCCCCCTATAGTGGTTTTTCTGTTACTGAAAAATACTATGGCACTTATTCCTTCCCTGTCAAAGCGAATAGTACTTATGTGGTTTATTCTACAAGTAGTAAGTTGGGCTTCTATGGCTTTAACTTTACAGATGTTGTGGATAATAACAGACTTTCTTTCTTTGATGCAAATGAGCCGTTGGGGTGGGGCAGTGGTGTAACAGGCAGCGAAGACCAGAACAAGGTGGCGGTGACCAACGGCGATGCATTGAAAAATGCTTTGAAGGGGACAGATCCGAAGACTATATATATAAAAGGTACGATAGAAATCAGTTCGCCTATTAAGGTAAAAGGAGGTGCCAACAAAACCGTTTACGGCATCGATAACGCTACCATATATAATGACCAGCGCAATATGGATGCTGGTGGGTTGTTGTTGTCGGAATGCAATAATATCATTATCCGCAATGTGACTTTCAAAGGAGAAGGCGCGTTCGATATTGACGGCAATGATAACTTTTCGTTAGCAGGATGTAAGAACGTATGGATTGACCATTGTACCTTTGTAGATGGTGTAGATGGTAACTTTGACTGTACGAAGGGCAGTGACAGCATCTGCGTTTCATGGTGTCGGTTCCGTTATACCAAGCCGTCGCAGATAGAAGGAATGACAGGTGACGGAAGTGGAGAACACCGTTATAGTAACCTATGGGGCGGTAACGATTTTGAAGCAATCAGCGAAGGAAAACTGAATACAACGTTCGTCAGCTGTTGGTGGGACAAGGGGGTTGTGGAGCGTATGCCTCGTATTCGCGACGGCAAGGTGCATATCGTGAACTGCTATTATGGCTCCGACGTCACCAACTATTGCATCGGTGTCGGAACCTATGCACAGATATTGGTGGAGAATAGTGTCTTCAACGGCAGAGGAAATAATTACGAAAATAAATCTTATGCAGAATACAGCATCAAGTTTAAAGGCTGTATTGGGCAGGATGATTACGAGGAAGCAGACGGAAAAGATTACTTTACTCCCCGTTATGCGCTGACTCCCTATAGTGTTGACGATGTTGTCTATGCTGTAAGGGCAAGAACATGTGGTGCAGGTGCTACTCTGATTATTGAGGAGAACGGTCTGCCCGTCCCGACGGCTATCCAAGAGGTGAATGCCGTCCAGCAACGTCCGGCTGTGTTTGATGTCTATACCCTTTCGGGGGTGAAAGTACGCAACAGGGCGACATCGCTCGATGGTTTGCCTCACGGCATCTATATTGTCAGCGGACGTAAGATAGCTGTCAGGTAATAGATGGAAGACACTCCCGAAAAGGATACTCCAAACCCTCCCTCACAGGGAGGGATTTTTTATATATGGGCGAGTGGCAGAAAATGAATTGTGAATTATTAATTATGAATTGTGAATTGTGAATTATTAATTATGAATTATGAATTGTGAATTGTGAATTAATTACTACCTTTGCACACAAATTTTCGATTATGTACAGAACAAATACCTGCGGAGAACTCCGCATTACTGATGCCGGCAAGCAGGTGACGCTTGCCGGATGGGTGCAGCGCACCCGCAAGATGGGTGGCATGACGTTCGTGGACTTGCGCGACCGTTATGGACTTACCCAGTTGGTTTTCGACGAGGCAAAGGATGCCGAGCTCTGTGAGCGTGCCAACAAACTGGGGCGCGAATACTGTATTCAAGTGAAGGGTGAGGTAAGCGAGCGCCAGAGTAAGAATCCCAAGATGCCTACCGGTGACATTGAAATCCTTGTCACCGAACTGAACATCCTCAGCGAGAGCCTTACACCACCGTTCAAGGTGGAAGACGACACCGACGGAGGCGACGACCTGCGCATGAAGTACCGCTACCTGGACCTGCGTCGTCCAGCCGTTCGCAAGAACCTGGAACTTCGCCACCGCATGACGATTCTCATCCGCAATTTCCTCGACTCCAAAGAGTTTATAGAAGTAGAGACACCTATCCTCATTGGTTCTACACCGGAAGGAGCACGCGACTTTGTCGTCCCCTCACGCATGAATCCCGGACAGTTCTATGCCCTGCCGCAGAGTCCGCAGACGTTGAAGCAGCTGCTCATGGTGAGCGGCTTCGACCGTTACTTCCAGATAGCCAAGTGCTTCCGTGACGAAGACCTGCGTGCCGACCGTCAGCCGGAGTTCACACAGATAGACTGCGAGATGTCGTTTGTCGATGAGGACGATGTACTCAACCTCTTCGAGGACATGGCACGTCATCTTTTTAAAGAAGTACGCGGCGTCGATCTGCCAGCTAAACTACAGCGTATGACCTGGCACGAAGCCATGCGCCGTTTCGGTTCAGACAAACCTGACCTGCGCTTCGGCATGGAGTTCGTGGAACTCATGGATGTACTCAAGGGAACGGGAACATTCAGTGTCTTCGACCAAGCTGAATATATCGGCGGTATCTGTGTGCCGGGCTGTGCCGACTACACCCGCAAGCAGCTTGACCAGCTGACCGATTTCGTGAAGCGTCCGCAGGTAGGTGCCAAAGGTCTGGTCTATGTGAAGTTCAACCAGGACGGCACCGTGAAGTCCAGCATCGACAAGTTCTATACACCTGAAGTGTGGGCAAACCTCAAGGAGAAGATGGGTGCCAAGGATGGCGACCTCGTGCTCATCCTCAGTGGTGACAAAGCCAACAAGACGCGCACGCAGCTCTGTACGCTCCGTCTGGAGATGGGCGACCGTCTGGGTTTGCGTGACAAGGATCAATTTGAGTGCCTTTGGATTGTCGATTTCCCGCTCTTCGAGTGGAGCGACGAGGAGCAGCGACTCATGGCAACCCACCATCCGTTCACCCTTCCCAATCCCGACGATATCCCCTTGCTCGACACCGCACCGGAGAAAGTGCGTGCCGTAGCCTACGACTTCGTCTGCAATGGCATCGAGGTGGGTGGCGGCTCATTGCGTATCCACGACGGCAAGTTGCAGGAGAAGATGTTCAAGATTCTTGGTTTCACCCCCGAGCGTGCCATGGCACAGTTCGGCTTCCTCATCAATGCCTTCAAGTATGGTGCTCCGCCCCATGCCGGACTCGCTTTCGGACTCGACCGTTTCGTGTCTATCATGGCTGGTCTCGACTCCATTCGCGACTGCATAGCCTTCCCGAAAAACAACTCCGGACGTGATGTCATGCTCGATGCTCCGTCGGAAATAGACCAGAAACAACTCGATGAATTGCAGATTCGAGTTGAATTATCATCCGACCTTTTCTCGTCAAGGTAGACATCAAACAAGCTTGATGTCTACCCTTCTGACTTACCGAAAAGGTTGATTTAAGTCAAGAAATTCAACAAAACTCCTGAAAAACGAGGAGAAACGATGCTTTTTCTGTCAAATAATTAGACGATAACAAAGAAAAGACGTATCTTTGCACCGTTTTTAAAACAATTGATTTTCAATAGGATTATTAGAACAGTTAATTAACTAAGTATTATGGCAGAAAAGAAAGCTACAAAGGCAGCAGCTACGAAAGCAGCCGCTCCTAAGAAGGAAACAGCAAAGAAGGCAGCCGCTCCTAAGAAGGCAGCCGCTAAGAAGGTTGAACTCGTTATCAATGCTGAGAACGTTGGTTTCAAGGCTGGTGATGTTTACAACGCATTGGCAGCAGCTAACAAGGCTCTGACCGTTGCTGAAATTGCAAAGAACGCTAAGATCAGTGCTGAGGAAGCATTCCTCGGAATTGGCTGGTTGCTGAAAGAAGGTAAGGTTAAGGACGACAACAACAAGATTGTTCTCGCTTAATTTCTAACCCGAAAATACAAAAAAGGGAGTCCGTATTTTTTTACAGACTCCCTTTTATAAATGCTGAAAATCCTTTGCTACACCCATGGTTTACGACAAGGAAATTCTTAGGATACTCACCGAAGTAGGCAGCCGCGGACTCTCTGTGGCTAAGATTGCCCGTCATGTGCATCATGCCTGCAACTCCTTGTTTGTGCCCATCGACTATGATGATGTTCACCGTTACGTGGCGCAGTTCCTGTTGCGTAACAGCAAGAATCCTGATTCCATTATTGAGAAGACCGACCGCGGCATCTATCGCATGAACTTGAAGTCGCAGGAAACGCAACAGCTGATGTTGCAGTTTGCTGCCCATGATGAAGATACTGTTCAAGAAACGCCTGCCGAGGATTTGTCGCTCAGTTTGTTCTGATATCCGTTACCCGATGGGGGGAAACCGCACTTTTATTGTTTTTTTTGTTTTATTCGAGGGGGCATTTCCGTGTCTTATACGTTATTATATATAATAAGATTACGTATAATACGTTCTTTAAAAGAATATTCACAATCAACATCATTACAGATAAAAGCAAATTACTATGGGAAAACGGTATTTATTAGGAATCGATGTTGGCAGTTCGTCTGTCAAAGCATCGCTTGTCGATTCCGACACCGGTCTCTGTGCGGCTGACGCTTTTTTCCCTGAAAAGGAAGCCCCCATCATGGCTGTCAAGGCAGGGTGGGCTGAACAGGAACCGCAGATGTGGTGGGACAATGCCAAACTGGCCTTGCAGAAGATTATGAACGAGACGGGTGCTACCGGTGACGACATCGCTGCCATCGGTATTTCTTATCAGATGCATGGTTTGGTTTGTGTCGATAAGAACCAGCAAGTGCTTCGTCCGTCCATCATTTGGTGCGATTCGCGTGCCGTTCCTTACGGCGAAAGGGCATTCAACGAACTGGGAAGAGAACAATGTCTGACGCATCTGTTGAACTCACCAGGTAACTTCACCGCTGCTAAATTGGCATGGGTGAAGGAGAACGAACCCGAAATCTTTGAACGTATTGACAAAATCATGCTTCCCGGCGACTATATCGCCATGAAACTCTCGGGCGACATCAATACAACCATCAGCGGCTTGAGCGAAGGCATGTTGTGGGACTTCAAGGAGAAACGCCCCGCCAAGTTCCTCTTGGATTATTTCGGTTTCTCCGAATCGCAGATAGCCGACATCGTGCCCACGTTCAGCATCCAGTCGGAAGTGTCGGCAAGTGCTGCTGCCGAACTGGGACTGAAAGCAGGCACCCCCATCTCTTACCGTGCCGGCGACCAACCCAACAACGCCCTTTCGCTCAACGTCTTCAATCCTGGTGAGATAGCAGCTACGGCAGGCACGTCGGGTGTTGTCTATGGTGTGCTGGGTGATGTGCGCTACGACGCGAAAAGCCGTGTCAACACGTTTGCTCACGTCAACTACACGCAGGACCTCGACCGTCTTGGTGTTTTGCTCTGCATCAACGGAACGGGTATCCTCAACTCGTGGATGCACCATCAAGTGACCCCCAACATCGAATATCCCGATATGGACCGCATGGCTGCACAGATACCTATCGGCAGCGATGGTGTTACCATTTTGCCCTTTGGCAATGGTGCCGAACGTGTATTGGAAAACAAAGAGACAGGATGTTCCATCCACGGACTTAATTTCAACAAGCACACCGCAGCCCATCTCGTCCGTGCTGCACAGGAAGGCATCGTCTTCTCCTTCTGCTATGGTATGGAGATCATGCGCAAGATGGGTATGGATATCCAGATGATTCATGCCGGCAGAGCCAACATGTTCAAGTCGGCTCTGTTCCGCGACACCTTGTCCACTATCAGCAATGCCGTCATCGAAGTCTATAAGACCGATGGCGCAGCAGGTGCTGCCAAGGGTGCCGGTCTTGGTGCTGGCATCTACAGCAATTCAGATGAGGCTTTCGCTTCGTTGGAACACTTTGCCCATGTAGAACCCAGCATCGCACAGCAAGGTGAGTACTTGGAGGCTTATGCCCGTTGGAAGGAAATCCTGGGCGAAAGAGTCTGACAAAACAATCAATAACAATCAGCCCGCGCCCCTGTATCGGCTGCCCCTTTTTCGGGGATAAGAGGGGGGCATGATAACAATGAAAGAATATTTTCCGTTTACCGGTAAGATTCCTTTCGAAGGAAAGGACAGTAAGAATGTAATGGCGTTCCACTACTATGAGCCTGAGCGCGTGGTGATGGGCAAGAAGATGAAAGACTGGCTGAAGTTCGCTATGGCATGGTGGCACACGCTGGGACAGGCTTCTGGCGACCCCTTTGGCGGACAGACCCGTTGCTACGAATGGGACAAGGCCGACGATGCCGTTCAGCGTGCCAAGGATAAGATGGATGCAGGCTTCGAAATCATGGACAAGCTGGGCATCGAGTACTTCTGCTTCCACGATGTTGACCTCGTTGAAGAGGGGGCTACCATCGCTGAATACGAAGCTCGCATGAAAGCTATCACCGACTATGCGCTGGAGAAGATGCAGCAGTATCCCAACATCAAGAATCTCTGGGGAACAGCCAATGTCTTCAGCAACAAGCGTTACATGAACGGAGCCTCTACCAATCCCGACTTCGACGTTGTTGCCCGTGCTATCGTGCAGATCAAGAACGCCATCGATGCCACCATTAAACTCGGTGGACAGAACTATGTGTTCTGGGGTGGACGCGAAGGCTATATGAGTCTGCTCAATACCGACCAGAAGCGCGAGAAGGAACACATGGCAACCATGCTCACCATGGCACGCGACTATGCACGTGCCAAGGGCTTCAAAGGAACGTTCCTCATCGAACCGAAACCCATGGAGCCCAGCAAGCACCAGTATGATGTCGATACCGAGACGGTTGTCGGATTCCTCAAAGCTCACGGCTTGGACAAGGACTTCAAGGTGAACATCGAAGTGAACCACGCCACCCTTGCCGGTCATACCTTCGAACACGAACTGGCATGTGCCGTCGATGCCGGTATGCTGGGTTCTATCGATGCCAACCGTGGCGATGCTCAGAACGGATGGGATACCGACCAGTTCCCCATCGACAACTTCGACCTGACACAGGCCATGCTCGAAATTATCCGCAACGGCGGACTGGGCAACGGCGGTACCAACTTCGATGCGAAGATTCGTCGTAACTCTACCGACCTCGAAGACCTCTTCATTGCACACATCAGCGGTATGGACGCTATGGCGCGCGCCCTGCTCAATGCAGCTGCCATCCTCGAAGAGAGCGAACTGCCAGCCATGAAGAAAGCTCGCTATGCCAGCTTCGACAGCGGTATCGGCAAGGATTTCGAAGAAGGCAAACTTACGCTCGAACAGGCTTACGAATATGGTAAGAAGGTGGAAGAACCGAAACTGACCAGTGGTAAGCAGGAGAAATACGAGACCATCGTGGCACTATACGCAAAATAAAAGAGGTCCCGCACTATCTTTACGGCTTCGCTCCCAAGCGAAGCCGTTTTTCTTTCACTACCATTACGGCTTCTCTTAATCATAACTTTACGGCAAAGCCGTGAAGGTACGCTGCGTCTTTTTGCACTACTTTACGGCTTCGCCGTGAAGTTACTTTCGCTCGAAAGAACAAATAAAACATACTTTTATTTTGTTCTTTCCTCGCTTAATCGTAACTTTGTACCCATGAATGCAGTGTTCCGGCTTGTCGCTGGCGGCGCATCGTCTTCGGATACGTGCGCTGCGGGAGGAAAGTCCGGGCAGCAAAGGGCGCTCCACTTCCGAAAATAGAAGCTGTTGGTGACAGCAGGTGTCGGCAGAAGAGAATGACCGCCGTCTGCAAAGACGGTAAGGGTGAGAAGGTGGTGTAAGAGACCACCAGTCGGCGGGTGACCGTCGGGCTGTGCCATCTGGAGGCTGCAAGTTCATGTAAACCGTCGCTTGAGGGCTGCCCGCCCAAGACGGAGGGTAGAACGCTAAAGCCGCAGGGTGACTTGCGGACGAGATAAATGACAGGCACTTCCTTCGGGAAGAACAGAACCCGGCTTACAGGGACACTGCTTCTTTTTAATCTTTCTACGATGATGGACAACAGACTCTTTACCATGAGCGAGTTTGTCACTGAAGGACAGCTCGACGACTTTCAGCACCATGTGGAGCGCTGTATCGAGAACAACCGCGAGAAGTCAAGTTTCCCGCAAATGTCACGTTTCGGTACTACTCAGGAAGAACTCGACGACTACCTGTTCGACTATCAGGCCATCCTGGACAGTCAAGGTACGGAGCGTAGCCGTTACACCATGGCAGGACTGATCATCATGATTCCTGTCGTTGTCTTGGCTTTCCTCTATCCGGTCAACGAGATGCCGTTAGGCGAGTGGACTCTCCCGTTGGCTGTATTGGTGGGTGTCGGTCTATGGCTCATTGCCGTCGGACTGAAGAAACTCATCATCAAGTCGCGCATCAACCGTCTGAACAATCAACATCCCATGGCTCGCGATTATGTGAAAGCTGTTTTGGAATATACGAAATAAGACTGTTTTGTCATTAAAATAAAACGGAAGAACTATGGAACTATCTGACATTCTCAAGTATAAAGACCGTTTCTCCAAAAATGCTTTCATGGAGAAAATCAGTAGGGTAGCGAAGCGTGCCGGTGCCAAGCTGGTCTATGCCGCCCTCATCCTCTTCTATACGCTGGAGAGCAGTAAGATATCGTTGAAGGACAAAGCCGTCATCATCGGTGCTTTGGGCTATCTCATCAGTCCTCTCGATGTCGTTCCCGATGCCATTCCCATTGCCGGTTTGGGCGACGACCTTGCCGTTCTCGTCTTTGTATTAAATATGGTGTGGGGCGATGTCAGCGACGACATCAAGGAGAAGGCACGCAAGAAACTCTCCACATGGTTTGACGAAGACGAGTTGGCAGCTGCCGACGACCTGTTCAAAGACAATCCCGACAGCAACCCTGTTTGATGCTGACGTTCCAATACTTCCTTATCGCCATCGTCCTCGTTGCCGCCGTAGGCTATGCCGCATGGCGTGTGTGGCAGGCATTGCGTTCTGCCGACGACCCATGTTCTGGCTGTCCTGGATGCAACCTGAAACGAGAGTGCGACAAAAAGTAAACAAAAAATTTGGCGGGAACAAAGAAAACCATTACCTTTGCATCCGCATTTGATTTGGTGCCTTGGATGAGTGGCTTAGTCAACGGTCTGCAAAACCGTCTACGGCGGTTCGAATCCGCCAGGCACCTCTTCCTCTCACTCACGAAGAGGAAGATGCATTCGGGGTGTAGCGCAGCCCGGTAGCGCTCCTGGTTTGGGACCAGGCGGCCGCAGGTTCGAATCCTGTCGCCCCGACAAAACGAGAAGAGAGTTGAACAATCGTTCAACTCTCTTTTTCTTTTCATCTCCTTTTTCACTCCCAAGCGAAAGCGATACCTCCCCTTTTACCTCCCAAGCGAAGCGATACCTCCCTTTTACCTTCCAAGCGAAGCGATAACTCCCTTTTACCTCCCAAGCGAAGCGATAACTCCCCTTTAACTCCCTTTCAACCCTCAGTTCGCAGCTTCAAACTCGCGCAGGAAACGGGTGTCATTCTCCGAGAACATGCGGAGGTCAGAGACGCGATACTTCAGGTTGGTGATGCGTTCCACACCCATACCGAAGGCATAGCCGCTATAAACGGAGCTGTCTATGCCGCAAGCCTCCAGCACGTTCGGGTCAACCATTCCGCAACCGAGAATCTCCACCCATCCCGTATGTTTGCAGAAACCGCAACCTTCGCCGCCGCAGATGTGGCAGCTGATGTCCATCTCAGCACTCGGTTCCGTGAAGGGGAAGTAGCTGGGACGCAGACGAATCTTCGTCTCCGGTCCGAACATCTCGCGTGCAAACGTCAGGAGCACCTGCTTCAGGTCTGTAAACGACACGTTCTTGTCGATATACAATCCCTCAACCTGATGGAAGAAGCAGTGTGCACGGGCGCTGATGGCCTCGTTGCGATAGACGCGTCCCGGGCAGAGAATGCGGATAGGCGGTTCGTGTGTCTCCATGAAGTGTGCCTGGTCGCCGCTGGTGTGCGAACGCAGAATCACGTTCTTAGCCACCTCGTTCGGGTTCTGTTCAATGAAGAACGTGTCCTGCATGTCGCGAGCAGGATGGTCGGCAGCAAAGTTCAGCATGGTGAACACATGTTTGTCGTCGTCAATCTCAGGACCGTCGGCAAGGACAAAGCCCATGTGCGAGAAGATGTCGATAATCTCGTTGCGTACGATGTTCAGCGGATGGCGTGTACCCAGTTCGATAGGGTAGGCTGTTCGCGTCAGGTCGATGTCGTCGCTCTGAGCTTCAGCCGTCTCGCATTGCTCCTTCATCTCGTTGATACGTTGCAGTGCCGTCTGCTTCAGTTCGTTGATTTTAATACCCAATGCCTTCTTCTGGTCAGCCGCCACCGTGCGGAACTCGTCCATCAAGGCGTTGATCTCACCCTTCTTGCTGAGGTATTTCAGTCGGAATTGTTCTATCTCCTCTGCATTCTTTGCAGTCGTCGTGCTCACTTCCTTGAGCATCTGTTCTATCTTCTCTAACAGCATAGTTTTCTGAATTTTGAGTGCAAAGGTACGATTAAGCGAGGACAATACAAAAGGAAAACTTGTTTTTCTTTTTATTGTCGAGCGAAAGTACCCTCGACCGCAGGTCAAAGGTACTGCAAGCCGAAGACAATACAAAACAAAAAACTATTTTTTTGTTTTTATTGTTGAGGCGCAGCGTACATTCGACTTCTAATTAATTCACAATTCATAATTCACAATTATTGCGCCGCTTTCGCTCTGCAAGCGAGCAAGCTCGAAACACAATTCATAATTATCAAAAAAGTACGATTGTGCCTCATCGACACAATCGTACTTTTTTATGCATATTCAATCTCTAAAATCGAATTTTAGCGCTTGATAAACTTCTTGCCGTTTTCAATGTAAACACCCTTTTCCGGCTTCTCGTTGAGCATGCGTCCCTGCATGTCGAAGTAGCGTCGAGTGCCGTCAACGTCAACGGTTTGTATGGTAGGAAAGGAGTCTTCGGCTATTGCTGTCTTTTTGTAGATAAGGTTGACACCTAAAATTCAAAAAGATGAAAACAAGTAAGGATTATCTTCGTTCAGGTATTGAGCGTGTTCATTTGCAAGAAGAGGTGTACAGGCTTTATCGTATTGAGAACCTTCCTCTTAAGGATGTCATGAAAAAAACAGGTTTGGGCCATGGTACAATTTACAGTTATCTTCGTACCTTTGAGGCCGAGAACCCGGAATTAGTTGTTCAAATGAAGAAACGTAAGGATGTAACTCCTGCTGATTACAAGAAGCTGCAGGCCGAGAATGCCCGTTTGCAGGGTGAGTTGAAACGTGAGAAGTTGCGTGCCGACTTCTATGAGGAGATGGTGTCCTTCGGTGAAGAATTCATGTTAAAGTCTGTCATTCCTGCTCTACTTTGATGAAAATTCAGTAACTTTGCACGCAAAGTTTGTAAAACAGCAGACAATATGTCAAAGATAACAGTACAAAATACACAGATAACGGTCATTAAGCAGAACGAAGATGACTACATCAGTTTGACAGACATGTTGAAGGCTAAGGATGGTGAGTTTTTCTTCTCC
>JAFRYZ010000018.1 GCA_017442825.1 Prevotella sp. | reverse complement strand
TGACGCACAGGTCAACCTTGCCCGCGGTGTCATCGTGACTACCACAACATTACCAGTCACCGAAGGGGAAAATTTCTTCGGACCAGCCAGCTTCCATGAAGACGACTACCAGTTCTTCTACAACAACATCAAGGAGAACGTGGCCAAGCGCATCGCAACTTATAAAAATAGTTCGAAATAAAATAGGTCTGTCCCCACCAAGGACAGACGGCAGGGACGAAATATTTTGTAGAAGTGTTACCCGATGGCAATTAACTTGTTATCGGGTAAATCATATCTAACAGAATGGGCAAACGAAATGGTTTTGCCATCACTAACGGCTGCTGTATCAATACCGCGACGCAGGAATTCGTCAATGAGTGCCTGGTCGTGATAGGCTCGCATACTAGACCAGCCTCGGCTTTGCACTTGGGCGTTGAAAACTGTTACTAACTCGGGAATCTGCATGTCTGCGAAACGCAGAGCAAACTTGATGTAATAAATGTGCTGTTGCATAATTTGGAATGTTTTGAAGTTTATAAATGTTGCTTCCGCATCGTACTGACCACCGTGGTTTCCAAAACTCGGTTGGCGAGTTCATCCGAAGATGACTGCTCTTGATGCTTTCGGGTGCAAAGGTAGCAAAAATCTGGCAAAGTACATAATAAACTCCAAATAAATGCGCGATAAGTTACTAAATGTGTGAGTTTTAGGGTACATTTGGCAGCTTATCACCACTTCTTGGCCTATAACCTAAACCACTATAAACTGAGAATACTCATCAGTAAGCGCAAGGGGACAGATTCTGTGACTTAAACACAGATTATTCTGGTTCCATTAAGCAAGGCAAAGTGTTCCATATCTGGAGTTTGCCTATGCAATAATGGAACACTCAGCATACCTTGTTGCTGTATTATTCTCAATATTCTATTGTCCATGGCTGGTCCATTAACTATTATGATGCGTCTTCTTTCAAAAAATCAGCATCGTGGTTACATATTGGATACTTAATACACAGGCTTCACTACTTCCACCCTCATTCCGAGGGCTGTAATGAAACGATAGAACATGCCGACACTTGGGGTGATAACGCCGTTTTCTATTTTCGATATGTACGACTTAGTGGTCTGTGTACCCTCAGCCAGTTCGCTTTGAGTCATCTTTGCCTCTTTGCGAGCATCTTGAAGAATCTGACCAGAATAAAACGAGTAGGCTGCCTCTTCGGCTCTTGCGCGTTCGGGAGTACCTTCCTTGCCGAACTTGGCATCAAGAACGGCATCGTAGTCAACGATTTTGTGATTGTTTGTCATGGGTGCAAAGATGACAAAAGTTGTCGGATTATGCAACTTTTTGAGAAGATTTTAATTTAAAAAGTGCTATGATACCAAGATCACAGCCCCTCTGTGAGTGCTTGCCAATGTCAGCCCCTACGAATCTACTAAAGACAGGAAATGGACACAAAATGAATTTTTTATCCCATTTTGCTTGTTGGTATGAATATTTTTTGTACCTTTGCAAAAGTAATGACGGTTACGGTAATAACGAATACTATTTTAAGATATGAAGTTCTACGATAGGGAAAACGAACGACAGGTGCTTGGTGAGGTTTTGCAGCAGAGCCGACGCGAAGCAAGGATGACGGTGTTGATGGGACGCCGACGTATTGGAAAGACAGAGCTATCACAGCGATGTGGTGATGACACAGTACTTTATTTCTTTGTAGGAAAGAAAGCTGAAACGCTGCTGTGCCAGGACTATGTACGTGAGATACGTGAGAAGCTGGATGCACCGATTCTTGGTACACCAACCTCCTTCTCCGAAGTATTCAGGTTTGTACTCCAGTTGTCTGAGAGGCGCTCGTTCACGCTCATTGTCGACGAATTTCAGAACTTCCTAAAGATAAACCCTGCCATCTTCAGCGACATTCAGCGTGACTGGGACTTACACAAACGTACCAGTCACCTGAACCTGATCATCAGCGGCTCGGTATTTACGCTGATGACGAAGATCTTCGAAGACAAGGAAGAACCATTGTTCGGACGTGCTGACGATAAGATGACCCTTGAGCCGTTTACTACCGATGTGCTGAAGCAGATTCTGGCAGACTTCAATCCGAAATACACCCCAGAGGACTTGCTGGCTCTATATAGTATTACAGGTGGTGTCCCCTGGTATGTCGCGCTGCTGCTCGACAAGGGCAAGGCTACCAAAAACAAAATGCTGGCAGCACTGACTGAGGAGAACTCGCCATTCATCAATGAGGGCAAGAATATTTTGATAGAAGAGTTCGGTACTGATTATGTCACCTATTTCTCTATTCTCACCTGCATAGCCAGTGGCATGAAGACCCGTGCAGAGATAGAGAACGAGCTTCAAAACAATAACATTGGCCCCTACCTGGTGAAACTGGAGGAATATTATAAGGTAATTACCAAGTCGCTGCCCATCTTTGCCAAGGAGAACAGTAAGAAGGTACGATATGTGCTGAACGACTGCTTCCTGATATTCTGGTTTCGCTTCTTCTACAAGTATCAGGCATTGGTTGAGAACAAGGCTCTGAAGGCACTTGGCGATATCATCAAGCGTGACTACAGCGGGGTGTCAGGCCTGATGATGGAGCGTTACTTTACGAAGAAGTTCCAGGAAGAGGGTCGCTATATCGTCGGTAAATGGTGGGACAGGAAGGGCGATAACGAAATCGACCTCGTAGTCGTTGACATCATCGAGAAAGAGGCGTGGATCTATGAGCTGAAAAAACAAGGCTACCGCTACAAAGAAGATGCCTTTCGCGAAAAGGTTGACAAAGTTCTGGAACAGACACCTGAGCTTCGCAAGATGACGATTCATGTCGGGTCATTGTCTCTTGAAGATATGTAAGGACAAAAGATCACACGGGGACCCTCTGTGAGTGAGAGCGTTCATACTGTCAGTATAAAACTATTGAGACTAAATGAAGCAAGCCTACAAAAAGTGGGAAATTTTGCAAAAAATTCATAGGTAATACTCAGAATTGGCTACAATTTTGAAATGTGAGAAAAAGAAAAGTCCTGTAAGTCATAGACCTACAGGACTCTTTCTATGGCGCTTCAGGATGGGCTTGAACCACCGACCCCCTGATTAACAGTCAGGTGCTCTAACCAACTGAGCTACTGAAGCAGTATTTTGCTGTTAAGCGGTTGCAAAAGTACTGCGTTTTTCTTAAACCTCCAAACTTTTTCCTTAAAATTTTCGGTTTTAGTATAAAAACATGTACCTTCGCAGCGTCAAACCAGCGTAATTACGTAGTAAATTCCCTGTAAGGTACATAAGGAAACTGCGAAGTGCTAGTTAAAAAATAGAGAAAGAATGAATAATTTTGCAATGATGAAATACCCGTTATTGGTAATCATGCTGTTGCTATCTGTTGCGGCAGGAGCTCAAAATCCGTCTTCTGATGGACAAGACAAGGATCATCAGTTCAAAGTGGCAAAAAACATGGAGGTGTTTGGTGCCATTTACAAGAACCTGGATTTGATGTATGTGGATACGCTCGATGCCGACGAAGTGGTCGGTTTTGCTATCCGTGCGATGTTGGCATCGCTCGATCCCTATACCGAATATTATCCGGAAGACAAGTCGGGTGACCTGAAGTTGATGATCAGCGGTAAATATGCCGGCATAGGAGCCTTGATTCGTCAACACTTGGCTTTGAATCGCATTGTTATCGACGAACCCTACGAAGGGATGCCTGCTGCTGAAGTAGGATTGAAGAAGGGAGACATCATCCTGAGCATCGACGACTCTGTGATGACCGATAAGACGGTGAGTTACGTCAGCGAGCATCTTCGTGGCGATGCTGGTACCTCTTTTATATTAAAGGTAAAACGTCCTTCTACGAAGAAGACGATGAAGGTCAAGATCACGCGTCGTGCCATCCAGATGCCCGCTGTTTCCTACTACGGTCTGCAGCAAGACAACATCGGTTATCTGAGTCTGTCGCAGTTTACCGACGGATGTTCGAAAGACGTGCGCCGTGCCTTCCTCGACATGAAGAAACAAGGCATGCAGAAGTTTGTCCTCGATCTGCGCAACAACGGTGGCGGTTCGTTGCAGGAAGCCATCAATATCCTGAACATGTTCGTGCCGAAAGACCTCACTTTGGTGCGTACCTTGGGTAAAATGAAGCGCACCAACCGCGACTATACCACTACCGTGGAACCTATCGACACACTGATGCCCGTCGTCGTGCTGGTAAACGCTAATTCAGCCAGTGCAAGCGAGATTACCAGTGGTTCGCTGCAAGACCTCGACCGTGCTGTCATCCTGGGTACACGAACCTATGGAAAAGGTCTGGTGCAGTTGCCCAACCTGCCGTTGCCTTACAACGGTAATCTGAAACTGACCACTGCCAAATACTACATCCCTAGCGGCCGGTGCATTCAGGCCATCAACTACAAACATGCTAAGGGCGGCTACAAAGAGCATGTACCCGATTCATTGACAAAAGTTTTCCACACCGCTAATGGCAGAGAGGTGCGCGACGGTGGCGGTATCAAACCCGATATCGAGATTACCCCCGATTCTATGTCCAACATCGCCTTTGCCCTGGCGGGTAGTGGTCGTGATTCTACCGAGGTCATGCTCGACTGGGAAATCAAATACATCAAGAACCATCCTACGATAGCTTCAGCCAAAGACTTTGTCATAAGTGATGCCGACTTTGAAGATTTCAAGCAGGCGGTGTTGAAGAGTGGATTCAAGTACGACCGTGAAAGCAGGAAATACATGGATAATCTGGTGAAGTTGGCAAAGTTTGAAGGCTATTACGATGACGCTCGTGCCGAGTTCGAAGCTTTGGAGAAGAAGCTGAGCCACAACCTTGCCAAAGACTTGGACTACAACAAGGAAACGCTAAAACAACTCCTTGCCAGCGACATCGTTTCCGCCTATTACTATCAGAAAGGTGCCATAGAAAACTCGTTGCGCTATGACAAGCAATGGAAAGAAGCGGTGAAGCTGCTCAACGACGAAGAACGCTACCGCAAGGTGTTGCAGAAACCATGATGCCTGTGCAGCCAGTCCGGGAACCCGCTACAGTCTTCTGACAACCTTGCATGGGTTTCCGACGGCAATGGAGCCAGCCGGAATATCTTTCACCACGACAGAACCGGCACCAATCGTTACATTGTCGCCGATGGTGACGCCGGGCAAGATGGTCACGCTGCCGCCAATCCATACGTTGTTGCCGATGGTCACGGGCAGCGCCCACTCTTCTCTGGTGTTTCGTTCTGCCGGGTCGGTGCTGTGGCAGGCTGTATAGATGCTCACATTAGGTCCGATGAAGCAGTCGTCGCCAATGGTTACCGGCGCTTCGTCGAGTACAACGAGGTTGAAGTTGGCAAAGAAACGCTTGCCTAAACTGATTTGTTTGCCATAGTCGCAGCGGAACGGTTGGTTGATGGTGAAACCATCATCGGCAACATGCCCCAGCAAGTCTTTCAGTATCGCCTTCATCTTGTCCGTCTCCAAAGGGCGCAAGGCGTTAAACTCATGCAGGATTTCTCTTGTCTCACCCAGTTCACGTATCAGCTCCGGGTCGGTGGCGTTGTAAACCTCGCCCGCCAGCATCTTTTCTTTTTCTGTCATCATGCTTTCTGTTCTATCTTGTTTGTTGATTAACTATATTTTTCGCGTGCAAAGGTACAACTTTTGGATCATTCTTCCGTATCTTTGTTTGTTCCATCATCATCTTTGTAACGAACGGAATCTGCGGTCACGATGTCTAAATGGTGCAATCAGCAGAAAGAAAAACCTGAAAATATTTGCAGGGTTACGAAAAAGTAAGTACCTTTGCAGCCGTTCAGTGGAATGTGGGACTCGAAAGGGTTCCACATTTGTTATATTTGGCAGCGTGCTGATGGCTGCCTGAGAACAAGCATGGGACAAGAGTAAAAAGTTACTTTTTATTATAAAAGATGATAGATAAGAACATCGTAAAAACTTTAGTAGAGGAATGGCTCCAGGATAAGGAGTATTTCTTGGTGGACATTCAAATCAGTCAGGACGACCGTATTGTGGTTGAGATAGACCATGCTGACGGTGTGTGGATTGAGGATTGTGTAGAACTGAGTAAGTTTATCGAGGACCACCTTGAACGCGACGAAGAGGACTACGAGCTGGAAGTGGGCTCGGCTGGATTAGGTCAGCCGTTCAAGGTGGAACAGCAATACATCAACTTCATCGGCAAGGAGGTGGAGGTGCTCGACGGTGATGGCAAAAAAGTGAAAGGAATTCTCAAAGCCGTCGAGGGTAGAGACTTCACGGTTGCTGTAGAGGAGAAAGTGAAGGAGGAAGGCAAGAAACGCCCGCAGCTGCAAGAGGTGGAACATACCTATAGTATGGACGAGGTAAAGTATTGCAAGTACCTGATTTCGTTTAAATAAATTGAAAATAAAAATAATGGCAACAAAGACAACAGAACAGACTCCGAACATGATTGATACGTTCAAGGAGTTTAAGGAGACGAAGCACATCGACCGTACAACGCTGGTGAGTGTGCTGGAAGAGAGTTTCCGCAACGTGATTGCAAAGATTTTTGGGTCGGATGAGAATTTCGACGTCATCGTGAATCCCGACAAGGGCGACTTTGAAATCTATCGTAACCGTATCGTCGTAGCCGACGGTGAGGTGCAGGACGAGAACAAGGAGATTGCACTGAAGGAGGCTCAGAAGATTGAAGAGGACTACGAGGTGGGCGAAGAAGTGTCGGAACGTGTGGATTTCAAGAAGTTCGGACGACGCGCCATCTTGAACCTGCGACAGACGCTGGCATCGAAGATTCTTGAACTGGAGCACGACAACTTATATAATAGGTATAAGGATCGCGTAGGAGAGATTGTCTCTGGCGAGGTGTATCAGGTATGGAAGCGTGAGGTGCTGTTGGTAGATGAAGACAACAACGAACTGATTCTGCCGAAGTCGGAGCAGATTCCCAGCGACCAATATCGCAAGGGTGAGACCATCCGTGCTGTCATCCTGCGTGTGGATAACGAGAACAACAATCCAAAGATTATCCTCTCGCGCACCAGTCCGCAGTTCCTGGAGCGTCTGCTTGAGGCGGAGGTGCCTGAAATCAACGACGGTCTGATTTCTATCAAACGCATTGCCCGTATGCCGGGAGAGCGTGCGAAGATTGCCGTAGAGAGCTACGACGACCGTATTGACCCGGTAGGAGCCTGTGTGGGTGTACGTGGTAGCCGTGTTCACGGTATCGTGCGTGAGTTGCAGAACGAGAACATCGACGTCATCAACTACACAGCAAACACCAAACTCTTTATTCAGCGTGCGCTGAGTCCGGCTACGGTGTCAAGCATCAACATCAACGAGGAGGAACAGAAGGCTGAGGTCTATCTGAAGCCGGAGGAGGTGAGTCTTGCCATCGGACGCAATGGTTTGAACATAAAACTGGCTTCCATGCTGACGGGCTACACCATTGATGTCTTCCGTGAAATCAGTGAGGAAGAAGAGGAGGAGGATATCTATCTCGACGAGTTTGCTGACGAGATTGATCAGTGGGTTATCGATGCCATCAAGGCTATCGGACTGGATACCGCCAAGCAGGTGCTGAACGCTCCGCGAGAGATGCTGATTGAAAAGGCCGATCTGGAAGAGGAAACTGTTGACGGGCTGCTCAAGGTGCTGCAGGCCGAATTTGAATAAGATCTAAGATTAAAGCCCCACAGTCCCTTAGGGGGGGGGAAACAAAATAAATTGTACATAGTAAATCGTCAAATTGTAAATTCAATAGATGAGTATTAGATTAAATAAAGCTATTCGCGAACTGAACATTGGACTTCAGACGGCTGTCGATTTCCTAGAGAAGAAAAAGCTGGGTGAGGTGAAGGGTGACCTGAACTTCAAACTCAGCGACGAACAGTATGATGCGCTGGTCGAAGAGTTCAAAAGCGATAAGGACGTGAAGAACAACGCTGCACGCTTGTTCCAGAAGAAGCCGAAGGAGAAGAAACCGACAGAACCGAAGCCGGAGCCTAAGGTGGAATCGTTGGTGGATCAGAATCGCCCGAAGTTTAAGACGGTGGGAAAGATTGACCTCAACGAGGTGGGTAAGAAACCTGCAGAGAAGAAGGTGGAGAAACCTGTCGATGTAGAACAGCCTGCCGTAGAGGAGGAGCCGAAGAAGGTTGAAAAGGAGGAACCGGTAGTGACCACAGAGACGGTTGTGCCTGTTGAGAAAAATGTGGTGAAGGAATCTGCTGTTGAGACAGAACCTGCCACAACGGAAACGACCAAACCTGCTGCAGAAGAGGAACCCTCACAGCAGAAGGAAGAAACGGAACCAACTGCTTCGTCAAAGGAAATCTTTACTACGAAGAATGAAGACAAATTGCTGAATGCTACGAAGGTGAACGTGCTGGGCAAGATTGACCTCAGTTCGCTGAACCAGAGCACTCGTCCGAAGAAAAAGTCGAAGGAGGAGCGTCGCAAGGAGCGTGAGGAGAAGGCTGCCGGTGAGCGCAAGAAGCGTGAACGCATCAAGCAGGGACGTGTCGATATCAATGCAGCAGCCAACCAGCAGCAGAGCGGTGCCAATGCTGGCGGTAATGGAGGTGGAAAGAGCGGTGGTAAGAAAAAGAAGAACCGCAATCGCAACCAGAAGCCGCTGGAGGTGAGCGAAGAGGATGTGGCACGTCAGGTAAAGGAGACGTTGGCTCGTCTGACGAACAAGCAGAGTCAGAACAAGAAGGGTGCCAAATACCGTAAAGAGAAGCGCGAGGCCATCCAGGAGAAGATGGATGCCGAGGCTCGTGCAGAACAGCGCGAGAACAAGGTGCTGAAACTGACGGAGTTTGTTACCGTAAGCGAACTGGCAACGATGATGGACGTCAGCGTCACACAGGTCATCTCAACGCTGATGTCCGTCGGTATCATGGTGTCTATCAACCAGCGTCTGGATGCAGAGACCATTAATCTTGTTGCCGATGAATTCGGTTTCAAGACCGAATATGTCAGTGCAGAGGTTCAGGAAGCAGTCAGCGAAGAGGAAGACGACGAGAACGACCTTGTGCCGCGTGCTCCTATCGTTACGGTCATGGGTCATGTGGACCATGGTAAGACTTCGTTGCTCGACCATATCCGCAACACCAACGTGATTGCTGGTGAGGCGGGCGGTATCACCCAGCACATTGGAGCCTACAACGTGAAACTCAGCGACGGCAGACGTATCACCTTCCTCGATACGCCAGGTCACGAGGCGTTTACCGCCATGCGTGCCCGTGGTACACAGGTGACCGACATTGCCATCATCATTATTGCTGCCGATGACTCGGTGATGCCTACCACCAAGGAGGCCATCGCCCATGCTCAGGCTGCTAACGTGCCGATGGTGTTTGCCATCAACAAAATTGACAAACCTGGCGCTAATGCCGACAAGATACGCGAAGACCTTTCGCAGATGAACCTGCTCGTGGAAGAGTGGGGTGGCAAGTACCAGTGTCAGGAGATATCTGCCAAGAAGGGAATGGGTGTCGATGAATTGCTGGAGAAGGTGCTCCTCGAGGCTGAGATGCTTGACCTGAAAGCGAATCCCAACCGTAAGGCTACTGGATCGGTCATCGAGTCGTCGTTGGATAAAGGTCGTGGTTATGTGTCCACGCTCCTCGTCTCTAACGGTACGCTGAAAGTCGGCGATAACGTGATAGCTGGCACCAGTTACGGTCGTATTAAGGCGATGTTCAACGAGCGCAACCAGCGCATCGAGCAGGCAGGACCTGCAGAGCCGGTTATCATCCTAGGACTGAACGGAGCACCGACAGCAGGTGACACTTTCCACGTTCTGGAGACAGAACAGGAGGCGCGCGATATAGCCAACAAGCGTTTACAGTTGCAGCGTGAACAAGGTTTGCGTACGCAGAAGAAGTTTACGTTGGACGATATCTCCCACCGCATTGCTCTAGGTGAGTTCCATGAACTCAACATCATTGTCAAGGGTGATACCGACGGTAGTATCGAAGCTCTTTCCGACTCGTTCCTCAAACTCTCTACAGAGAAGGTGCAGGTGAACGTCATCAACAAGGCTGTCGGTCAGATTTCCGAGAACGACGTCATGTTGGCTTCAGCTTCTGATGCCATTATCGTAGGCTTCCAGGTGCGTCCTTCTGCCGATGCCCGCAAGGCTGCCGACCGTGAAGGTGTCGATATCAACACCTATAGTGTCATCTATGATGCCATCGACGACATCAAGGCAGCCATGGTCGGTATGCTCGACAAGGTGAAGAAGGAAGTTGTTACAGGTCAGGTAGAGGTGAAACAGGTGTTCAAGATTTCCAAAGTCGGAACGGTGGCGGGTGCTATGGTTACCGAAGGAAAAGTTCACCGCAGCGACAAGGCACGTGTGGTACGCGACGGTATCGTAATTCACACTGCTCCTATCGATGCCCTGAAGCGTTATAAGGATGACGTGAAGGAGGTTGCTACCGGACTCGAATGCGGTATCTCACTCGTCAACTTCAACGACATCATGGAAGGTGACATCATCGAGACCTTCATGGAGATAGAGGTACAGCAGAAACTTTGATGAGGAATTGACAATTGAATGAGTGGTAATAACGATTTTGTAAAGCAGGTCGCTGAACAAAAATACGAATTTGGTTTTACGACCGACGTACATACAGAAATCATCGAGAAGGGGCTGAACGAGGATGTCGTTCGGCTCATCTCTGCTAAGAAGGGTGAACCTGAATGGATGCTCGACTTCCGTCTGAAGGCATTCCGCTACTGGCAGACGTTGGAGCAGCCCACATGGGGACACCTCCATCTGCCAGAGATAGATTATCAGGCTATCAGCTACTATGCCGACCCCACCGTAAAATCAGGAAATTCAGGAGACTCTGGAACATCAGAAGCTATCGACCCCGAACTGGAGAAGACGTTCGACAAACTGGGAATACCTTTGGAGGAACGGTTGGCGTTGAGTGGTAATACTGCCGTCGATGCCATCATGGACTCTGTCAGCGTGAAGACTACGTTCAAGGAGAAACTCCGTGAGAAAGGAGTCATTTTCTGCTCTATCGGCGAAGCTGTTCAGGAACATGGAGAACTGGTTCGTCAGTATCTTGGAACGGTAGTGCCCTACCGCGACAACTTCTATGCAGCACTCAACAGTGCGGTTTTCAGCGATGGTTCTTTCGTCTATATTCCAAAAGGAGTACGCTGTCCGATGGAACTGAGCAGCTATTTCCGTATCAATGCACGCAACACAGGACAGTTTGAGCGTACTCTCATAGTCGCTGATGATGATTCATACGTCAGTTACCTGGAAGGCTGTACTGCACCTATGCGCGACGAGAACCAGTTGCATGCCGCCATCGTGGAGATTATTGTCAACGATCGTGCGGAGGTGAAATACTCTACGGTACAGAACTGGTACCCTGGTGATGAGAACGGCAAGGGCGGTGTGCTGAATCTGGTGACGAAGCGCGGCGAATTGCGCGGTGTCGAGTCTAAGTTGTCATGGACACAGGTAGAGACTGGTTCTGCCATCACGTGGAAATACCCGTCGTGTGTGCTTCGCGGCGACAACTCTACGGCAGAATTCTACTCCGTAGCCGTAACCAACAACTATCAGGAAGCCGACACCGGAACGAAGATGATACATATCGGTAAGAATACCAAATCGACCATCATCTCCAAAGGAATCTCTGCCGGACATTCACAGAACTCCTATCGTGGACTGGTGCGTGCTACGGCAAATGCCGACAATGCTCGCAACTACTCGTCTTGCGACTCGCTGCTGCTAGGGAGCGAGTGTGGCGCTCATACCTTCCCCTATATGGATGTGCACAACGATAGTGCCATCTTCGAACACGAAGCCACCACTTCGAAAATCTCAGAAGACCAACTCATGTACTGCAATCAGCGAGGCATCCCCACCGAACAGGCTGTCGGACTCATCGTCAACGGCTATGCCAAGGAGGTGCTCAACAAGTTGCCTATGGAGTTTGCAGTGGAAGCACAGAAGCTCCTTAGCGTTTCGTTGGAGGGAACGGTAGGGTGAATGATAATTGATAATTTTTCGCAAGCGAAGCGCTTCGCGATTAGATAATTCATAATAGACAATAATGCTTGAAGTAAAGAATCTACACGCCAAGATAGGCGACAAAGAGATATTGAAAGGCATCAACCTCACCATCAACGACGGTGAGACACATGCCATCATGGGACCGAACGGGTCTGGCAAAAGTACCCTCAGTGCTGTCCTCGTAGGAAATCCGCTTTATGAGGTCACCGAAGGTGAGGTCTGGTTTAACGGGAAGAACCTTTTGGAGATGAAACCCGAAGACAGGGCTCACGAAGGTTTGTTCCTCTCTTTTCAATATCCGATAGAGATTCCGGGTGTGTCGATGACCAACTTCCTGAAGGCAGCCATCAACGAAAAACGCAAGTACCAAGGACTGCCGGAGATCAAGGCGGCAGACTTCATCAAACTGATGAACGAGAAGCGGGCTTTCGTGGAACTCGATTCCAAGTTTACCCGTCGCAGTGTAAACGAAGGTTTCAGCGGTGGCGAGAAGAAACGTAACGAGATCTTCCAGATGGCGATGCTCGAACCAAAACTTGCCATCCTTGACGAGACAGACTCCGGTCTTGACGTCGATGCCATGCGTATTGTTGCTGATGGTGTCAACAAATTGCGCACACCGGAAAACAGCCGTATCGTCATTACCCACTACGACCGTCTGCTGGAGATGATTCGTCCGGAAGTGGTGCATGTGCTCTATCAGGGACGTATCGTCAAGACTGCCGGACCGGAACTTGCCAAGGAGATACAGGAGCACGGATATGACTGGGTAAAAAAAAGAATTGACAATTGATAATTGACAATTTGCAAGATGAACAGCGAACAACAATACATAGACCTCTACCAGCAGGCTCGCAACATGATCTTCGGCTTCTCGTCGGATGTCATGAACAGCGTGCGTGAAGCTGCTTTCGACGATTTCAGACGATTAGGTTTTCCGTCGAAGAAGGTAGAACGGTATAAGTATACCGACATCGCACAACTTTTTGCACCTGACTATGGCGTTAATCTGAACAGGTTGGAGATACCGGTTGATCCCTATCGGGCTTTTCGGTGCGATGTGCCCAACCTCAGCACCTCCTTGTATTTTGTTGTCAACGATAGTTTCTACCAAGGTTCTTCTGTAGCCCTTCCTGAAGGAGTCGTCGTGGGTTCGCTTTGCGAAATAGCAAAGCAGCAACCAGAGTTAGTGGCACGCTATTATGCGAAGCTGGCAAAGACCGACGAAGATGGCATTACGGCGCTGAATACGATGTTGGCACAAGACGGACTGTTTGTCTATGTACCGAAAAATGTGAAGGTAGATAAAGCCATTCAGGTCATCAACATCTTGAAATCGCCGTTTGCTAACACTACCCCCTCTTCAGGTAGTGAAGGCACCCCCTTTATGGTGAACCGCCGTGTACTGATTGTCATGGAGGAGGGCGCTGAGGCAAAGTTGCTCTTCTGCGACCATGCTGCCGACGACCACCACTTCCTTGCCACGCAGGTTATCGAGGCTTTCGTCGGTGAGAATGCTTCGCTGGAGCTGTATTGCCTGGAAGAAACCCATGCCAAGAATGTGCGTGTCAGCAACGTCTATATCCGGCAAGAGCGCAGCAGCCGTGTTCACCACAATGTTATCACGCTGCATAATGGCGTTACCCGCAACAAACTTGACCTTGTCTTCCGTGGCGAGGGGGCCGAATGCTTCTGCAACGGTTGTGTCATTGCCGACAAGTCGCAACATGTGGACAACAACACGCTCATCGATCATCAGGTGGGGCATTGTACCAGTCATGAACTCTACAAATATGTTCTGGACGAACAGGCAGTAGGTGCTTTCGCAGGAAGGGTGCTCGTGCGCAAGGATGCGCAGAAGACCGTCAGCGAAGAGCGCAACCAGAATCTCTGTGCTACCCACGAAGCCCGCATGTTCACTCAGCCCATGCTGGAAATCTATGCCGACGACGTGAAGTGCTCGCATGGCAGTACAGTGGGACAGCTCAACGATGCCGCTCTGTTCTACATGCGCCAGCGTGGTATCAGTGAAAAGGAGGCTAAACTGTTGCTGGAATATGCCTTTATCATTGAGGTCATCGACCAGATAACCCTGGACCCTCTTCGAGACCGTCTTCGCTATCTGGTAGAGAAACGCTTCCGTGGCGAATTGAACAAATGCAAGGGATGTAAATTGTGTAAATAGTGAGAAATATGAAAAAGAAGTTATTCGTGATATGCACAGCCACTCTTCTTTGTGGCGTGATGCCCATGCAGGCACAGGTGATGAAGGCGGCAGACCTTGAAGTGTATGCCAAGGAGCGATATGGTGACAAATGGCTTGATGCTGCTGCCAACCTTGCAAGGCATATCGTTCTTGACAAGAATCAGAGTCTCACCTACCAGCAAGTGATAGAAGCACCGGGGAAGACGAAGCAGCAGCTCTATGTAGCCTTGAACTACTGGGCTACGGCAACTTTCAAAGACAAGCAAGCCATCACGCTCGACGATAAAGATGCCGGATGTATCATCATCTCTTCCACCATAGATGCCATTGCCGACCATACCGGCACCATCAACCGATATGTCATCAGCATCACGCCTGTCATCAAGATTGACATCAAGGACGGGAAGGTACGTGTCACCTATACCGTTCAAAACTATGATGTGCTCAAGGTTGAAGACGGTGGCTGGTTTGGAGGACTGGGAGATAAGGACAACGCCAGGCAAAGGACTCAGAATATCTATAGCGACGGCAAGCGCATGAAGGGCGACAAGACTGACCGGCGCCTGTATGACGAGCAGTGGGAGATTGTCCGCCATTATCCTTTTGTAGAGAAAGACGCGCAGAAACGTACTTGCGCGAAGGCTCTCGTCATGACACATGCCTATTCCAACGCCCTCTTAGACAAGATAGAGAAAGCCGTAAAGACGGGTGTCGTCGGCAACGAGGATGAAGATTGGTAGACGTTGCCTGATGTGTTAAGGTGACTCCGTATACGAATAATAAGAATAGATATGTTCGACATCAATAAAATAAGGGCTGAATTTCCCATTCTTTCCCGTGAGGTATATGGTAAGCCGTTGGTCTATCTCGACAATGGCGCAACAACCCAGAAACCCCTTTGTGTGTTGGATGCCATGCGCAAGGAGTATCTGAACGTGAATGCGAATGTGCATCGCGGCGTTCACTATCTCAGCCAACAGGCAACGGAGTTACATGAGGCAGCACGTGAAAAGGTGAAGGAGTTTATTCATGCCCCGAAGGCAGAGGAGGTGATTTTTACCCGCGGTACTACTGAGAGCATCAACCTTGTTGCGTCGTCTTTTGCCGAGGCTTTCATGCAGGCAGGCGACGAAATCATCATCTCCACCATGGAGCATCACAGCAACATCGTTCCCTGGCAGTTGCAAGCCGCCAAACGAGGCATCTCTATCCGCGTCATCCCGATGACCGACGATGGGGTGTTGATGATGGATGAATACAAGCAGCTTTTTTCTGAAAAAACCAAGTTGGTCAGCGTTGCTCACGTCAGCAATGTGCTGGGAACGGTGAATCCCGTGAAGGAAATCGTACGCATTGCCCATGAACACGGTGTGCCGGTATTGATCGATGGTGCCCAGAGTGCGCCGCATTTCCGTATCGATGTGCAAGACTTAGACTGCGATTTCTTCGCTTTCAGTGGTCATAAGATGTACGGACCGACGGGTATCGGAGTCCTCTATGGCAAGGAAGAATTTCTGGACAAGATGCCTCCCTATCAAGGGGGTGGTGAGATGATAGAGAGTGTCAGCTTTGAGAAGACCGTTTTTCAAGGACTTCCGTTCAAGTTTGAAGCCGGTACCCCCGACTATGTCGCCACTCACGGTCTGGCAACAGCCATCGACTATATCCAGTCTGTTGGTTTCGATGAAATCGAAGCCCACGAACAAGAACTGACGAAATACTGTATGGAACAATTGCAGACCATCGATGGCATGCGTATTTTCGGACCGTCAGCCCCCCACCATGACGCTGTCGTCAGCTTCAACGTCGGCAACATCCACCATATGGATATGGGCACCTTGCTCGATCGCCTCGGCATCGCCGTGCGTACTGGTCACCATTGTGCCCAACCGTTGATGGACCGTTTGGGCATTCTTGGTACCGTTCGTGCTTCGTTTGCACTATATAATACGAAAGAGGAAATAGACACGTTAGTGGCAGGTGTTAAAAGAGTGAGTCAGATGTTCTAACGATGTTACAGAGTCATTTTTACAATGAATACGAATGGGAAGCCGGCTGCGATGAGGCTGGTCGCGGTTGCTTGGCAGGTAGCGTCTATGCCGCTGCCGTCATCTTTCCCCGTGACTATGAAAATGCAGAGTTGAACGACTCGAAACAACTGACTGACAAGAAACGCCACCAGTTGCGGGAGATTATCGAACGTGACGCCGTGGCATGGGCGGTGGGAGTCGTCACTCCTGAAGAGATTGACAAAATCAATATCCTGAATGCTTCGTTCCTTGCCATGCACCGCGCCTTAGACCAACTGTCTGTTCGTCCTGAAGCCATCATCGTTGACGGCAACCGCTTCAAACCCTATAAAAGACTCTCCCAGTCGGGGGAGGATGGAGGGGGCTTCCTCCCCCATACCTGCATCGTTAAGGGCGATGGCAAATACCTGTCGATAGCAGCTGCCAGCATCCTTGCCAAAACCTACCGCGACGACTATATGGACAAGTTGGCTGAAGAATATCCGCAATACGACTGGCAGTCGAACAAAGGCTATCCCACCCGTAAGCATCGTGAAGCCATCAAAGAATATGGCATCACCCCCTATCACCGCAAGAGCTACAACTTGCTCGGCGACGGACAGCTGTCGTTCGATTTTTAAACCCTATACCCCCAAAGTAGTGTGACTCAACTATTGTCGTCAAAGGCATATTATTCAACAGCAGTTCGTCAATGGGTTGGCACAGATCCATTCATCCTCAATCCATCCCGTGTGCTTGCCGTCGCCCGTCATCACCTTCACCCAAGCGCCATGCACCTCCAAAGGATGCAGAATGATTTCCTTGTTGAACGAGTACGTGACGGCAGACTTGTTCGACGGACTCTTTCTCAGCGTCAGTTTCTGACCGCCATAGTTGCGTGTGCCGAAACCAACGCATGAAGCGTGAATCCAGTAGCCCGTTTTCGAACCCTTCAGTTTCACATCCTTACCTTCTTCTGCAATCTCATAGCTGTTGCCGACGATGCGCCACCATCCGTTCTTGGGATGGTCCAAGACAAATATCAATGAACTGTCGTGTCCCAGCTTAGCCACAATCTTACCCTTCGGTGCATTGCGCACGTTGGTATAGTCCCCGTTACTGTCAGCAAGGAACGCTACAACACTTTGGGCTTGCGCCATCATGGTCGTCAGTACCAGCCCGATTACTGTCATCATCAATCTCTTCGTTTTCATATTCTTATTGTTTATAGGTAACTCCCCTTTAACTCCCTTTTAACTCCCCTTTAACTCCCCTTTAACTCCCTTTTAACTCCCTTTTAACTCCCTTTTAACTCCCTTTTAACTCCCCTTCACCCTACGCAAACAACTCCTGCAATACCGCCAGCGAGCGAGGTTCGGGCATCTGCGGGATATGCAGTCGGTAGTAGTGGACGATGAGTTCCGTAATACGGTTGCGCTCTGCCCGATTCATTTTGAACAGGTGCATCGACTCATAGCCCATGCGCATCAGCGTGTTGATGCGTTCTGCCTCAGCCGGTTTTACAAAGTCAGGATGCAACGGTGCCGTTTCGGTAAACGAGGCATTACGCAAATCGAAAAAGCACCCTTCGGCAGCATCCTCCAGATTCGGATAAAACCCGATAAAGCGTGAGAGGTGCATCATGAACACCAGGTGGAAGTTGGCAAAGGCGCTGTTGGCAGTGTCTAGCCAAACGATGCTGTTCTCGATATACTGATAGAGTGGGGCGTTTTGCTGTTCGTCGCGTGTCGTGTAATAGAGAAACTCAGCCAAGAACAACGACAGCGAGAGTTTCACAGGGTCGAAAGGAATAGAGGAGAACGGTACCGCCAACCTGACGTCGCGGATATGCTGCAACTGGGCACGCTGCCGATAGTCGAACTCCAAGTCGAGGACGGTCAGTGGTTGGAAGAACTGCTTCTTCACCCTTGCCTTGCTGCTCTTCGGTATGCGCACAACAAACGACTGTCTGCCGAGAGATTCGGTGAACATCTCGACAATCATCGAAGCATCTCCGTACTTCAACGTGTGCAAAACGATGGCTTTGCTCTTGGTCAGCATGATGTCAGCCTCTTTGCTGCAAAAGTACAAATAATAAGGAGTTAAATGAAAAATATTCAAGAAAAATTTGGCAGAACGAAAGAAATCACCTACCTTTGCACCGCTTTTAGCAAAATGGTCCCTTCGTCTATCGGCTAGGACGAGAGATTTTCATTCTCTAAAGAGGAGTTCGACTCTCCTAGGGACTACCAACGGAATCCGCCATCTGCGCAGCGATGCGCTACCGGTAACAAACCGGAAAAGGGTGACGGAAGTTTTTCTTAAAAGCAATTGTCCATTATCCATTGTCAATTGTCAATTTAAGAATAACTGCTCAGGGCAGCCGCCAACGCAAGACCCACAAGCTTCCGCGTGAACATCAAATTCATTTTATTTAAACATTCAAAACAATGGCAAATCACAAATCATCTCTGAAGAGAATTCGTCAGACCAAGACGAGAAACGAGCACAACCGCTACTATGCAAAGACTATGCGTAACGCAGTACGCAAACTCCGTGCAACCACCGACAAGGACGAGGCAGTAAAGATGTATCCCGCTATCCAGAAGATGCTGGACAAGTTGGCTAAGACAAACATCATCCACAAGAACAAGGCTGCTAACCTGAAGTCAAGCCTCTGCGCACACATCGCAAAGCTCGGATAAGGAAAACATCTGAAAAGACATACCAAAGATTGCTGTTCTGCAAAGAGCAGCAATCTTTTTTTTTTAACCTAAGAGTTTAGAGTTTAGAGTTGAGAGTTTAGAGCCCCCCCCAACCCCCTAAAGGGGGAGTCTTTAAACTTTAAACTTTAAACTCTAGACTTTAAACTCTAGACTTTAAACTTTAGACCTTCAACTCTCAACTTTTTTAAATACTTTTAGCAACCAAATACTTTAGTATTTGCGGTTTTTTCGTTACCTTTGCATACTCATTATTTTTAAATGTAGAAATGGAAGACAATCAGAACAAGCAGACAAACTATTCTGCCAGTAATATTCAGGTTCTTGAAGGACTTGAAGCCGTGCGCAAACGTCCGGCAATGTATATTGGCGACATCAGTGAAAAGGGACTTCACCACCTGGTCAACGAGACCGTCGATAACTCTATCGACGAGGCTATGGCAGGCTATTGTACGGAAATAGAAGTCACCATCAACGAAGATAACTCCATCACCGTAGAAGATAACGGACGCGGTATCCCCGTCGATGAGCATGAGAAGATGCACAAGAGTGCGTTGGAAGTCGTCATGACGGTGCTCCATGCCGGCGGTAAGTTCGACAAGGGCTCCTACAAGGTCAGCGGTGGTCTGCATGGTGTGGGTGTCTCCTGTGTCAACGCCTTGTCAACCCACATGATGTCGCAGGTCTTCCGTGACGGTAAAATCTATCAGCAGGAGTACGAGCAGGGACGTCCCCTCTATCCCGTGAAGATCGTCGGTGAGACAGACAAGCGCGGAACCCGCCAGCAGTTCTGGCCCGACGCCACCATCTTCACCACGACCGTCTATCAGTGGGACATCATTGCCCGCCGTATGCGCGAACTGGCATTCCTCAATGCCGGCATCAAGATTACGCTGCGCGACCTCCGTCCCGACGACGAGGGAAAGACCCGCGAGGAAGTCTTCCATGCCAAGGACGGACTGAAAGAGTTTGTGCGCTATGTTGACCGTCACCGCACCCACCTCTTCGACGACGTCATCTACCTGAAGACCGAGAAGCAAGGCATCCCCATCGAGGTTGCCATCATGTACAACACCGACTACAGCGAGAACATACACTCCTACGTCAACAATATCAACACCATCGAGGGTGGAACGCATCTCACGGGTTTCCGTACTGCACTGACACGCGTCTTGAAGGCATACGCCGACCAAGACCCGCAAATCTCCAAGCAGATAGAGAAGGCAAAGATAGAGATTGCAGGCGAAGATTTCCGCGAAGGACTCACCGCCGTCATCTCCATCAAGGTGGCTGAACCCCAGTTCGAGGGACAGACCAAGACCAAACTCGGCAACTCTGAGGTGGCAGGTGCTGTTCAGCAGGCTGTTGGCGAGGCGCTGAACTACTATCTGGAAGAACATCCCAACGAAGCCAAGAAGATCTGCGAAAAGGTGGTCCTTGCCGCTACCGCACGTATTGCTGCCCGCAAGGCACGCGAGAGCGTGCAGCGCAAGAGCGTGATGAGCGGAGGCGGTTTGCCGGGTAAACTCGCCGACTGTTCCAACAAAGACCCGAAGCAGTGCGAAATCTTCCTTGTCGAGGGTGACTCCGCCGGCGGCTCAGCCAAGCAGGGACGTGACCGCTATACGCAAGCCATCCTGCCGCTGCGCGGAAAGATTCTCAACGTTGAGAAAGTGCAGTGGCACCGCGTCTTCGAAGCCGAGTCCGTCATGAACATCATCCAGTCTATCGGCGTACGCTTCGGAGTGGAAGGCGAGGACGACCGCGAGGCCAACATCGACAAACTGCGCTACGACAAGATTATCATCATGACCGACGCCGATGTCGATGGTTCCCACATCGACACCCTCATCATGACCCTCTTCTATCGTTTCATGCCGCGTGTCATAGAAGACGGACACCTCTACATCGCCACACCGCCGCTCTACAAGTGTACCTACAAGAAGTTCTCAGAGTATTGCTACACCGAACAGCAGCGTCAGGCATTCATCGACAAGTATGTTGCCGGCGACGAGAATGCCGCCGCCCTGCATACTCAGCGCTACAAAGGTCTTGGTGAGATGAATCCCGAACAGCTTTGGGAAACCACTATGGACCCCAACACCCGTCTCTTGAAGCAGGTCACTATAGAGAATGCTGCTCAAGCCGACGAAATCTTCTCTATGCTCATGGGCGACGATGTAGAACCCCGCCGCGAATTCATCGAGAAGAACGCTACCTATGCGAATATCGACGCGTAGATAAAAAGCAGACACAATGAGCAGCGGCAAGGTGTACACCTTGCCGCTGCTCATTGTATGGTGAGCGATATCATTTTGTGAAGCAGACAGCAACCGTATATTTACACGAGCACGGCTTGTCATACATGGTAGCAGGACTCCATTTCGGCATCAGCCTCAATACCCGTAAGGCTTCCTTATCAAAGCATTTCCCCATGGAGCGCACGACTTTGAAGTCTGTACAGGTTCCGTCGGCTTGTACTTTAAACTGACAAATCACCCGTCGGGGGCTACTTGTCTCGCCACATCCCTTCGGCCACTGAAGATGTCGGGCAATGAAATCTTTAAAAGCCTTTTCACCACCAGGGAAATGCGGTTGTACTTCCAAGTCACAAACAAACTTTGCAGCTGCTGAATCTTGCTGTTGCGCCTGTATGCCTATAGCCATACACAAAAGCACAATCATTACACATACTTTTTTCATTGCTATTTCATGTTAATGGTGTTTCATTCCTGAAAATCGTGTGCCATGTCAGCAATCCATCCAGAGACTGAACCGCCTGGCATGGCTACACGAAATGCAGACGAGTATTGGTATTACGTCGCTGCAAAGGTAAGCCGATAGTGCATGATATGCAATACCCCTATCCTTATTGACACGTTTGCAGGCGGCTACCAGCCTGTAAGCCAACAACTTAACAAAATGCAATCCTCTGGCTTTGACACATTTTTAACCGTATTTGATTTGCACAACTCAATGATAATCCTTACATTTGCCAAACAAAAAGCACCATGAAGCATTACATTTTATTATATATAGCAGGTGCATGGTTGCTGTCGGCATGCGGACGACAGACATCATTGCCGGTTAGTGAGGCACCCGAAAAGGTGGTGAAACAGTGGCTCGACAGTGCCGAATGCCATCTTGACCGCCGCGAATACAAAGATGCCGCCAAGTTTCTCAACAGTTCTGAGGAGGCTGTTGCCAACATCTCTACCGATACCGTTGCCTATAGGTTGTACAGCGACCTTGCCTATCTGCATGAGAGAAGCGGATCGCCGAAACAAGCTATCGACTATCAGCGGCAAGCACTGAAATACGCAAAGGCAACGAAACGGGGGCGTTTAATCGTGGAAATGCTGAACCGGCAGGTTTTCACGCTCTACAAGATGGGTAGTAACGACAGTGCCTGGGCTGTCACTCAGGAGATGATGAGACACTATTCACGCGCTAATGATGAACTGCGTGCACAAATGCTTCAACATGTAGCCTATCACAAAATGCTTGTTGACTCGGTTGACGAGGCGGAAAAAGTGCTTGCCAAAGCTTGCCGGTCATCTGCCGACTCGACAATCATTCCCGATTCAGCCATGATGAAGTCTCTCTACAGCCGGCTGCCTGTGGAAAATATGATGCTGGAAGACCTGCTGACGTTGCAAAACAAATACGATACGGCGAAGATAGAGGCAGAAAAAGCCCGCCAACAGTTACTCTTTACCTGGCTTTTGACAGGCATACTATTGCTGGCAGCTGGAGGAGTGTGGTGGTATCGTCGCCAACAGCAACAGGTAGTAAACCGTTATGAGAGTCTGATTGATGGCATACGCTGCCAGATGGAAGAAGCCTTGTTGTCGCGCGATGCCACCATTGAAGAGATGAAGGCTGTCGTTGACCGTAGCCTGCAAGAGAAAGAAGATCTGAGGCGAAAGCTCCCCAAAACTTACATTAGCTCTAAAAACAACGATTTCATCGAACAAACGAAACTTGGAGTAGATGTCCTGCATGCCATTTCCAACGATAGGAACATCAGTCAGTATGGACGTCGGGAGCAACTCGCCGTAATGGAAGTCATGCGAATCGTTGCCCCCGATTTTGTGCGGCTCCTTTCCGACGCATCCCTCTCACTGACGCCGAAGGAAACCTTCTTCTGCATCATGGAGCACATGGGCAAATCTGACCGGCAGAAAGCCCTATCCTTCTGCTGTTCCGAACAAGCCCTCCGCTCCACTAAGAGCCGTCTTGGAAAGAAACTGGATTTATTACGACTGGCTAACAGATAAGAAAAATGGTACTATAACAATAATACGCACGAATATGCGTTACATTATTATACTAAAGACCACTTGGGTAACAACCGCGTAGTGGTCAATGAGGACGATACCATCGAACAGACGACTCATTACTATCAATATTATAATCTATGATGAAAAGAATACTTTTTATAATTGCAGCATTAACTGCCTGTCTTTATCTATCAGCTCAAGGAGTTTTCGAAGGACAGGACTGTCATAACCTCCGTAGTGGGGATGTCGTAAATATAGAGATTCACAATAATAACATTATAAAATAATATATGAGGTAACATGAAAACTATAATTTTATTCTTGTGTCTGTCGTGCCCAATAGTTTTATTAGGGCAAGAAAGAGACGCGTTTGTAGTTGCTGATTCTATTTTAGAGACAAAGCATATTAATGATGTCGATTCTGTTTTTACGACGAATATCGTCGCCTTGTATAGATATACGAAAGGAATAAGTGGGAAAAAAGTTGTTCATAATCCGGTATTAAAAGAATTCATCTGGGTATATGATACAATGTCTCAACAAGGAATTGTAAATACCCCCCATGTCATATCAATATCTAAGGATGATGTACTTACAATGCAAAAATGGTACAGAAAAAACAAAGAACGAATCACCATAAGCGATTTGCGTGCTTTTTATCGAGTTCCTTATTTGTTTTTACTGAACGATCAGGAACTTGACAGCTATAACGCAGAACTAGATAAAATTAGAGATGGTTATGAATAAAAGAACTATCTGTATTGGCACAATGCTATTGTCTTTGTTAGTAGCATGTAAAAAAAAGGATGATGCCACATCTTTCTTGAATTGTAATCTTGTTGTCATTTCCGTTTATGACGACAAGGAACTTTGTGAAAGTGAGCCTTTTATGATGCTGTTTAGATATAAAGTAAAGAACGAAACAGGTAATACGCTTTATTTCCCCATTAAATCATTTAAAGCATCTAAATTTCGGTCGTATTTTTCTGCCACTTTAAAAGGTGTGGACATTTTGAAAACAGTAAGAACAGATTTGCCTGTCAACCATCTTCTTTTTCCAGGTGATTCAGCATTTATAAATTTGCTTCTTGACTATGCTCTATTGGAACAATTCCAAATTAGAGATATTGATAAATCATTAGCTGACAAGGTAAAAGTTAAATATCATATTGTAGAGAGCGATAGCCTGTATTCATCATATCCTTTATGTAAGCCCATAATACGGCACAACCATACTGAAGTTGAATTCTACCATAATCAGTTGGTTCCTGTAAAGCCAAGAGCATCTCAGGATTACAATATGGAAATTGTTAAATGATGAAAACGGTTATCTTTATAGAAAGAAATACATATAACGGATATAAGATACCTAATGAAATAAAAGATAAAGTTACCATATGGGAATAAAATACATATTTATAATAATGCTGACTTTTCTCATAGGAGGCTGTAATCTGTCTTCTGTGGGGAAGCAATTCGGCGAAACAAAAAACAGAAAAGACTCTG
>JAFRYZ010000017.1 GCA_017442825.1 Prevotella sp. | reverse complement strand
GATGAAGCGCCTATATGACTTCTGGGAAAAAGGAGAAGCAAAGGATGATGATGGCAAAGAGCTATTCTATCCACAAGAGAAGGAGGCTATGTTTCGTGATCTTGGCTTATTCTTGTTCATGTATCTTGGCGACGGCCAGAACCTGGCAGATACACTACGACTGGAATACGATGAGTGGTATTTCGCAACGCATGGTCAACAATTCCGCTTTTTAAGACACAAGACGGAAGGCCGCAGTGAAGATGACAGTGAGGTGATATTCCCCATCACGCCAGAGATTAAGAAGATATTAGACAAATACGCTAATTCTCCCCTATTGGGCAGTCGTGTATTTCCAATCATGAAAGAAGGCATACCTACAGAGACCGAGTTATGGACGATTCAACGATATAATAAATATATAGGTAAGCATATGGCAAAAGTGGCCGAAATCCTCAAAATGGAGCAAGAACCGACTTCAACCTGGGCCCGACACAGTTTTGCCACTAATCTGAACAATTCGGGAAAGGTGCCTCATAAGTACATAAGTGACAGCATGGGGCATAGTAGCGGAGGAGATGTTACCTCAATCTATATCGGCACCTATCCGTATGAGAAAATGACGGAATACAATGCCTACCTACTATATGAACATGGTCTGAAGAGTGAAGACGATGTTATTCTGGACATTCTGAAAAGCCTGAGTGCTGAAGAAAGGAAGAGAATCATAAAAGCAGCCTCCAAATTGAAGTCATAAGGCGAAAACCACGTTATAAGTCGGCGCAATCTCACAAAAAAGTCGAGATTGCGCCAATTTATAGAGTTATTATTTGGCGCAATCGCATATTTTTTATAACTTTGCGCCAGATTATAAAGAATTGTGGATATGGAAAGAGCTATTATTGGTCGCGAAAAAGAGAAGATGGAGTTGAAGAAGTACATTTCTTCAGAACAGTCAGAGTTTGTTGCCATCTATGGCAGGCGTCGTGTTGGCAAGACTTTTCTTGTGAAGGAACTGCTGGAAGGTAGATTCACCTTTAGGATGACAGGTAAGGAAAAAGCAAACCTTTCTGACCAACTATTGAATTTCTCATACGCACTGGAAGATTTCTTCCATGATGACCAGCGACCTAAGAGCTGGACAGAGGCATTCCGAATGCTCTCCAAGAACATTGAAAAGCTGGGAGAAGGCACCAAAATCATCTTCATTGACGAACTTCCCTGGCTTGATACACCTAAATCCCGTTTTCTTGGAGCGTTGGAGCACTTCTGGAATGACTGGGCCTACTATCGCAGTGACATCAAGCTGATTGTCTGTGGTTCGGCCACATCATGGATGCTAAAGAAACTAATCAACGCCAGAGGTGGGCTGCACAACCGTGTTACTCACAAAATGTTGGTTTCTCCCTTCTGTCTTGAGGAAACAGAGCAATACTTCCATAGCAAGGGTTTCAATTATGAGCGACCTGAAATTATTGACTGCTACATGGCAGTCGGGGGAGTAGCCTACTATTTGTCGTTGTTTAGCAGAGACAAAAGTGTGGCAGAGAACATCAACGACTTATGCTTTACCAGAGGTGGGGAACTGACTGACGAGTTCAACAAACTATACGACTCTCTTTTCAAAAAGGCCGAGAACCATATCGCTGTCATCAATGCACTCAGCAGTAGCAGAAAAGGAATGACCCGTCTTGAATTAATCAGCAAGACAAAGTTGTCGAATAACGGTAATCTCACCACGCTGCTCAAAGAATTAGAGACATGTGAGTTCATCCGTTCATATCAGCCTTTTGGCAAGGAGAAGAAGGACAAGATGTTCCAGCTTACGGATCAGTTCTCTCTCTTCTATCTCCACTTTATGAAGACAGGAGGCAACTACGGTAAGAACTATTGGATGCAGATGATTGGCAAGCCAGAATATACTGCATGGTCGGGCTATGCTTTTGAGACTGTCTGTCTGCATCACATCGAACAGATTGTAAGTGCTTTAGGTATTAGCGGAGCATACTACTCGCCCTGCTCCTGGAATTATCGTCCGTCAGAGGCAGTCATAAATGATGCTAATGCAGATAATGATTTGAAGAGGGGCGGGCAGATCGACTTGCTAATAGACCGAAACGACAAGACCATCAGTGTATGCGAAATGAAGTATTCAAGCGATGAATATGAGATAACAAAAGCGTATGCCAACCATGTTGACGAACGTCTTCGTACATTCAAGAAAGTGACGGGCACAAAGAAGTCCTTTTCAATCGTCTATGTAACTCCCTTCGGACTATATAATAATATGTACGCGAGGAAAGTCAATAAACAGGTGACGGCAGACGATTTGTTCAAGAAAAGTTAGCTGCGAAATAAAAGAATTCACATATACAAGGGATAACAATGTTTAGTATTAGAAAGTTTATACGTAAATGGAAGGCATTCCGTTTGTCATTGAGACTGCTCAGATTAATTGATCCGAAAAGGCTTGAAGACATCAACATCATTCTAGAAGATATTTATCCTGGTATTAGGGCAGAGATACAAACACTCGTTGAGAGTCATGACATTCACGCCATGAGTAAAATCCTCCAGTATATAAACGCCCATGGCGGTGCACAGAAAATGGCAGATTATTACAATAGTGCTGATAAAAATGGGAAAGAAGCAATGTTATCTGCATTTAATAAGGTTTTCAAACCTGGTGCCCGTTTCGAGGATGCTGTTTTGACCTTGGATAGTATTGCCAAACAAAAGGGATTAGGTATTTACACTCAGCTTATGGGAGATGTAAAGGATAGTATTGTCATTACCAGCATCAAACAAGGCTATCGTACAGATGATGAATGGCGAAAATTCGTTCGAAGACAGCATGAGGCCAATAAAGATGTACTTCTTGGTGTTCTTGACGAGATACATGAGAATAAGGTAAATATTGAGAACACGAATGCAGAAAAGGAGATAACAAATGAGGAAGAGAAGAATCCTACACAACCTAACGACCAACCTGCAGAAGTAGTAGAATACGCTTTTCCCATTGAGCTTTTAGGCAAACTATACGAATATGATAATGTTGTTTTCAAGCATATCAAATCAGAGTTCAACTTTGCCAGCATAATCATGAGAAAGCCACACGAGGAGAGGCTGGCAGAATGTTCTGGGAAGAGGGTTCTAACCTATCATATCTTGTGGAGATTGCGCAACTTGTTACCCGAAGAAAAGCAAGATGCCTGGATAAAAGACATCGCTGATGAATGTGGATATGATGTTATCACCATCAGCAAGAAATACAAAGACGACACGAACATGAAAGACGATAATAAGAGATTATTGAAAAGATTGAGTGCACTATTCGACAGCTACGACACACAAAAATAGCAACCCCTATTCAATAAAAACGGCGTATATTCACATTGAATATGCGTCATTTTTCATTTCATGCAATACCATGCAAACACGTTTCCACGCATTTCCACGCAAATATGGTGAGATTATACTTAACCACGAATCGCAGTTCTTTTAAAAACCACTGAAACACAAGGCGTTACAGACAACACAAAAACTTGAAAATAATTTGCGTGCCACTTGCAGTAACTATTCCACGCATGACCTTTGCAGCCGTTAAACTAATAAAAATTGTTTATGGAAGGAAAATTTATTATGCTGCAAAAAGAAGATCTCAAGGAGGTCGTTGCAGAAATGGTTCAAGAGGTACTTGGTAAGGAACAGTTCAAGGAACAATCCATTGCCAACGACAACGTGTATTACAACAGAGATGAGGCGTGCGCACACCTGCACATTACTCCAACTACTCTTTGGAGGATGGAGAAGGCAGGAAAAATCAAAGTCCATAAAGTAGGACGACGTAACCTTTATTCACAGAAGGATATTGACGAATTAATAGAGGAAGGCTAACTATGGCAGAAAGTAGTATTTTCACACAATCATTCAAGGCCCTTCAAGAGAGTGATCCTATAGATGGTGGTGGATTCCATGTTGAACGGATGAACCAGTGTATTGACGAGGCCCATCAACTGCCACCGTTAGTCCCACTCTTTCCAGACATTGTGCTCGAAGGTGATCTTTGTATCATCTTCGGGCAGTCTGGCATCGGTAAGACCATCTTCGCCATGCAGATAGCCCGTCATATCGCTGAGAATGGCAAACGGCTATTATACGTTGACTGCGAGATGACACCTCGCCAGTTAGGCAACCGCTATGAGACAGCAAACTTCCCGCCCACTTTTCTTCGGGCAGAGATGGATAGGGAGCATCCAGCCGAGGATGTTCTTAAGGGGATAGAGGAAGTGGCTGCAGCCAATCATGTGGAGGTGGTGTTCATCGACAACATTACAGCCTTAGGGCAGTCGCTTGACAGGAGCGCTGATGCTGGAACCTTGATGGCCTCGCTGAATACCTTGAAAAAGAAATACAATTGGACGTTAGTGGTTCTCAACCATGTCCCCAAGATGTTTTCCGGTAACGTTCCTCTTTCCCTTTCAGCCATGCAGGGATCGGCTAAGATAAACCAGTTGATTGATGATGCCATAGGGATTGCTCAATCCTGTATTGACTCAAACCTTGTCTATGTCAAGCAATGTAAGTGGCGTAATGGTGAGTTGACGATGGGAGCCGACAACGTGGCTGTCTATGAACGTCGCAAGGATGAATATGGTAATCTGGGGTTTATCAGTCGTGGCATTGCTACCGAGCAGGAACACCTAACTGTAGAGAGTGGCAACGAAAGGGAAGAAATGAAAGCCCGTATTAGGGAACTCTCAGCCAAGGGAATGACACAGACTGCGATCGCAGAACAGCTCGGAACCTCACAAAGCAAGGTGTCAAGACTACTGAAAGAATAGGCATCTATGGTTATTCATTATTCACTCTATTCACATTGAATAATTGCATAATCTGCATAAACTGAATAAAACATGGACGCTAAAGAACTGAAAAAGATACTTGCCACCAAGGCTCCAATCTATCAACGGTCATTCATTGAGATTCCGAAGGATAGCTTTATTCCTCGTCATTCCTCTTTGACTGATTATATGGATAAGGTTGTTAAGTGTGATAACAAGATGCTTAACCGCATTGATGACCTTGTCATGCGCTATCGTCTGGGAGCAGTTCATAAAACGATGAATAATCATTATGGCACCGTTCTACCTCGCATTAACCAGAAAGGGATGATAGTTGGTGGTAGTGTCATCTACTACAATACTGAGGATGGAAGCATGCTCTATAAAGATACGCTTATCAACAACCTCTATTCCTGGTATGCCTTCGACTATTATACAGATTCCAACGTGTTCTTTGGCGAACATCTGTGGCTTGGCAGACAGACAATCATAGTTCAGGAAGAGAAGACCGCTTTACTCGGCGCACTCGCTCACCCTGACTTCGACTGGCTGGCTGTCGGTGTCGGCAACAACCTGACGGATGCGATGATGAAGAAGTTCATAGGCCGTCAGGTCATCCTCTTCCCTGATGATTTCTGCTTCGAGTTCTGGTCAGAGCACTTCGGTAGCAAGTTCAAGGTAGATGACAGTTTTACCCACCGTGACATCAACCAGTACCTGATAGACTTCATCCAAAACCAGCATGTTCCGTAAGCCGAAATGTGCGTGCAGGGGAATGAAGGGCTTGCCCTTGATATAGCCCACTATAACTACGAGCTTCGCTTCCGTAGTTAGTGGGCTCTCCCGAGGGACTTAGGACATTGCCCTAAGAACCCACCAAGGGCTGCTTGCCCTATGGAACCTCGCAAGGGGGTGACCCTCCCCCTTGACCACCCCGCTCAGTGGCATCTGCCCCTAAGTACCCTGAGCAGGAAGTGACTCTCTCCCAGCACCCTCCAATCAGGGTTACGCCCCGATACCCCCATTGGGAAGAATAACACAAAAGTATAAACATATAAAACAGTAAAATGATATGGCAACAATAGCAAAAGCATCTGAACACATCAAACCGTGCAACATTGCTCAGTGCGAACGACACAACAGACGAGATTCTGAATATATCAAGTCTCTCGACCCTGCACGGTTATACATACGCCTCGAATTGACTCGTAACAATGAATGTTATGTTGCACCTGGCATGGAAGGTGCTACTCTTCAGCAGTACTATGACTATCTCAAGGCACTGGTCAAGGAAAAGACAGGCAGGGCTATGCAGGAGAAGGATGTTGAATATAAAGACAAGAAAGGTGTGACGCGAGTGCGTAAAGGGAGCAGTCCTATCCGTGAAGGTGTGGTCAATATCAAGCCTAACACTACAATGGACGATTTGCTGCAATATGTCAGTCGAATACATGACAGGTGGGGCATCAGAGCCATACAGATACACATGCACAGAGACGAAGGGCATTATGACAATCCAGAGGACAAGTCAACATGGCAGCCAAATCTTCATGCACACATCATCTGGGACTGGATAGACCATGCAACAGGCAAATCCTTCAAGCTGAATGCTGAAGACATGTCAACAATTCAAGATATGGTAGCTGAGACTTTGGATATGGAACGAGGAAAGCGAAAATCTGAGACGGGACGCGACCATCTGGAGCGTAATGATTACATTGTGCAGGCACAGAAGGAGAAAAGCGCAAAACTTGATGCCGAAATCGCCGAGAAGAGAGATAGACTCAACGAAGAGAACGGCAATGCCATCAAGTCAGGAATGGCCAACCTCTTTGGAAAAGGCAAGTATGCTGATATGGAGAAGGAGAACAAACGACTGAAAGACGAATTGACGAAGCAAAAGGCAGTTCTACAGCAGAAATATCAGCAAGTTCTGGATACCGAACGAGTCCGACAGAGCCAACAACTCGCAGAGAAAGAAAAGGAAATCGAAGATCTTCAGACCAAATTAAAGGGTGAGGTTTTCCGCCATCAGCAGGACAATCAGGAGAAAGACAGAATAATCCGACAAAAAGATAGCATAATCAATGATTATCGTGAGCGACTTGGCCATTATCTGAATACCCTATCTGATCTCTTACGAGGTGCTGTTAAGGCTGTTATTGATTATGTTCAGTCTGGCTATCGCAGTTTCACCTATCGTCAGGAGTGCGAAGTTAGGTGCTATATGAACGGACAGCCAGACAAGGACAAAGCTGCTGACGAGGTGCTCAATGCCTCACGCCCCTTCTTGAAAGCCAATGAGTCTGAGCGAGTGAAGGGACAACTCAACTATATCGTTCAGGAAATGAAGGAAGAACGGCAGCAAGGTCGAAGCCGTGGATTTCACATGTAATGCATACGTCAGAACGAGCCAGTCGCTATTAATCAACGGCTGGCTCGTGATAATACGTTTTACTTCTTCTTGATTGTGAACTCCACCTTTTGTATTCCTCGCTTATAAACATTGCAGAGAACAAGGTCGTAGTGCAGCGTCTCGCCCTGTGGCATCGACTGCTTGACGTGTGCCATCTCGCTCTCGGTAAGTATGTTCTTGAAGAGGAAGCCAGAATGGCTGCTCGGCACAAGGCGTATCTCATCGGTAAGCGGTGAAAGGACGTAGGCGTAAGTTGCCATATAACGGGCACCTGACTGCCATAGCGGATGGCTCTTGTCAAGTATGTTCTCCAAGTAGATTTGTGCATGTTTGTCAAATTCGGGAGTCGGCGTGCCATCGGCGTATGTCATCTTGCCGTCGGCATCCATCAGATATTCGCCACCTTTGGCTATGGCATACTTCTCTACCGGGTATGCGGTGCCGGTTACTCAGTCGTACCATCCCAAGGCCGTGGCGAGGCTCCGTGCCCACATGGCCGGCGATGGCTACGAAAGACTGATGACTGCCGATGGTCATAAGGTGACAATGCCTTTGTATTGGGAGATAGAAGCTCTTGGGCATGAACTGTACCTCTGCTCTTCAAAGAATGGCGATAAGTTGATTGTGGTTTGGAGAAATCAAAATAAGTTCGTACCTTTGCGTAAAAATTACACAAGATGAAGGAAAAGAAGAATAGAATTGTAGTTATGGGAGGGAGTTTCAACCCTCCCACAGCAGCACACTACAAGTTGATGAAAAGAGCAGTTGATGCTCTTGAAGCAGACATCGGCTTTTTTGTCCCTGTTAGTGATGCCTATCTGAAGCGGAAGATGCGCCATAGTCATCCTCCTGTTGTTTTGTCGCCAGAAATGCGAATCAAGATGCTTGGGTCTATGTGTTCTGATGACGACCGACTACAAGTGTGCGAGAAG
>JAFRYZ010000002.1 GCA_017442825.1 Prevotella sp. | reverse complement strand
GCTAAAGACGACTTCGCCGAGGCTGTCGATGCTGCCAAGGAGAAGATTGGCGACGCCGTGGATGCTGCGAAGGAAAAAGCCGAGGAATTGGCTAAGGCATTCAACGAGAATGAAACCGTGAAGGAAGCCAAAGAGAAGATTGGCGAGGCTGTCGGTGTAGCCAAGGAGAAGATGGAGGAGTTCGGGAAGTCCCTGAACGAGAATGAAACCTTCAAGGAGGCCCGCGATAAAATCGACGATGCCGTCGATGTGGCACGCGACAAGATTCAGGATCTCTCTGAGGATGCCGCAGAGGTCGCCGGCAAAGTTGTCGAGGAGGTGAAGAAGAGCAGCTTCTTCCAGAAACTGAAAAACTTCTTCTCCAAGTAAATCAACTGTGAATAACTATTACAAATGCTCAAAATGGCAGCCGTTGCTGGCTGCCATTCTTATCGTTTTGTTGGCATCCTCGCAGGTAATGGCTCAAACCGATGTTACTTCGAGGATTGTAAATCCAAACTTCGACGGCCGTAGTTTTGCAGGATGGCAACAGCAGGGCTTATGGTTTCAGACCAATAGTTCTTTCGAGGGGAAAAGCAACTATGCCTATGTAGAGCAATGGGTTCAGAGTCCAGGCAAACTGGCTGATCCTTACATTCGCCAGACCCTAACAGGATTGGCTAAGGGTCGTTATACGCTCACAGTTGCTGCCCGCCACACGCAAAACGGTGAGCCGGCAAGAGGCTGCTACCTTTTCGCCGATTGGCAAGAGCAAGGTGTTTCTACCTTTGCCGACTACTCGCTCACTTTCGATGTACTCACCGACGATGTGTCTATTGGCATTCGCTGCCAAAATTCGGCTGCTAACTGGTTTGCTTGTGATAACTGGCGGCTCACGCTTGTGAGCACCGATGTCAGCTATCTGCGCTCAGGACTCAGCAATCTCATCTCTTCGGCTCAAACTATTGAGGCCGATGTGACGGATGTCTCGGTAAAGAGCACGCTTTCGGAGACCATCAGCAATGCGCAGCGCTACACATCCAACGGCTCGGAAACAGACATCTTCGTAGCGGCCACTACCTTGAAGGAAGCTATGCTCGCTGGCGAGCGTAGCATCTTTGCGGCAAAAACATCTTCAACCAGTGGTGTGCCCCGAGTCACCACGGATAAGCGGTATGCCCGTGGAGCAACGGCTATCTTCTGTCGTTCAACGGTGGACTCGCCCACCGACATCCTCGAGCAGGGCTTCTGCTATAGTGACACCAATCCTAAACCCACCGTAGCCGACCCGCGCTCGACTCGTTATGTTGAAAATGGTGGACGCATTTACTGCCTCGACAACCTACACCCCGGTACTCTCTATTACATCCGTGCTTATGCCGTTACCACTAATTATCAAGTGGGCTATGGCGATGTGCTGCGTGTGTACACCCTGCCGAAGGGGAATGTTACATGGAGTCATGAAGGTGGTAGCGATGAGGAATATCAGCGCATCTCGCAGTCTATCATGAGTGTAGCACACTACTGGTCGACTCTGACAAGCATCACGGGTTTTGCTCCATCTTCTCACTATGGGTCGGGCACTCCCACTGCCGACTGCTCGTATGGCGGATGGATACGCGTGGGTCCCAACGAGAGCTATCAGGCAACGGGAACGCTTCTGCACGAGGCAGGACACGGTATAGGAGTCGGCACGCACAGCACATACTATGGTGATATCCGAACGAATAACAACACAGGCTTTTGGCTGGGCAAGCGCGCCACGAAGTTCCTGCAGTTTTGGGACAACAGCAACGGCGTACGGCTCTATGGAGATGCCACGCACCTCTGGGCCTCGGGAGCAGCACAAAGCCTGAGCTATACCATCAATGGTGCTAATGAGGACAGTCACAGCGATGCATCTTATTACGGCAACTCGTTGCTCATGCAGGCCATTGTCGAGGATGGGCTTGCACCCGTCGGAGGAAATCTGCAGGGACTAGCCTATACGCTGGACAGCGACGGCAAGACTTTCGTCATCCGCAACAGCGACGACGACTTCGGCCTGCGCACGCACTGCCTCGTCGACAACAGCGGCACACTGCAGCTCAAGAAACTGACTGCTGCAGAGGCCACCACGGCGACAAACAATGCGCTGTGGACACTCTCGTTCGATCCTGCCACGCAGACCTATCGCATCCGGAACCAGCAGACGGGTCGCTACATCTACTATGCCAGCGACAACACCACAAACGGCTTTAAGACCACCACCTCAACCGGAAGCGAGGTAGACCTGCGCCTGCAACTGTCGTTTGTCGACGTGAACGTAGGCCTCAGCGAAGCACCGCTCACACTGGACTGCTATCATATCATGCGAGCCACCAGCACACCCTCACCGCAGGCAATGTGTGCCATGTCGACGACTCTGACAGGCTCCACGCCTTTCAGCAATACTAATGCCGCCACCATCCAGCGGTGGGTGTTCATCGATGTCGACGATCTGGACGACATTCAGGCAACGATGGATCTTAACGACACGGAAACCATCGATGGCTATGAGGTGACAACAGCGATGGCACCCTACCTCTGTACAGGAAGCTTGAAGGACTGGACGAACAACGGAATGACCACCAACTATAGTGCAGGCTCGGCACCCTACATCAACACTGCCGACGGCGCACGCATCGACTTCCCATTCATCGAGCGGTGGGTGAGCACCGCCGACGGCACCCTCCCCGACTCACAGATTGAGCAAACCATCACCGAACTGCCCAACGGCTATTACTACCTGCGCGGCTCGTTCATCGCTTGCACACAGACCGATGCCGGCATTGTCATCTCTGGTGTCAACTTCTACGCGGGCGACCAGTCGGTGGAAGTGGCAACAGGCAATGGAACACCCAAGCGGTACGTACTGCGAGTGAAAGTCACCGACGGCACACTCACCTACGGACTGAGCACCAAAGCAACACCAGCCAACTGGGTGGCGATGGACAATCTGCAGCTGTTCTACGATGGCACCGAGGAGGAATACTTCGCACAGGCAACACCCTGCCAGCCCGTAAGAGTTCCACTGATGAATTCAACCTTCGACAAATGGAACCTGAACGGGTGGACTCTCGACGGCAACTGGCAGACCATGAATGCCGACTACGACCACATCAATGCGCCATTCGCAGAATGGTGGGTCAACGCTGCCGCACAGGCCGACCGTTCCCTGAGCCAGACCGTCACGCTCCGTGCCGGTGCCTACACATTGCAAGCAGCAGTGGAAGCTGTGCGACAAGATCAGGAAGAACTCACCGTGAGCGGTGTCACCCTGCGGTTCGATGATGAGCAAGTGGGATGCCATACAGGCAATCATGCACCAGAAATCTTTAGCGTCAGCAAGACCGTCGATGCTGGCGACCACACGCTCGGTCTCTACGTTGAAAACACCGATGCCAACTGGGTGGCGGTCGATAACTTCGTGCTACGCTACTATGGTCCTCATCCTTTCCAAGTGGGCGATGTCAATGGCGATGGCAACGTCAACTACGACGACGTGTCAGTACTCGTCAGCTACATATTGGGCATTCCCACCACTGACTTCCTGCCATGTGCCGCTGATCTCAACAACGACGACCTCATCAATGTCGCCGATATCACAGCACTGGTAAACCGCATAACAAGTTTAAGGTGATAGAATTTGCCCTTCATCCTCATTAACAACTCTTAACATCGCAAAACGGCGCATTTTTGCATACATTACGCAAAAGCGCACTATATTAGGACACTGTGTAACCCAGAAGAGTTGCACCCGCTGCACCGACGACACCGAGCCTCTCCCCAGCCCCTCCCCATGGGGAGGGCGGAGGGAGAGGTACCAGTTTTTGGTCAGAAAGCTATGCTTTCTTCCTCAAAACTCAATGCTTTACGAGTGACAACCCATTGAGTTCTGAAATCCAACCCATAGCGGGTGCAAGGAGTATCGGGCAGCAAACGAAAAAACAAAAAAACGAGAGAAGGAAACAAAAAAAGTTTCATGTTTCAAGTGTATGACGCTAAAGAAGACATTGGCTGCTAAAACTATTTGACTTGAAACTTGGAACTTTAAACTATTCTTCGTAACTTTGTCGTCATAAACCTAAACCCATCATCAGTATATGGACGAGTTAGAACCAATCAAACGTAAAATCTACGAAATACGTGGCCAGCGAGTGATGCTCGACTTCGACCTCGCTACCATGTATGGAGTAGAAACGCGAGTGTTGAATCAGGCTGTTAAACGTAACATTGAGCGTTTTCCTGAAGACTTCATGTTCCAATTGACAAAAGGCGAATTAGAGATTTTAAGATCACAGATTGTGACATTGAATGATTGGAAATCACAAATTGTGACATCCAATTTTGTCAAAATGGGATTGAGGAAGACACCTTATGCCTTCACAGAGAATGGTGTAGCCATGCTTAGCAGTGTTCTACGCTCTCCGCTGGCTATTCAGGTGAATATCGGCATTATGCGTGCTTTTACGGAATTCCGCCGAATGGCTGCTACGCTTTCCTTGCCTGACAGCAATGCAGAGTTACGTGCAGAGATAAAGGCATTGCGTGACGAGATGAATGATATTTTGGCCGACCAAAACGATATCAACGAGAGTACCCGCGTGCAGCTTGATGCCATTAGCGCTGCTCTGGCAGAACTGCAGTCTAAAGAACCGAGACAGAAACCCAGGCGCAGAATCGGGTTTATACTATCAGAAGAGGAGGAAAAATAAAATACATCCCACATGAAAGTTGTTTTAAGTAGAAAAGGGGTTGATAGTCAATATGGCAAACTGGCAAGTCCGATTTTACCTGATGGCACATTATTATCGTTGCCTATCCCTTCTGATGATGAATTGACCTATTCTGAAATAAAATGGAATGGAAGTTCTTATTGGGACATTATTCTTTCTTTGAAATCCAAGACTACTCTTCAAAAGTATAGTCATTGTCATCTTGATCCTGATTTGAGAGAGTGCTCTATTGCGAGGGGAACTGGTTGGAAACAAGCATTTGGCCAGACAGGTAGTTCTTTAACAGAGTTGCGTGATTACGGTGTTAGCGTAGGAGATCTGTTCCTTTTCTTTGGATGGTTCAGAGAAACAGAATACAAAGATGGCGGCCTAAGATATAAATTTAGAGCAAGAGATTTGCATGTAATATATGGTTATATGCAAATAGGGGACATTATCGACAAATATATGGATATTCCCGATTGGCTAAAATATCATCCTCATGCTAATTACAGAAATTATAAAACTGCATGGGAGAAAAGGCAGAATGCCATTTATCTGCCATCTGAACATCTGTCTTTTGCGCCAAATCTCCCTGGGGCCGGCACGTTTAAGTATGACAAACGCTATGTTCTTACCAAAAGTGGGTTTAGCAGAAGTCGTTGGGAATTCCCTAAGAATATGGAGGGGATTCCAATCTCACATAATCCTAATGGCTGGAAACAAAACTATTTTCAATCAGCAGCAAGAGGACAGGAATTTGTGATAGAAAGCTTACCCAGCTTGATGGAGTGGGTTAATCATTTGTTCTACTTAACATAATATATTATGGATAAACTTGCATCCTCTGATTTGAATTGAGTATCATTATTACTGAATGTGTCAAAGACCTGATAATAGCTGATATGGTCCAGCAAGTTAAGGAAAAGAGTCAGAGACAGATACTGAAGCAGCTGCACTGACTAATTTACCAATGGTTATGGGATGTTTATCAGATGAAAAACCTGATCCTGTGGTAATGTTTGTCAATCGCCCATTCATCATAGAGATTGTAGAGGACTATCGCAATACCATTCTGTTTACGAATGTAATTAACAATATTGTGGAGGAATGACCATGTCGGTGCCGTTGGTGCAATGGGTGCAACTCTTTTCCGATTAACATGTCCCTAATATAATGGGCAATTCTGATTATTGTTCAGAATTGCCCATTTTCACAGAGTTAATGTTGGTTAATGTTCCATCAGTCTTCCCAAACACCTTTATCGCCGCCAACGTTGTCTTCGTCATCGAGGTCGAGGCCTTTTGAGAACTGGTCGTCACCACCTACTCCGTCATGGGTAGACAAGCCAGCCATCAATAACATATTAATCTTCTTTACCCTCAGCGTTGGCATGATATATTGTTTCTTTTCCATATTCATTTTAGTTTCAAGTTATTGAATTCTTTTTTCTATGCCTGCAGCAGAAATCCTTGAGTTATCAGCCTGCGATTTCTCGCCAAGACGACAACTTTCAGATTACTATGTTAAACATATATTATTTCACTACAACCTTCTTGCCATTCACTATATAGATACCCTTCGAGAGAGTTGAGACACGCTGACCAGAGAGGTTATAGATGCCTTCGCCCTTTGGAGTGGTGTCGGAGATCGGCATCTCGATACTATTCACAGCATCGCTAAATGCAAAACCTTTAGCACCGCTTGTTTGTTCTATGGGCACAGCCAGATAAGCCTTGTGAGCACCATTCTGGAAGGCTTCACCACTCAGACATCCCTTACGATAGTAGAAGCCCACGGTGTTTTCTGCATTACTTCCGTTCAACGATAGAGCGTAGAACTTATATGTGCCCGTGCTGCCTTCCGGAGCCGTTGTAGTAGCGGCATCATCGGTGCCAAGTAACATATTGCCTGCAACAACTGTGCCACCCTCTGTAGCTTCAGTGAACGTGAAGGTCGTATTGCTAGTCAGCTTGCTGTCGGTCTTCAGAACTACACCTGTGCTAGCAGGAATAGCACCCGTCACTTCTGAAAGCGTGAGATTTCCATCCGACACAGCTGCCGTGTATGCCGTCAAACCTTCGGGCACCATAAGATTCATGTTGCCGTAATACAGAGTACCATAGTTAAACTCACCATCTGTCGCTATAGCAGAAATCGTTACCTCAACGGTCTGTGGAACTTCTATGACCATCAGGTCACTACTGCGCCAACCTTTCAGTCCCAGTTGGTCAGTGATGCTTACACCTGAACTATAATACTTCATAGTTCCTTCATAAATTAGGAATCCGTAATAAGAATCTTTCAGAATAAGGACAAATGGATCAACCACGCCTTCACTCTCGTCAAGAACACCTGCATAGCCATATACAGTGAACTCATGGTAAGGATAGGAATCTTCATCAGTTACTGCTAATGGTATATTTGAACCATTCGAACCAGAATTTGCTGATGCAGACAGAGGCTTGCCAGATTCCCTGTTTATCAGTCTTAAAGCATAGGGGTTGCCAACAAATGCCCATTGATATTTCTTATTGCTATAAAGAGATTTTTCATCTGTCTGAGACGTGGTTTGCCAAATAGTGCCATCAGCATTGGCAAAATAGTCGTTAGCGTCAACGCTATTTTGTTCTTGAGAATGCAACAAGTACCACTTCGGATTGTCCGTCGTAGAGAACTCGAACGGACCGTCAAATTCGCATTTCACATAGACATCCGTGTTTGCTCCTACCTTTTGAATCTGCTGAGTCAATGAAGCATCACTATACATGGTATATGTACAGAAAGCACGTTTCAAATCTTTCGGCAATTCACTTAAATTGCCATAGACAGTTTCCGTTTTATCCATCATAGTATTGCCATTACCATCAACGATATGGAATGTCACTTCGCTCTCTACCCATTCTGCTATCTGCTCTTTGGTAATTGTGAGGAAGTTGATGGGATACTGGTTGCCCGTCTCTAAGGAATAGTCCTCAAAGAGGATGCCGAGGTCGCCATTGGGAAGTACGGTCATCACAGCATAGCGTGAGCCGCCGGGCTGCACCTGCATCACCTCGTTCCAGCTGGTTCCCTGGTCGATGCTCATGAAGAGTTTCAGCGTCTTGTGACCATTACCGCTGGTGATGGTGTGCAGGAGCACCTTGGCCGACAAATCGGCATTGCGGTTGTATACGATGACATCCTGGTTGTTGCCACTGCCGTTTTGCGTAAGGAGCGACTCTGTGCGCTGCGTGCCCCATGTGAACGTGCAGGTGCCGTCGCTGTTCTTGGTGTAGGAACCCTCATTGAAGATGCGAGAGTATGCCGAGCGTGTGGAGGAGAGGAGCTTGCCCGGTTCCAGTTCAACGAGCTTGGCCTCGTTGGCTTCTGTTGCCACCACGTTGTCATCAACGTGCCAAGTGGCTCCTTCATCGGTAGAATAGAACAGGTAATTGGTTTCTGTTCCTCCACTGGCCGTTTGTGCGTCAAGCAGATACATCAGTACACCGTCGCTGGTGTAAAGACCCTTTCCGGAAGTGACAAAATAGTCGTAGAGCCCCGCATGGTCTGTGAAGGTAATGCCAGTAGCGGAATCGGAAGCAGGAGCAATGACTGAGGGACCTGTCCACGTTTCGCCATAATCTTCTGAAGTACACATCACAATTCGGTTCAATCCATAGAAGAAGCCTGTGTTGCCAGCAGCGAAGAGACAGAATATCTTGCCATCGGCACCGATAGTGAACGAGGGATCGCCGTAACCGCAAGTGGCATCGTTGGAATTATCGCCCTTGGCGATGGTCACCGGCGTGCTCCACGTCTTACCACCATCATCAGAATAGCGCACAACGATGTCGATGACATGTCCGCCACCAATATCTGTATAGCTGTTGTAACGCTTGTCTACTGCAGAGAAGATGCGGGTAGTGCCATTAGGCATTTCGACGGAGGCAACGGCAGGAATACGATAGACGGCACTGGTCGTACCACTTATTTCCTGCCCGGGATAGAACGGATAGCTCTGCACATCAAATATCTTCATGCTATTGGCAGGGTCGCCGACGGCTGAGAGGTCGCAAGTCGTCCCCGTATAGCCGTTGTAATCGTAGGTGATACCCGTGAGGGCGGCATCGATGACATCGCCCACGGTGGCATTTGCAGCCACGGTGGCACAGAGCCAGTAGTAGTGCGTGCCCGCCGAGACACTGCCTATCGCAATGGTAGCAGTACCATTGCTGATGGTGCCTTCAAAGGTGTTTGTGTAGCTGCTGATGGAGTTGAACTCCACATTGTTGCCGGTCTCAATAACTTTCACAGCCGAAATATTGTCAGGATTGGTCAGCGTGAAGGTCATCACGGCATTCTCCATCGCGTTGAACGGAGCGACCTGCATACGCAGCAGTACGGCCTTCTCGTTGCCGAGGCCTGTCGTGCCATATCCTTGGTAGACCGTGACACCCTCTGCCGTAATGGCAAGGCTTGGGTCGTACTCGATGGTCACCGTTTTGTTTTCGGCGTTTACGTCGTAGCTTTGGCCGCCAGGCATACTGAAGTCGCTTGATTTGGGAGTCACATCCGTGGGCAGGAAGAAATAACCGTTCTTGTAGACACTCGTCAGTCCACTTACATCTGAACGGGTACAGGTAATCTTCGTCGTCTCAGCCGCATTGTTGCAAAGCACCTGCCAAGCCACGAGGCCGGCGTCAGTAAGAGAGATGGGATAGATGTCGTAGGAGGCACGTCCCGCGATACTGGTCTCTCCGAAGAAATAATTGGCGTTTACATTCCAAGGGACTGCATACCATCCACTTCCAGAGAAGACGAAGCCGTTGTTATAAGTAATCGAGATGTCAGAAGCATCACTGCTTGATACAGGGAACTTGTTGCCATTCATAACAAGATATCTACCATTCGGTATTTGCCAATAGAAGTTACTACCATTTTTTTGTATCCTGAAATAGTATTCTGCCTCATCTATTCCTGGGCGAGCAAATGGCGTTTTAACAGTTAACGGATAGTTCGTTCCATTATAATTATATTCTTCATCGAATGGCTTTACATAATTCCCTGCAAGAGCAGTTGCTGTGGTATTGGTGTTATTCCTAATAGCATACCAACCGTCATAAATGGAAGCGACGTCAGACAAGGCGTCATCTGGATTGATTGTTTTTGCCAATGCCTCTGCTATTTGTTCATCCTGTTTGGTGGTAGTTTTTCCTATTTCGGTTTTTGTAAATGGAAGACCTTTGTCGCCTGAACCATAATAACTGATAATAGGACCATTATATGAAGTACTAACGCTTGCATATATACCGTTTGAGAATATTCCAGGCATTGTGCCAACGGTCACGATATAGAAGGTTCCATCAGACTGTTCAACAAATTTCACAGGAGTTGCTGCTGTTGTGAATGCCCATGTGAGATTAGGAACCTGGCTTTGGAATGTTCCTCCAGAAATAGGTGAAATAAACTTTTTAGCACCAAGATTATAGAGATAATATTCTCCTTCAACACCTGTGGTTACGAGTGCCCATTGGCAATTCTCCGATGTAGGTGAGAAAGAACCACTCTTTCCATTTGTCCATACCCATTTCTCACTGCCAGCAGGATAATAGATTAAAGCACCTCGGTAATCATTGGTATTGTTGAGCGTTACCACAGTATAAATGCCCTCACTGGCATTCTCTTCTTCAAGGTCAATAGTTAGGCTTGTTACACAAAGATAGTTTGAAGACACTCCTTTTGTGTCTACCAACTGTATGGTGATAGAAGAGGTTGAGGTAACTGTCTCTGAAAAAGATATAGGACTCGCATTTCCAGAATACGTTTGACTATCTCCTGTGGTTTTTATAATTGCATAAGCATCTGTTGAACTTGAATATAGTCGGGCTGTCATGCCGTAACCTTTAATAAGATAACCTGTTGGAGCTGTAATGGTAATATCTTCCGCAGAATTGGTTGATGTGGTTTTAAAACCAAGCAAATTGCCGTATCCATTTACATTTACATTCTGTTGGCACATACCAAGGTTACCACTTGTCGTGATTGTTAGTCCTGCTACACCTGAAGTGGCGTTTGAAGTCCAAGTCTTGTAATAACCCGATACAGTTGCATTATTGCTAAAAATGCCGTTCGTTGTTGGGTTGAGTGAAACGTTTACAGTTTCAGCTTTCGCTCCCACTACCCCCATTATCATGAGGAGCAGCATAATAAAAATTCTTGTTGGTCTCATAAGATTATGGTTTTTTATTTACTAATTTAGGTTGTTGGTTTTTATTCCGGCTCGATGTCGTCTACGGGGAGGCGGAAGTTGTTGAGTTTGCGGGTGTAATAGTCGCGGAAATCAGTCCATTTGTAGTAGGGACCGGTGACGGCCTGTAGCGGAAGACGCGTCTCGTTCTCGTTGAGAAGAGCCTTTACGAGGATGTCGCCAGAGCCTTTTTTCGGTTTATAGAAGATGAGCTGTATGTTGCAACCCATTGGGAAGATCTTGTAGTTCAGCCATCCCTCGGCGGGCAGCTGCTCGAAGTCGGCCACCTGCTTTCCGCAGTTGTCCATCTCCAGGAGGCAGGCCAACGGCATGACGCATACTTCGTGACCATAGCGAAGCGTGGCACCTGGG
>JAFRYZ010000016.1 GCA_017442825.1 Prevotella sp. | reverse complement strand
TGTTGTCACAGGTGAATGCATGGAATATGCCATTCGCATTGCCGACTACTTTACCCAGATTCATGTTGAACGCATCTATCCTTTGTTGCGAGGCTCGGCAGCCACACAGCGTCCGATGACCAACGGCGACCTGCTTCGGGCTGTCAGTCGGCAGTTCAAAATCAAGTCGCAGAACGCTCTTGCCGAAGTCCTCGGTGTGTCACAGCAGTATGTCAACAAAACCCTAAAGGAAGAATAATGGTTGTAGTTGTAGATGTCAGTAATAGCCTGTGGATAAAGGGCATAAGCATACAACCACCCTACAACCAAGGTACACACCTCTCCATCATGGACTAACATCCTCATGGTTGTACCCAAGTTGTAACGTCAATGCCTTATAAGTCAAGGCTTTCGCCCCAATTACAACTACAACAACGAACTTAAAAATAGAGTAACAATGAAAAGTCTATTTGATACAAAGATTAGCTATTATAGAAACGTAGAAGATAATGTCGGTACGGAAATCTCCCTGCGCGACTTCCTCTTCTGTGACAAGTACAAGGAACAGATAGAGCATATCCGTTCCATATCAGATGAAGATGTGCAAAAGCGCCTGAAGTTGCAACTGCCTGTGGCAACCATCTCAGGCACATTTGCTCCTACATGTAAAGCGGAAAACCTCGTGGCCCACTCGAACCTTCTCTGTATCGACATCGACAAGAAAGATAACTTGGATGTTGACTGGTTCGATGACATGAAGCATGAGTGGCATAACATCCCCCAGATACTCTATGCGGGCCGTAGCATCCGTGGCAAAGGCTGGTTTGCCATCTTCCGCATTGCCTATCCTGATAAGCATGAGGCTCAGTTCGAAGCGCTGAAACGTGACTTCGCCAACAGCGGACTAATCATTGACAAAGCATGCAAGAATGTGAACAGGATGCGCTTCATCTCCTACGACCCAGAGCCGTATGTGAATGAGGATGCTACATTATATACTAAGGTATGGGTGGAGCCGAAGCCAGCATACCACAGTTCCTGTACATATAGTGGTGGCGACATGGAACAGGTAGAGCGATGCTGCCGTATCATTGCCGACAGAGGCATCGACATCACGGCCACCTACGATGACTGGTTCCATGTTGGTGCAGCCTTGGCATCACTTGGTGAACGTGGGCGTAGCCTGTTCCATGTGGTCAGCTCGCAAAATGCGAAGTACAAAGCAACTGAGACAGACAAGAAGTTTGACAACCTTCTGCGCAATGTCAGCAGTATCAACATCGGTACGTTCTTCCATATCTGTTCGCTGCATGGAATCAACTGGAAGGAGGGTAGTCTATGAAATCGGAGATAACGAGCTTCAACAGTTCATTCTTTGAATACCTCTGTGGCTTCGTCTGGTTTGACCAAGAACGACTGGAGGCCCTAATAAAGCGATATCCTATCGGGGCAACCGAGCAAGGCGAACCGATATTCTGGCATATCAATTCGGAGCATAAGATTACCAACGGGCGCATCTTGACAATGGACAGCGAAACAGGCAAAGTCTATGATGACAGTTGGTATTACCAAGACAAGCGACCGACTTGCTTGTTTGGTGATTATTAGCTCGATACCTTTCCCACCCAGACGGTTGCATTGGTGACGGATGAAATGACCGCTGCCGTTATGAGTTGCTTCCCCACACCATACGTTTGGCTTGCAACTGGAAAAGAGAAAGCGACGCCCACCGATTTGCTTCCACTCGTTGGAAAATCTGTGGTCGTGTTCCCAAACAAGGGCGAGTACAGCAAATGGCAAGAAACGCTGCAAGCGGTTCCCAACCTCCAGTTTCATGTCTCAGACGTAATGGAGAAAGTGCAAGGCGATTGCTACACCATTGCCCAGATGGTTCTCAGTCAGCAACCCTTGCGACCGACCGAGGCGGAAGCTGCTCTGATGCGGATGGAAGATGCCAATCCTAACATCGCATTACTCGTCAAAGCACTCAGATTGGAGGTGGTGGGCATTTTACCCACCAGCGACATTCCCAAGGATGAAACGCCAAAAACGGAGCCTGTTTCGAAAGAGCCGAAAGAGGATGCTGTCATGCAATCAATCCTATTGGCTCAGGAAGAACGATGGCATGGCAGGAACCCAGAATGCCACAAGTGCAAGTTCTCACATGAGGGTATTAACGGCACCTATTGTGGCAAGCTTCACCGCTATGTCGAGTACGGAAAGGGTGACTGCGGCATAGAAGCCGAGATGCCTCCTGAGTAAATGCTACGCCGAGAGGGATTACCGAATAATCCCATAACATAATATGGACTTTTAGATTCGCCGTGCTCCCTTAAAAAGTCCCATTATGCTCTCCGAGGG
>JAFRYZ010000015.1 GCA_017442825.1 Prevotella sp. | reverse complement strand
TCATCCCTTCGAGGATGGCAATGGCCGGTTGGCCCGCATCCTTTCAGACATGCTTCTGGCTCGTGGAGAAAAGAGTGAGTTCCGTTTCTATAATGTTTCATCACAGATTAACAAGGACAAGAATCACTACTACGAGATTCTTGAACGTATGCAGCATGGCGATGGTGACATCACAGAATGGTTGACGTGGTATCTGCAGAAATTGGTAGAAGCACTCGATGAGGCAGATACTATCGTCACCACAATCTTGAACAAGAGTTTCTTCTGGCAGAAAGCTTCGTCTGTGCCTATGACTGAGCGTCAGACCTTGATGCTCAACCTCTTCCTTGATGGTTACGAGGCTAAGATAACGTCAAAGACTTGGGCAACATTGGCAAAATGTTCTAAGGATACGGCCATACGTGATATACAGGACCTTGTCGAAAAGAATATCCTAATAGAGGACATTCCTGGTGCCAAGCGTCCAAGTTACTCCATCGTCTATGATGCAGAGGACTTGACGCAGTTCTTCACTGATGTAAACATTGTCGAAGAGAATGGAATTCCGTATCTGAAAGCCAAATTCAAGGGAAAGAAACCAATTTGCGAAAGAGTTCTGAAACTTGATGCTGACCGATATAAGAAAGGAGATTTGCCATTGTCCAACTTGCTCAGTAAATACTGCTCGTATATAGTTACAAACAATAGTGAAATGTAAGTAAGTTGTCGGAATGATTATATGGAATCCCTGGCATGGTTGCCACAAGGTGAGCGAGGGCTGTGCGCACTGCTATATGTACTTTCTTGACAGCAAGCGCGGCCTGGACACTTCGCACGTTTTCCGTACGGAGAATTTCGCCATGCCCATCCATCGCAGGCGCAACGGACATTTTAAGCTGCCATCAGGAATGACGCTCTATGTCGGGCTTTCCACAGACTTCTTTGTAGAGGAAGCCGATCAATGGCGTGATGAAGCATGGAGTATTATCCGCCAACGTCCAGACATATTCTTTCGACTGCTAACGAAACGTCCACAACGTTTTACCGACTGTCTGCCAAACGATTGGGGCGATGGTTACGATAACGTGATGCTCAATGTGACCACTGAGAATCAGACGAGAGCCGACGAGCGTTTACCTATTCTTATTGGAACACCTGCCAAACACCGTGGGTTTATGGTTGCTCCCTATATCGGTCCAGTCGATGCAGAAGAATACCTGCGGGCAGGTCTTATAGAAGAGGTACTATGTGGTGGTGAGAACTATGATGGTGCGCGTCCTTGCCACTATGAATGGGTAAAACAACTGAGTGACCAATGCCGGAGATACGATGTGACCTTTGACTTCATCGAGACGGGCACCGTCTTTGTGAAGGATGGCAAAACATATCGCATACCTGACAAACGCACACAGAGCAAGCAGGCTTTTCTTTCGGGATTGAGTTATCAAGGTCGTAAAGTTCCAAGGCTTCTAAGAATGCCGGAAGGTACGCTGTTTGGAACAGATGTAATCACGCCTGAACCCTTCTTTCGTGAACATTGCAACACCTGTGGCAGTCGTATGACCTGCAACGGATGCAGCAACTGCGGAGCTTGTGATAATAATAAATCAATACAGCAAGTGGAAATAGAAGTGTGAAAACAAGTCAAAACTACTCTATTAGATACAATTTGAATTAAAAATAAGATCAAATGAAGATAATACTAACAGGAGCCACAGGTTATGTTGGCGAAGGAACATTACTTGAATTGTTGAAGGTCAAGGAGGTTGAGAAGGTATTGTCTGTCAGCCGAAAGGCCACAGGCATCAAGCATGAGAAACTGGAGGAATATTTGGTTTCGGATTTTATGCAGCTGAAGGAAAGCGACGAGCATTTCAAAGGTTACGATGCAGTGTTCTTCATTGCTGGTATCACGTCTGTCGGAACGCCCAAAGATGTATATGTACAGATATCACAGGAGATTCCCCTGCATTTCGCTGACATTATGCCAGGCAAGGAACGCATGACCTTTATTTATCTTAGTGGTGCTGGAACATCATCTGACGGCAAGCAGTTCTGGCAGCAGGTGAAGAGCAAGACGGAAGCAGAGATCCAGACCAAGGGATTCAGACGAGCCTTTGCCCTGCGACCTGCCATCATGAAATGGGCCAAGGGACAAAAGCACATCCAGACGATGCAGTATTTCTTCCTGCCATTCTATCCCGTACTACGACTTTTAGGCCATGCTAACAATATGAGGGAAATTGCACTCTCACAACTTGTGTTGGCTAGAGACGGTTTCGAAAAGTTCGCTGTCAGCCCTAAAGATATATCATCACTTGCCAAGAAGTTTGAGAACAGCATATAGTAATCAATGGAAACGATTCAGCATATCATCATAGACAACACATTGAAGAGAATCGGTGAGGCACAGTTCACCGACTACCTTTGTCATGCCTATTGCTACAATGGGTATTGCACGTTTGAGCGCAACGGACAGATATTCCGCTTCGAGGCTGGCGACTGCCTGATTATAGCCCGTCGGGGCGACTTGGTGATGAACCTGAAGGAGAGTGAGGATTTCCGCGTGGATGTCATCTATGTGACACAGAAGTTCATTGAGATGTCAACGCCCCAGAGCAACTACGGTATGCGCGGCCAACTCTTCTTGTTTCAAAACCCCATTATGAAGTTGACGCCTGAGCAGCAGGAGGTGTGTCGCCAGAATTTCGAGGCCGTGAAGCGACGG
>JAFRYZ010000014.1 GCA_017442825.1 Prevotella sp. | reverse complement strand
TTCGTGGAGTGCCAAACTCCCCGTCGAAGAGCAGGAGCGATTGGCCGAGCAGCTGATAGCCCGTGGCGGCAACATCAACTTCATCAAGTGGGAGGCAGGCAGCGTACTCCCGGAAACGGGCCGTGCCATGGAGCACATGGCCTCGTTTGACTACGGCTACAAGATTGCCCCCGTCAGGGACTGGCTCTTCAAGCAGAGTAAGGAATAGATTTCGAAAAGACAAACAGATAAATCGGAATTTTAATGAAACTGTATCACCTTGTATTAATTAATTTACTTCTCTTTTCTAATCTTCCATGCCATGGTCAGGTAGACTCGTTTGTAAAGAAGTATTCTTCTGATTCGGCGTTTGGCATTCTTGATATTGGGGAGGATATTCGCTCTAGAAAAGATGTTGACGAGGAAACATGGGAACGGGTATTTGATACGGAAGGCTATCGAAAATACCTTGCAACGAGGCGGAGGGATGTCCTTCGCTCCATGTTAAAAGCAGCTACAGAATTAGCTTTTTCACCAGATAAAGACGCGGAGGTTGACAGTGTGTTGCTCTTAACTCCAGATGCGAGCGACTACCAGACACTTATGACCCAAAACATGTGTAAGTTGGCCAGAAGGCATGATGAAGCTCGGCGATTCATGGAAGAAACAGATTTCCCAGAACTATTGTCCAAAGCAGACCGACTCGTAAAGAAATACCTTCCCAAACGGGCTGTCTTAGGAGAAGTTTCCTTGAATGACCTATATCTAATTTGCACTATACCAGATGCCAGTGTCAGAGACCATTCTGTATTGTTAGATTTAAACTTGGCTATGGATATGACAGAAGAGGAAATTGTCCGCCTACTTGCTCACGAGTTCTTCCACAACTACAGGGAAACTGCCCTAACTGACGAGCCAGGAAATTCCTTCTGGAAAATCTTTAATTGCTTTGAGAATGAAGGAATCGCAGATTTGATAGACAAAGGAGAACATCCGGAGGCGATGTACACTCGGTACGGAGCCTCCTTCGAGTCGTTGTATCTTCACGAATATCAAAATTCCTCCAAGACGCTGCAGAAACTGGATTCACTGCTATCCGTATATCAAGTCAATCCTGTAAAGGGAGAATATGCTCCCGTAGCCGATCTCTTAGTTTTCAATGGGCACCCAACTGGATATTACATGGCTCGATTGATCTGTGAAGAGGGACTACAGAAAGAGCTGATTGAAGCATTTGACAACCCCGCCACTTTTGCGGAACTCTACAATGAAGCGGCTTTTCGAAGAAATAAGCGGGGAGGTCAGGAATATCTGCTATCCAAAGAAATGGTAAGGTATCTACATCAAGTCGAGTAGTAGCTTGTGCGTTATCGCAAATTCCAATTTATCGATATAATCAAATGAATCTGAGAAAACGTAAAATCAAATATACAGCCATCTTCTTTATCTGCTGGTTTGTCTTCATGGTCTTCCTTGTAGATGGAATTTTGAAATTCCAGACATTGGTTGACTCCTTTGGGTCACAGAACCTAAAAAAGGAATTCCACTCGGCTTTGCCGCTTGACTAAGCAGGTAGGATGCGTCTCAGAAAAGCCAAAATAAATTTGGCTTTTCATTAAGCTTTCACTACCTTTGCAGCCAATTAATAAAAACAACAGAAAGGAATAGCATTATGCTCACACTGAACCTGATTAAGGAAGATACAGAGAAAGTCATACGCGGCTTGGAGAAGAAACACTTCAAAGGCGCAAAGGAAGCTATCGAAAATGTCTTGGCAACGGACAAGCGACGCCGTGAAGCTCAGCAGAAAATGGACGCAACGAAAGCGGAAAGCAACCAGCTTTCGAAGCAGATTGGCATGTTGATGAAAGAAGGCAAACGCGACGAAGCTAATGATATCAAGAATAAAGTGGGCGAACTGAAAGCTACCGAGAAGACCATGAAGGAGACGATGGAAGCAGCTGAGCAAGAACTGACGACACTGCTCTGTCAGATTCCAAACATCCCCTACGACGAAGTTCCTGAAGGAATTGCAGCAGAAGACAACCATGTTGTGAAAAGCAACCTCTGCGAATGCAAAGAGGGAGACACTGTAGGCAACTGGAGTGTCAATCCCTCACTGTCAATCGGAGATGCAGACTATATCCCACTGCCCCATTGGGAACTGGCAAAGAAATACAACCTCATCGACTTCGACCTGGGTGTGAAGATTACCGGTGCTGGATTCCCCGTTTATGTCGGCAAGGGCGCACGTCTGCAACGCGCACTCATCAACTTCTTCCTCGACGAAGCCCGCAAGAGCGGTTACACCGAACTGATGCCACCGACAGTTGTCAATGCTGCTTCCGGCTACGGCACAGGTCAGTTGCCTGATAAAGAAGGACAGATGTACCATTGCGACCTTGACGACCTCTATCTGATTCCTACGGCAGAGGTTCCTGTCACTAATATCTATCGTGATGTCATCCTCGACGAGAAAGACTTGCCTATCAAGAACTGTGCCTATACAGAGTGTTTCCGTCGAGAAGCTGGTTCCTACGGCAAGGATGTGCGCGGATTGAACCGCCTGCATGAGTTCTCGAAGATTGAGATCGTACGAATTGATACACCTGAGCACTCAAAGGAGAGCCACAAGGAGATGCTGGAGCACGTGGAAGGTTTGCTGAAGAAACTGGAACTGCCCTACCGTATTCTGTTGCTCTGCGGTGGCGATCAGAGTTTCACATCGGCTATTTGCTACGACTTTGAGGTTTATTCCGAAGCACAAAAGCGTTGGTTGGAGGTTTCGTCCGTCAGCAACTTCGACACCTATCAAGCAAACCGCTTGAAGTGCCGCTATCGCCATGCCGAGGACAAGAAAATCGAGCTGTGCCACACATTGAACGGTTCAGCACTCGCCCTGCCCCGCATCGTTGCCGCCATCATGGAGAATAATCAGACACCAGATGGCATCCGCGTCCCAAAAGTTCTCGTACCATATTGTGGTTTTGAAATGCTCGACGAGAAACCTTTTTAATAAAACTACATACACATTATAAAAAAGAGGTGCATTGAAACACCTCTTTTTTATAATTATTATTTCACAACCGTATAGCGGGCAAACTTCAACAGGAGTTGTTTGGTACCGGCATTACGGAATTCAACGGTAGCTTTTGTATTCTCACCCGTTCCTTCTATGCGGATAACGGTACCGATACCGAAGCGTTGGTGTTCGATGACGGTTCCTTCAGATAGCCCACTTCCACGCGAAGATGTATGGGCTTTACCGTTTCCTTGTTGCGAAGGATTGGATGTTGTGGTGCGCCCGCCATTAGCGATAGCATCACTGACTCGGCGGAGGTTGCCGCCACTCATGGTAATGCGGCGCTTGAAACTCTCGCTCAATGGATCGACAGCTTGTTCTGGTCGGCGCGGTGATGTCGCCTTTGGTTGAGGATCTGCACGGAACTGACTGGCAACAGGACGAGAATTTTGTATGCGAGAACCATATTCACGCCATTCACTACCCCACGGGCGGCTTCCTGTGTATGGGCGGTTAGATTCATAATCTTTTGACTGTCGATTACCTGACGTACCAGCTGATTCATCTTCAACAAGCATCAGTGCCGGATCAATGTCAGCAAGGAAGCGACTGGGAGAATCAAATTCCAAACGTCCATAGCGGAACCGGCTCTTGGCATTGGTGAGGATGCAATGTTTTTCGGCACGAGTGATGGCGACATACAACAGCCGGCGCTCCTCCTCCAACTCGCGTTGCGAATTGATGGACAACTGAGAAGGAAAGATGTTTTCTTCAAGTCCGACAATGAAAACTGTCTGAAACTCCAATCCCTTAGCTGCATGTACCGTCATCAGCGTGACACGGCTCTGCTCAGCATCATCGCTATCAAGGTCGGTCAGTAGTGCTACCTCCTGAAGGAAGTCTGGCAAATAGATTTCCCTTTCGCGTCCTTCCTCACGATTGCTTTCCACGAAATCCTGAATTCCCGATATGAACTCCTGCAAGTTTTCCTGCCGAGACACATCGTCGGGGTCTTTGCCTGAATAGATGTCAGCACTGACACCACTCTCTTTCACTATCTCCATACCTAATGTATAGGCATCGGCAATCGGCATCTTCTCTATAAACGAACTGATCAGTTGTTGGAAACCGTTCAGCTTAGCCAAGGTTCCGCTATTTACCTTCAGCCCATATTGATCAGGGTTACAGAGTACTTCCCACAGGCTAACACCAAAGGCGGCGGCACACTCCTGAATCTTCTGAAGCGTAGTGTTGCCAATACCTCGTGCAGGATAGTTCAGAATACGACGGAAAGCCTCTTCATCGTCTGGATTGCAGACGAGCCGGAAATAGGCTATCATATCCTTGATTTCCTTACGCTGATAGAAGGAAAGACCTCCATATATACGATATGGAATATTCTTCTTGCGCATCTCTTCCTCAAAGGTACGACTCTGAGCATTAGTACGATAGAGAATGGCGAAGTCGCTGTATTCGCATTGTTCTTGTCGGCGAATACGTAAGATGTCGTTGCAGACTATCATAGCCTCCTCCTTGTCACTATAGGCAGGTTTGTAGATCAGTTTCTCACCCTCGTCGTTACGACTATAGACATCTTTGTGAATCTGGCGCTCGTTATGTTTGATTAAACTGTTGGCTGCCTGTACAATGCGTTGCGTACTCCGGTAATTCTGCTCAAGTTTGAACAAACGTGCAGCATTGAAGTGTGATTGGAAATCAAGGATGTTATCAATGTTGGCACCACGGAAAGCGTAGATACTTTGTGCATCATCGCCGACAACACAGACATGTTGGTGCTCGTTTGCCAGTTGCAGCACAATGGCTTGTTGGGCTTTGTTCGTATCTTGATACTCATCGACAAGGATAAACTGGAAACGTTCAGCATACTTGCGGCGAACATCTTCATGGTCACGAAAGAGTTTAAACGTATTTACCAGCAGGTCATCGAAGTCCATCGCATTGGCTTGTTGAAGACGCGACTGATAAGCATTGAAAATCTGACTGACATGAGGCATACGCGTCTCCACATCACGTTGCAAGGCACTGCGGTCTATGGCGTAGGCTTCAGCATCTATCAAGTGGTTCTTCGCCATGGAAATACGGTTGTGCACCGTTGCTGGCTTGTATATTTTCTCATCAAGGTTGAGCGTCTTGATGATACTCTTCAGCAATGACCGTGAGTCGCCTTCATCATATATGGTGAAATTGCTGTGGTAGCCAAGATGCTCGGCTTCAACTCGAAGGATTCGTGAGAAAACAGAATGGAACGTTCCCATATTCAGCATCCGCACCGTTTCCTCCCCTACCAACTTACCTATACGTGCTTTCATTTCCTTAGCGGCCTTATTGGTAAAGGTCAGCGCAAGGATGAACCAAGGCTTCATACCCTGCTGCAACAGGTAAGCAATCTTGTATGTCAACACTCGGGTCTTGCCCGAACCAGCACCAGCAATCACCAATGAAGCACCATCGTTGTACTTCACCGCTTCTCGCTGTGCTTCATTCAGTTGGGAAAGGAGTGTATTGGAATCATTATCTATCATCATGGATTGATGTCATTAAACTCCCCAGCTTTAGCCAAAGGTTTCCAAAAACGCTCGTTGAGGAGGAGGTAATTGGAGGATGAAGCTTTAGGGGTTGGTTTTATCAGTCTTCTGTTTCTCTTGGTAATAGCGGGATATGTTTCATTTGTACTTCAATCCAACGTTGGCGTTTCTTCATATAGTTGCTTGGAGCCGCTGAATTGAACTTTAGTGGATTAGGGAGCGTAGCGGCAATAAGGGCACACTGCGCACGTGTCAGTTCGGAGGCGTTGGTGGCAAAATGTAAATCGGCAACAGCTTCAACACCATAGATACCGTCGCCCATTTCAATAGAATTAAGATACACCTCCATAATGCGTTGCTTGCTCCACATCAACTCAATAAGGAAGGTGAAATAAGCCTCCATACCTTTGCGTATCCATGAGCGTCCAGGCCATAAGAATACATTCTTTGCCGTCTGTTGTGATATGGTACTTCCACCGCGTAGGCGTTTCTTCCCCGACTCGTTCTCTTTTGCCGCTTTCTGAATAGCATCAAAGTCGAATCCGTGGTGCTTCATGAAGTTCTGGTCTTCGCTGGCAATGACAGCGACAGGCATATATACCGACATTTTCTCCAAAGGAACCCAGTCATGGTGCAGTTTTAGGTCATCCCCTCTCTTCACCTGTTCAAAGCAACGGATAAACATGAGCGGTGTAGCATAGACAGGAATAAAACGATACGCTACAACAATCAAGATGGACGATACGAACAAAAGCGCTATCGTCCATCTGATGATTTTTAATATTTTACGAACAATGTTCAATGATCAACAGTGTAATTTTGAACCACTTGCAGAGCCCTCAGCAAAGTGCCTGATCACCAACGGAGCGAATCGACGAAGTCGCTTCGCTTGTCGAAGAAAGCTGTGCAAGCATTGTCACTACTGAAGGGTTCCGTTGTTAGCAGCCTGAATCATTGCCTCGCTGGCATAGAGGTAAACCTCTACACGACGATTCTGCTGGCGACCTTCTGCCGTAGCATTGTCGGCAACAGGATTACTGGAGCCAAAGCCTGACACATTCTTAAACTGTGTGGCAGGAACGCCGCAACTTGTCAGGTATTGTGCTACACTCTGTGCACGGTTCTGACTCAGAGGGTTGTTGATGGCGTCTGTACCTGTTGAATCGGTAAAGCCTTGGATGTCAACAGAACAATCACCGTTGTTCTTCAGCACAGTAGCAAAGTTGCTCAGGTCGTTCTTGGCAGAAGCATTCAGGTCATACTTACCAGTCTTGAAGAGCAGACCGCTGTCGAATGTCAGTTTCACACATGACAGACCATTTGCATCGGTAACAGTTTCAACCTTTGCATTCTGCACCTGTGCAGCAGTCTCGGCAGCTACCTTGTCCATCTTCTTACCAATCAGGTTACCAGCACCAGCACCTACTGCTGCGCCGATAGCTGCACCAATGACAGTCGATGATGAATTCTTGCCGATAATATTACCAAGGATGCCACCAATAAGAGCACCACCTCCAGTACCAATCAGTGTACCTGTACCTTGCTTGGTCTCACAACCACACACCAATGCGACGCATAATCCGAGCGTCAAGAACTTCATTTTCTTCATAATCGTATTCTGTTTAAAGGTTGATAATCATTGTCCTGTATATTGGCAAAAGCGATGTCACTTGATTGCCTTTTACAGTTTATCTTTTGCAAAGATAATGCTTTTTTCAATAAAACCTAATGAAATACCATTTTTTTTTGTACTTTTGCGCGGTGTTTTCATCATAGATGAAACGTTCGTAGTGACAACAAAAGATAAAATGAAATAATAAGCATGGCAAAAGAACTGAAAGAGATGACCAAACGTGCTGACAACTACAGTCAGTGGTACAACGATTTGGTTGTGAAAGCCGACCTTGCAGAACAGTCGGCAGTGCGCGGATGTATGGTAATTAAACCTTACGGATATGCTATTTGGGAAAAAATGCAGCAACAGTTAGATAAGATGTTCAAGGAAACAGGAGCTCAGAACGCCTACTTCCCCTTGCTCATCCCAAAGTCGTTTCTCTCCAGAGAGGCTGAACACGTAGAAGGATTCGCCAAGGAGTGCGCTGTTGTGACTCACTATCGTCTCCGTGCTAAGGAAGACAAGAGTGGTGTTGAGGTTGATCCGGCTGCAAAATTGGAAGAAGAACTCATCATCCGTCCTACTTCAGAAACGATTATTTGGAACACCTACAAAAACTGGATACAGTCCTATCGCGACCTTCCATTGATGTGCAATCAGTGGTGTAACGTGATGCGTTGGGAAATGCGCACCCGTCCATTTCTCCGCACATCTGAATTCTTATGGCAGGAAGGGCATACAGCTCATGCCACACGCGAAGAAGCCGAAGAAGAAGCACAGAAGATGCTGGGTGTCTATGCCAAATTTGCAGAAGAATGGATGGCTGTACCTGTTGTACAGGGTGTAAAGAGTGAGACGGAACGTTTTGCCGGTGCACTTGACACTTATACCATCGAAGCTATGATGCAAGACGGCAAGGCGTTGCAGAGTGGAACAAGCCACTTCCTTGGTCAGAACTTTGCCAAAGCCTTTGACGTCACTTTCTTGAACAAGGAGAACAAGCCTGAATACGTTTGGGCAACCTCATGGGGTGTCTCAACACGACTTATTGGTGCACTGATTATGACACACTCAGATGACAACGGTTTAGTTCTGCCTCCAAAACTGGCACCGATTCAGGTGGTCATCGTCCCCATCACAAAGGGTGCAGACCAACTAGCTGCCATCACCGAGCGCCTGACTCCCATCATCGACAAGATGCGCGGCATGGGTATCAGCGTGAAATACGACGATGCGGACAACAAACGTCCAGGCTTTAAGTTTGCCGACTACGAACTGAAGGGCATTCCTGTTCGTCTGGTGATGGGTGGTCGTGATTTGGAGAATGGTACTATTGAAGTGATGCGACGCGACACGCTGGAAAAAGAAACTGTTAGTATCGAAGGAATTGCAGACTACGTGAAGAACTTGCTGGACGACATTCAGCAGAATATCTTTGAAAAGGCACGCAAGTTCCGTGATGCTCACATCTACGAATGTGACGACTACGAAGAGTTCAAATCCAAGGTAAAAGATGGTGGATTCTTCCTCTGCCACTGGGATGGTACAGCTGAGACAGAGGCAAAAATCAAGGAAGAGACACAAGCAACCATTCGCTGTGTACCCTTTATGTTCGAACAGACACCAGGTACTGATATGGTCAGTGGGAAACCCGCTAAGCACCGAGTTCTCATTGCACGTTCATACTAATAAGGATTATGATATTCTACTTCTCAGGAACAGGAAACACACGATGGGCAGCCCAACAATTGGCTGAACGGACGGACGAACAGCTCGTCTTTATCCCTGACGTGATAGACAGCGACTGCCGCTTTGCGTTGCAAGCCGACGAGCGGCTGGGCTTTGTCTTCCCTGTTCATGGATGGCGACCACCGAAACTGATTCGAAACTTTATCAAAAAACTCACAATCAGCCAGGCTGAAGAAACAGATTCGACTCATTATACCTATATGCTATGTACGGCTGGTGACTCGATTGGACGCACGAAAGAAATCTTTGAACAAGATCTTGCAGGCCGAGGACTGACTCTTCATGCAGCTTTCTCTATCCTCATGCCAGAGTCGTATGTGGGATTACCGATGATGGATGTTGATACAGAGCCCAAGGAAATAGCCAAACTTCATCAGGCATGGGACGACATCTGCCTCTTTGCCACACATATATATAATAAGGTAGAGACGGAACATCTGACACGAGGCCCCCTGCCGTGGTTCTTCAGCGGACCAGTAGGCAGCTATTTCGTCAATCGACTGGTAACGGACAAAAAGTTTCATGTGAACACCGACACGTGTATCAAGTGTGGAAGATGTGCAGAAGTTTGTGCCGTCAAGGATATTGATGGCGGAAAAGGAAAGACACCTACATGGATACACAACGGAAAGTGCCTTACCTGTTTTGCATGCTACCACCACTGCCCCACTCATGCAATTGAATTTGGCAATCGCACTTTGAACAAAGGGCAGTATTACCTCACGGAAGAGCGAATGAACAACGTAAAACCATAAAAAACAAAAACTTTTCAACATGAAAAAGAAACTGATCATATTTTTGATGGCATGCTTGACAAGCGTAGCCACATGGGCAGTGAAAGCTGACCCCACTCCTATTACTATCACACAACCTGACGGAACGCAGCTCACCATCAGGTTGAATGGTGATGAAGACTTGCATTGGTACTCTACCACCGACGGTGTTCTGCTCGTACAAGATAACATGACCTACTATGTAGCAAAGGTGAATGCTGACGGTTCGTTGACGGCGACTACAACTCTTGCACACGAAGCTCCCCTACGTTCTGAAACAGAAAAGGCATTAATAGCTGCACAAGACAAAGAGACATTCCGTAAGCATGCCCCCATCATCAAGCAACGTCGCATGATACAACGTTTAGGCAACGAAGTGAATGCCAGTCCTGCTACCAACAAAAGATACTTCCCTCACACGGGAAGTCCCAAGGTATTGGTGTTGCTGGTTGAATTCTCTGATTCTGTATTTACATTGGCTAACCCAAAGGCTTCTTTCGACGAATACTTGAACGGAACAGCACCCTTTGCCAACCATGGGAACTACGAAAACCGCAACCACGGCAGTGTAAGAGAGTACTTTACAGACATGAGTGGCGGAACGTTTACCCCTCAGTTTGATGTCTATGGTCCATACCGAGTTGCCAATAGCATCAAACACTATGGTGGTACGAGTTCTACAAGCGGCTCTGACGAGAACGTAACCGGATTGGTGAAAGATGCCTGCACTTTGGCAAATAATGATGTAGATTTTTCTCAATACGACTCCAACAACGATGGATACGTAGATTTGGTATACCTCATTTACGCAGGTTGGGGACAATGTCATAACGGTGTACCTGCCTATAATATCTGGCCAAAATCAGGTTATAATCCTTTCACGGATAAATTCGACGGCAAGTCGCTCTATCGCTACGGCGTGAGCAACGAGCTGAACTTTACGCCTACATCTCCTAACAGTTATCCTACCAAGCGTATTGAAGGTATCGGACTCTTCTGTCACGAGTTCTCCCACACGATGGGTCTGCCAGACCTCTACGCTACAGTTACAGCGGCAGAGACTGACAATCAGGCAATGGAACGCTGGGATTTGATGGACGAAGGCGAATACTTGGACAACGGATATTGCCCTGCCCCATACACGGCATGGGAAAAGGAAACGATGGGTTGGGCAACTATAGAAACTCTTTCGGGTGCCCAACACGTAGATCTCCAACCTGGCGAATCGCGTAAGATTGAGCAGACTGCCGACAACCAGTGTGTCTATCTCACCAATTGGCAACCTACTGGTTGGATGTCTGGACTGAAGTATCAACAAGTTGTCAGCACTGACCCGGAAAGAGTGGTTAAGACACAATTTATGCATGGTTTATTGACTATGCGCGTAGATTACAAACGAGTTTTTAACGGCACAGTCTCCGACCCTACCGTTGTTAATTCCGATGACTATCCAAACAATAAACTAGGAGAACCCGGTATCACCATCGTTCCTGCTGACGGCTACTTGATTACATCAATGCGGGTATATGATAAAATAGAAAACAAAACAGAATATCTTTGTTGGAGTTCCGAAGATTATTGGAATAGCCTTCATGGTGATCCGTTCCCAGGTCTGAAGAATGTTACCGAACTGACTTCTATCCAATTGAATAATGGTGTGACGATTGACGACCAACCACTTTACAAGATTACTGAAGACCCCTATCTGGATGAGGTGTACTCCAATGTTGCACCGACTTATGGCACGGGAATCGTATCCTTCAACTTCATCGACGAAGATATCCCCACAGCACTCACTTCTGTGAAAGTACAGAAAGAAGTTTTAGATAACCGTGTCTTTTCTTTGGATGGGCGCTATGTAGGTACAACCACGACAGGCCTTTCAAAGGGTATCTATATCATAGGCAAGAAAAAAGTTGTTATCAAATAACAAGAATGTGTTTTATTCTGACAACAAAAAAAGCGAGGTATTTTCCTCGCTTTTTTGTTGGGTAATATTAGTAAATTCGGGGACCGAAAATGGTCGTACCTATGCGCACTATCGTACTTTCATGCTGCACAGCAATCTGGTAGTCATCGCTCATGCCCCAACTGCGTTCGCAGAAAGAATCATCAGCAGCAAAATAAGTTTTCTTCATCTCGTCAAAGAACTCACTGGCAGTCTTGAACTCGCTGGCAATCTGTGCTTCATTGTCAGTAAACGAAGCCATCATCATCAGTCCACAAATCTGCACATGCTTCATATCGCGCCACTCACCATCAGCCAACAATTCACGACAGGCATCCAACGTCAGACCATATTTGGTTGCTTCCTCTGCTATATGCAGTTCTAAAAGAACCTTCACCTTGCGGTTGTGCTTAGCTGCCTGCTTCTCAATCTCACGAAGCAGCTTAAGAGAATCCACAGCCTCAATCATGTCGATATAGGGAACGATGTATTTCACCTTGTTCGTCTGCAAGTGTCCGATGAAATGCCATTGGATATCTTTCGGAAGCGATTGAACCTTCCTACGCAATTCCTGCTCATGACTCTCACCAAACATACGCTGCCCTTCTTCATAGGCAGCCATCACAAATTCATCAGGATGATATTTGCTTACCGCCACCAATCGAACACATTCGGGTAGTGAATTAAGCACTTTATGCAAGTTACCTTTTACGTCGTACATTCTCTTGCAACCTTAACATTTGAACTATGTTTCACTTAGCTTGTGAAGTATTATCAACCTTCGTAGCATTATGCTCAAAAACATCCATGATGCTGGTTTCGTTGATACTTGCAATGACGTAGTCTATCATCGTTCCCCCCATCACTTCATCGATGTTTTTTACAGCCCCATTCAGGTTTGCTGCCTGTACCAGGTAATAGACATTTGTCTTCTTCTCCTTCTCGGATTTCTCGTCGATAGTAATAAACTGTAACTTGGTCTTGTACCAACGGTCATCATTGGCATTTTCAGAAAAAAACACTTCGCCGTAGGTGGCAGGAGCAATTGCTTTTACATTAAATTCACCACTGATATATACTGACATTTCTTTAGTGATGCGCTCCTCAGCCTCACCAAAGGAGAGAGCATCTACAACGTAGCTCTCTATCACTTTCTTTGGCATACCATCCTCCATGGTCTTGTCGTAGCGTACTTTGGTTTCAAACCATTGTGCGGTTCTGCTTCTCATAATTCTTACCTTTGATTGATTTGATTGTTATAGAGGATTCTCCCTCCACTTTGTTTTTGATTTGCAAAAGTAGCAGAAAACCCTGGGTTTGCCAAACAATCATACAAGTTTTTTTAAAGGAGTAAGCGCGTAATGCCTACCACTTCAAAGAACATAGCAATGCCAAGATGGATAATGATTCCACCCCACAAGTGGTGGGTGCGACAGGCGAGAATGCCTAAGATGTATCCACCCAAAACAGACGAACAGAGTTCCAAGTCAGGTTTACCAAGATGAATACACATATAGGTGAGTGCCATGGGTAAAACAGTACGACAACCCAACCAACGTGTCAGACCAATAACCAACGCTCCGCGGAACATACCTTCAACACCGATATAGTCATTGGCATAGCATATCTCGAACAATCCGATGAGTTGCCAACGCTCCCAACCTAAAGCGCCATCATAGTACACTATATCCATCTTAGGATAATAATCGAGGAACTGCGGCGTGAAGGCAACAAAGAGAAACATGGGTAAAAGAAGCACGTAAATGAAGGCATAAACGCGCAGGTATTTTGAGGAACGTTTCAATCCGTACAACCCAAAACGCCCAATGGCAAATTTGCGAAACAGGCAGAGCATGAACACGATGAAAACAGAACGAAAGAGAAACGATCCTACAAGTTGCAAATAATATTTGTCTTTGAACCATTCGCCGTGATGATCTGCCCATTGTATGTAACCATGATAACCCTGACCAATCCCGTCAATAGCCAACAGTATGACTGGAAATACCCATACTTGCCAACGACGGAGCCGCCACCATTCACCATGCATAGCAAGCGTGGGAAGAAGAACCAGAAAATACATCGCGATATAGATCAGTGGGATACGGATCATGGAAGTACCGTCTGCATAGTAAGGCGCGATGAGAACATCATATACATGGAAATACACTTGGGCGACAACAACCACAATAGCCAACAGCAAGGCATAAAGGTATTTTGCCAGGAGAAAATCCTTACGGATAAAAGCAGCAATGTCACCATAGAACTCTCCTATTTCGTGCAACAACGATTCTTTGCGAACGAACATATACCACCATTCAAAATGACGACGATGATGACGATAGTCGAGGTCGTGTTCCATTTGATAGGCTTCACGCTCAAAATACAATTGACGATAGGCAGTCATAAAACTACGGCACTTGACTGCTCGCAATAGCCATTCGATATAATACCACAGAGCGAAACCTATGAACAGCATTTCACGCTGTTGCAAGGTGTGGATATATTCGTGATTTTTATCTTTTTCGCTAAGGCGTCCTTTGTCACTTCGGCAAAAAATGATGCCGAAGATGTTGGTAGCAAAGAAACTGCCAAACGGAAAATACTTGTTATATATGATTTTCATCCAGATATAACTTCCTTTGGATGAACGATCACCTTCACGCGGCTGATGCGTCGTTCTTCAACGCCAACCACCTCAAAGGTATAGTTTTGATAATCTATCTTCTCGTGTATGCTGGGGAAGTCGCCTTTCAGTTCCAACAGCAGACCTGCCAAGGTGTCAGCATCTCCCTCAACGTCGGAGAATTCCTCATCATCAACCTCCAGAATCTTAGTAAAATCGCTGAGCAGCGTCTTTCCTTCAAAGATAAAGGTATTATAGTTCAGTTTGGTATAGTTACGCTCCTCCTCATCGTACTCATCGTTGATTTCACCTACTATTTCTTCAAGGATATCCTCCAGCGTCACCAAGCCGCTGGTACCACCAAACTCGTCAACAACGATAGCAATATGCACCTTATTCTTCTGAAATTCGCGTAACAGGTCATCTATTTTTTTTGTTTCAGGCACGAAATAGGGAGAACGTATAAGACTCTGCCAACGGAAGGTATCCGGTTTAGTAAGGTGAGGCAACAAATCTTTGATGTAGAGAACACCACGAATGTTGTCATCATTATCTTGATAGACAGGAATACGCGAATAATTATTGTCAACAATGCATTTCAACACCTCGCTAAAAGAAGCCTTAATATCCAAATCAACGATGTCCTGACGGGAAGTCATCACCTCCTTTGCCGTTTCGTCACCGAATCGGATAATACCCTGAAGAATACTTTGTTCGTCCTTCAGCTCTTCTTTGTCAGTCAATTCCAAAGCCTGTTCCAGGTCGTCAACACTTAACTGACGTGATTCTTTCTGCACCACACGCTCAGCTATATTTCCACTGCGTATCAGTATGTTTTCGATTGGCCAAAACAGTTTGCGTGCAAAAAGGATGCCGCCAACCACTCGACGACAGAATTTCAATGGCGCCTGACGACTATATACTTTCGGCATAATTTCACCGAAAAGTAACAAAAGGAAAGTCAGCAAGACGGTGATGCAAAGGAATTCCAACCACTTTGCATTCTCGTTAAAATGAAAAACAGAAGCAAACACGTAGTTGCATAGCATAATAATAGTGACATTGACGAAATTATTGGAAATCAGTATTGTAGCCAATGTTCGTTCACTATCTTCTCTAAGCATCTGGATATTACGGTCTATCGTACTTTTCTCCGGATCCAACTCGTTCAAGTCGCTTGGTGTCAGACTGAAAAAAGCAATTTCAGAACCACTGGCAAAGCCAGATATAAAAAGCAGTATAGCAGCCAACACAGCTGCTATGATGACTCCCGCCGTAGGAGTCTGTATCTCTACCAATGACGATAAAAACAAAGAAATCATTAGAAAGGCATTTCGTTTTCTTTTTCTTGCGCAGGCAACGGTTCAGAAGCTGTTGGTCCCTGTTGTGGATTCTCAGGTTCTTGCACTTGCTTTTTGGGTGTCAAGAGTTCCAGATTATCCGCATAGATTTCTGTCACGGTGCGACGCACCCCTTTTTTATCGTCATAACTGCGAGTGCGAATTTTTCCCTCCACGAACAGTTTGTCACCTTTATGCACATATTTCTCAACTACCTTTGCAAGAGAACGGTAGAAAATCACGTTGTGCCAATCAGTCCTGTCGGGCACCTGTGTACCGTTAGGGAGCGTATAGCCGCGCTCAGTAGTTGCCAATCGAACTTGTGCAACAGCCTGATCCTGATCGTAGTAGCGTACATCGGGGTCAACACCGACGTTACCAATAAGCATCACCTTATTCATTATTCGTCAATCTTAGTGCTTTAACAAATACTTCGCCATGCAGAAAATATACCCATTTCCTTCATTACTTCCACATACCCAGATACTTAAAGTGGAAGTTCTTGCCTTTAGCAGAGGGGAACTGGCTACGGGCATCAACACGATCGCGGAGATGTTCCACGATACGATTGTAGCAATCCAAGCCAGAATGAGCTTTACATTGCGCTACGAAATGCGTATCGCGATACTCATGCTTTCCCGTTGAAGGCACCATTACCACTCGCTTAAAATCCAAGGAACCTTCATACCACCCCATTTGTTCTTCGTTCAGCCGCAACACTACGGGGCTCATCTCCCGAACAGCAGGATTATCAGGGGTATGAACAGCCTTCTTCTGCTTGAAATCAAGCATGGTAGCAGCCTCCGTCTTGATAATAATGAAATAAACACGAGAACGTACTTTATAGCGCTTCGGATAGCGCACATCGTTCGTAGCATAGTCACGAATGTCATCTTCCATTTCAGGAGTAAGTTGAATCTCAGGAATGGAATGTAAAAAATCCAACGCTTCATCGGCATTATACACCAATGTCTCGCTGTCAAAATATCTTAAATATAGGTTCATGAATTGATGGATGTTTTTCCTAAAACAAAAAGAGCGGCAAACGAGACTCGAACTCGCGACCCCAACCTTGGCAAGGTTGTGCTCTACCAACTGAGCTATTGCCGCATCACGATAATAAAGCATCTTTACTGAATGGTGAAGAGGAGGAGACTCGAACTCCCACGTCGCAATTGACACTACCCCCTCAAAGTAGCGCGTCTACCAATTCCGCCACCTCTCCATCATGTAAAGCAGATAGAACAAAAGAAGTGCCCAGAACAGGACTCGAACCTGCACGCCTCGCGGCACACGCACCTGAAACGTGCGCGTCTACCAATTCCGCCACCTGGGCATTTCCTACGATTGAAAGACTTCTTATCAAACACTTTCAACGTATTGTTCATCATGTTGAGCGGCAAACGAGACTCGAACTCGCGACCCCAACCTTGGCAAGGTTGTGCTCTACCAACTGAGCTATTGCCGCCTTTTCAACCTGTTTCTTCAGGTGCATTTCTCTAAATGCGGTTGCAAAGGTAATGCTTTTTTCTGACCTTACAAACTTTTTTTGTACTTTTTTCAAAAAAACATCCCCGAACCTGTGAACAAGTACGGGGATGCTATTTGAGAAGTCTTGCTTAATCTTCGTCAGCGGCTTCAGCCTCATGCTCTTTGATAAGCTGTTGCTGAACATCGTTCGGAACAAGTTCGTAGCTGGCGAACTTTGTTGTGAACGAAGCACGACCACCAGTGAGCGAACTCAGCGAGATGCTGTAGTTAGACAATTCCTTGAGAGGAATCTTTGCACTCAGTTTCTGATAGCCAGCCTCGCTGTCCATACCCATAATCATGGCACGGCGTCCTTGCAAGTCGCTCATCACGTCACCCATATAGTCTGAGGGAACGAACACCTCAAGGTCGTAGATAGGCTCCAGAATCTTAGGTCCAGCCTCCTTGAAGGCTGCACTGAAGGCGTTGCGTGCTGCGAGCATGAAAGAAAGTTCGTTAGAGTCAACGGGGTGCATCTTGCCGTCATAGACGATGACGCGCACATCACGGGCGTAAGAACCCGTCAGCGGTCCTGTCTCCATACGCTCCATCACACCCTTCAAGATAGCGGGCATGAAACGTGCGTCGATAGCACCACCGACAACAGAGTTGATGAAGACCAATTTGCCGCCCCACTCCAGGTCGATTTCTTCCTTACCCTTGATGTTCATCTTAAACTCCTGGCCGTTGAACTTATAAACGGTCGGATCGGGCATACCTTCAGCGTATGGTTCCACAATCAGGTGAACCTCACCAAACTGTCCGGCACCACCCGACTGCTTCTTGTGACGATAGTCAGCACGTGCCATCTTGGTGATGGTCTCACGATAAGGAATGCGAGGTTCATCGTACTGTACCTGAATCTTTTCGTTGTTCTCCAAACGCCACTTCAACGTACGAAGGTGGAACTCTCCTTGTCCGTGAACGATGGTCTGGTGCAACTCTTTCGACTGCTCAACCACCCATGTCGGGTCTTCCTGACGCATTTTCAAGAGAGCCGCCATCAGTTTCTCCATCTCACTCTCGTTGACAGACTTGATAGCACGCGAATATTTAGAGTTAGGATATTTGATAAAGTCGAAGCGCTGTTCAACATCCTTGCCGTTCAAGGTATTGCCAGTCTTCACATCCTTCAGTTTCACCGTACAGCCGATATCACCGGCTTTCAGTTCATCGACAGCAATACGGTTAGCACCAGCACAAGCATAGATAGTGCCAATGCGCTCCTTGGAACCACGATCAGCATTCGTCAGGTCGTCACCCGGCTTGACACTTCCGCTCATCACCTTGAAATAAGAGACCTCACCAATGTGCGGTTCCATACCGGTCTTGAAGAAATAGATGGATGTAGGAGCATCAGCTTCAGCAGCCACTTCCTCACCGCGCGTATTGTGAATCTTCGGCATTTCACTGACAAACGGAACCACGTTGCCCAGGAACTCCATCAGTCGGCGGACACCCATGTCCTTGCCTGCACAAACGCAGAAAACGGGGAAGATGCTGCGCGTAACAAGCCCCTTGCGGATACCTTCGCGCATCTCGTCTTCTGTGAGACTTTCCTCTTCGAAGAATTTCTCCATCAGCGTGTCGTCGTTGGCAGCGGCAGCCTCTACCAATGCAGCATGCAACTCCTTCGCCTTATCCATCTCTTCAGCAGGAATCTCCTCGATGATAGGAGCACCACCTTCAGGCTTCCAGCTGTATTTCTTCATCAACAGGACATCGATAACGGCATTGAAGCCAGGACCTGTAGCGATAGGATATTGCACCTGGACACATTTTGGTCCGTATATTTCCTTCATGTTCACCATCAGAGCATCGAAGTCGCAGTTTTCACGATCGAGCTGGTTGATGAGGAAGATAACAGGCTTCTGCAGTTTTTCCGTATAGCGGAATGCATTCTGCGTACCCACCTCAGGACCATACTGTCCGTTCACGAGGATGACAGCCTGATCTGTCACATTGAGTGCCGTGATAGCACCTCCGACGAAGTCGTCAGATCCCGGACAGTCAATGATATTCAGTTTCTTGTTGTTCCACTCAACGTGGAAGACGGTCGGGAACACCGAGTAACCATACTCCTGCTCTACAGGGAAATAGTCACTCACCGTATTCTTAGCCTCTACCGAGCCACGACGCTTAATGATTCCGGCCTCGAACAACATACTTTCGGCAAGCGTGGTCTTGCCGCTACCCGCACTGCCAATCAAGGCAATGTTCTTGATTTCGTTGGTTTGATATACTTTCATACCAATTATAGATTTAGGTTGTTAATAAAATGTTTTTTGTCATACTTTTGAGGTCTGCTTTTGCAAATCGCCGTCTAAAGTACAAAAAATTGAATAGAAAAAGAACAAAACGATAAATATTTTATAACTTATTAGTACTTTTACAGAAAGTACTTTCGCTCGACAAAGCCAAGAAAGTAGCGCTTTTCTTGGCTTTTTTCTCGTTTCTTCGTACTTTTGCATCGGAAAGCTATGGCAGGACTATACATTCACATCCCCTTTTGTGCCAGCCGATGCATCTACTGCGGTTTTTATTCCACTACCCTGTTGCATCTGCAAGACCGTTATATTGATGCCGTATGTCGCGAGATGGAACTCAGGCGTAGGAACATGGAGGCGCGGGAGCGAGGAGGCGCGGGAGCGACGGCAAGCATCAACACCATCTACATCGGCGGCGGAACGCCCAGCCAACTGTCGGCAGGGAACCTGCGCAAGCTTTTCCATAATATAAATAAGGTATATCTTCAGCCTAACGGTCAAACAGGATTTGAAAACGTTCGGGAAATCACCATCGAATGCAATCCCGACGACGTCACAGATGAGTTTGTTTCCACCTTGTCTCAACTACCCGTCAACCGTATCAGCATGGGTGCACAGACCTTCTCCGACGAACGGCTTCGCTTTCTCCATCGACGCCACAACGCCCATCAAGTGGTTGAAGCAGTTGGGCGATTGCGAAAGGCTGGCTTTCGAAATATCAGCATCGACCTCATGTTCGGCTTCCCTGGCGAAATCCTTGACGACTGGCAACGAGACATCGACGAAGCTCTTGCCCTTGGCGTTGAGCACATCTCTGCCTATAGTCTGATGGTGGAGGAAGGAACGGAACTGTATCGTTTGTTGAAGGGAGCGGGAGTAACCGCGAAGCGCTTGCCAGAGCAAGAACGGGAGAACGAGGGAGAAAGGGAGCGAGAGATGTACGAGCTGCTCATCGACCGCCTTACCTCTGCCGGATACGAACACTACGAAATCAGCAACTTTGCCCTTAAGAATGAAGCATGTAGAATGAAGAATGAAGAATCATTCCTCAATGCGCCAGCCGATTCTTCATTCTTCATTCTTCATTCGTCATTTAAAAGCCTTCATAACAGCAACTATTGGAACGGCACTCCATATTACGGCATCGGAGCTGCAGCACACAGCTATGGGACGTTTCTTCCTTCATCCCCCAAGAACGAGGGGAAACTCTATCGCTACTGGAATGTAAGCGACATCCACCAATATATTCAGGCTATTGAACAGGACATCATCCCATTCGAGTTTGAGGAATTGAATGCCGACACCCGATACAACGACCTCATCACTACCGCTTTACGAACAAAAGAAGGCATCTTCCTGCCGTCTCTTGAACCACACTACCACAAGTATCTGATGGAAAACGCAAAAACAGCCATCAACAACGGACTCCTTCAAATCGACGACAACCACATCCACCTTACCCGCCAAGGGCTCTTTGTCAGCGACGATGTGATGAGTGACCTCGTCATCGTTTAACAGCCAACCATGAGGTCAAGCGCTATCTGCGGCATCCGTATTTCAGCAAGGCGGTCATGAATGCGCGCACCTATCCCCTATCGCTTGAGCAGGACATAGACAATCACAGGTGCTCCTATGAGGGGCGTGACGGCATTCAAGGGAATGATACCATTTTCACCAGGAAGACAACAGAGCAGGTTGCACAACAGGGCGATGGCTGCTCCAGACAAGATGACAGCCGGCAGAAGCTGGCGATGGTTCTCAGTACCAATGAGCAGACGGGCAATGTGGGGAACAGCAAGACCTATGAATGCTACTGGTCCGCAGAAAGCAGTGGTGACTCCTGTCAGCAAACCAGTAATCAGCAGCAGCAGATTGCGCGTGCGGCGGATGTTCACTCCCAGATTCTCAGCATACTGGTCGCCCATCAAGAGAGCATTCAGCGGTTTTATGAGCAAGCAGGACGCTAACAACCCGAAGCCGACCACAGCGGCAAACCCAGGCATGTAATCCATCGACACACCCCCAAAGTTGCCTAAGCCCCACACCATATAGGAACGAACGCCCTCTTCCGTGGCAAAGAAGTTGAGCAAGGTGATGGCTGAATTGGCAAGATAGCCCACCATGATGCCGATGATGAGCAACATGACCCTGCTGCGCACCAAAGAGGAGAAGAAGAAGACGAGCAACGTGACAGCCATCGCTCCGAAGAATGCAGCCAGAAGGATTGCCATGAAGCCGCTGACGGAATACAGGCTTGTGGAAACACTGCCACCCAACAACAGCATGACGAGGGCTACGCCGAGACCTGCCCCGCTGGTGATGCCGAAGATGGATGGTCCTGCCAGCGGATTGCGGAAAGCAGTCTGCAGCAACAAACCGCTGACGGCTAAGGCACTCCCACTAAGCAGCGCCGTCAGCGCCTGCGGCAAGCGGTTTTCCAATACAATAAAATGCCAGGAATCTTTTGCCGACCCTTCACCGGTAAGTATGCGGCAGACGTCCGATACGGGGATACTCACCGATCCCGTCATCAGATTCAAGACAAACAGAAGCAGGATGGCTGCCGCCAGCAAGACTATTTTTTTATAATTCATCATTCACAATTCTTTCAGTCGCTTCGCTCAAGAAGTTATAGCGCTTCGCGCTTGGAAGTTACCGCTTCGCTCAAGGAGTTATCGCAGCTTTCAGCTGCTTGGAAGTTATCGCTTCGCTCAGGAAGTTATCGCAGCTTTCAGCTGCTTGGACGTTAGATATTCTCATTTGCGATTACTATCGTCCTTTTAACTTCGCCGCGAAGCGGCATAACTTCCTTTTAACTTCCTTTTAACTCCCTTTTAACTCCCTTTTAACTCCCTAAAACTACAATTTCTTATAGTATTTCGGCTCACCCAGCCCCAGTTCGGGATGGAGCATTCGGATGTAGTCCAGCAAGAGCCAGTCAGGGCGAAACGACACTTCTTCAAAGTAGGGCACTTTCAGCGAATTGACATACCAGACACGGCGTTTGCGGAAAGCCTTCATCAGAGGATAGCCCCTATATTCAGCCGCCAATCGTTGGTAGGTCATCGGCTGGTCACTGAAATCATTAAAAAGCCACACGTCGGCATCGCCAGCTTTGTCGAAGACGGTCTCGAACGGCAGGGCGAGGCTTCCGCTATGCTTGTCGTCAGCCCACGGATAGCTGCCGTTTGCATCGGCTATGAGACGTCCCACGCTGCTCCTGCCGCCAGGCACATACCACGTGCTGCCTGTCAGTTTCTCCGTGATGAGTCGGGGTGCTTTCGCGCCCTCAGTCCCACACTGCGCTGCTCTCGCCTTCAGCACTTGATACGACGAATCCACCACATGGAACAGCGAATCGGCCTCGCGTTCCTTACCAAAGAGCATGCCATAGAACTTCATCCACTCTGCCCTGCCCAAAGCCGATGTCTCCATATAGTCTGCACACTCGATGAGGGGGATGCCTAATTTCTCTAAACGACCATAGCCGCCGCTGTTCTCGAAGGGCGAAAGGAGAATGGCATCGGCACCAATGTCTATGATCTGTTCAATATTGGGCGACATGGCATCGCCACAATCAGCCGTCAGCCCCGCCTGCACCCGCTGGCGAACAGCAGGCAGCTGCATGAAACGCAAGTCGGCAACTCCGCGAACTTGTGTCAACGCCCCCAAGGTGATGGTGAGCCAGGCATGAGCCGTGTTGAAGACAACGCTGCGACGCAGGGGGACGCTCACCACCGTGGTCCCGCTCTCCCGCTCACGCGCCGCCCTCTCGCTCCCTCGCGGCACCAGCTCATACGTATGCAGCACCTCGCCCGCCTTCCAGGGGTTCTGCATCACCACCTTCGTATAGCCTTCGCAGCGCACGATGGTGATATGCTCTGCATACTTCATCCGTAGTGTGTCGCCCTGACCGTCGGCTGGCACTTGATTCAGATGCCGGCAACTGCACAACAGACATAGCAAAACGACGATATAGATTGCCTTATTTTTCACAACATGTATTTTTATGGTGCAAAAGTAAGAAAGAATTGTCAATTATCAATTGTCAGTTATCAATTATTTTGTACCTTTGCACCCGTTTTATGGAAGAGAGGACAATCGGCGACTCGTCCCGTCTGTTGCGACTCCGCCCACGCGACCCGTCCCGTCTGCCGCTCGTCCCGTCTGTTGCGACTCAGTCGCAACAAAGAAAGAAAAAAATCTCAAGAGACTATAAACAACAAGAACAATGGCTGAAGCAGTTTCTAACGCACTCAACAACAAGTACTCCAAGAAAAAGATGATGGAGCTCTTTGCCATCATCGTCATTACCGCCATCGTATGGAACCTGCCGACAGAGATTTTCGGCATCAAGGGACTGACGGTGGTTCAGCAACGGGTCATCGCCATCTTCGTCTTTGCCACCTTGTCGTGGCTCACCGAAGCGATACCGTCGTGGGCAACGTCACTCGCCATCATCACCACGATGTGCCTGACCATCTCCAACAACTCGCTGAGCCTCTTCAAAGGCGAAGAAGACGCCACCTTCGGCACGCTGCTCAAGTCGAAGGAAATCATGGCGGCTTTTGCCGACCCCGTCATCATGCTGTTTCTTGGCGGATTTATCCTTGCCATAGCGGCGACGAAGTCGGGACTGGACGTGCTCCTGGCGAAAAACCTCATACGCCCCTTCGGTAAGAAGAGCGAGAACGTCCTGTTAGGATTCCTGCTGATTACGGGACTCTTCTCGATGTTCGTCAGCAACACCGCAACGGCTGCGATGATGCTCACCTTCCTCACTCCCGTTTTTGCTGCCCTGCCAGCCAACGGAAAGGGACGCATAGCCCTGACGATGAGCATACCCGTGGCTGCCAACATCGGAGGCATGGGTACCCCCATCGGCACACCGCCCAACGCCATTGCCCTAAAAGTGCTCAACGACGAGGCGGGCATGAACATGGGACTGGGCTTCGGTGAGTGGATGGCATTCATGTTCCCTCTGACTATCGTCATCCTGCTGATCTCGTGGCGCATCATCCTGAAGTTCTTCCCCTTCACACAGAAGACCATCGAGTTGCAGATAACGGGTAAGGTACACCACGGATGGCGCATGTGGGTGGTGTGCTGCACCTTCGTGCTCACCATCCTGCTGTGGGTACTGCCGAAAGACATCACAGGCATCGATGCCAACACGGTGGCGATGATTCCGATGGGCATCTTCGCCATCACGGGCGTCATCACCGCCAAAGACCTGCGCGAGATAGACTGGTCGGTCATCTGGATGGTGGCTGGAGGCTTTGCCTTGGGACTGGGAATGAACGGCAGCGGACTTGCCGATGCTGCCATCAAGAGCATACCCTTCGGCTCGTGGAGCCCGCTGGTTATCCTCTTTGCGTCGGGCATCATCTGCTACTTCCTCTCCAACTTCATATCGAACACGGCAACGGCAGCACTCCTCGTCCCCATCCTCGCCGTGGTCTGCACCGGCATGGGCGACCGCTTGGCTGGCATCGGAGGCACCCCCACCGTCATCATCGGCATCGCCCTGGCTGCATCCTCAGCCATGTGTCTGCCTATCTCCACCCCACCGAACGCCATCGCCTACTCCACCGGACTCGTACAGCAGAACGACATGCTGAAAATCGGTCTCACCGTAGGCATCATCACCCTCGTGCTGGGCTACTCCCTCCTCTTCGCCATCGGAGAGCTGGGCTTGCTGTAAGCATCCTCTGCCTACGGCAAAGTGGCTACTGGGCAGGAATGAAGTGCAGATGTCGTGCTGATGACGTTCCGAAAAGCCTTCCCCCGCATCTTCTGACACGTGTCAAAAGGTTTAAGTTGAACACGGATAGCTCGGAGGAACACGGATTTTGATCATCCCTGGTGGGATGATGGAAAGGTTCAAAGAAAGAAATGACCAGAAATTATTCAGAAATTTCTGAATATAATGATGGTCATTATGCCCATTCTTTTCCTCTTCATCACTCATCCGTGTAAATCAGCGCCATCTGCGGTTCAAAAGTATATGTACAGAGAGAATTTAAATAAAAATTGTACATACGACACCAGGTTTCGCAGACTGCTCAGGCTCAGCAGCTTACGTGACAGAGGTACGGGTGTAGGTATACGCAAATCGAGCGCAAGTCGTACACCGCCCCCAAAAGCTGAAAATACAAACATTTAGTCCTTTTTCTGCAACTGTTATGTGTTTGCCTTCCAACTACTATGAGTTTGCAAGCCAACTACTATGTAGTTGCGTTCCAAACTCATAGTAGTTGGAAGGTCGGTGTTCGACTTTCGCCTAAAAGTGTAGTACTTTACGCGACCCCACCATCGTAAGTCACTATGACTTAGCGGCTTACAGCGTCGGTGTCGCATGTATAATTTTATTTTTTATTTCCCTTGTAGGGGCACCACAGCGTAGGATTGCGCTCGAAATGTGTCATCCTACACCCATGCTTAAACCGAACTCACGTAGAGAATACCTATTCAATTGGTCTTGACCACCTGACAACCCTGATGCTGACCTCATAAAGCAAATAGAGTGGGATAGATTCTTATGGTTCATGTATGTAAAAGGTGGGAGCTCCGCATTGTCAGTACTCCCACCTTTAGTTTTCTGGACACAGAAAAGTATGGTGATTATTTCACCATGACCTTTCTTGTCGTGCCGTCGCTCATGCGGATGATGTTCAGACCGCGCTGTTTTTGGTTCAGACGGCGACCGTCAATACCATAAATGACAGAGTCTTTGACTTTAGAATGTTTATCCGCATTGACTTTCTCTATTCCCGTCATCTCTTCGTCCGTAAGCGGAACAATCCTTGCAAACTGGCTCCATGCCTCGGCTTCTTGATAGTCAGAAATTGAAGCAGCAGGAACATGGAGCGTAGCCTGATCTATATTTGCATTATTAAAAGCATATTCCCCCAGTGAAGGTATATCTTCTGCCAAGCAATATACATCTGTCAGACTACTACAATCTCTGAATGCAGAATAACCTATATCAGTCACACTCTTCCCCATAGTAACAGAAGTCAGATTGCCACAGCCATAAAACGCAGAAGAGCCAATGCTTGTCACGCTGTTAGGGACGGTAACAGAAGCCAGGTTATTACAGCTAAAAAAGGCCATATCAGAAAGGCTTTTAATTCCATCTTCAATTTTTAATGATGTATTAGCAGGCATAATTCCTTTGTATTTGTAAGCAACTTTTCCTGCATACACCATTCCTTCCGGCTGATAGTTATACCATGCCGTATTATCGAATGCCCCAACTCCGATGGTTGTTACACTCTCAGGGATAGATATGTAAGTCAAATTATTGCAATTACCAAATGCAAAACTACCTATATTCGTAACACCATCAGGGATGGATATGTCAGTCAAATTATTGCAGTCTTGAAAAGCAGAAGATCCGATGTCTGTCACACTCTTCCCAATAGTAACAGAAGTCAGACTGCTACAACCGGAGAATGCGGCACTACCAATTGTTTTCACATTGCTACCAATCTTGACAGAGGTTAAACTACTACAATTTAAGAACGCACTACCCCCTATACTCGTCACTTCGTCACCTAAAATCACCTCTTTTATGTTGAGCTTGTAAAACCATGGTTCAATATTGGGACAATGGAGAGTGACTGAGGAAAGCCCGCTGCCAGTGAAAGCATCACTACCGATGGTTGTCACACTATTAGGAATAGTGATAGAGGTTAAATTGTTATACGAACGAAATGCATTTTCGGTAATACTTAAAGTACCATCTTTGATGGTTATCGAAGTATTCTCTGGCATGGTTCCTTTATACTTGTATGCAACTTTACCCGCATAGACCAAACCGTCTGGTTGATTATCGTACCATGCAGATTCTAAGAACGCACCATTGCCGATGCTTGTCAAACTGTTAGGAAAGGTAATGGAGGTTAAACTACTACATTTCTGAAAAGCAGCTTTTCCAATGGTAGTTACCCCTTCAGGGATAATGACAGATGTCAGACTACTACATCTCAAGAACATCCAATCGCCGATGGTCGTTACGCCCTTTGGTATGGTGATAGAAGTCAGACTTTGGCAATCATAGAATGCAGCCTTGCCTATACTGGTCACACTCTCTGGTAATGACACAGTAGTCATACTACAGCCTGCGAACGTATAACTGCCGATGCTGTTCACGTTATTACCAATGATATATTCCTGTACTTGGTAGCCAAAAATATTCTTTAAATTCAGACTTAGTGTTGAAAAATAATCTGTTGGATAGTCTTTAGATATTATCGAGTTGCTATTAATCTCTACAGTTTTGAGAAATTTGCAGTTGGAGAAAGCTCCAAATCCGATGTCTGTAACATTACTGTCAATGAAAACATAGTCAAAACTGCAACCTTCGAACGCATACTCTCCGATAGTTGTCACACTTTCTGGGATTAAAGTTGTTACACAACCTTTAATTAAAGTATTGGAAGCTGTTTCTATAATAGCTCCACAGTTTCCACGAGAATCATATATTGGATTCCCTGTATCCACTTTTATGTCATACAGACTATTGCAGCCTCTGAACGTATCCTTCCCGATGGTTGTCACACTCTTCGGGATAGTGAGAGTTATTAATCCGTTGCAGCCATAAAATGCGCCTTCTCCAATACTTGTCAAACTGTTAGGAAAGGTAATGGAGGTCAGACCACTACAGCCTTCGAATGCCCCTTTTTCTATTGTCCTCAGACTATTGGGCATAACAACGGAGGTTAGACTGCTGCAATCATAGAATGCATTCTCGCCGATGCTTGTTACGCTGTTTCCAATGATATATTTCTGTACAGAAGACCCAAATATATTTTCCATGGATGTTGATGATGCTAAAATAGTATTGCTGTTTATTTCAACAACAGATAGTTTTTCACAACCTACGAACGCCTTCTTTCCAATCGAAGTCACACTATTAGGTATTTCAACAGAAGTCAGACTGCTACAATCATAAAACGCCTTAGAGCCTATGCTCATCACGCTGTTAGGTATTTTTGCAGAAGACAGCCCCTTGCAGTAAGAAAAAGCATAATCTTTTATGGTTGTTACGCTATTAGGAATGTTGATTTCTGTCAAATCTTGACAGCCTTCAAAGGCACCATAGCCGATTTCTTCCAAACCATTCGGAATAGAGATAGATGCTATTTTACCAGTATATTGTTTATATTCAGTCATGTGATAATCAGAAAAACAATAATCACCGATACTCTTAATAGTTTTCGGTAGATTGACCTGCTTAAAGGCAGAATACTTTCCAACGATTCGTTTCGTTCCTTCTTTAAAGGATATGGTGCTATTAGAAGGGATGTCACCTTTATAGGAGTAAGCAATGTCATTATAATACACAACCCCATTAGGTTGACTTTGAAGATATTTATTATACCAAGGGGTGTCTCCAAAGGCATTATACTTAACATATTCCATATTTTCAGGAAGAACCACTGTCGAGACTTTGCTACCTTGTAAGCAGTCTTGTCCCAAACCTCTAAGCTTTTTTGGCAATGCAATATACTCCAAACTACTCATGTTAATGCAAAGTCCGCCCAGATCGTCACCATAATAGCGGAAAAATGGTATTGATGATCCAAGCCAACCAGAAGCATCCTCCACTATAGAGCACTCTTTTGAAAGATGATAATACACTGCACCTGCACCATAACCTTTAACAGAATAGTTTCCTGTCGTAGGTTCAAGTGTAACATCCTGCAAATCCAATTTTTTTAGATTCTGTGTGAGGAAATTGCCACTTCCTTCCTTTGTGCTGCACAAGAATTTTAAATCGGCATTATTAAGTTTACCGACTATCTTAAGGTCAGTTACTGAAGTCTCACCAGCGCTGGCAACTTCATTTGCCAAATTTCCTGCGGTCGTAACATATACCGTTAATGCATGAGAAGGACTTGCTAAACTAAACAGAAGCAAAGGTAATAATCTTAAAATCTTCATATTGTACAATTGTTTAGTGTCTCGCAGCAGCCCAGACAGAGACGGTTTTCATGTTAAAGGTTATCAGTCTGGCATAGATATGAAAAAAAGCGGGGCAACTGTACCTGTTACTCGTCCCGCAGACCTTGGCTCTCGCATTGCCCATTACCGTAGAACGAGCAACGCAGAAGCCCACGCCGAATGCTATACACAAACTTGCCCTCGACCCCTATCGGACGTAGGCGGGTATATATCATCCCTAATAGGCATCTATCGTTGCTTCATTCTTGACGGTAATTGAATTTGCGAGATTCGGTCTGCCAAGAACAAAGCGTCAGATAAACGCTTTTCCACTAAATATGCGCCCATTGCCAACTATTCTGCAAGCAGTCACATTGGATTATGGACACTGCAAAGATAAGTATTCTTTTTAATCATGCAAAATTATTTCTTGTTTTTTTTGGATGTGTCGAAGCAAAACTAAGCAAAACCAGGTTTCTGCATGGGCATTTCTGCTTTCCGCTGGTCTAATAGTCTAAATCGTCGAAGACCCACTGACCATAAAAGTGGAGCATGAATAATGTTAGTTGGTGAGGCTTTAGCCTGTTTGCACGACATTAGAAACCTCTCATTCTGTGTGTTTTTATACCTTTTTCTTGCACAGACAAGCAAAAGTAACTACTTTTGTGGCATCAAACATCTACGAACTAATCCTTAAAAAGAAACAAGACCATGATGAAAAGACCATCTCTTATCCTGCTGTTTTTGTTGTCGGCAGTATCGTATGCACAGGCAGATGCCAAGCGCCTGCAAAATGAAACGACACAGGAGTGGGCTCCCGTGGAGCTGAACAAGAAGATTACCCACCCGCAACCCATGACGGGCTTGGTGTTATGGCCAGCAGAGGCTGAGAGCAGAAACAGCACTCACGGAGGTTCCATCACGCTGGAATATTCCTACTGTCTGCCCTGCCTGGTGGTGAAGGGCTGCAACAGCGACGGCAGCATCCAGTACGACTGGACGTGGTTCGACAACCTGCTCAACGATGTTGCCAGCCGCGGCCACCAGCTCGTTGCCCGTTTCCGATATGAATACCCCAACGGCGACGACATCCCCGGAGCCGTAAAGGGAGCTACTGCCGTACCGCAATACATCAAAGACCGCAGCGACTACAACGAGACCTACTCGGCGAACCCCGGCGGCGACGGTCCTACCTATTATGCCGACTGGAGCAACGAGGAGCTGAAACGGTTCACGAAGGTGTTCTATACCGACTTTGCCGAACGCTATAAGAACGACAAGCGGCTGGCTTTCGTTGAGGTAGGCTTCGGCCATTGGTCAGAATATCACATCTACGGAACGGACCTGAAGCTGGGTGTCAACTTCCCGTCGTGGGAGTATCAGGCAGAATTCCTGAAATATGTCAGCACCGCTTTGAAAGATATTCCGTGGGCGATCTCTATTGATGCCAGCGACGAAGAGTACACGCCCATTGTTGGCAGCAGCGAACTGATGGCGCTCAACTTCGGACTCTTCGACGATTCCTTCATGCACCAGAACCACGAAATAGGCACCAAAGACGGCTATAACGAAGAATGCTGGAACGCCATCGGAGCAGGCACACGATGGAAGACGGGCGTCTGCGGCGGAGAAATCAGCTACTATAAGGGCAGCGACCAGAAGAACTTCCTGAACCCTGCCGGCATGTACGGACACACGTGGGAGGAACAGGCAAAGAAATACCACATCACCTTCATGATAGCCAACGACGCGCCCAGCGGCTCTTACGGCACAGGAGCCCGCTTCAAGGAGGCAACGATGGCTTCGGGCTATCGCATCGCCGTAAAGAGTTGTGAGACCAACGGAACTGCTACCCGTCTGACCGTAACCAACAACGGTGTCGCCCCACTCTACCGCGACGCCTTCTTTGCCATCGGCGACGTGCGCTCGACGACATCGCTCAAAGGCTTGCTGCCCGGACAGGAACTCTCTATAGAGATTGCGGCAAACCTGAGCAACGCCAACGACCTGAAGATTGCCTGTGATTGCATCTTAGACACACAGGAGATAGAGTTTGAAGCTGGCGAAGGCTCCAGTGGCAGCGGCGAAGGAGGAGAAGGAGGAGAAGGCGGGGACAACCCGACTCCGACCCCCACCCCTACGGACGATGCCACCATCTGCTACTTTACCGGCACCAACCCGTCAAGCAATCAGGTGCAACTGGCAAGCAGCAACTACTCTACCAGCAAAGGCGCTGTCACCTATGGCGGCAAAGAATACAAGAACTGCATCAAGATGGAGTCGAAGACCGAAATAACCATTACGCCTACCCATAGCGGAACGGTGACGCTCATCTACGGCGGCAGCACGTCGCCTGCCAACCAGTCGGTCGTCTTGAACGGACAAAAGGTCACACTCGACGCCAACGGGCAGTATTCCTTCGAGGCAACAGCAGGAACGACCTACACGCTGAAGAAGGACCAGGTGCAGATTTTCCTCTTCCTCATCCTGCTGCCAGACGGTTCAACAACTGGCATTCGGGGAATTAATTTAATTGACAATGGACAATTGACAATTGACAATTCAATTGACAACGGACCATTTACAATTGACAATTCCTTCAACCTTGCCGGACAACGGGTGGGCAAAGGCTATAAAGGCATCGTGATACGGAATGGAAAGAAATACATGCAGAAATAAGCAGAGAACTACATTTTGAGACAAACAAAGAACTTTAAAAACAAACATGAAAACTAAAACTATTAAAAAGGTATGCTGTTTGTTGGCATTCTGTGCCGCAACAACAGCAATGCAGGCACAGGAGTGGGCTCCCGTGGAGCTGAACAACAAGATTACCCACCCGCAACCCATGACGGGACTGGTGCTCTGGCCGTTTATGGCTGAGGAGAAAAACAGCACGTACGGAGGCTCCATCACGCTGGAGTTCTCCTACTGCCTGCCGTGCATGGTGGTGAAGGGCTGCAACAGCGACGGCAGCATCGAGTACGACTGGACGTGGTTCGACAACATCCTTGCCGACGTAGCCAGCCGGAGCCACCAGCTCGTTGCCCGCTTCCGATATGAATATCCGAGCGGAACGGACATACCGGGAGCGGCAAAAGGCTCTACAGCCGTACCGCAATACATCAAAGACCGCAACGACTACAACGAGACCTACTCGGCGAATCCCGGCGGCGACGGTCCTACCTATTATGCGGACTGGAGCAACGAGGAGCTGAAACGGTTCACCCTGCAGTTCTATACCGACTTTGCCGAACGCTATAAGAACGACAAGCGGCTGGCTTTCCTTGAGGTGGGCTTCGGCCACTGGGCAGAATACCACATCTACGGCACGCCGCTGAAGCTGGGTGTCAACTTCCCGTCGTGGGAGTTCCAGAAAGAGTTCCTGCTGCACATGGGTAACGTGATGACCGAGATACCCTGGGGCATCTCGAAGGATGCTGCCGACGACACCTATACCCCGATCGTAGCCGACAAGGACATCATGGGACTGACCTTCGGCATGTACGACGACTCGTTCATGCACAAGAACCACGAGATTGGTTCTGCCGACGGCTACAACGAGCGTTGCTGGAACGCATTAGGTGAAGGCACGCGCTGGGAGACGGGTGTCTGCGGCGGAGAAATCAGCTACTACACCAGCAGCGACCAGAAGAACTTCCTGAACCCTGCCGGCATGTACGGACACACGTGGGAGGAACAGGCGGCGAAATACCACATCACGTTCATGATAGCCAACGACGCGCCGAGAGGCTCATACGGAACCGCCAAACGTTTCCGCGAAGCAACGATGGCGTCGGGCTACCGCATCAAGGTGAACACATGTGAAACCAACGGAACAGCAACCCGTCTGAAGGTGACCAACACGGGCATCGTCCCACTCTACCGTGATGCGTTCTTCGCCATCGGCGACGTGCGCTCGGCGACTTCGCTCAAAGGTCTGCTGCCGGGACAAGAGATTGAGGTGGAGATTGCGGCTGCGCTGACGAAAGGCGAAGACCTGAAAATCGTCAGCGACCACATCCTTGACACACAAGAGATAGAGTTCATCGGAACGACAGAGAGCGGAGAAAGCGGTGTCGACCCGACAGGATCGGACGACGGCTACATCTGTTTCTTCACAGGCACGAAGCCGTCGTTAGAGGAGGTGAAGCTGACGAACGGTCACTCGTCGAACAGCAGAGGCACCGTGACCTACAACGGGGAGACCTACGACACCTGCATCAAGATGGAAGACAACGCTGCACTCAACATCACATCTCCCTTCAAAGGAACGGTTACGCTCATCTTTGGCGGAAGCGGAAGTACGGCACCTGCCAACAAGACTATCGTCGTTGACGATGCAAACGTTACGCTGGATGCCGACGGGAAATACTCGTTCCCCATGACAGAAGGCACTACCTACAACGTGAAATGTGGACCGTCGCTGCTGCTGCTCTACCTCATCGTCCTGGAGAAGGAAAAGGAGGAAACAACTGGCATTGAATCAATTCACAATTCTTCGACAAGCGAAGCGACTTCGTCGATTACACAATTCACAATTCACAATGATGCACCCATGTTCAACCTTGCCGGACAACGAGTGGAGAAAGGATTTAAGGGCATCGTCATTCAGAACGGAAAGAAACTTATCATCAAATAATAAAGAGTCTCTTTCACAAAAGCAAAAGGGCTACATCTAGCTAGCAAAAGAACTTCGTTCACAAAGCAAAGGGGCTTCTTTCACATAGCAAAAGGGCACGTTTCGCAAGCGAAACATGCCCTTTTTTATTGGGAAATTCCCCATTGCTACTCCTCGTTCCTCAACAGGCTGGAGTTGGGGTGCGTTTTCTACCTTTCTTCTATGGGAATATATTCCTTCGGCTCCAGAATATTTTTGTAAGCCGGACGGATAATTCGACGACCTTGGAAATTGAGTTCCTCAATGCGGTGGGCAGTCCAACCCACAATACGGGCCATAGCAAAGATGGGGGTATAGATTTCCTGCGGCAGTCCAATCATCTCATAGATAAATCCACTATAGAAATCCAGGTTGGCACAAGCAGGTTTACGCGACTTGCGGAAGTTCATCAGACATTTAATGCCCTCCTGCTCTATCAGTTTCAGGAAAGCATACTCTTCTTCGCGTCCCTTCTCCTTTGCCAGCTCGCCTGCCAGTTTCTTCAACTCAACGGCACGCGGATCGCTCTTGGTATAGACAGCATGTCCGATACCGTAAATGAGTCCCGACTTGTCGTAAGCCTCCTTGTTCAACATGCGGTTCAGATAAGTGTCTATCTCGTCTATGTTCTTCCAATCTTTTATCTGGTCTTTCAGGTGATGGAACATGTTGATGACCTTGATGTTGGCACCACCATGCAACGGACCTTTAAGCGAACCTATACCTGCCGCAATCGACGAATAGGTGTCGGTGCGCGTAGAAGAGGTGACACGTACGGTGAACGTAGAGTTGTTACCACCACCATGCTCTGCCTGCGTAATGAGCAGCAAGTCGAGCGTGCGTGCATCCAGTTCTGTATAGTCATCATGCTTCAGCATAAAGAGAAAGTTCTCTGCTATAGACAGATGTTCTTTCGGATAGCGGATATGCAACGAGCGCCCATGTTCTGAGTGACGGTAGATGTTGTAGGCGTATGCTATAATCGTAGGGAACTTGGCAATCAGCTCAATCGACTGTCGCATGAGGTTGTCGCGCGAAATGTCGTCAGGATTGCTATCGAAGGTGTACATCTCCAATACGCAACGAGCCAGGATGTTCATGATGTCCGTACCCTCGAGGTCAACCAGATGCACCACCGTGCGATGGTCGAGCGGCATATTGTCGTTCAGCAGCTCGCGAAACGCCATCAATTCCTCCTTATCAGGCAGTTCACCCGAGAGCAGGAGGAAAGCAACCTCCTCGAAACCAAACCGCTTCTCTTTCAGCAGCGGTTCCACCAACTGGTCAAGAGCATAGCCGCGATAGTACAACTTACCTTCCGTAGGCTGAGGTTTGCCGTCCTCTCCCACTTCATAGCCGACCACGTTACCGATGTTGGTCAGTCCGACAAGAACGCCCGAACCATCTTCGTTACGCAATCCGCGCTTAACACCATACTTGGTAAACAGTTCGTTGTCTATCTTACACGAATTCTTTACCTCATCGCTGAGTTTATAAATCAAATATTCTTTTTTCATTGCTATCAACTTTTATCAGATGACTCTGACTATTCTGATTATTCCGATTACTCTGTATCCTCCCCCTAAACAGGGGGAGTTAGAGGGGGTCTTTTTAGTGGCAGTTCAGAGCCGAGCCAGCCTTAAACCATGCTATTTGTGCATCGTTATAAGTATGACACACCATGAAGCTCTCTGTTGTACCATCCTCGTGCTTCAGCGTCACCGTCAGTTTCTTGCCCGGCGCAAAGTCGCGGAGCCCTGTCAGGGAGATGCGGTCGTTTTCCTGTACGCGGTCGTAGTCGTCCTTGTTGTCGAAGGTGAGCGCCAGCATGCCCTGCTTCTTCAGGTTGGTCTCGTGTATGCGGGCAAAACTCTTGGCAAGAATTACCTTTACATTCAGGAAACGCGGCTCCATGGCTGCATGCTCACGACTGGAACCTTCACCATAGTTGTCTTCAGCGACGACGATGCTGGATATGCCTTTCTCCTTATATGCCTTGGCTGCCGTTGACACCTCCACATAGTTGCCGCAAAGCTGGCATTTCACCTTGTTCGACTCTCCGTTGAATGCATTCACAGCACCCATCAGCAAATTGTCGGAAATGTTCTGCAGGTGTCCGCGGAATTTCAGCCACGGTCCAGCCATCGAGATATGGTCAGTCGTACACTTTCCCTGTGTCTTGATAAGAAGCGGCATATCCAGGAGATCGTTACCATCCCATGGCTTAAACGGCTCCAATTTCTGCAGACGATCCGATGCCGGGTTAATGACAACCTCTATATCGGCATTGCCATCAGATGGTGCGATGAACCCTTTATCCTCTACGGCAAATCCCTTTGGAGGAAAGACGTCACCCGTTGGCTCGTCGAGTCTCACCTCTTCACCCTCCTTGTTAACGATGCTGTCCGTAGCAGGATTGAAGTCGAGTCGCCCTGCCAAGGCCAACGCCACCGTCATCTCTGGTCCGCCAATAAAGGCATAGGTATTCGGGTTCCCGTCAGCACGACGGCGGAAGTTGCGGTTGAACGATGTCACGATGGCATTCTTGCGCTCATTGTCATCTGTATGCCGTTTCCATTGCCCGATGCAAGGTCCGCAGGCATTCGTCATAATGACGGCACCAATAGCCTTCAGGTCGTCGAGAATACCGTCGCGCTCAGCCGTATAGCGTATCTGTTCTGAACCCGGATTGATGATAAGCTGTGCCTTTACTTCCAAATTCTTCTCCTTAGCCTGACGAGCAATAGAGGCTGCACGAGCTAAGTCTTCGTAGCTGGAATTGGTACAAGAACCTATCAGTCCCACTTCCACTGTCATCGGGTAGTCGTTCTTCGGACCTTTCTCTGACATTTCCGAGATAGGTGTGGCAGCGTCTGGAGTAAACGGTCCGTTCAGGTGCGGTTCTATTTCGCTCAAGTTAATCTCGAGAATCTGATCGTAATATTTTGATGGGCAAGCCATTACCTCATCATCCGCGCATAGTTCTTTGGCATTATTCACTGCCATATCAGCAATCTCCTGTCTTCCCGTCTGGCACAGATATTCTGCGGTCTTGCTATCGAAGGGGAAGATAGAACATGTTGCACCCAGTTCGGCACCCATATTACAAATCGTTGCCCTTCCTGTAGCAGACATGGTGGCAACACCCTCACCAAAGTATTCCAAAATAGAATTAGTTCCCCCCTTCACGGTAAGGATTCCCAAAATCTTCAAGATGACATCCTTCGGCGAAGCCCATCCGCTGAGCTTTCCCGTGAGGTGTACGCCGATGAGCCTTGGCATCTTCAGCTCCCAGGGCTGCCCGGTCAGCACGTCAACGGCATCGGCACCGCCAACGCCTACGGCTACCATTCCCAGTCCGCCGGCATTGGGCGTGTGGGAGTCTGTTCCTACCATCATGCCGCCCGGGAAGGCGTAGTTTTCGAGCACCACCTGATGAATGATGCCGGCACCAGGTCCCCAAAAGCCGATGCCGTATTTCTGGGAGACGCTGCCGAGGAAGTCGTAGACCTCCTTATTGGTCTGACGTGCTGCAGGCAAGTCTTTCTCCACACCCACATCGGCACGAATCAAGTGGTCGCAATGAACTGACGATGGCACAGCTACCTTGTCCTTGCCGGCATTCATAAACTGCAACAGCGCCATCTGTGCCGTAGCATCCTGCATAGCAACACGGTTCGGACGGAAATCAACATAATCCTCACCACGTTTATACGCCTTCACGGCATTCTTATCAAACAAATGTGCGTAGAGCACTTTCTCTGCGTACGTCATCGGACGCCCTAGCACCTTTCGTGCTGCCTCTACCGTCTGACCATAGTCAGCATAGAAGGCTTTCAACATATCTATATCTAATACCATTTTTGTTTCTGTTTTTTTAATAACGACCTTAACGACCTTAAGGACTTTAAGGACTTTAAAGTCTTTAGTTGAACCTCTTCTCCAATCTTTCGCGGATTGCCTTGATAAAATCAGCAGAGTTGACAGCCTTCGGCGTAACGCACTCCATCAAGTTCACCAAGTCTTTCGTCACGATACCTTCGTTCAGCGTATCGAAGCAGGCTGCCTCCAGTTGGTCGGCAAAGTTCACGAGATCGTTCAGACCATCAAGCTCACCACGCTTGCGCAGCGCCCCACTCCATGCGAAGATGGTAGCCATCGGGTTGGTTGAAGTCTCTTCCCCCTTCAAGTATCTATAGTAGTGACGCGTCACCGTTCCATGGGCTGCCTCATACTCGTAGTTGCCTTCCGGACTGACCAGGACACTCGTCATCATCGCCAGCGAGCCGAAAGCCGTAGAGAGCATGTCGCTCATCACATCGCCATCGTAGTTCTTGCAAGCCCAGATAAAGCCGCCTTTCGAACGGATGACACGTGCAACGGCATCGTCAATGAGCGTATAGAAATACTCTATGCCGAGTTTCTCGAACTCAGCCTTGTATTCCTGGTCATATACTTCTTGGAATATTTCGCGGAACTGAGCGTCGTATTTCTTTGAAATGGTATCCTTTGTGGCAAACCAAAGGTCTTGTTTTGTGTCAACAGCAAACTTGAAACAAGAGTGTGCAAACGAACGGATAGACTTGTCCGTGTTGTGCATACCCTGAACGACACCAGCCCCCTTGAACTCATGAACGACAATCTCCTCGCGCTTGCCACTTTCACCTTCGAAGACCAACTTGGCAACACCAGGCTCCGTTGTGCGTATCTCTACACTCTTATACACATCGCCGTAAGCATGACGGGCAATAGTGATAGGCTTTTCCCAGTTCTTGACACAGGGATGAATGCTTGGAATCGTAATCGGCGCACGGAACACCGTACCATCGAGAATACTACGAATGGTACCATTCGGACTCTTCCACATCTGGTGCAGTTTGTACTCCTCCATACGCTGTGCATTCGGCGTAATGGTGGCACACTTCACAGCCACACCATATTTCTTCGTAGCCTCAGCCGAGTCAATAGTCACCTGGTCGTTCGTCTTGTCACGTTCAGGCAGTCCCAGGTCATAGTATTCAGCCTTCAAATCTACAAAAGGAAGTATCAGTTCTTCCTTAATCATTTTCCAAAGGATGCGAGTCATCTCATCACCATCCATCTCCACCAAAGGAGTCGTCATCTTTATCCTGTTCATATTCGTGTTGTATATATACGTTATTTGGGCTGCAAAGTTAGCAAAAAATTATCAAATCGAAAGTATTAACATTTATTTTCTTATCAAATAGTTTGTATTTATAACAAAAAGGTGTACCTTTGCGATGTTAAACCAGCACCCAATGCGGTTTACAGACCAATTATTATCTAATTAAAAACACTAATTGTTATGAGAAAGTTTTATCAATTTGCCATTGCTGCAGCAGCTGTATGCGTAATGGCAGCATGTGGAAACAAAAGTGGAAACGAGACTAAAGATGCTGACTCTACTAAGGCTGAACAACCAGCACAGGCTGAAGCTCCTCAGAGTAGAGATGCCGAAACAGCGTTCTTCAGCGTCACAGCTCCAGAAGGTTGGAAGGTTGAAGTTGATACCACTTGGGATGCCCACAAGGATGTCCGCATGGAAGATGTAAACTCTACAGAAACTTTCAAACCTGCTATCAGGGTGAAGGTGCACAAGGAAAAGAAAATGCAAGAGGCTATTGAATATTTGACAAAAGGTAGTGATACTTACAAGAAGGGTGCAGACTACAAGGCTGGCAACTGGACCTTCACTACCGTTCGTGGCAGCAATGGTCTGAACAACTGCTTCGCACAACTTGACGGAGGACGTTTGCTGGAAGTAGAGACCATCTACATCGACCCAGAAAATGAAGCAGTAAAACCTGTAGTTGAAAGTATCAAACTGAAATAAAAACAATTAAAAAGGTTGGGCTACCCGCTCAACCTTTTATTTTTTTTACTACATCTACGAACAGTCCTTCACAACCGTCTTCAATCAGGTTGAGCGCTCGCTCAAATCCTTCTGCACCACCATAATAGGGGTCGGGAACACTCTGCTGTCCCTTGTACCTGATGAAGTAATCTTTCATGCGCAACACTTTCCGGGCATCAGCATATACCCCACCTCGCTCCAACACGTCATGATAGTTCTCTTCATCCATCACGATGATATAGTCGAATTTTTGGAAATCGTCAGCACGGAACTGACGAGCACGCAAAGGCGACAAGTCATAGCCGCGTAGGGCTGCATGCTTGCGCATACGAGAATCGGGCATCTCGCCCACATGCCACAATCCGATGCCAGCCGAATCTACTATAATGTCATTAGAGAGTGCCCTCTCCTCTACCATCTTCCTCATGATGCCCTCTGCTGCCGGAGAGCGACAAATATTTCCCAAACAGATAAACAACAATTTCATTTTCATCATGCTCATTTATTAGTGTATTTTGTTGTTCGGCTTTATTTTTGTACTCTTCCTCTGATTACTCATCAACCTATGCAGTACTGCAGCTTCTTTTCTTTCTCAATATGCGATAGAGCTCGCCAAAGAGGAATACAACAGAGGTGTTGACGGTAATGAGCAACCAGTCACGTAACGACAAAGCTTCAACGTTAAACATAGCACCGCCAAACTGAACGATGAGTACCTGTCCGATAAATATCAGCATAACAATAAAAAGGAACTCTTTACTCTCGCCCAACTGATGGAAGGCACTCTTGCCCGTAAGAAAAGACTTTGCATTGAAAAGGTTCCAGAACTGTAACATCACGAAAATGGTAAAGAAGAGGCTATGTTCACGGAGACTAAAGCCTTTTTTTACTGTCTCGGAAATGGGAACGACAGAGTCACCAGGGGTATTTTCGAATATGATGAAAAAGACCATAAGGACAACCGTGAAAGTCAGTCCGACACCAAGGATAAACTGTTTCATAGGACGACTGATGATAAAACGACTACGGTCGCGCGGACGCTCCTTCATCACAGACTCCGAAGGAGGCAGAGAGGCCAGCGCCATAGCCGCAAAAGTATCCATGATGAGGTTGACCCACAACATCTGCGTCACAGAGAGGGGCGACTGAGTATCGAAAAGAGCTCCAATAAACACGATGAGACAAGCCACCACGTTGACGGTCATCTGGAAGAGGATGAAACGCTGGATGTTGCGATAGAGCGAACGACCCCACATCACGGCCCTGCCTATGCTGGAGAAGGAGTTGTCGATGATGGTGATGTCGGAGGCTTCCTTGGCTACCGACGTGCCGTCGCCCATCGACAAGCCTACGTGAGCCACCTTCAGCGCAGGAGCGTCGTTGGTGCCGTCGCCGGTGACGGCTACCACCTCACCCCTTGCCTGCAACGCCTCTACCAGCCGCTTCTTGTCCATCGGACGCGCACGCGCTATCACCTTCAGGTCTTTTGCCCGTTCGCGCAGCTCCTCGTCGCTCAGGGCGGCAAGCTCAGGTCCGGTAATGAAAGAGGATGATTCTTCATTCTTCATCCTGCATTCTTCATTTACCACGCCCACCTGCCGCGCTATCTTCGCAGCGGTTCCGATGGTGTCGCCCGTGACAATCTTCACGTCGATGCCGGCATCGAGACACTCGCGGACAGCTGCCGGAACATCGGGACGGACCGGGTCGCTGATGGCTACAAGGGCTTGGAGCATGTCTCCCTCGGCAAACGCCAACGTACGCATCGCCTTTGACTGCCATTCAGCCAGCTTACGGTTGCAACGCTCACGCTCTTCATCGCTGAGCCGGCACTTCGACAGCACAATCTCTGGCGCACCCTTGAGGAAAGTCCTTGCCTTGCAAGCGGCCTCCGGTCGAGCGGTCTTGCCTTGCAAGCTGCCCAAGGTTGGGCGGACGGTCGTGGTCATGTATTTGCGCTCGGTGTTGAACGGCTCCTGAGCGACGATTTCCACCTGGCGGCGCAGCTCCTGATAATCGGCTCCCTGCTCTCTCAGCCACAACAACAAGGCACCCTCCGTAGGGTTACCGATGACTTCGCCGCCAGACAGCTCGGCTGTCGAGTTCACGGCGATATTCTGATATAATGAAAGCCTGCCCCCATCCTCTCCCTTTGGGAGGGGTTGGGGATGGGCTACAACAAACATCTCTTCCACAGTCATGCGGTTCTGCGTAAGGGTGCCCGTCTTGTCTGTACAGATTACCGTGGCGGCACCCATCGTCTCGCAGGCATGCATCTTGCGCACCAGGTTGTTGGTCTTGAGCATGCGGCGCATGCTGTAGGCAAGGCTCAGGGTTACTGCCATAGGCAGCCCTTCGGGAACGGCAACGACGATGAGCGTCACGGCTATCATGACGGTCTGGAGCACATAGGCGATGAAGCTGACAAGACTGAACGGCTCGGTCAGGAGGAAGTCGGCAAGACGTGCCACCACGACGAGCGAGGCGATGAGGTAGGACAACTTGGAAATAAGACTGCCAAGACGCTCCAGCTGCTCGTTGAGCGGCGTCTTCACGCTGTCGTCTATCTGAGCTGCCGTGAACACCTTGCCGTTCTCCGTAGCATCACCCACATGGTCTACATGGAAGATGCCGTAGCCTTCCATCACCTTCGTGCCGCGCAGCACGATATGGGCGGGATAAGTAGCCCCATCCACACTAACGTCCTGCCCTCCCTCTTCAGGGTGGAAACTGAGGGTGGCTTCTTCTGGGCCGGGACAGAGGGGGGCTTTCTCGGCAACAGGCTCACCCGTAAGACTCGACTCGTCGACCATGAGCGTAGTAGACTCTATGAGGGTGCCGTCGGCAGGTATCTCCATACCCGTCTCCAGACGCACGATGTCGCCCACGACAACCTCACGCTTGGCTATCTGGTGCCACTCGCCGTTACGGAACACCTGAACGGGTTCGTCGTCGTTGACCTGGTTGAGAAGTGCAAACTCACGGTCTGCCTTATATTCGAAAAGGAATGCAAGACCTGTTGCCAGGAGGATGGCGATGAAGATGCCGACGGGCTCGAAGAAGACCGCATGCCCTTCACCGAGTGCAAGAAATTCATAGAAGCTGATGCCGATGCTGAAAACACCGGCAACGAGGAGGATGACGATGAGCGGATCGGAGAACTTTGCCAGGAACTTGCGCCACAGCGGTTCACGCTGAGGTGGTGTCAGCACGTTTTCACCATACTGCCGCCTGCTTTCTGCCACTTGTCCGTCGGTCAATCCCGCATATTGTTGTTTTTTTCCCATAAGAGTCTCTGCCTTTTATGGGTGCAAAGATACGATTAAGTGAGCACAAATCAAAAGGAATACTTATTTTCCTTTTGATTTGTCGAACGCAAGTATCTAAGACACAGAGATAACAACACTTTCGTGAAGCCAAAGGGCAGACGAAACGTGCTTGATGCCTGCTTAGAAATGCAACTTCACGTCTACGCCTAATTGTATGCTGTTGCCTTTCTGGGCATAATGCGGACTGGCAGACTCTTCCTTGATGGGGAAGGCAAAGGTGTTGTATTTCGTATTTGTCAGGTTGCGGCCCCAAAAGGACAGCATGCCGGAGAGTTTAGACAGCTGCCAGTTCAGGTCGACATGCGCGCCCAACAGGGCGTAGAACTTCTGCGCATAGAGGTTCTGCACGTCCCAGTAGCTCTTTCCCTGTCCCGTGACATTGGCACCCACGACGATGCTGGGCAGCGACACGAGAGCCGTCCTGAAACGGTAGTCGGCAGAGGCCGAGAAGGTATGTGCCGGCACGAAAGGCACCCGCTTGTCTTTGTAGTCGACGACGAAGACGGAGCCGTCTTCTGCCGTTTCCTCGTCCTTGTAGTCTTTGAAGGCTGCATGGGTATAGCCGTAGCTCAGCGAATAGCTCAGGGCGTTGTCAAGGAGACGGCCTCGCAAGGCAACCTCAGCTCCGCAACTGTAGCTCTTTCCGGCATTGACCATAGCCCGTCCGTAACCGTAGTTGCCTGCCATCATGGTGAGCTGCTGGTTGCGAATCTGCATGTAGTAGGCAGCCACATCGGCATGAAGGGCATCGCCCAAGAGGTTCAGATGTGCACCCACCTCATAGTTCCACGACGTTTCGGGCTTGTAGGAAATGGTGTTGATGATGTCCGAATACGCCTCATCGTCGTGGGGAATATCGTAGCTGCGGCTGCTGACGATGTTGCGGTATTGCGGGTCGTCCATCTCTGTGCGGAGCACGTCGCTGAACATCTGGATGTTATATCCGCCTGCACGATAGCCCTTGCTGACGGTGGCATAGATGTTGCTGCCGCGGTTGCCGAACTGGTAGCTGACACCCAACTTAGGCAGCAGCTGGTTGTAGTCGCTCGTATGGTGGCGGCTAAGTGCAGAGGTGAGGGCATTGGTAGCCTCCTGACCGAAGACCTTCACCGTGACGGCTGTGATGGCCATCGTCTCGAAGTCTATCTGAGCATGGCTGTAGTCGTAGCGCAAGCCAAGGGTAACCTTCAGGCGGTCGGTGAGGTTGAGGTTGGACTCATGGAAGACGGCAAAGTTGGAGGAGGGTGTACGGAACAAGCCCGGCACGTCCATGAAGGCGCTCACCTTGACGCCTCCCATGCGCTCAATCTGTTCGGGTGTCATGCGGCGGAGCATGGCGTTGTACATTGCCGTGTAGATACCGTTGCTGATAGGGTCTGTGACCGCCGTGCCGAAATGGACGGGAGCGGTAGTCTTCAGCCATTCGTAAGAGCCGAACATGCCGAGCGTCCAATGCCACAGCCCTGTTTGTCCCTTCAGGGCGAGTTCCTGAGTGAGCCCGTTCTTCAGCTGGTGCTGCTCCAGCCAGTTCACGTCACGCGGACTATAGTCGATGTCCATCAGCATGTAGTCGCGCAAATACTGGTAGGAGGTGCTGGAAGTAAGCTCATAGCCGTTGCCGCGGTAGTTGATGTTGAGCCCTGTGTTCAGCAGGTTGCGACGGTAGGAGTTGCGAAGGTTGGTGTTGTAGTCGGCAGTCTCGCCACTCTCCCTGTCCAGCAATCCGTAAGGAAAGGCATGCTGGTTGACATACTGGTAGTCTGCTATCACGTCTAACGACAACCGGCTCGTGGGACGGAACATGAGACGTGCCTTGCCGCCAGCCTCGTTGAAGTCGTCGGCACGGCTGTTGTCGTAGGCATTCTTCAGGAAGCCGTTCTGACCGTCGTAGAAACCGGCAAGCGAGAAAGCGAACTTATCGCTCACCTTACCGTAGTGGGCAACTTCAGCCTTGCGCCAGAAATGCGTTCCGAGACTGAGGTTGACATCCGTACCCTGATAGTCGAATGGGTTCTTGGAGTAGAGGCGGATGAGTCCTCCCTCTGTATTCATGCCGTAGAGGGTGCCTTGCGGACCACGCAACACATCGACACGGTCTATTTCGTACAGGTGGAAATTGAATGCGGTCTTGTTCTGTATCGGCATACCGTCGACATAGATGCCCATAACGGGACTGTTGATGCGTGAGCCTATGCCGCGCACATATATAGAAGAGGTGAGTCGGCTGCCATAGGCAGGCATGACAAAAGAGGGCACGTAAACAGAAAGGTCGCGCAAGTCTTGTGCCTGCATGCTACGCAAGTCGCTCTGAGAGAAGGAGGTCGATGCCAACGACTGCAGACGGAGCCGGAAAGCCTCCTTGGGCTGAGAAACCACCACTACCTCGTCGATGTCAAAGACGCGGGAGGTGTCTGCCATCAATCCCGCCTCTGCAACGACAGGCTTCTTGTTATCTGTCTTTACCAAACGTCCCTCAGCAAAACCGTTGGCTATCACACTTACGGAGAGGATAGCCGCTAAAAACAATCTTTTTTCCATAATCTTCGTCATTTACGGCTGCAAAAGTACGAAGAAATCCCCGCCTGTACAATCCCTATTTATTATGATTTCGATACTTGCCGACGGCAAACCATACGTAAGCAACCAAGAGGGGGTAGCCGACATAATATAAGGTACTGATGCTAAAGAGGATATAATTGAACGCACAGACTGCCGCCAAACGCATGAGGTAGGAAACGGCAGCGTTGAAGGACAGACAGCGGCGCACCTCGTCAACAGCGGCTATACCCACAATCAGCATCAGCCATACCGACGTGAGGAACAACGCCAGGAGCAAAGGCTGTTCGAAGGGATTGAGCGAAGGATGGAAGTAGAACTCGCGCCATGCTTCGGGAGCGAAGAGCTGGATGCTGGCATAGAAGGTGGCAGCGGCGGCGACGATGAGTGCCAGCGCCATCGGATAAGGCGACGGGATGTCGTTGAAGTGCACGATCTTGTCACTATGCTGCCGCATCCGCCGATAGAAATAGGCTGCCGCCATGAGACTGATGATGAGGAGGAAATAGATGAGATGACGGTCGGAGAAGGTGGAGATGAACTGCGAGATGGGGTCGTCGGGGTCTACCTTCTTCAACATCTGTGACTCCTGAATCCATCCGAACTCATAGTTCTCCGTCGCCAACTTCACCCAAACCGAATCGACGGCATCGTCGGGCAGGATGCGGATGTCCGCAACAACCATGCGCTTGCCTTTCTTCACGGCAAACGAGTCGGTAGGCATGCCCGTGAGCAACTCTTCCGGCTGCTGCTTCAGGAGATTCAGCGAGTCGGCACGCACGATGAAGTTGAAGTTCTCGGAGAAATGATGCTGATGCAGGAAGCTGATAGAGTCTTGCTGCTCAGCGGTCAGCGTGTCGGCAATCTGCAGCGTGTCGCGGAACTGAAAACGCGAAGGAGTGCGGTCACGGTAGCAACTACACATCATCGCAACAAGGACAAACAGGGACAACAGGTTTCTACTATTCAGCATAGATATTCATCTGACAATGTTTACAATCAAACTCCAAACGGAACCGGCGGCGGTCAGGCAACTCCAGATAGAGAGGTTCGCGCCACGAGGGTTTCTGCCCGCCATGCTTCACACAACAGCCCAACGCATAACGCAGGCAATGGCGACATTGCATGAGTACGGCCTCGCGTGGACGCGACAACTCGAAGGCGGGGGCAAGAGGATGCAGACCCTGGGCTTCGTAGAAAGCACGCGCCTGGCGATTGGCGATGTTGTACATGTAGGGGTACGGGTAGGTGGGCAGAGGTTGTTGTGGCAATGCCACAACAGACCGAACGGAAGGGACGGAATCCTGAGGGGCAGACGGAACGGAATCCTGGGGAACGGAAGGGACGGAATCCTGGGTGGAAGGAGACGGAGATACGGGAGTTATTGCCATTATAGCTTTCCTTCTGAGCTCTGCCAGCATACTGCTGGGAATGAAATACTTATCCGCACCTTCATCTATCTCTATGTGGTCACAACAATATGGTGTATTTCCTAACTTAGTGAGCTGGCGAATGATGTTTTCGCGCTGGGGCTTCTGAGCCAGTTGCTTCTCACAAACGATGGAAGCGGAAGCTTTAAATGGCTGACGGTCTACCGAAAGGGAGGACTGAAAGTCTTCCGAAGGGGATGGCTGACGACCTTCCGAAGGGGAGGACTGACGGATGTCCATTGAAACGGTCAGCAGGAAGCCGTCTTCTGATTCAGCCAGCTGCATGACAAGGGGTATCTTCCGTTCGGCAGTCTTGCCAGAGAGCAGTTTCTCAAACGCCACATCCTGATTGCGATACAGCGCCGTCCCGGGTTGCAGGCTGTCGGGCATCCTCAAAGGAAACAGCCGGTTGCCCTCAGCACGGTTCACGCGGAAGCCTTCCAGCTGACGGTCGTCGTTGAAGAAGCAGAGCCCGTCACCATTGGCGAAAGCTGCCGTCCCAGCTACGGTGAACATGTTACGGCGAATCTCCTTCACCCTTCCCACATATTCGCCCATAGCTTTCGGTGTGTCGAAAGAGGTAATGTCACCCTGTCGCCCGTGCAGGAAATAGTTAGTGAAGCCTCGGTTGAAAGTCTTCTTCAGGTCGGGCGTAAAGAAATAGGTGGTACGCCCGAACGAGGCACGGCGGTAGCTGTCCGGATGACGGGCGACAATCTCGTCCAGCCGCTGGCTGTAAGCCGCCACGACGTTCTTCACATAGCCCACATCCTTCAGCCGTCCTTCAATCTTGAACGAGCAGGCTCCTGCCTCGATGAGTTCTTCAAGATAGTCTATGCGGCACATGTCACGGAGCGAAAGCAGGTGGCGCTGGTGCTCTATGACGTTGCCTTCACTATCCTTCAAGTCGAACTTCAGGCGGCAGAACTGTGCGCAGGCGCCTCGGTTGGCGCTGCGTCCGAAACAATACTGCGAGGCATAGCAGATGCCGGAATAGCTCACGCAGAGGGCTCCGTGCACGAAGACTTCCAGTTCCACGTCGGGCACCTCGCGATGAATCTCGGCTATCTCACGAATGGATAGCTCCCGTGCGAGGACGACACGGCTGAATCCCAGTGAGCGCAGCCAGCGCACCTTCTCTGCCGTGCGGTTGTCGGTCTGGGTAGAAGCGTGGAGGGAAGCCCCCTCCAAAGAACTAACTTCACGCCCTCCCACGACGGGGATGGACCGGGGGGAGGCTATTCCCATGTCCTGTACGAGGAAGGCATCAGCCCCTACCCTTCTGAGCTGTTCCATGAGCCGTCGGGTGTCTTCCAGCTCGTCATCGTAGATGATGGTGTTGACGGTGACATAGACTTTGGCACCAAACTGATGGGCATAGCGACATAGCTCCGCGATGTCGTCTACGGAGTTGCCTGCGGCAGCACGCGCCCCAAAGCGTTGTGCTCCTATGTAGACGGCATCGGCACCATGCTCAATGGCAGCGATGCCGCATGCTAAGTTCTTGGCTGGAGCCAGAAGTTCTATTGCTTTCACCCAATGTCTTCTATGTTGTATGGTGTTTCTTGATAGACGTAATAGTTAATCCAGTTGGCGAAGAGCAGGTTGGCATGGGCTCTCCAGGTGACCAACGGCGGATTGTCGGGGTTGTCGTCCATATAGTAGTTGACGGGCATCTCCACGTCGTCGCGCTTTCCGGCGTCGCGCCTGTACTCCTTGTCCAGCGTGTCGGGAGCATATTCCAGGTGTCCGGTGATGAATATCTCGCGTCCGTTGCGTGCCAGGACCATGCTTACTCCGCTCTCCGGCGACTCAGAGATGAGGGTGAGCGCCTTGCGCCGGAGGATGTCTTCGCGGTGAATCTCCGTATGCCGGCTCTGCGGCATGGAGAAGACGTCGTCGAAGCCTCTGAATATGGGCAGCGAGGGGTCTAACGGATATTGCGGGAAGATGCCGAACATCTTCTTCTCCAACGGATACTTGGGCACCCCATAGTGGTAATAGAGTCCTGCTTGTGCAGCCCAACAAATATAGAGCGTTGAGGTGACGTGGGTATGTGCCCAATCGAAGATTTCACTGATTTCGTCCCAGTACTCCACTTCCTCGAAAGGAAGTGTCTCTACAGGAGCTCCTGTGATAATCATACCATCGTATTTCTCGGTGCGCATCTCTTCGAAACTACGGTAGAACATCATCATGTGCTCCACAGGGGTGTTCTTAGGCGTATGGCTCTGTAGCTTCATGAAGCTGATTTCCAGCTGCAAGGGTGTGTTCGACAGCAGGCGTATGAGGTCGGTCTCTGTGGTGACCTTCAGGGGCATCAGGTTCAGTATGACGATGCGCAAGGGACGGATGTCCTGCGTGTGGGCACGCGAGTCATCCATGACGAAGATGTTCTCTTTCTTCAGCAGGTCTATGGCCGGAAGCCTGTCGGGAAGTCGTAGTGGCATGGGTTGACTATTGATTTTTCAGGGTAATCGGAGTAATCAGAGTATTCGGAATAATCGGAGTAATCAGAATACTCTGATGGCAGTCTTTTTACCAAAGATCCAGACGCTCTTTCTTCGGAATAAACATCTTGTCGCCCTCTTTCACATTAAAGGCATCGTACCACATGTCGATGTGCGGCAGTGCGCCATTGACACGCCATTCGCCAAGTGAGTGTGGGTCATTTTTTACACGATTGCGTATTTCCTTCTCTGTGATGTTTTGTCCCCAGACACTGGCGTATGCGATAAAGAATCGCTGGTCAGGTGTAAAACCGTCTTTCACTTTCAGAGGTTTCTTGGCTGTAGCGTTCTTATAGGCATAGAACGACACCTGCAGTCCTCCGTGGTCGGCAAGGTTCTCACCCAGGGTGAAGCGGCCGTTGGCATTCAGGTCGGGCAACACCTTAATGTTGGAGAAGAAGTCGGCATAGAGATTTGCGCGTTCTTCAAAGCCCTTGGCATCAGCAGCCGTCCACCAATCGTGCATATTGCCGGCGGCGTCATACTGCCGTCCCTGGTCGTCAAAGCCGTGTGTCATTTCGTGTCCTATAACGACACCGATGGCACCATAGTTGAATGCCTCGTCTGCCTTAGGGTCAAAGAAGGGATATTGCAGGATACCTGCCGGGAAGCAGATTTCGTTAGTCGTCGGATTATAATAGGCATTGACAGTCTGTGGTGTCATGTACCACTCGTCACGATCAACCGGTTTTCCTGCTTTCTCCTCGATGTGCCTATCGTGGCTCCATCGACGGCATGCCTGGATATTCTCGTAGTAACTCTTCGAAGGATCTATAGTGAGTTTGGAATAGTCCTTCCACTTGTTAGGATAGCCTATCTTTACGTAAAAAGTACTCAGTTTCTTGTGAGCGTTGGCTTTGGTAGAATCGCTCATCCACGTCTGTGCATCGATGCGTTGGTCAAGCGACGTCTGCAGGTTCTTCACGAGTTTCTCCATGATTTTTTTCGACGATGCGGGGAAGTATCGGTCGCAATACATCTTTCCCAAGGCCTCGCCCATGGTGCTCTGTACCTGATTGGTTGCACGCTTCCACAATGGGAAATCTTCTTTTCTGCCCGACATGGTTTTGCCAAAGAAATCAAAATTGGCTTCACGAATCTCGTCTGTGAGATAACTTGAAGCACTTGTAATGACATCCCACTCCATGTAGGCACGCAGGTCATCAGCTGTCATGGCTGCTGTCAGTTTGTCCAGCCCTTCCATGAATTTAGGCTGACCAACTATCATCTCTTGGATGTATTCTGCTTTCACTCCCTCGGCAACAGCCAGTTCCTCGAGCGGAATATTGGGATAGTTAGTTTGGAACTCTTTCAGTGTCATCTTGTTGTAGTTAGCCTGCGGGTCGCGCAACTCAGTCTTGCTCTTGGAAATGAGAGCCAGCGCTGTCTCGAAGCGGAACACAGCATCACGCTTGGAAACAGCCTGGGCTTCTGTAAATCCAAAAAGACGGAACATGCGCACGATGTGCTCTTTGTAAGCCTCACGTATAGCAACGGTAGCCTCGTCGTTGTTCAGGTAATAGTCTTTCTGTCCGAGCGTCAGTCCACCCTGCGAAATGTTCAAGATATTCATCGTGACGTTCTTCTCATCGGCTCCGAAATAACTACTGAAAGGCACACCATAGCCAAAGACGGCATATTTCTTCTGCAACGCCAACAGATCTGACTTTGTACGTGAAGATTCCAATTCGTCAAGCAAAGGTTTCACAGGAGCTATGCCCTCCTTGTTGCGACGCTCAACATCCATAGCCATCTTGTAGAAGTCTGCAAGCTTGCGCTCTGTCGATCCTTCAGCAAACGTCTTTTTCTTCAGTTCGTCCAAAATGCTATTGATACGCTTGTTGTTGTCTTCCTGCAACTGGTCGAAACTTCCGAAACGCGAATAGGCAGCTGGTAACGGATTGAGTTTCTGCCATCCGCCTGTAGCAAACATATAAAAGTCGTCCTGAGGTTTAACCTTCTTGTCAAGATTCTCCATTTTCAGTCCCGACTTGTCCTGTGCCATGCCCGAAACGGGGGCTGCGACCATCAAAATCATCGGTATTACCTGTTTCATTTTCATATCGGTGTTTATTTTTAAGTTTTGGTTCTTTTTCTATTTCAAACTGCAAAGGTACGAAATCACTCTCAATTCTTTGCAACCAAAACCAGAAAAACGAGGGCGGTATATAAAAAACTATAGTTTTGCAAGGTAAAAGGGCTTGTTTTACTAAGCAAAACCTATGGTTAGAAGTCAGTGCTGCAACTCTTCCAACCGTTCGGAGAGCAGTATCCATCGGTCATTCTCTTCGTCGAGGACTTTGCGGGTGGAAGTGTATTCGGTGATGAGTTCCATGTCGGCAGCATGGTCGGGCTGGCACAGCAAGTCGTCCATTTCCTTGATGCGCTGCTCCAGCTGCGCTATCTTTGCCTCACACTCCTTGACCGCCTTTTCCGCCTTTTTCATTCGCTTCTGCTGTTCCTTGCGTTCGAGGTACGAAGCGGAGGCTGATGGCTGCGAATGAGCAGCCTCTGCTATAATGGATGTTTTTTGACCAGCGAGAGCACCGAGTTTTCCTTCCTGTTGCGTGGATTGAAGGGAGGAACTAAGCCAATCATAGATGCCACCGAGATGTTCCTTGACATGGCCATTGCCGAATTCATATACTTTGGTAACCAAACCGTCGAGGAACTCTCGGTCGTGACTAACGATGATGGCTGTGCCGTCGAAAGCGAGAATGGCTTCCTTCAATACATCTTTCGATGCCATGTCGAGATGGTTGGTGGGTTCGTCTAGAATAAGCAGGTTGACGGGTTCCAACAGCAGTTTGATCATAGCCAAACGGCTACGCTCACCGCCACTGAGCACTTTCACTTTCTTCTCCGAAGCCTCACCCCCAAACATAAAGGCTCCAAGTATGTCATTGATTCGCAAGCGAACGTCGCCCTTTGCCACGTTGTCTATCGTCTGAAATACCGTCAGGTTCTCGTCCAATAGCTGTGCTTGGTTTTGTGCGAAATAACCTATCTGTACATTGTGACCTACCTTCAGTTTGCCATCGAACGGAATCTCATTCATGATACACCTGACGAGTGTCGATTTTCCCTCGCCATTCTTACCAACAAATGCCACCTTCTCGCCTCGTTTTATAATAAGGTTAACGCGCGAGAAGACTGTATGATCGCCATATGCCTTGCCCACCTCGTCACAGATAACGGGATAGTCGCCACTCCTTAAACAGGGCGGGAATTTCAAGTGCATGGTAGCACGATCGACCTCATCAATCTCGATAGGTATAATTTTCTCCAGCTGCTTAATTTTCTGCTGAACCTGTACCGCTTTGGTAGCCTGATAGCGGAAACGATTGATGAACTCCCGCATGTCTGCCATCTCTTTCTGTTGGTTCTCATAGGCACGCAACTGCTGCTCACGCCGTTCGGCACGCAACTTCACATACTCGTCGTATTTCACCTTGTAGTCAATAATCTGTCCACATGATATCTCAAGTGTTCGATGGGTGACCTGGTTGATGAAGGCTCGGTCGTGACTAACCAACACCACAGCCTTGGCACGTTGAACAAGAAACTGCTCAAGCCATTGTATGGACTCTATGTCAAGGTGGTTGGTGGGTTCGTCAAGCAGTAGCACGTCGGGTTGCTGAAGCAGAATTTTTGCCAGTTCGATTCGCATGCGCCATCCTCCTGAGAACTCTTTCGTCGGACGATCAAGGTCGTCATGCATAAAGCCCAATCCAGTCAGCGTACGCTCCAGTTCTGCCTCATAGTTTTCACCGCCCATTATCAAGAATCGTTCATGTTCTCGAGTAAATGTTTCCACGAGAGATAAATAACTTTCGCTCTCATAATCAGTGCGTTCACTCATCTCACGTTCCATCTTCTCTAACCGTATTTTCTGCTTTGTTGTATCGGCAAACGCCTTTCGCGCCTCATCTCTCACGGTGGTTTCATCGGTCAGTTTCATCACTTGCGGAAGATAACCAATCGTGGTATCGTTAGGAATAGCCACGACACCTGCAGTAGGATGCTGCTTGCCACAGAGAATCTTCAACAGGGTAGACTTCCCCGCCCCATTCTTACCCACAAGAGCTATGCGGTCCCGGTCGTTCACAACGAAACTCGCATTGGCAAACAGAGGTTTTACGCCAAATTCTACTTTCAGGTTTTCTACGGCAATCATGAGAACATTATCTATTAGTTTGCAAAAGTACAAAAAAATTGTCAAAGGTCAAAGGTTAATTGCAAATAGTAAATTGTACATTGTAAATAAATAACTACCTTTGCACCATGAACGTTTTTACCAAAATTATAGCCCAACGGCTGCAACTGCCAGAACAGGGCGTAGAAAATACGCTAAAGCTACTCGATGAGAGTTGCACCATTCCGTTTATTTCTCGCTACCGTAAGGAACGAACGGGAAATATGAATGAGGTACAGATTACGCAAATCAGCGAACTGAACGACAAACTCAAAGAACTGCAGAAACGCAAGGAGACTGTCACGAAGACTATTGTCGAACAGGAGAAAATGACACCAGAACTGCAAAAGCGCATTGAGGATTGTTGGGACGCTACTGAACTGGAAGACATCTACCTTCCTTTCAAGCCAAAACGTAGAACGCGCGCGCAAGTGGCTCGTGAACAGGGATTGGAACCTTTAGCACAAATCATCATGCTACAACGAGAGCGAAACCCCGAACGGGCTGCCCTACGCTTTGTCAAAGACGATGTCATCACTACTGCAGAACTCGCCCTCCAAGGTGCCAAGGACATCATAGCTGAACAAATCAGTGAAGATGAACGTTCGCGCAACCAACTTCGTGGTGCTTTCCGCCGTCAGGCTGTCATTACCTCTAAAGTAGTTAAATCGAAACAAGACACGGACGAGGCACTGAAATACCGCGACTATTTCGATTTCTCGGAACCCTTGAAGCGTTGTTCTTCTCACCGCCTGCTGGCGATGCGGCGAGGAGAGAATGAAGGACTCCTGCGCATCAGCATCTCGCCGGATGATAATGAGTGCATCAGTCGACTACAACACCAATACGTACGCTTTCCGAGCGCCTGCGGAAAACTTATCGAAGAGGCTGCCGAAGACAGTTACAAACGGCTCTTGAAACCTTCTATCGAAAACGAATTTGCTGCCCTGAGCAAAGAACGAGCCGATGAAGAGGCCATCGGCGTTTTTGCCGAGAACCTTCGTCAACTTTTGCTCTCGGCACCACTTGGACAAAAACGAGTCATGGGCATCGACCCGGGATTCCGCACTGGATGCAAGGTGGTTTGTCTCGACGAACAGGGCAATCTGCTTCACCACGAAGCCATCTTCCCCCACCCGCCTGTCAACCACAGCATGCAGGCGATGGTGACAGTGGAAAAACTCATCAAACAATATCATATCGAAGCTATTGCTGTTGGCAATGGTACTGCAAGCCGCGAAACCATAGCCTTTGTTAAAGACTGTCTGGTACAACAAGACTCACCAAGCCACAAGACTCCAGGCGTGAAACTCTTTACCGTCAGCGAAGACGGAGCATCTGTCTATTCGGCTTCGAAAACTGCCCGAGAGGAATTCCCCGACGAAGACGTAACGGTTCGCGGTGCCGTCAGTATCGGACGTCGTCTGATGGACCCGTTGGCTGAACTGGTAAAGATTGACCCCAAGAGCATCGGCGTAGGACAATATCAGCACGATGTGGACCAGTCGAAGTTGAAACACTCACTGGATCAGGTTGTAGAGAGTTGCGTGAACCTCGTCGGTGTAAACCTGAATACGGCTTCGCAACATCTGCTCACTTACGTCAGTGGTCTCGGTCCGACGCTCGCAAAAAACATTGTGGAATACCGCAAGGAAAACGGAGCCTTCACCTCACGCGCACAACTGAAAAAAGTGCCTCGCCTCGGTCCTGCTGCGTTCCAGCAATGTGCAGGTTTCCTGCGCATTGCCCATGCCAAGAACCCGCTTGACAACTCTGCCGTTCACCCTGAGAGCTACCCCATCGTTGAACAAATGGCAAACGACTGCGGATGCACCATCGTCGAACTGATGGAGGACAAACAGCGGCAAAAGCTTATTGACATCAAGCGTTACGTCACGCAGGAGGTAGGACTACCCACCCTTACTGACATCATGAAGGAATTGGAGAAGCCCGGACGTGATCCTCGCGAACAACTGGAGGAGTTTGAGTTCGACCCCAACGTGAAAGACATTGAAGACCTTGTTGAAGGAATGGTACTGCCGGGCATCGTGACCAACATCACCAACTTCGGTGCCTTTGTCGATATCGGTGTCCACCAAGACGGACTGGTTCACATCTCCCAGCTTGCCGACCGCTATGTCAGCGACCCCACGCAGGTAGTGAAACTACATCAGCACGTCATGGTACGCGTAAAGGAAGTTGACCTGCGCCGCCACCGCATCTCCCTATCCATGAAGACAGAAAGAAAAGGTCGTTAAGAAAATCCTGCTCCCACACTGGCAGTCTTCCACGGCAAGACATCGGCATCAACCGTTTTTCCGATAGCTTAAAACCGCCCAACACCCAGTGACAAATGCAATAGCTGCCAGGGCATAGATCTGATGGGCTATACTGGCAAAGGTGCCGCCGCGTACAAAGACGGTACGGATGGCATCTATGAAATAGTGCATGGGGTTGACATAGGTGGAAAGATACGCCCAATGGGGCATGGAACGCGCAGGCGTGAAGAGTCCGCTGAGCAACATCATACACACGACAAAAAACCACATGACGAGCATGGCTTGTTGCAGCGTTTCGCTGTAATTGGATACAGCAAGCCCCAACGACGAGAAAAACAATGCCAGCAGGACAGCCAGCAGATAGACGAGCCACAGGGGACCCTGACTGGTTATGCCATAGACAGCCCAGGACAGTATGAAGCAGAGCGTCATCACCACCAACGCTATGAGCCAGTACGGGATGAGTTTGGCAAGAATGAACATCCACTTCGCAACGGGCGTCACATTGATTTGCTCTATGGTGCCGGCTTCCTTTTCACCCACGATGTTCAGGGCGGGAAGAAAACCGCAAAGCATCATCAGCAGAATGCCCATCAGGGCTGGAATCATAAAGACCTTGTAGTCCTGATGCTTGTTATAAAGAAACAAAGCACTCGCCGGTTGCGACGACTTCATTTCCCCCTCTTTGCTGACCATCTGCGACAGGTACGACGAACCGATGGATCCCTTCGTTCCATTGACGGCATTAGCAGCAATGAGCAGTTGCGCCCGTTCGCCGTTAGAGCCAGTCTGCCTGCGCCCGTATTGCGGCGGTATCACCAGCACCAAGTCAGCCTTGCTGTGCTCTATATCGTGCAGGGCATCGGCATAGGTCGCCTTCAGTCCGTTGAAGACGAAATAGTTGCTCGCCTGTATGCGTTGAACCAATTGCCGTGAGACAGTAGAACGGTCGTTGTCAACCACCTCTACAACGATATTCCTCACCTCCATATTCATCACCCACGGCATGACGCACATAATCATCACGGGAAACACGAGGATGATTTTCGGCATGAAGCTGTTACGTCGAATCTGCAGAAACTCCTTTTGCAAAAGATATTTTATATTCATTTGTCTAATTGTCTATTGTCAACTTAAACTTCCTCATTGCAACCAACAGCAGCAGCAGTGTCATGGCAAGGAGTACGAGAACCTCTGGCAGCACCTCGCCTACGCCTACGCCCATGATCATAAGTTTGCGCATGGCCTGAATGTAATATCTTGGCGGAACAACGGCAGCAATCCATTGCAGCACCGGAGGCATCGACTCCACAGGGAAAAGCATTCCCGACAACATCACCGTAGGCAGCAGCAGCACCATAGCCGAAACCAACAGCGCAACAAACTGCGTCTTTGCCACATTAGAGATGAGCAACCCCAACGACAGCGCCAGCAAGATGTAAAGGATCGAGACAACGACAATCCAGAACAGCGAACCTGCCAGTGGCACCTTCAGCACAGCGAACGACAGCGTGAGAATCACCACCAACACCAGGAAGGCCAGCAGGATGTAGGGCACAGCCTTGGCTGCGATAACCGTCAACGGGCGCACAGGCGACACAAGGAGAACCTCCATCGTCCCACGCTCCTTCTCACGAACAATGGAGACGGAGGTCATCATAGCACAGATGAGCAACAGCAACATACCCATGATGGCAGGCACAAAATTGTAGGCTGACTTCATCTGAGGATTATAAAGCAACTTGATGTGGACAGGACTGTCATGGACTGATGCCGCCAAGGTGCCCTGAGCGTAAGCTACCCATTGTTGTGCCATGTTCGGGTCGGCTCCATCAACAAGAAACTGAAGTTGTGGATGCAATATGGGTGTTTGTCTGAGCGAGGACGAAGCAAAATTGGCTCCAAAGACGACAGCCATATCTGCTTGTTGCCCACGAATCATCTGTTCTGCCTCGTAGGGTGTAGAAACGGTTGCTACAAGGGTGAAATAATCTGAAGCTGCCAACCGGTTGGTTGCCCGTTGGGTTTGAACATCCATGGAAGATGTTACTACGACCGTACGGACATTGCGAACATCATTGGTAATGGCAAATCCAAACAACAACATTAAGACAACGGGCATACCAAACAAAATCAGCATCGTGCGTTTGTCACGGAAGATATGCCGCATTTCCTTGATAATGAAGGAAACGAAGGGGGATGTCGTGGGCTTGTTCATTGTCGTGCAAGATAGGTGAAGACATGGTCCATGTCTGGTTGACGGAATTGACGTTTCAACTCTTCGGGGGTGCCGATGGCACTTATCTTACCATCCACCATAATAGAAATGCGGTCGCAATACTCCGCTTCGTCCATATAGTGGGTAGTGACAAAGATGGTAATGCCGCGTGAGGCTGCATCATAGATGAGTTGCCAAAACTGACGACGGGTAGCTGGATCTACCCCCCCTGTAGGTTCATCGAGAAATACCACGGAGGGTTCATGGAAGATACTGACAGAGAAAGCCAGTTTCTGTTTCCATCCAAGAGGCAAGCTGCTGACGAGCTGGTTACGGTGTTCTTCAAAAGCCAGACGACGCAACAACTTGTCGGTGTTGGTTTTGATATCATCGTCTTTCATGGAGTAGATACCCGAGAAGAGTCGGATATTCTCTTCTACGGTGAGGTCTTCGTATAGAGAAAACTTCTGACTCATATATCCGATATGTTTCTTGATTTGTTCGTGTTCGGTACGGATGTCGTACCCTGCCACCCTGCCGGTTCCGCTGGTGGGCTGCGTCAGACCAGTAAGCATGTGCATGGCTGTTGTCTTGCCAGCACCGTTGGCTCCTAGGAAACCGAAGATTTCGCCTCGTCTGACGCTGAAACTGATGTCATCGACGGCATGGAACGAACCGAACGCTTTGACAAGGTGTTCCACCTCGATGACGTTGTCTCCCTTTGACGACTCCCTGGTAGAAGGGTTGGGGAGGGAGGTGCCGTGGCGAGGTGCTGTGGGCGATGCCAATGGAGGGGGATTGAAGATGGCGGCAAACTGTTCGAGAATATGGTCGGGGGTGCCGATGCCTCGTATTTTTCCACGGTCGAGGAATGCTACACGGTTGCATTGGCGCACTTCGTCGAGATAGGGGGTAGATGCCATGATGGTGATTCCTCTCTCCTTCAACAGGGTGAGCATTTCCCATAACTCTTTTCTGCTTACGGGATCAACTCCTGTGGTAGGCTCGTCGAGAAAAAGAACGCTCGGACTGTGAATCAGGGCACACGACAAGGCGAGTTTCTGCTTCATTCCGCCAGACAGGGCGCCTGCCTTGCGGTCTTTGAAGGGCTCTATCTGTGAATAGACGGCACGGATGCTGTCGTAGCCTTCGTCGATGGTGGTGCCGAAGAGCGTGGCAAAGAACTGCAGATTCTCTTCTACCGTCAGGTCTTGATATAGCGAGAACTTGCCGGGCATATAGCCGATGCGGCAACGGACTTGCTTCATCTGGCTGACGACATTGAAGCCATCGACGACGGCACTGCCCGAATCGGGCGATAACAGCGAACAGAGAATGCGGAACAGGGATGTCTTGCCGGCCCCGTCGGGACCTATAAGTCCGAAGACTTCGCCTTCGGCAACGGCAAGGAACACGTCGTCGAGTGCCTTTACCTTGCCATACGACTTACAGATATTTCTGACCTCTATCTTGTTCATAGGATTTTCGTTCTCGTTGCTTTCTATCTCCCTAAAACTTCACTTGTCCATACATGCCTATCTTCAGATAGCCGTCGCTCTTGACGGCTACCTTGACGGCATAGACCAGGTCGGCTCTCTCGTCGTCGGTAAGTATAGTTTTCGGTGTAAACTCCGATCGGCTGGAAATCCACGACACGGTGCCGTTGTAGGTCTTTTTCTGTCCATTTCCATAGTCGGCAAAAACCTGCACACTCTGCCCTACCCTTACCTGCTGAAGCTGTGCCGTCGTCACGTAGGTACGTATATACATGTTCTGTGTGTCTGCCACCTTGAACAGGGGTTTACCGGTGCTGACAAACTCGCCTCGTTCGACATAGGTCTCCAGTACCATTCCGGTGATGGGACTCTTGATTTTGGTGTTCTGAATCTGGTCGTCCAACTGTGCCTGCTGTACGCTGATGCCTGCCTGCTGGGCATCGATGCCGCGTTGCTGGGCGGCTATACCCCTGCTTTGCTGGGCGAGACTCTCGTTGTTGCTGCGAAGCTGGTCTTGTGCGGCTGTCAGTTGCTTTTCCAGTACGCTAATCTGATAACCGATGTCATCGACTTGTTTTCGGGCAACGGCACCGTCACGATACAGCTCGGCGAACCGTTGTTGCTCGCGCTGGGCATTGGCTATCTGCTGGCGAATGCTCGCCACCTGCCTCTCTAAATCCAGTTGACGGCTGTCTGTGGCATGCCTGCTGGCATCCAACTGAGCCTTATTGGCATCCAGCTGGCGGCTGTTTGTGCTTAACTGCTCTTTTTTCAGCTGCAGCTGCACGGCATCAATACTGCCTACCACACTGTCGAAGAGGACCATCTCGCCCTCTCGTACGGCAAACGACCGCAACTCGCCCGTTGACTTTGCAGACACGACAACTTCGGTGGCTTCAAAGGTGCCTGTGGCATCGTAGTCTTTCGTTTCTTTACCACATGCCGTCGCCAGGACGGACATAACGGCTAAATAATAATAAGGTGTTCGCATAGGTTCTATTGGGAATATGAATTGTCAATGGTATATTTGCGATGATAGATTTCGCGCAACATTTCTATCTCGTGCAGGCTGCGTTGCGTCTTCGCATTGTTCTCTTGAGTAATCTGGCGCACCAGTTCGCTGGCATCGATAACGCCATGGGACAGTTTCGATTCCGACGATTTCCTAACGGCAGACCGCAGGCGGATAATTTCGTCGTCGTCTGCCATCAGCCGGCGGAAGTTTTCAATATTCTCGTCCTGCTGAATCTGCTCCAGTGTTGTATTGAAAAGAAACTGCTCGCGTTGCAGTTCGTACAAAGAACATTGTGTGTCGAGCTGAGCCTTGTCTGCTTTCCTGGTGTACAGGGCACCGATATTCCATGTCAGCCTTGCGCCGACCATACCGTTCAGCGACCATTGGTGCTTCATCATGTCGTCGAACATGTTGAGTCCCGGATAACCGTAATACCCCGAAACAAAGATGGAAAGACGGGGGCGCAACTGGCTGTCAAGGGCTTTCCGCTGAGCTTGAACCAACTTCAACTGCTGATGGATGAGTTTCAGTTCTGGACGGTTGTTCTCTCCTGTTGATACCACAACGGGTGGCTTGGACACCTGGTTGACTTCCATTCCACAGAGATGGGACAGCATCTGGCGGAAAGCTCGCTCCTGTGACTGCAACAAGGTCATCTGCTGGACGGCTGCAAGATGTTCGGCCTTCACCAGTTGATAATCGCACTCTGCCGCTGTGCCATGCTGGAACATGGATGACAGTTTGCGTTCGTTCTCTGCCAGCAGGTACTGCAGGTCTTCGTTCAACTGCTTTTTGTCGTGAAGGAGCAACAAACCGAAATATAATTCATTCACACGCTTGCGAACGGCATATAACTCGACGGCATTCTGAGCTTGACCAACGTCTCCCTGACTGCGGGCTATCGCCTTCTGACTGTGGATGGTTCCACCGTCATAGACGGTTTGCTGAACATCTATCCCTATCTTGTATTGGTCTTTTCGCAATCCAGCTGGTTCTACGCCAACCTGTTGCATCAACGTCGAGAAGGCCGACGGCCACGAAGCTACATCACTCTGATAGGTTGATTGTGCCGAAGCCGTCAACTGGGGCAGCCAACCTTTCTGTATGTTTGACACGGTGTAGTCTGTCATACGGCTGAGCATAGCGAATTTCTTGACCAACGGATAGTTGCGTTCCGCTGCTTGCTGGCATTCTTCCAATGTCTGTGCAAGAACAGCATCCGCAGGAACCATCGCCAACAAGGCACATGCCGTAACTTTCAATAATTTTTTCATACGCTGCAATTTACTTCGATAGAGAAGATTGTGGGTACAAAGGTACTAAGGTTATTCCTAAGAAATGTTATCTCGCAGTATAAGAAAATGTTCTTTTTGTATGATTATTATTTTGTTCTGCTTTCAGTTTTCATTATCTTTGCAGACGATATCTTGTTATGAACAACGCTATGGCAAAGCAACCAAAACTGATGGATTTCTCCAAAATGAGGAATATTATTGAACCTCATCTGGAAAAGATACGCCGAAATCTATATTTGAATAATGAACTGGGTATCGTATATGGTAATCCCGACATCTTCAGGCTCGCCGTTCAACAGGAACCTCCGTTTCTTATCAATGACTACCGCATGGGCATCATCATGAGAGGGGAGTTGAGGGCAAACTTTAACTTGGTGGAAAAACAACTGACCAAGGGCACTATTGCATTTCTGGGACCTGGTACCATCGCTAGCCCCATCTCTTTCTCCGACGACTTGCTCATCTACGGAGTTGTTCTCTTCAACGATTTCCTTATGCCCTTCCCTGCGGGGCAGATTCCTTCTGCATTCAACGGGCAGGTTCGCGACTTCCAGCTTCGGATTGGCGAAAGGGATATACGGACGACAAGGAGCATTATAGACGCGCTGTGGCAAACCATACGTCAACGGGAATACCACAGACCTACGGCGAGTGCGCTGGTGGCGGCTCTCATGCACCACTACGACGGACTGTACCATAGGTATCAATCTGTTCTGCAGCATTCGCAATCGCGCGGGCAGACACTCTTCGACCGCTTCATCTACCTCGTGAGCCAACACTGCCGAAGGGAACACCGAATAGGGTTCTATGCGGAGAAGATGTGCCTCACTGAGCGCTACCTGGGAACGGTGGTCAGGCAAACGAGCGGCACGACGGCAAAGGAATGGCTGGACCGTGCCATCGTCACGCAAATCAAGGTGGAGCTGCGCCATACCGACAAGCCCGTATGGCTGATTGCCGAAGAGATGAACTTTGCCAATCCTGCCTTTTTCTGCAAATACTTCAAACGGCTTACGGGGATGACGCCCAATGGGTTCAGGGGCTGAACATAGAGATGTTGCGTTTGCGAAAAAAGAAACCGCAGACCTCGGTGTGAGAGCTGCGGTTTTTCTTATGCTGCTGACAAGTTTGCTTTTCGTGTGCAAGTTGTCAGGGGCTGGGTTACTTCACTTTGTCAACGATAGCCTTGAAAGCGGCGGGGTTATTGACAGCGAGGTCAGCGAGAACCTTACGGTTCAAGTCGATACCAGCCTTGTGCAGAGCACCCATGAATTGAGAATAGCTCATACCCTCAAGACGGGCAGCGGCGTTGATACGCTGAATCCACAATGCGCGGAAGTTGCGCTTCTTTAATCGACGGTCACGATAAGCATAGGTAAGACCTTTCTCCCAAGTGTTCTTTGCTACCGTCCAAACATTCTTACGAGCTCCAAAATAACCTTTAGTGAGCTTCAAAATGCGTGTTCTCTTTGCTTTTGATGCAACGTGATTTACTGATCTTGGCATAATTTTCTTCTTTTAAAGTTCGACTAATGGTTTCTTAACGGAGACAAAGCAATTCACGAACCTGTTTCAGGTTGGAACGATCAACGAGAGTCTGATGTACCAGATTTCTCTTCTGCTTCTTTGTTTTCTTAGTCAGGATGTGACTGTGGTAAGCGTGATGTCTCTTAATCTTACCTGTTCCGGTGAAGCGGAAACGCTTCTTTGCTCCGGAATTTGTCTTTACTTTTGGCATTTTTTTATGATTTAAATTGTTATTAAATAGCGGTGGCAACGCATATACCGGGCGTTACGCACCTTGAATCTTCTCTTTTTCTCTTTTCTATCATCCTTAGTCCTTTGACCTTAGACCTTAGACCTTCGACCTTTAACTCTCCTCTCTCAACTTTTCAAGGATATCCTCACCGCCTTTGATATTGGCAAAGAGTCCGTTTTGAGTCGCCTGTTCTTCCTGCTGTGCCTTGGCAGCCTCACGTGCTTCAGCCTCACGGCGTTCATTGTCGCGCTTCTGCTGACTCTTCTTTTGAACGCCAGCTTTCTTGGGAGCCATATAAAGGAACATCTTCTTGCCTTCGAGCTTCGGCAACTGTTCCACCTTTCCATATTCCTCCAAGTCGTTGGCAAAACGGAGGAGGAGCACTTCTCCCTGTTCTTTGAAGAGGATGCTTCGTCCACGGAAGAACACGTATGCACGCACCTTATTGCCTTCTTCAAGGAATTCAATAGCATGCTTCAGTTTAAACTGATAATCGTGCTCGTCGGTCTGAGGTCCGAAACGAATCTCCTTCACTTCCTGCTTCACCTGCTTCTGCTTCAGTTCCTTCTGACGCTTTTTCTGCTGATACAGGAACTTCGAATAGTCGATGATACGACAAACCGGCGGCTGGGCGTTGGGTGAGATCTCTACGAGGTCAACCCCCTCCTGCCGTGCCAACTCCAAGGCTTGGCGGGTGGGCATTACCGTTGCGCCGTCGTCGCTTACTACACGTACCTCTTTAACGCGAATCTGCTCGTTCACGCGGTACTGGTTCTTCATTCTGTCGTTCTTCATCAAGCTATTTTAAATGTACATTTTTTGCTAAACGGCTGCAAAGTTACAAAGAAGCAAACGAAAAACCAAATTTATTTGAGTTTTTCTGCACGAGAGTAACAACGATATACAAATGAATTGCACGCTGTTTTTTATCTGAACCACAGATTGCACGGATGAAAACGGATTTTTTTCATCCCGTCAGGGATGACTCTTCCGCGTAATCAGCGCAATCTGCGGTTAAAAGTCTTCCGCTTCAGTGTTTTCCGTTGTTGATTCAGAACCTGATGCTGGCTCCTCCCATGAAGGTAGCCCTCGGCATGGGGTAGCCGGCGATGATTTCATAACGCTGTGCCAGCAGGTTCTCGCCACGCAGCCACAGGCTGACGGGCTTACAGAGCTGGTAGTTGACGCTGGCATTGAGCAGGCAGAAGTTCTCTTTCTTCCGTTCGGTCTCCACCTGTGTGAAGAGTCCGCTGACGATTTGCAGTCCGGCATCGGCACTCCACTTGCCTTGACGGAAGCGGCCGCCAATCCATCCCTTGTATTCCGGTGCGGCAAGGACGGGATTGTTCATGTGGAGGAAGCTGTGGTTGGTGTTCACCGTCCAATGGTCGTCGATGCGCCATGCGGCTTCCAGTTCCAACCCGTAGTTCTCCACCTCGCCTGTATTGACGTTCTTCCGGGCTACGGTCTGTATCATGTTGTCACCTTTTATATAAAACAGGTTCACGCCATAGCTGACGCTGCCCATGCGCTGCCGCCAGGACAGTTCGTAGTTCCACAGCCGTTCGGGTTCCAGTTCGGTGTTCGAGGGCGGATAGAGATACATCTCGCGCATGGTGGGGTTGCGGAACCCCTTGCTTGCCATCGCCTTCAGTTCGCCGGTAGCCATCGGGCGTATCACCAGTCCGCCCTGCGGAATCCACTCCGTGCCCGTGATACTGTGGTGGTCGAGGCGCAAGCCGGCATCGACGGTCAGCCAGGAGGTCACATCCTGGCGCACTTCCACGTAGCCTGCTATCTCGTTGCGGTAGGACCTGCCGCTCTGCTTGTTCGGCGTGTCCATCACCTCGCCCGTAGCCTTCGACGTGTAATAGGCATGTCCGTAGATGTGCTGGTAGTCAACGCCGACGGTCAGGCGGTTTCCTTCGAAGAGCCGCGCACTCTGATACCACGAGACACCCGTCAGGGCATCTTTCGAACGGAAGTAGCGTTGTGTGGGTGCCGCTTCGTCTTTCGTGCCGTCGTCTATCTTATGCCTGCCAAAGTTGGTGAAGACACTCAGCTCGCCGTTGGTCTTCCCGTAGTCGTTTCTGACAGCTGCCGACACCACTCCGCGCGTAATCCACTGGTTGGCGCTGTACATCGGAACAGACTCGGTGCCGGGATAGGAGGCGTTGAAGTGGGTGATGTCTGCATCGATGAAGGCAGACCAGTGCGGGGTGAAATCATAGCCCAGCTTGGCATGGCCGCCATACTGTTCGAACCCCATACGCGGACGGTGGTTGTCGGTACGGTTGTATTCGGCGGCAACGGTGCTGCTGAACTTGCCGCTGCGCACCTGGTTGGTGGCTTCCGTCTGCACGGTACCGTAGCTGCCCACACCCAGGTTGACATGCGTGCGCACTCCGTCGTGCTTCAGTCCGCGCGTCACGATGTTCAGCACACCGCCCATTGCATTACTGCCATAGAGTACCGAAGCCGGTCCGCGCAACACTTCGACGCGCTCAGCCATCAATGTCTGGTAGCTGTCGGAAATGGGATGTCCGTAGATGCCGTTGTACTGGGGGTGTCCGTCGATGAGGACGAGCAACTGTCCTGCGCCTCCTGCGATACCGCGCATGCTCAACCCGCCTGCCGCACCCGTCGAAACGCCGTATCCCATCATGGAACGGCTGGTGAGGAAAAGCCCCGGCACCTGTTGCATGACGGTGGGGAGTACGGATGGCTGGTGGTCGGCGGTAAGCACATCGCGGCCGACGACGTTGACGGTCATCGGCAAGTGGCGCACGTCGGCGGCATTGCGTGTGCCTGTCACGACGACTTCCTGTAATTCTTTGTCCGATTGGAATCTGTCTTGCTTAGTTGGTGTTGCACGTTCGTTGTTGTCTGTCTGTCCTTGTGCAAAAGAAAGGGTGCCCACGAAACATGCCGTGAGCACCATAAGAAATTTTATCATTTCTTTTTGTCTAAATTTATGAGTTTATATTTCTTTGAACCCAATCCTATCTTCTCTGCATAATCGGTAATATAAGTACCATGCTGACGGTTGATGCGTTCAATGAGTGGTTGGTTGTCGTCGCCTGCCTTTCCCTTATGGTTAAACACCTTGTCGAGACATGCCTGGTCAACGGCAACGGGGTCGAGGCTTGCCATGATGCCCATGTCCTGCAACTCCGGTTTGGCTGGATGGCCGTCGCAATCGCAGTCAACGGACATGTTGTTCATCACGTTGATGTAGAGCACCTTGCCGCCGAAGTAGTTGTGGACGGCCTGTGCTGCTGCTGCCATAGACTCCAGGAAGAGGTCCTGGGTATCGCCTTTTGCCAAGTTTTCCGGTGTCCATGCCAACTGGGTGTCGGCAGTCTTGCCTGCCGTATGGATGTAAGCCTTGCCTGCTGAGGAGGCAACACCGATGCTGGCATTCTTCAGCACGCCGCCGAAGCCGCCCATAGCGTGTCCCTTGAAATGTGCCAGGTTGATCATGAACGTGTAGTTGGCAACATGTTCACCCACGATGTCATACTTCAGATGCTTCTTGTCCTTGACGGGAATACGTATTTCGCCAAACTCATCCATGATGTCTACGGCGAAGATAGAGTCAAAACCGTGCTCATGGATGGTCTCCCAATGCTTCTTGGGGTCTTGGCGCGAACCGCCGTAAGCGGTACAACACTCCACAATGGTACCGTTCACCTCGTCGACAAGGTTGCGGATGAGGGTCGGTTTCAGGTAGTGAGTGTTGCCCCCCTCACCGGTAGAGATTTTTACCGCCACCCTGCCGGTCGCCTCGACACCCAGAGCCTTATAGATTTTCACCAACGATTCGGGTGTAATCTCCTTGGTGAAAAACACTTTCGATTGTGCCAATGCCGTTGCTGCTACCATCAGCAGCGCAACAGCCATCATACTGATTCGCTTCATTTTTTCCTTATGTTTCTGTCGTTCGTACTGTGATTTGCGTGCAAAGATACGAAGAAACATCCATATTTCAGTTGCACTTTTAACCCTTTTATTTTCATTTTTTACAGAAAAGAGGCTGAAAACATGCTGTTTTATCGGAAATAATACCTACTTTTGCAACAGAGTAAACACCATAAAACCAACTATGAGAAAAATTATCATCACCGTGGCTCCCGTCTGCCACGTGGGAAAAGAGATTCCGTCAGAGTGTAAGAACCCGCTGACTCCTGAAGAGATAGCGGAAGATACCATCAACTGCTACAAGGCAGGAGCATGCGAAGTGCATCTTCACACACGCGACTTGCAAGGTAACCCGACGTTCGAACTGGACGTGTTCCGCCAGACCATCGGACTCATCCGCAAGGAAACGGATATGATTGTACAAGGCTCTACGGGCGGACTCTCTACGCTGACGTTGGCAGAACGTTGTGTCAGCCTTGATGTGCCGGAGGTGGAAGTGGCATCACTCAACATGGGTTCGGTCAACTTCGGCGAAACGGTATATATCAACACCATGCCCGACCTGCGCTATTGGGCTAAGCGGCTCGACGAGACGAATACGGTTCCGGAGATGGAGCTCTTCGACCTGAGCCATGTGGAGTGCGCCACACGGCTGGCTGACGAAGGCGTACTGCATCGGCCTTTGCACTATAATTTCTGCGTAGGACCGGGCAACAGCAGCAACCTTTCGGCCACGGGACGCAACCTCGCCATGCTCTGTTCGCTGATGGAACCGGGTACATCATGGGGCGTCACCCACGACTCCATGAAAGACTTCTCCATTCTTGCCTGTGCCATCGGCATGGGGGCTTCGGCGGTACGTGTCGGTTTTGAGGACAGTTTCTACTATGCTCCCGGCAAACGGGCACATACCAACGCAGAACTGGTGGAACGACTGGTGGAACTGGTCCGACTGATGGGCTGCGAACCTGCAACACCGGAAGAGGCCCGTGCCATGCAACATATCAAGCCACTTGGAAGATAAACCACCGGAATAACGGCATATCGGAATTTCCGCCATTCCGCAAAACATCAAAACAATGCAGCCTTTGTCAAATCGTAAAATAGTTGTTCTCGACGACGACCCCACAGGCATACAGACCGTTCATGGCTGTCTGCTGATAACGGAATGGAAAGACGAGTATATTCGGACGGCATTCCTGCATGAACAACCGTTCTTCTATATACTCACCAATACCCGTGCTATGACGCGTGAAGAAGCTGAAGCAGTAACACGCCAAGCAATGGAAGCAGTCGTTAGAGTAAATCGGGAGTTTGGCTGCACCCTTATCGTTGTCAGCCGTAGCGATTCCTGTCTGCGCGGCCATTTCCCGTTGGAAACGGACGTCATGCAGCAGGTTCTCACGGAAAACGGCTATCACATACGCCGTCCCCTCCCCTTCTGTCCTGCCTTCATCGAGGCAGGACGTGTCACCATCAACGGCACGCACTACATGCGAGAAGGCGACAAAATCATTCCCGTTGCCGAAACGGAGTTTGCCCGTGACAACGTCTTTGCCTATCACACGTCTGTGTTGAGAGACTATATCACCGAGAAAGGAGCCCTTGCCGACGATTACCAGATTGTCGATGCGCAAGGTTATGACGAACTCTATGCTTTTGTTCAATCGTTAAACAACGAATTAGAAGCGACTCCGAAGGATACGGCGGTGGTTATTCGCAGCTCGTCGTCACTTCCCAAAGCCCTCAGCGGCATCGACGACAAACCTCTACTCGACCGTTCTATGTTGAAACGACAGGATGGCGTAGGCTGTTTTGTCGTCGGCTCTCATGTCGCCAAGACCACCCGACAGTTGGAACAGCTGTTGGCAAAGGACGGGACAACGGGCATCGAGGTGGATGTACAACGTGTTCTTGACGAACCGGAGTTGCTGATGAACGACCTGCTGAAAGACATTGAGGAGAAGACAGTCAAAGAACTGACGCCTGTTATCTATACTTCCAGAAAAGAAGTACGTCTGGCTGATGCCGACCAACGCCAACACCTGGGTCAGCAGGTTTCCGACTTTCTTGTCGATATCGTCAGACGTTTGCCTTTTGTCCCCACCTATCTTGTCGGGAAAGGCGGCATCACCTCCAACGACATCATGACCAAAGGGCTTTGCGTGAAGACGGCTACCGTCATGGGGCAGATTATTGCCAGCGTTCCATGCATCATGACCGAACACTTCCCCTATATCATCTTCCCAGGCAATGTCGGGAACGACAACTCGTTGGCTGAGGTGTTCGAGAAACTCGGGATGTTCAAATGATTTTCTTCTCAGGATTGATAAAGGCAAAGAGTACCGCGCTTATCAGCAACATACCCGCTATCATATACAATGGCAGGTTGTAATTGCCCGACGATTGCACCAACTGTCCGAAGAGGATGCCACAACAGAAACCACCTAGGTTTCCTGCTGTATTCATCGCTCCCGAAAGGGTACCAGCATGCTGTTTTCCCAAATCTATACACAGTGCCCATGCAGACGGCAACATCAAGTCGAAGATGCCGAAACACAGCGACAGGAAGATGAAGACAGCCATCTTACCGGGAATGAAGGCAGCAAGGAACATACAGACTGCCGAAATTGCTAACGACACGGAACCGATAGCCTTACGCCCTACTTTCAATCCATATCTTGCCGACAACCTGTCGGTCAGATAGCCACCGCTGATGTTGCCTATCATACTCATGACAAAAGGTACCGCTACGGCATAGGTCAGTTCCGACTTCTCAAAACCTCTGCCCAACTCCATGAACGTAGGGAACCAACTGAAAAAGAACCAACTGCCAAAAGCATAGAAGAAATACATCACACAGAGAATCCAGAACTGTGGAGCATTTACCAACCTCTTCCAAAGACTGCCTGAAGAGCTAGAGGGGCTAGAAATACTAGATTGGCTAGATTGGCTATTCTCCCTATAGTACAGCCACCACACAATGGCCCACACAATGCCGACAGCACCCAACAGATAGAAAGCTGAGCGCCAACCTACCCATACCATCATGGGAATGACGACAAACGGCGTAAGTGCACCACCCATGCGGCTTGCTGCCCACACATAGCCTTGCGCCTTGCCCACTTCTTCTTTTTTAAACCATCGGCTGATGACACCGGTAGAACAAGGAGAAGAACCGGCTTCGCCTATGCCGAACATAAAACGGATGACCAGCAACGAAACCAATCCGCCAGCCATTCCCGTGAAGGCGGTAAACAACGACCACCATAACACGATGAGTGCCATGATGCTGCGATGACCGAAACGGTCGCCCAGGGCTCCCATCGGAATCTGCATCAGCCCGTAGGAGAGAATGAAAGCACTCTGTACCCACCCCCACTCTGCCGGCGAGAGGTTGAGGTCTGCCATGATGGACGATCCCGCCACGCTGATATTGATACGGTCAAGAAAAGTAACCATGCCCAGAATGACGAGCATGATGAGTATCACGTTCTTCTTTTTCATATACTTGCTTTTTTTTACTCCCCATTTAGGGCTGGGGGGACTTCTCCCCTTTCAGTGGGGGGAAGGGTCTGGGGGCTCGGTTAGTGGGCTTTGGTGGGGGGCTTATACCCCCAAGAACTTCCTCAGCCCCTTTACGCCAAGGACCGGACTCGACAACACAGGTTTACCAGTCAAGTCAGAGAGACGTTGCTCCATGCGCGCCATTGACCCCTGCGCCAACACAAACATATCTACTTGGCCAGCAATCTTCTTGGCGGCCTCGGCAATCAAACGGTCGTGGGTCTCCCCGTCGCCACTCTGTCCGGCAGCAAAAGCACCGTCTGCCAAGCCTTCAACAAGCACCACCTTGCGTCCGGCTTTCTGTGCTTCGTTCTGCAACAGGCGGCAGGTCGGGTCGAGGGTTGTGGGCAGCGTAGAGATGACTCCTATGCGGTCGTACTTGGCGACAGCCTCGGCAGCCATCGGCTGGTCGATGCGGAAGATAGGAATGCGGGCGTATCCGTTGCCATAGTCAGCAATATCACCTACCGACGAACAGGTGTTGAAAACCACGTCGGCACCGGCATCAGCCGCAGCATTGTAATAAGACAACAGGCGGCGGCGCACGGCTGGCGTCACGGCATTGTTGGCGATGACCTCCTGTATCAGCGAGTCATCGGCAATATGGTTCAGCTTCACTTCCGGCAGGTACTGCTTGAAAATCTCCGTCAACGGACCTACCAACGCCATTGCGGTGTGTACACAAAATACTTTTTTCATCTTTGTTTAGGTTTATATGATTCTTATTTTGTTTATCGAGGAAGGGCATTCTCCCAAAGTCAGTGCTTATGTAAAGCAGATGTCCAACTACAAGCACCATGCAAAATTACAATTCTTTTTGCGCATGGCAAAGAAACGCCCTAAAAAAGTTGCACCATCCGGCTTGAAAAAAACTTAGCAACGTAGTTTCGTCCCTCCGGAAAACCTTCCTTGTTCCGCAAATGCGTTGCTGATACCATGTCCTTGACCACATTTTCTTGCACTAACAACATAAAAAACATGATAATATTTTGCATTAATTCAGAAAATCCCTATCTTTGCAACGCCCATACACTTAAATGTTACCTGTTGTGCAGCCGAGTCGTTGGGCGCATATTTATTGGATAAGCGTTTATCTGACGCTTTGTTCTTGACTATTCGGAACTTCGCAAACTCCACTCACTGTCATAGGACAAGGCAACGATAGATGCCTGTCAGGGTGATATATACCAGCCCACGCCCAAAGGGGAAAGAGGGCATTCTGTATATAGCATTCGGCGTGGGCTTCTACGTTGCTCGTTCTACAGTGAGTGGGCAATGCGAAGGCCTCGAATAGCGGGACGAGTAACAGGTACAGTTGCCCCGCTTTTTTCATATCTATGCCTAAACGTTAATCTTTACCGTCTTCGTCTGGGCTGCTGCAAGACTCTAAAAGGACATAATATCATGATTAGAACAATCCTATTGTCATGTTTGCTGGCAAGCATCTCGTTAAGCAGTTTTGCACAATCCAAGAAAGCAAGCGGAAAAAGCCGTTCTGCTTCTAACAGAAACACCACCACAGAAATCGTCCGAAATGATCCTATTTATTATGGTGAGATAGGTGACTATCTGCCATGTGTGGTAAAATTTCAAGCAGGACAAACCACTGTTCCCGCATCGAGTATGGGCAGCCTTGAAGATGTAGCCAAGTTCATGCGCAGCCATCCAAATGTGAAAATAGTGATAGAAGGTTCTGCTTCTGGCAACACCAACTTTCAGCAATTAGCTATTGCAAGGGCAGAAGCCGTGAAGAAAGTGTTGGTCAACCGATTCAAGATAGCAGCATCTCGCATGATTGCAAATCCCACGAGGCCAAATGCTGATAATTGTGAGTTTGGCTTCATTAATTTTTTTGTAGGAACGAGCGATGCCGTAGTATTCTACGAACAAGGGTTTACGACGCTTGACGAATGTATGCAAATTCATCAGGAAAAGGTAGATAAGATATTGACCCCTATTGCAGGAATGATGGCTGGTGTAATGTTGGGGCACGAATGTACTTTGTGTCTGGGAAGCGGAAGATATAATGGTGCACAATGTTATAAATGCAAGGGTACTGGTTATGACGGCGGAAGGATGTTAAGTGACGGAATGTCAATTGCACAAGGGCTTGCTGCCAAAGGAAAATCGCAAAGTAATACTTACCAAAAGACTACAGGTTCTAATGGATGGCAGATAAAACACTATGGAAATGGCATATATGAAGGTCATCTGACCAATGGCAAACGCAATGGTTGGGGGCGATTTATATGGAATAACGGAGAATGCTATACTGGATTATGGAAAGATGATAAGGCAGTAATTCGCGGCATGTTGAGAGGATTGCCAATAAAACAGGGGGACAGAGGTATGCTATGCGACAGAAATGCAGGAACAATAGGAAGCGATGGAAAGTTTTCTGAGGCCAGAGCACTGTGGAATTATGATGGAACACAATACATAGGTGTCATTAGAAATGGGAAATACAGCGGATATGGAAAACTGCTCGGAACCAATGGTGGTGTTTTCAAAGGCAATTTTACAGACGGGAAACCAGGGAAAGGCAGTAGAAATATAGGTATCGGAACTGCTTATGGTGACTTCAGTTCGAGTGCTGTTGACTTTGAAGGGCTGTATTCCCTCAATGGGAAAGGTGAGTATAGGTATGATAATGGAGATGTTTTCCGTGGGAATATAGTCATCAATTTCCCTGACGGTGCAGGCGAGCTTACATTGAAAGATGGTACTATGATGTATTGGGAGTTCAAAGGAATGGGGCAAATGGACTTTTCAAAACAAGGTGTGGTGAAGTATAAGAACGGTGACATCTATGTGGGCTATGGAGGAGCCCGTCCAGAAGGTTCGGGAACTTGGTATTATGCAAGTACACACAATTATGTCAAAGGCACATGGAAGAACGGTGAAATTGTTGAAACCAAAGAAAGTGGCAGCTTCACAGACGAAGACCTCAAAGAAAAGAATGGCAAAATAAAATATGATAACGGAGACACTTACGACGGCAAAATGATTTTCGGCTTGCCAAATGGACGTGGAACATATATGTTTGCAAATGGAGATAAGCTATTTAGTAAGTTTAAGTACGGACAGCCAGGTGACTTTGGGGAGTTTACTTATGCTAATGGGGATAAATACCTTGGAGATATGAAGGACGGGAAGATGCATGGAAATGGTATATACACCTGGACAAACGGCGACAGTTACATTGGTGAATTTTCTCGTGGCAAACGCCTTGGAAAGGGTACTATGCGATATAGCAACAAGAAATACGAATATGGAATGTGGAGTGACAACAAACTGACTGTCAAGTATGACGAAGGAAAGTGGAAAAAGAAAAACGATGAATATGAGTATAAATCCAAATCCAACAAAAGTCCCTCTTTTTTAGATAAGCTGTCGAAGTTCCTGTCGAAATAAAAGAAAAGGAACGAAGAATATGCCAACTTCGTCAAAAAAGTACGAAATAATTTTGCTTTCCAATAGAGAATACTTATCTTTGCAGTGCCCATCATCCAACAAAGCTGTAAACAGCAGAGTTGATGGTGGGCGCATAAATCATGGAAAAGCGTTTATCTGACGCTTTGCTCTTGCTATTCGGAACTTCGCAAACTCCATACTCATTCAAAGAGCAATGCAACGATAGATGTCTGTCTGAGTGTATGTATAAATAGCTTTCCCTCAAAAGGAAGAAATAGCTTTTTGTATATGCATTAGATGTTGGCTTCTGCGTTGTTGGCTCTTACAGAGAGGTGGCAACGCAGAGGTCTTGAGTAGCGGGACAAGCAACAGGTACAGTTGCCCCGCTTTTTTCATATCTATGCCTGACTGATAACCTTTAACATGAAAACCGTCTTCGTTTGGGCTGCTGCAAGACACAAAAACAACAAAAGTTATGATTAAACATTTATTATTTGCAGCATTGTTTCTTGCAGCAGGAGTCGGAGGCTGTAACGGTAATGACGATGACAATGGTAAAGGCAATAGCAGTAGTGTCATTCCTGGCGGTGGGTCGGGAGGAAGCGGCGGCTCTGGCAGCGGTAGTGGTGGCGAGGTATCCAACAACTACAACCGAGGGTTGATAGATTATTTCACCTTCGATGACGGTACGGGCAACAACTCCAAGAATCCGTCGAATAACGGAATCATCATCGGTGACTATTCCCTTTTCATAACTGACACACCCAACGGGAAAGGGCAGGCACTGCAAATTATGGATAACGAATACTTCAAGATTCCAAAAAACGCAGTAGAAGACTATTCCACATTTTCAATCAGCATGTGGGTGAAGGACTTCGGAGGGGGTGCCTTGTTCGTGTCAACTTTTAAGGGTGACACTTTTAGGGGGTCTCCCCGTCTTTTTGTTGACGGCTCCAACTATTTCATGGCAGATGGTACTGAGGAAATCTTTGATACATCCGTAAGGTTGGGACCGAAAGCAACGAGTTACCAATCAAACACTTGGCACATGCTGACTGCTACCTTTGCCAACAATAAGATTAACTTCTACATAGACGGTTCTTTGGCAGGTAATGCCACTCACTCGTCTAAGACCAAAGCTCATGGAGAACTTACTGGCGTAGGAGGAATAGCTAATGGTATCATGAGTAGCTCCATGAAGGTTGATAATATCCGCGTTCATGGCGTAGCCCTTACCGACACAGAGGTGCAGAGCCTCTATAACTATGAGAGACAATAAAAACAACAATTCATCCCTGTTTGCACCTCCGGGTGTGAACAGGGAAACTAATAAACCAAAACTATCATGAAAAAGCAACTGTTTTTTTTAATGTTGATATTTGCAGTACTACCTGTTTGGGGACAGGGAACGTGTAATATCTGCAATGGCACGGGTGAATGCAACGGATGCGGCAATGGGATTGACCGTGAAAACTGTACTCGTTGTGGCGGAACTGGTCTTTGCTATAGTTGCAGAGGCGGTGGTGGAAGTGGCGGCGGTGACCTCATGGATCATTTCATTGGCGGATTTGTAAAAGGACTATTAGGAGGTTCTTCTTCTGCGACCAGTACACCCAACCAGTCAGCACCCCTAAATGGCTTCCATACCAAGCAGTATAGCGATGGTACTTACAAGGGCAATTTCAAGAATGGAAAGATGCACGGTCAGGGAACGCTGATCATGAATAATGGCAATAAATATGTAGGCACTTTTGCTAATGGTCAAATAAGCGGAAAAGGAACATTGACGTTTGCGAATGGAGATAAGTATGTAGGAGAATTTGTAAATGGTGATATGCATGGAAAGGGTACGTTAATACAAAAAAATGGTGAGAAATATGTAGGAGAGTTTCAGAATAACAAGATGCAAGGAAAAGGTACATACACGAGTACTTTAGGCGTGAGCTATACTGGTGATTTTTTTAATGATTTACCTGAAGGGATAGGGACGATGGTACTGAAGGATGAAGGACTAAAGTATGTAGGACATTTTAAAAACGGAGAATGGGAAGGTGAAGGCACTATGTATGTGCTTAATGACAAGAAATATGTAAAAGGTATTTTTAAAAATGGTGAACTGGTTCAAACTTTTGAAAAAGGAACCTATACCGAACCCAAGAAGGCAGCACCTGCAACAAAGAGGCCTGCGGGGAAAGCAAGACGTAAATAACTATTAACCTAAAATGTAGAAGAATTATGAGAAAGATATATGTTCTTATACTATTTATATTTACCACTATTTTTAACGTTCTCGCACAAACCAGTCCTAAGAGTGTAAATATAGAAAAAACACTTATGGTAGGAGAACAAATGAAAATAAACCCATGGACTGATTTTTGCGCTGAAAATAAATCTGCAACAGGTAGTCTTTTACCTTATGGAGATTTTCTCACGTGGTATGTAGATGGGAAGAAGAATGACAAGACGGTATTCTCTGTTACTACGTGGAAAGTGTCTGGCAATTCTCACCCTAATGGAACCATTACTAATTATCCTTATAATTATAATACTTACACTCTTAAAGCCAATGAAGGAGGAACCCACATATTTTCTGTTAAAGTAGAATATATATGGCTATATACAAATAAGAATGGCATAAAAGTACAAAATGTTAATTCTAAAACTATTACATATACCATACACGTTCCAATTGACGAGGCTTATGCTGCATTAAATGAAGACAACACAATACTGACATTTTACTATGACAAAAATAAAGATAATCGTAGTGGGATGGATATTGGTCCATTCGTTGATCATGATGAAATTGGTTGGTACAAATATCACGATAATATCACCACTGTCGTTTTTGATAAATCGTTTGATAAATACTATGGCGTTACCAGTACCGAATTGTGGTTCCACAGCTGCAAGAATCTTGTAAACGTTATCAATTTGGAATATCTGCATACAGATAAGGTCGAGTATATGGGAGGAATGTTTATGGGTTGTTCTTCTCTGACCAGCCTTGATGTTAGTACTTTCAATACCCAAAATGTCACCTTAATGTGTGGAATGTTCTCTGGATGCTCAAGCTTAAATGCAATTGACTTAAGCAATTTTGACACATCAAAAGTTACAGAGTTGTGGCAAATGTTTATGAATTGCTCTAGCCTGTATAGCATAGATTTAAGCAGTTTTGATGCATCGAGTGCTTATGGTAATTCTATGTTTCAAATGTTTTTTGGATGCACAGCTTTGAAAGAAATTAAGTTTGGTAGTTTCAATCCATTAAACGCAAAAAGTCTGTCTGGTATGTTTGCTTCCTGTAAAACATTGGAAGCCTTAGACTTGAGTTCTTTTGATACAAGAAAAGTAGAAAACATGGGAGATATGTTTTACGCTTGTGAGAACTTAAGAACAATTTATGTTAGTGATAAATGGGACACAAAATCTGTTACATATAGTAGAGGAATGTTCTATGGTTGTTATAAACTTATCGGAGAACAAGGCACCCCATACATAAGCACTCATGAAGATTATCTTTATGCACGTGTTGATAATGGAGAGTCTTCACCTGGTTATTTTACAAACAAATCAACATCAGACTTCTCAACTGCTAAATTCACAATAGACTATATTGATAAAATTTATAATCTCAATGGTCAACATATTGATAACTACAAAAAAGGACTGAACATCATCCGTAAAAGCAATGGAACATCTAAAAAGATGATAATGAAATAATGTATAAATCTTTATTAGCATATTATGAAAAAAGTTTATTTATTCCTAATCGCATTTTCTTTCTGCTTCTGTTTACATGCACAAAACAGAACAGAGCAGGAAGCAGAAAGTATTGCTCAACAGTTCCTCCAGTCAAGAAGAACAAGCCAACAGGCTAAGAGCGACAACCCTTCAAGAGAACAATCAGATTTGACTTTGGCACATAAAGCTAAAGCCACTAATGGAGGCTACAGTTATTACATCTTTAACAGGCAAGGTGGGGGCTTTGTGATTGTATCTGGTGATAATCGTACAACACCAATACTCGGCTATTCGGAGAAAGATAGTCTGGACATTACAAATATCCCTGATAATTTTCGTTATTGGTTAGACAGCTATGCCAGTCAAATAACCAGTATTGAAGAAGGTCTTGCGGAAGTTCGGAAAACGGTAACTACATCCGCTTCTCCAATCCTACCACTTCTTCAAAGTAAATGGGACCAACTTTCGCCATACAATCTTCAATGTCCGATAAATCCTAATACAAAAGATCGATACATCACAGGATGTGTTGCTACAGCCTTGGCTCAGGTGCTGTATTACTATAAATGGCCGGAGCACTGTCCTTCTATTCCATCATATACCCCTAAAAGCTTTAGCAGCCCCCTTCCAAAACTTCCTGCTGTTGATTTCAATTGGGGTGAGATGAAGAAGAGTTACAATTACGACGAAACAGGAGAGTCGGCTACTGCCGTAGCTCAATTAATGCGGTACTGCGGACAGGCTATGAAGATGAACTATAATTCAAGCGGATCTGGAGCATATCTTGATCCTGAAGTTTTTAAAGAAATATTTGATTATAGTGATGATATGCATGAAGTTATTCGAAACAAATATAGTTCCGATGCGTGGGAAACTCTTATATACCAGGAATTGGCTGCAGGAAGACCTGTTCTTTATTCAGGACAAAGTTCAAGTAGTGGTCACCAGTTTATTTGTGACGGCTATGACGGCAATGGACTATTCCATATCAACTGGGGGTGGAGCGGATCTTATGACAACTACTTTGTTTTGTCTATCGCAAATCCCTATACAGATGGGCGTGACGGTTATTCATACGGTCAAACAGCGATAGTCAACATTGAACCTAAAAGTACTCCTTCTGACTACACTATAATCAATTTAAATATTCCAGAAGATATCATTGTCAATGAAGATGTGGAAATTACAGTTGCTCTAACGAATAAAGGAACCACCTCACGTGAAAGAATTTATTTTTGGTTAAACAATAATGGCACATGGGAAAGAACAGCATCGGTAAACGCAACGATTGAAGCGGGGAAAAAAGGTATTGCTTCTTTCTCTTTTACCCCAACAGCTGTTGGTACATTCGAAGTAAAGATAACTTCTGATACAGAAGGGAAAGTTGTCAAAGCTACCAGAACTATCCAAGTGGCTGAACCTGTCGAAAAGATAGTGGATAACTTTATTTACAAATGTAATGAGGTAACAAAGAATGCCATTCTTATTGGGCAAGTAAACAATAATGTTACCAATGTGATTATCCCAGAAACATTTACAGCTGATAATGCAACCTATACGGTGAAAGGAATAGGCAAAGAAGCATTTTGGGGAAATTATTATATTGAACAACTAACTTTGCCATCTACCCTAACTAAAATTGAAAAAGATGCGTTCTTGAATTGTAAAAATCTTAAAATGATTATTTCCCATATCGACCATCCCTTTACAATTGATGATGATACATTCTCGTACAGGTACTGGAATGAACAACTGTCTGATATTATAATTGAGCCATCGGCAGCAATTCTTTATGTTCCAATAGGTTCTAAGTCCGAATATGAAGCCATTACTGGGTGGACGAGGTTTTCACGAATAGGTGAAGGGGAACCCAAAGAATATGTTGTCAATTCGCTGAAGTATCTTTTATATCCTGACATTAAGACCGCAATGGTAATTAATGATGAAAGTTATAAAGAATTAAAAACAATAAATATTCCTGCTCAGATGCAGTATAAGGGAGTTACTTACCAAGTTGTATCTGTAGGGAAAAGAGCCTTCTATAGTTGTTATAAACTATCATCTGTAACAATACCGTCATCTATTAAGAGTATCGGTGACGATGCTTTTGAGAGTTGTTCTGGAATCAAAGAGCTAATTGTTCCAAATGGCTGTGAGTCAATAGGACCCTATGCATTCGCTTATTGCTATGCACTTGAGAAGATAACTTTGCCTTCTACACTGACTAACATTGGCAACTATGCGTTCTATAGAATATCTATATTGCATTCTGTGATTTCTCATAAATCGAATCCTTGTGAAATAGCAGCCAACGTCTTTGCTACTTCATCAAGCTGGAGCTCTGCGGAACAGAAGTATGATTATCAACCCTCATCCGCAACGCTGTTCGTACCAGAAGGGACAACGTCTATTTATGAGGCAAAAGGTTGGAGTCAGTTTGCTAAAATCTCAGAAGGAGAACCCGTAGAAACCATGATTGGTGGCTTGAAGTATCAGTTGGACAGTAATGATAGGACAGCAACTGTTATTAACGATGAAAGTTATGCCAACT